>JAUXQH010000017.1 GCA_030685065.1 Pseudomonadota bacterium | reverse complement strand
ACGGTGACGGCGTCGGCGACCTCGTGGTGGGCTCCTCGCGGTTCCCGACGTACGGTTACGAAGGCACGGTCGTCGGCTATTACGGTCCCTTCACCGCCGGGATCCAGGCCCCGACGACCTACGACGACTTCCTCTACGGCGCCTCGACGTTCGCGGGCAGCCAGACCTTCGGTCAGCAGGTCCGCAACCTCGGCGACCTCGACGGGGACGGCGACGACGAGCTGCTCGCCTACTTCGACGTGGGCGACGAGTGGCTCCTGTACGAGGGCGGCGACTCGGGGAGCTTCTCCTACCTGAGCGGCGAGGACGGCTACTTCCCGAGCTGCACCAACGCCGCGCGTGGCGGGAGCTTCGACGCCACCGCGGGCGGCGACTGGTTCTGCGCCGACGAGGACTACCTGAGCGCGCGCGGCGCCGTCTACCTGTACTCGGCGCTGGCCACGTCCTCCAGCGCCACGATCACCGGCGAGGCCATCAACCAGTACGCCGGTACGAGCCTCGCCGGCGGCGGCGACATCGACGGCGACGGTGTAGACGACCTCGTCGTCGGCGCCCCCTACCTCGACTCCGCCACCATCGACATCGGCGCGGCCTACGTGGTGTACGGGCCCGTGTCGGGCTCGCTCGGCCTCGCCTCCGCCGACCTCAAGATGACGGGCACGTACGAGAGCGACATGGTCGGCAACCGGGCGGTCCTGCCCGGTGACAGCGACGGCGACGGCTACGACGACCTCGTCGTGTCCGCGCCCTACGCGAGCCCCACCGGCTACGGCGAAGGCACCATCTACGTCGTGACCACCCCCGGCTCCGGCGCGATCGAGACGTACGCCGACGGAAAGGTCGTGGGGAACATGGGCATGGACACGATCGGCATGGAGGCGCTCGACGCCGGCGACTTCGACGGCGACGGCACCATCGACGTGCTCGTAAGCTCCTACGACGACAACACCGGCGGCGCCAACGCGGGCGCCGTGTACGTGGCCTACGGCCCCATCAGCGGCACGGTGGACCTCACGACCGACGGCGCGCGCTGGATCGGCACCAACGCCGGCGACTACCTCGGCTACGCCGTCGCGGCGGTGCCGGACAGCGACGGCGACGGGAAGGACGAGATCGCCATGGGCGGCATGCTCCACGACTACGCGAGCGACGCCACTTACGTGAGCAACCGCGGCGCCGTATGGATCTGGCTGGGGCAGTAGAGTCCTATTTGCCCGGCAGAGCTCGCGAAATGTGGCACAAGCTATCGAGCTCGTCCGTCCTCTCGTATCATCGGTTCCCCATTGGTTCCTCGAGAGCTTGACGGACGAGGCGTTCAGGGCGGAGCAGCACCGGGAGGGCGGGGGGACGCTGCGACACCCCGCCCTCCCGGGACATGCTCGTCACTGCTACCGGCGGATCTCCACCACGAGCACCTCTCCCCGAAGAGTCGCGTCCACCGAGAGCACTTGGGTAATGCCCCCGCCGTCGACCCGGACGGTGCTCTTGCCGGGGCCGTGCACCGTCAGGGTGACCGCGTCACCCTCCGTGGGCGAAACCGTGAGGAGCGTCGGGTCCGCCGTGGTCCACGTCGCGGTGACCGGCCGCCCGATGCCGCGGGCATCGCGTCCCTCCACCCGCGCCTCGATGGTGGCACTGTCCTTCCCTCCGGAGAGGGAGAATCGGTCTGGCGAGACCCACCTGTCGCCCATGTAGAGGCTCTGCGTCAGCCGCGGGTCTACCTTGAAAGACACCACGAGCGCGCCGAGCTTGGAGGAGCCTCCCTTGCCGGCTCCGAGGGTTGAGGCCTCGCGGCCGGGCACGGGGTCGGCCGAAGGGGCCGCATGCGCCAGGGTCGCCAGGAGCGCGAGGAGAAGGAGGGGCAATCGTGTCATCTGCTCACCGGGGGGAAGGAGGAGAACAAGAGAAAGGAAAGCCGCCCCCTCCCGAGCGGGAAGGGGGCGGCGTCAACGTACGCGCTTAGAAGCGGTCGAAGTGGTCGTTCCCGTCTCCGGGGATCGGCGTGTTCGAGATGCCGAGGAAGCCCTCGAGCGGCTCCGGGTGCCCCTCACTGCCGACGGCCTCGACGTGCAGGAACATGGGGTCGGCGAGGAGCGCGGCGCGGCCGCCCGCGTTGACGCCCGCGCGCCCGTCGACGGGCACGAAGAGCTCCGGCCGGTCGAACGGCGCCTGCTCCTGATCCACCCGGCCATCCGTGAGCGCGAGCAGGAATTTCACCAGTGACTCGGTCGCGTCCTCCTTGGTCGCGTACTCGGGCGTCGCCGCCGTGGTGTCCGGCATCACGCCGTATTGGGACAGCGTGTCGGGGATGCCATCCGCGAACTGCGCGGGCAAACCGATGGTGGTGCCGAACCCGAAGGCCTGGACCGACGCGTCCACCATGTTGGGATCACGGTCGTCGTCGTTGGTGACAGGAAAATCGCCGCCGCGCAGGTAGAAGTCCACGACCTGGCGCAGCGTGAGGTAGCTGCCGGTGTGGAAGTACGGCCCCGTGAGCGCGATGTTTCGCAGCTGAGGCGCCTTGAAGGCGCCGTTGCGCCCCACCCGATTCTCGAAGGGGGTGCTGCCGTTGAGCGGGCTCTCGAAGTTGTTCGGGATCGCGCTCTGGGAGTTCGGACACGCCGGACCCCACCCGAAGTTGGGCGCGACGTTTCCGAACAGCGTGGGATCGAAGATCCCGCAGTGCAGGTCGGAGCCGAACAGGATCTCGCCGTACTCCGCGAAGGGCGTGTCGGGAGTGAGGGTGTTCGGCGCGAACGCGAGCTCGTCGACCTCCGGGTGGAGCTCGCCCGCGGGCATGTTGTTCAGCCACGGGGCCATGTAGTCGGGCATCAGCGGCTGGAGCGGCGCCATGGCCAGCCCGGGGTTGATGGATTGGAGCGTGAGGGTCGTTCCGGGGTACGGGAGCCCTCCACCCGTCTCCTCGAAGAGGCCCCCGCCGAGGCCGAAGCTCGGGTCGAAGTTCGGCATCGCGCACGGCGTGTCGCCGGCATCGTCACACGGCTCGAAGTCCGGTCCGGCGAGGTTCATCATCGCGAGCGCCGAGAGAGAGAGGGGCCACCCGAAGGGATCGTCCTCCCCGCGGCCGCCGTCCTCGGCCGTGGGCCTGAGCCCGACGTTGTAGATGCCGTTGTCTCCGAAGGCGATGCCGTTCGGCTCGCCCACTTGACCCTCGTGCCAGGGGGTGCCCGGATCGTCGACGAGCGCCATGTTCCGGTTCTCGACCTCCACGCCGTCTTGCGCCGGCTCCTCGACCTCCTCCTCGAGCATCAGGCCGGAGATGGTACGGAAGGGGCCCGTGGGCTCCGGCTCCCCCGGGGGCGGCAACTCGAACTCGGTGTCCGAGATGAGGAGGCCGTGGTTGACGTTGCTGGTGTGATCGGTCTGCTCCGGCCCGAGGTGACAGAGCATGCACCGGCCCGTGCGGAGGAACGGGTTGGAGCCCACCCCCTCGGGGTTGCGTGCCGACCCCACGTCCAGCGCGGCCGTCAGGTTGGCGCCCGAGAAGATGTCGAACCCGAAGAGCTCGTCCTCCCCGAACCCGTCGACGAGCGTGATGGGTCCGACGAGCTCTGGGATCCGATCCGGCGGAAGGGTTCCCTGCTCGCCGGGCTGGCCCACGCCATTGGCCGCGAGCGGGTTCGCGTCCATGAACCGGTCGAAAGGCGTGTCGTCGGGGATGAGGAGCTGCTCGTAGGCCTGTACCGCCATCCCGAAGAAGAAGGCGAAATTCGCCTCCATCTGGTTGACCTGCTGCCGGTTCGTCGGGTTGGAAGCGCCCGGGGCGACCTGCAGGCGGACGCCGTCGAAGGGATCGGTGGCGTCGGCGACGATGTTGAAGTGCTGGCCGCTGTTGTGCCAATACCGGTGCGGATACGCGAGCGTGATGAGCTCGACGTAGGACACGCACAGTCCGGGGCGGTTGACCGCGGTCGGCCGGCCGAGCGTTACACAGTTGGTGCCGCCCTGGTTGGACCAGGGCCCCATCACGCTGTCGGTCGTGGCGACGAGCTGATTCGCCAGCGGTGTCACGCTGTTCGCGGATCGAGCGCCGCCCTGCAGCATCTTCTTGCCGATCTTCGCCCAGCTACGGCCCGAGAACGACATCTCGAAGTCGGAGAGCGGCGGGCCCACGGCCTGGGAGGCGAGGCTCGAGAACTTGATACGGACCGGCTGGGCCGCCACGTCCGGATCCTCCTCGAGGAGCTCAGGCCGGACGAGCCCGTTCGTCGTGCCCTGGAGGGGGCCGCCGCCGGGACCCGGCGTGCCCGGGTCGACGAAGAGGTGGAACGCTGGGTCGGAGGGGCCGAAAACGCTTCCGCCGTTGAAGTGGAAGCGGGCGCGCCCGTCCCAGAAGTTGTCGAAGTTGAAGGCGGCTGAGTGCATCGTGGGCGTGTTGCGGGGCTCCACGCGGCGCAGGTTAACGTTCGTTCCGGGGTCGACGAACGCGGGAATTGGGTCCGGTGAGGCGCTGCCGAGGTCAGGCCGGAGCGCCCGAACGCCGTTGAACGCCGGAGCGAACGCGCCCGTCCCCGGCGGGGGGATGTCCACGAACAGGGTGAAGCGCACACCCATCGACGACATCACGTCGTTCGAGTCCCGGGTGACGTTGCCCGGGTTGACGAGGTCCTCGCCGGGGATGTCCGGATCCGCGAGGCCGTGGAACGGGAAGTCCGCGGCCTCGATCTCCTCGTTCGGCCCGTTGAAGTCCAGGGCGAGATCCCCGCCGAGGTGATCAGGGTTGAGCTGGTTGCGCGTTCGGTTGTCGACCCCGGCGCTGAAGTGACAGGTCCCACAGGCCTGGACGCCGTCGCTGCCGACCTGCATGTCCCAGAACAGCGCCTTGCCGAGCACTTCGGCCGCCGGGCGCCCCTTCGCGAAAGATTGCAGGGCGGCAGGGATGCCCTGGTTGTCCGTCGCGCCACGGAAGAAGTCCACTTCGCTGATTGGCGTTTCGAGCTCCACCACCTCCTCGAGCTCGCCGGTCTCCTCGTCGAACGCAAAGAGCACACCGTCCACGACGGCCGGGATCGCGACGATCGTGCCGTCGGGTGGGATCCGCGGATCGTCGTCCGGGTTGGAGACGACGAGGTTGTCGTCGTCGTCGATGAACAGCTCCCCGATTATCGTGCGCAGTTCGAGCGGGGTGTTGTTCGCGTCCACGTCGACCACCTCGTCCGGGTCGAACAGGGGGCCCGGCTGGTCCCAACTGATCTCGCCGTCGGAGGTCCGAAGGCGGAGCGTCTGACCGGTGAGAGGCGCGTAGTCGAGGGGATAGACGTTGAGCTCGGGCATGAGCGTATCGTCGCAAGGCAGACTCGCACCGACTGCGTAGCTGCACCCAGGAGGGAGGAAGGAGGGTCGCCGCACCGGGGCGGAGTACGGGTCCTCCAGGAGCTGAACGGTCTCCTTCCACAGCGGGGCCTGCTTGAGGGAGCCAGCCGGCGCGAGCTCCGTCTCGATCTCTACCGGCAGCTCGCGCGGCACCGTCGGGTTCAGGATGGTGCCCCCTTCCTGGGCGAGGACGGGCACGGAGAGGGCCAGCGCGAGCACGCTGCCTATGACGAGATACGGGCCCCACGCCCGGGGACGATGAGATGACAAATTCCCCCCATGCCCCGCGAGGCGCGGAGCTCGAACATCAGCCAATCGGCGCGAGATCCGGTGGGATCCGCGCGCAGTCACCTCGAAATGAGGTGGCTGTCACGAAAGGTCTAGACCCGCGGAGGACGCGGTCAAGCCCGCCCGGGCGGGCACGACGGAACGCGGAAGGACCGGCAGGCCATGGCTGGCGCTCGCAGAAGCATCAACTCTTTCCGGAGATCCCTGGGCCAGTGTCTCCGCTGCCGGTTCCCGGCTACCCGGCCGCGTCGAGCTCGAGCGCCTGGGTCAGGACACCTCGGGCCTCCGGACCGTGGTCGTCACGCGGAGCGGGATCTCTCACGCGAGCCCTACCCCGCCTCCTCCGACTTGCGACGCTATCGTCGAGCTACCAGGTCTCGAGCCCGAAGCGCCCACGGAAGTGCTCGATCGCCGCCGGTTCATCCCGATCGCTGAGCAGGAGCAGCTCTGCCGCCCACTCGTCCCCTTCCGGACGGCCGCGCACGGCGTCGAGCGCACGGCGTGTGCGGTCGAGCAGGGCCGCTCGGGCGCCGACGATCTCGGCGTTGGCGATGCCGAGGATGTCGGCGTAGAACTTCGAGGTGGGCGCTGGCCCCCGGCTGGCGGGCCGGGAATACCTTGCCTTCCTCGCGTCCGGCGTCTCCCGCCGGGACGCGATCGGCACCCGGACCCGGTGGGTGCCGAAGTAGAATTCGAACTCGCCGGTGACCGTCAGGAACTCCTCCTCGTCGAGGTAGTCACGGCTGGGCGTCGTCGTGGTCGTCGTACCGGTGTACCGACCCGAGCCATCCAGGTACTGAGCGGTGGACACCGACGTGCTCCCTTCCACGTGGCTCCACTCGTATTCCACGTCCTCCCCGCACGAGATGCCCCGGACGACCATCGTCGCCGTTTCCAGTGATCCGGGGCACGAGTCGACGCTCGCCACGCCACGTTTGCTCGTGTCGGCGAGCCAGGTCGCAACGGCACCGGTCGCCGGGTGGTCACGCAGGTCGCGCCCGGCGCCCTGCAGCGCCCGGCGAAGGACCGCGGTCGTCGCCGGCTTCGATGACTCGAGGTCGCGCGCCGCTTTTCGAATGGCCGGCCACGGTTCGGGCGGTGCGACGTCGAGGATCGCGTTCGCCAGGGGCAGGTCTCCGACCGCCTCCGCGAGCGCCACCGCGGCCATCGGATCGCCCGCGTCGATCAACACCCGGGTCGCCGGGATGATCTGCCCCCTCGCCTCGCTGATCAGTCCGTGGGCGATCGCCGAGCGGACCCAGGCGAGGACGTCGCCCGTCGCGCGGAGCGTGTCGAGCGCGTTCAGGTCGCGGTCCCGCTCAGCGAGATCGGCGGCGTCGAAGGCTTCGTCGAGGCGGGTGCGATTGCCCTGCACGTGCATCGCGGCGTTGTAGAGCGCGACGCGGGTGGCCCGATCGTCGAGGCCGATCCTCAACGCCTCGGCCGTGGCATCGATGGCGCGTTGTCCCAGGCTCGCGCGCGCGTCGAGGAATTCCAACGCGCCATTCCGCCGGAGTCTGTCATCGGTGTAGTCCCACGCGAGGACGCCCGGCTGCGGCGTGGTGTAAAAGGCGCCGAAGCGCCTCAGGAGCGCGAGCCGTTCGTCGACCCGCCACGGACGGGCGAGGGCGGCCTCGAGCTCGGCGTTGACCGCCAACTCGTCGGCGACGTTCACGCCCTGCTCGGCCAGCGCGACCCGCTGCAGCTCCCAGAAGGCCGACCGGATCGGCACGGACAGATCGCCGTACGGAACAAACACCCCGACGCACTCCTCCGTCCCATAATGGGCCTCGCTCTTGCAGACGTAGTTCAGGGGGGCCACCGTGGCGCATTCTTCCAGGAAGGCAAGGCAGTTCTCGGGTGTGGGCTTGCGCCGGAGCACCCCCTTGAGATCGTACAGCCGGTCATTGTCCGCGGCGAGCACCGCCTGGTGGACCCGCTCCCGATAGGTCACACACCCCGTGGCCGACGCGAGGAGCAGCCCTCCCGACACGATAATGGTTGAACGCATTGCCGAAGGGCCTATGCTGACGCGGCGGCGGCGGCGATGTCGCCCACGACGGTCACCACGTCGTCCGCCGTGTCGACGTCGCCCCGTGCGACCACCAGGAAGGCGGCGCGCCGCCTGGAGCGCCGGCCGCCTCATCCCATCTGCCGCGACCCTCGACCCCGAGTCGCTCCAGCGGTTACGACGATGTATCAGTTGATACATCGTTGGTTCCCGACTGACTCGGTACGGAGCACTGCCGACGGCGAACCGTCACGGCGGGACGGTGGCGGATCGGCTCGGTCTCGTGTAGGGTCCGCGCCCCTTTGGAGCCCCCATGCGCCTCTCGACGCTGTTCCTCGCCGCCCTTGTCGGCCTCCTTCCTGGATGTGACGACGCCGGCAAGGAGACGGGAGACACCGAGGACACCGGTCCCGGCGTGAACCTCGACGACGTCGACGGGGACGGGATCGGCACCGACGAGGACTGTGACGACGCGGATGCTGCCGTGGGCGGCCCGACGACAGAGTGGCTCGACGCCGACGCCGATGGATACGGGGATGGCGACAACGCCGTCGAGACGTGTACGCCGGGAGTCGGATCCGTCACGAACGCCGATGACTGTGACGACGCAGCCGCCGCCGTGAACCCCGGCGCCGCCGAGGTCTGCAACGGCGTGGACGACAATTGCGACGCCGTGATCGACGAGGGCGCGAGCGGTGGCGGCACCTGGTACACGGACGCGGATCTCGACGGCTACGGCGATGCGGCCACGGGCGTCCAGGCGTGCGAGGCCCCGGCCGGCACCGTCGCGGACGCGACCGACTGTGACGACGCCGACGCCGCGGTCAACCCCGCCGCCGCCGAGGTGTGCGACGGCGCGGTCGACGAGGACTGTGACGGCCTCGTGGACGACGCCGACGACAGCACGACCGGCGCGGCCACCTGGTACACGGACGTGGACGGGGACGGCTTCGGAGACCCCGCCACCGCCGTCGACACCTGCACCGCCCCGAGCCTCGGCGTCACCGACGGAACCGACTGTGACGACACCCGCGCCACGGTCAGCCCCGGCGGCGTCGAGGTGTGCGACAGCCTCGACCTCGACGAGGACTGCGACGGCGCGGCCGACGACGCCGACCCCTCCCTCTCCGACGCCGCGACCTGGTACGTGGACGCCGATGGCGACACCTTCGGCACCGAGGGCAGCAGCCTCGCCGCCTGTGATCAGCCCGATGGCTACGCGGCGCTCGCGGGGGACTGCGACGACGCGGACGTGGCGTACCGCCCCGACGCCGACGAGTCGGACTGCGCCGATCCCAACGACTACAATTGCGACGGCTCGGTCGGCTACGCGGACGGCGACGGCGACGGGTACGCCGCGTGCGAAGACTGCGACGACGCCGCGGCGACGACCTTCCCCGGCGCCGACGAGTATTGCGACGGCGCGGACAACGATTGTGACGGCAGCCTCGACGAGGCCGACGCGCTCGACGCGGGCGCCTGGTACGCCGATGTCGACGCGGACGGCTACGGCGACGCCGCCATGGGCCTCGCCGCGTGTGACGCCCCCGAGGGCTACGGCGCGGACGCGACCGACTGTGACGACACCGCGAGCGTCGTGAACCCCGGCGCCACCGAGGTGTGCGACGCCGCCGACGTGGACGAGGACTGTGACGCCCTCGTGGACGACGCCGACGCCGGCGTGATCGGGCAGGCCCTCTCCTACGTCGACGCGGACGGGGACGGCTTCGGGGACGACGCGGACCCCGGCGTGGCCTCGTGCGACCTCCCCGCGGGCTCCGCGGCGCTCGCGGAGGACTGTGACGACGCCGTCGCCGCGATCAACCCGGGCGCGACCGAGCTCTGCGATGCGGACGACGTGGACGAGGACTGTGACGGCCTCGCGGACGACGCCGATCTCGCCGCCGACGGCGGTACGCTCTGGTACGTCGATCTCGACGGGGACGGCTTCGGGGACGCCGCGGACACCGGCCTCGCCGCGTGTGACCTGCCGGCCGGGTACGTCGCCGACAACACCGACTGCGACGACACGGCCGCGAGCGCCTACCCGGGCGCTCCCGAGACCTGCAACGGCGACGATGACGACTGCGACGGCACGGTGGACGAGGCCGACGCGACCGACGCGGCCGTTTGGTACGCCGACGCCGACCTCGACGGCTACGGCGACGCCGGGACCCCCACGAGCGCGTGCGCCCAGCCCTCCGGCTACGTCGCGGACGCCACCGACTGTGACGACGCGCTCGGCGCGGTGAACCCCGCAGCCGCCGAGACGTGCAACACGATCGACGACAACTGCGACGGCACCACCGACGGCGACGACGCGACCGACGTGACGACCTGGTACGCGGACGCCGACGGCGACACCTACGGCGATCCCACCGCGACCGACCTGGCCTGCTACGAGCCTGACGGCTTCGTGGCCGATGACCAGGACTGCGACGACACCGCCGCCGCCGTCAACCCGATGGGCACCGAGACCTGCAACGGCGAGGACGACGACTGCGACGGCTCCGTGGACGACGGCGCCACGGACTTCGTGACCTGGTACCAGGACCTCGACGGCGATCTCTACGGCAACCCCGGCGTGAGCGCGCTCGAGTGCGAGGCGCCCGCCCAGTACGTCGCCCTCGACGGGGACTGTGACGACGCCACCCTCGCCGTGAACCCCGGCGCCACCGAGGTGTGCGACGCCGCTGACGTGGACGAGGACTGCGACGCCCTCGCGGACGACGCCGACCCCTCCGTCACTGGCGCCTCGACCTGGTACTCCGACGCTGACAGCGACGGGTACGGCATCGCGGACCCGACCACGATGAGCTGCGATCAGCCCGTGGGCTACGCGGCCGACGTGGGGGACTGCGACGACGGCGCGTCCGCGACGAACCCGGGCGCCGAAGAGGTGTGCGGCGACGGCGTCGACAACGACTGCTTCGAGGGCACCACCTGCCGCGACTGGTCCGGCGGCGAGGCGCTCGCGGATGCGTCGGGCACCTACACGGGCACCTCGATCGGCGCCGTGAGCACGACCACCACCGGCTCCCTCGGCGGAGGCCTCGCGGGCGGCAAGGACATCAACGGAGACGGCTACGCCGACGTGCTCCTCGCGGATCGGCTCTACGACTTCGGCACCACGCCGACCGCCAACACCGGGCGCACGTACCTGCTCACGGGCTCGGCCACGGGGCTCACGGCGACGCTCGCGTCCGCGCTGGCCACCTTCACCGTGTCCACCGGCACCAACAGCGGCGATCGCTCGGGCCAGGGCGTCGCGATGCTGGACGACGTGGACGCCGACGGCGCCGACGAGCTGATCATCGGCGCCTACGCCGCGAACTACGGCTTCACGGACGCGGGGGAGGTGTGCCTCTTCAAGGGCGGCTCCGAGATCGAGGGCAACTACACGGCCTCGAGCGCCTACATCACGCTCTCCGGCGTGGCCGCGAACGCGTTCGCGGGCGGGCAGATCGAGCAGGTGGGCGATGTGGACGACGACGGCATCGCGGATTGGGCGGTCTCGTCGGGCGGCTCGACGGCCGTCTCGGGCACCGTCCTGTCGGGAGCCACGCCCAGCGGCACCTACGTCACGGGCTCCACGGCGCTCCTGGCCAACATCACGTCCGCGGGCGCGGGCGCGGGGTTCGCGGACGACATCGACCTCACGGGTGACGGCGTTCCGGACATCGTCGGGCTGGCCTACAGCACGACTGGCGCCTTCGTGTTCGCGGGCGGCGCCGGCTTCGGTGGGTCGATGACCAGCGCCGACGCCGACTTCTCCATCACCGGGATGGGCGCGCTGATCGCCCACAGCAACACCACCAGCGTCTACACCCACTCCATCGCCAACGCCGGCGACAACAACGGCGACGGCTACGAGGACCTCATCATCGGGGCGGACGGGTACGACGAGACCGCCAGTGACGTGGGCCGCGCCTACCTCTACCTCGGGCCGATCAGCTCGAGCATCACGGCGTTGGACGCGGTCGCGACGGTGACGGGGTCGGGCGCAACCGACATGGTCGGCAAGTCGGTCAGCGGTCGTGGCGACATCGACGGAGACGGCTTCGACGACGTGATCGTGGGCGCACCCAACCACGATCTCGGCGGCGCGACCACCGTGAACGCGGGGGCGGCGGCGCTCCTGTATGGCCCGACCGTCGGCGACCTCTCGCTCACGACCGCCGACGCGAGCTGGTTCGGGGCCGCGAGCAACCTGCTCGGCGCGTCGGGCCGCATCGTCGGGGACGTGGACGCTGACGGGTACGACGACTTCATGCTGGGCGCGCCGGGCACCTCCAACGAGAGCCTGGCGACGGTCGGCGCGGCCTACCTCTTCTACGGCTCGGGCGAGTAGGGACAGCTCCGGGGCGGTTGGATCGCCCGTGCTCCTCGGCCAGCGCAGTCCGCCCTTGCGCCTGCCGGGGAGCGGGCCTTGGGCGACCCACGATGGGCGCGGTGCCCGGCGCCGAGGCGGCGCCGACCGCGCCCGGTGAGCGGTGTCGCTACCCCACCCGGCGTCGGCGAACGGCGAGCAGGGCCACCAGCGCCGCCGACCAGGCGAGGCCGGTGCCGCTGGTAGAGGTGGACGCGCAGCCGCAGTCGCCGCCGTCCTTCTCGTCGACGGTGCCATCGCCGGTGTCGTCGTCGGGCACGTCCGTATCGGTGTCCTCGCCGATGGCATCCTCGCCGTCGCAGTCCTGGTCGATGCCGTCGTCGGGCAGCTCTTCGCCGCCGGGGAAGCTGGTCGCGTCCGCGTCGTCGCAGTCGGCCTCCGCCTCCGCGGCGTAGCCCTCGGGGGCGTCACAGGCGGTAATGACATCGCCGGGGTTGGTGTACCCGTCGCCGTCGGCGTCCGCGTGCCAGGTGGTGGCGTCGATCGCGTCGATGTCGATCGTGCCGTCACAATCGTTGTCGGCGCCGTCACACACCTCGTCCGCGTCGGGGTTGACCGTGCCGACCGCGTCGTCGCACTCCTCGCACGCCGCGAAGCTGTCGCCGTCCCCGTCCACGAAGCCCGAGGATCCGTCGCAGTTGTAGTCGGTCGGGTCGGTGCAGTCGTCCTCGAGCGCGCCGGGGTTGAACACCGCGCTCGCGTCGTCGCAGTCGCCCGCGGGGGCGCCGGCCAGGGCCTCGCCCGCGCCGTCGCAGAGCAGATCGTCGCTGCCGACGATGGCGCCGCCGTCGGCGGTGTAGCCGTCGTCGTCGGCGTCGACGTAGCAGGTCTCCGTGGCGTCACAGTCCTGGTCGACCTCGTCGCCCGCGACCTCGGCGGCGGCGGGGTTCACGCTGACACTCGTGTCATCGCAGTCGGTGGTGGGATCGCTCGCGACCGCCTCGCCCGCGCCGTCACACATGAGGTTGGTGCTCTCGATGGTGCTCGTGGCATCGGGGCGGTAGCCGTCGTCGTCCGCGTCGACGTAGCAGGTCTCCGTGGCGTCACAGTCCTGGTCGACGCCGTCGCCCGCGAGCTCCGTGGCGCCGGGGAACACGGTGGCGTCGCCGTCGTCGCACTCCGCGCACGCGGCGTGGCCGTCGGCGTCCGCGTCCGCGTAGCCCACCGAGCCGTCGCAGTTGTAGTCGTTGGGGTCCGTGCAGTCGCTCTCGGTCGCGCCGGGGTTGTAGGCCGCGTCCGCTTCGTTGCAGTCGCCGGCGCTGCTGGTGGCCAGCGCTTCGTTCGCGTCGTCACAATCCGCGTCGAGGGAGTCGATCGTGGTGCCCGTGCCATCGACATACCCGTCGTCGTCCGCGTCGGCGTAGCAGAGCTCGGCGCCGTCACAGTCGGTGTCGATCGCGTCGCCGACCAGCTCGAGGCCGTCGGGGTTCACGCTCGCGTCGGTGTCGTCACAGTCGGTGGTCGGGTCCGTCGCGCGGGCTTCGCCGGCGTCGACGCAGGTGACATCGGCGCTCGCGATGATGGACGTGGCGTCGGGGCGGTAGCCGTCGGCGTCGGCGTCGACGTAGCAGGTTTCCGCGCCGTCACAGTCGCCGTCGACCTCGTCGCCCGCGAACTCGGTGCCAGACGGGCTGATCGCGCCGTTGGTGTCGTCGCAGTCGGTGCCCGCGCTGGCGAGGGCTTCGCCCGCGTCGGTGCAGTCGGTGTCCGCGGACGCCACGGTGGCGCCGTCCTCGGTGCGGTAGCCGTCCAAATCGGCGTCCACGTAGCAGGTTTCGGCGCCGTCGCAGTTGGCGTCCAGCTCGTCGCCGAGGGTCTCGATCGCGGCGGGGTTCACGGTGACATCGGCGTCGTCGCAGTCGCCGGCCAGGTCCAGGTCGGACGCCTCCCCTTCCCCGTCACACGCCACGGTCGTGCCCAGGATCGTGCTCGTGTCATCCGTGCGGTAGCCGTCGGCGTCGGCGTCCACGTAGCAGAGGTCCACGCCGTCGCAGTCGCCGTCGATGCCGTCGCCGGGGAGCTCGATCGCGCCTGGGTACACCGAGGCGTTGGTGTCGTCGCACTCCTCGCACGCGGCGAACGCGTCGCCGTCAGCGTTGTCGAACGCGACCGAGCCGTCACAGTTGTAGTCGTGGGGATCGGCGCAGTCGGACTCGACGGCGGCGGGGTTGTAGGCGGTCGAGGCGTCGTCACAGTCCCCGGTCAGGGCGCTGGCGAGCGCCTCGCCGGCGTCGTCACAGTCGCCGTCGGTCGAGGTGACCGTGGCGGTGGCGTCGGGGCGGTAGTCGTCGTCGTCGGCGTCGGTGTAACAGCGCTCCGTGCCGTCACAGTCCTCGTCCACGCCCGAGCCGGTGAGCTCGGCGGCGGCCGGGTAGGCCGTGGCGTCGGTGTCGTCGCAGTCGAGGTCGGCGGTGGCAAGGGCCTCGCCGGGGGCGGAGCACGCCACGTCGGGGGACGCGACCACGAAGGCCGTGCGCGCGCCGTCGAAGTCGGCGTCGACGTAGCAGGACTCGGTGTCGTCGCAGTCGCTGTCGACCGCGTCGCCCGGGAGCTCGGTGGCGGCGGGGTTGATCGTGGGGACCGTGTCGTCACAATCCGTCGTGTCGACGACGTAGCCGCCCGGCTCATCGCAGTAGAGGCCGGACGTGTCGCTGCCGTAGCCGTCGCCGTCCGCGTCGACGTAGAAGGTGCGCCGACCGGTGGCGCTGGCATCGTCCGCGAGGCCGTCGCAATCTTCGTCGGTGTCTGCCGTGTCACACACCTCGGTGGCGGCGGGGTTGATCGCCGTCACCGTGTCATCGCAGTCGGTGGTGTCCGCGACGTAGCCGGCCGGCACGTCGCAGTAGAGGCCCGTGGTGTCGCTGCCGTAGCCGTCGCTGTCCGCGTCTACGTAGAAGGTGCTCTCGCCGGTAGCGGAAGGATCCGCGTCGTCCGCGAGGGTGTCACAATCCTCGTCGGTGTTGGACGCGTCACACACCTCGGTGGCTGCCGGGTTGATCGCGGCGATCGCGTCATCGCAATCGGTGGTGTCGACGACGTAGCCGCTGGGGAGATCGCAGTAGAGGCCCGGGGTGTCGCTTCCGTAGCCGTCTCCGTCGACGTCGACGTAGAACGTGCTCTCGCCGGTGGCAGAAGGATCCGCGTTGTCCGCGAGCGTGTCACAATCCTCGTCGGTGTTGGACGCGTCGCAGATCTCGGTGGCGGCGGGGTTGATCGCCGTGACCGTGTCATCGCAGTCGGTGGTGTCCGCAACGTAGCCGGACGGCACATCGCAGTAGAGGCCGGTGGTGTCACTGCCGTAGCCGTCGGCGTCGGCGTCGACGTAGAAGGTGCTCCGGCCGGTGGCGCTGGCGTCGTCCGCGAGGCCGTCGCAATCCTCGTCGGTGTTCGCGCCGTCGCACACCTCGGTGGCGCCGGGGTTGATCGCCGCCACCGCGTCGTCGCAGTCGGTGGTGTCCGCGACGTAGCCGGACGGGACATCGCAGTAGGAGCCCGTGGTGTCGCTGCCGTAGCCGTCGGCGTCCGCGTCGACGTACCAGGTGCTCTCCCCCGTGGCGCTCGGGTCCGCGTCATCTGCGAGGGTGTCACAATCCTCGTCCCGGTTGGACGCGTCACACACCTCGGTGGCGGCGGGGTTGGTCGCCGCGCGGGTGTCGTCGCAGTCGGTGGACGTCGCGACGTAGCCGCTGGGGAGATCGCAGTAGAGGCCCGCGGTGGTGCCGCCGTAGCCGTCGGCGTCGGCGTCGGCGTAGAACGTGCTCTCGCCGGTGGCGGAAGGATCCGCGTTGTCCGCGAGGGTGTCACAATCCTCGTCGGTGTTGGCCGCGTCGCACACCTCGGTGGCGGCGGGGTTGATCGCGGCGCTGGCGTCGTTGCAGTCGGTGGAGGCCGCGACGTAGCCGCTCGGCGCCCCGCACTCCGAGACGCTCGACGCGGAAGAGCCGTAGCCGTCGCCGTCCGCGTCGACATAGAACGTGCTCTCCAGGCCGATCGACGCGTCGGCGTCGTCGCAGTCCTCGGTGGCGAAGTACCCGTCTCCGTCGGCGTCCACGCCGCCGTGGTACACGAACGCTTGGCCGGTGGACGAGCTGTACCCGTACGCCCCCACGATCACGTCGTGGTAGCCGTCTCCGTTCACGTCCCCCGCGCCCGAGACCGAGACCCCGAGGTAGCTCGAGGCCGAGCCGGTGAGGGTGGTGGCCGCCGTGGTCGAGGCGCCGCTCGCCACGCCCGTGGACGATCCGTCGAACACGTACGCCCGCCCAGCCCCCGAGCCGTAGCCGTACGCCCCCACGATCACGTCGTCGAAGCCGTCGCCGTCGGTGTCCCCCGCCCTCGACACCGATTGCCCGAAGTAGGCGCTGTACGAGCCCGTCAGCGTGGTGTTCGCCGTGGTCGATGCCCCGCTCGCCACCCCGCTGGCCGAGCCCTCGAAGATGTGGGCGCTACCGTCGGAGCCGCCGGCGAGGCGCGCCCCGACGATCACGTCGTCGTAGCCGTCGCCGTTCACGTCGCCCGCGTCCGACACCGAAAACCCGAAGTAGGAGCTGGCGGGGCCGGTCAACTCGGCGCTCGCCGCGGTCGAGGCCGCGCTCGCCACCCCGGTGGCCGAACCCCCGAACACGTACGCCGCGCCGGCGTACGAGCTGTAGGCGTACGCCCCCACGAGCACGTCATCGTAGCCGTCGCCGTTCACGTCCCCCGCGCCCGACACCGAGTACCCGAAGGAGCTGGAGGCCGGCCCCGTGAGGGTGGCGTTCGCCGACGTGTAGGTCGCGGTCGCGATGCCGGTCGCCGAGCCCCAGAACACGTAGGCCGCGCCGGCGGAGCTGCTGACGGCGGGCGACCCCACGATGACGTCGTCGTAGCCGTCGCCGTTCACGTCTCCCGCGCCCGACACCGACCACCCGAATTGCCCGCCGTACAGACCCCTCAACCGGGTGGACGGCGTGTAGCTGGAGGTGCTCACGACCCCGGCAGCCGTGCCGTGGAACAGATAGGCCTCGCCGCCGTTGGCGCCATGTTCCCCGGCGATCACGTCATCGTAGCCGTCCCCGTTCACGTCCCCGGCGCTCGACACGGTCATCCCGAAGGTGTTGGCCGCGCCCGTCAGGGTGGTGCTGGCGCTCATCGACACGCCCGTCGCGGACCCGTGGTAGATGTACGCGTACTTGTACCTTCCGACGATCACGTCGTCGTAGCCGTCTCCGTTCACGTCCCCCGCGTCCGACACCGAGCGTCCGAAGTAGGTGGACACGGCCGTCCCGTACAGCGTGGTGCTCGCGGTCGTGTACACCGGGTCGATCTCGATCGGGTAACGCGCGTCCGCGTCGTCCACCGTGACCCGGAGCCCACCCTCGGCCCGCTCGAACCGCGCCTCGAGCGGCGTGCCGTCGGCGTCCCACGCCACGAGGCCGGAGACGATCCACTGCTCGCCTCCCTCCCCCTGGAGCCACACCTCGCCGTCCCCGACCGTGACCGTCGCGCCCTCGATGCCCACGTCGATCGCCAGGGCGCCCTCGCCCGCGGGCGGCGCGTCGAGCGTCCAGCCCTGCTCGAAGCCGTCTCCAGTGGCCGTCCACCACTCGGTCAGGCCCGCGTCGGCGTACTCGAGCCGCGGCACGCAGTTGCCCTCGGGATCCTCCCACCCCGCGACACACGCGCCGAGCTGCGGCGGCGCCGCGGAGATGCTCTCCATCGATCCGGCGCGGCCCCAGCGCGCGGAGCGCACCCCGATGGTGTCACCCTCGCGGTCCAGGAGCGCGCCCGCGGCGTCGAAGCGCCCGGTGATGCCCTGGTGGGACTCGGCCGTGAACGTGTCGCCATCGGCCACGAAGGCCTGCGCCGCGTCGCGGATGCGGGCGGAGACCTCGACCGTCCACGGGTCCGCCGGCGCCGCCGCGGCGGGCGCGGAGTCCTGGGGCGCGGTGTCCTGGCCGGCCAGTCCGCACCCGGCGAGCACGAGCAGCGTGGTTGAGAGCAGGCGGCGAACGACAGCGGCGGGCAGGGACATCGGGGACCTCGGCGGCGCCGACAATACTCCCGCCGCGGCCCACCTGCGGCGCCCGAGCCCTCCTGCCCCCGGAGAACGGGAGGGGATCGGCCCCACCCACGCCGATGGAGTGGGCGTGGGAGCAACGTTCTGTAGACGGGCCCGGTGCGACTTCCAGTCCCTTGCAGTCCCTCGCAGTCCAGCGCGGCCACGCCCCTCCCCGGCGCGATCGGCACGATGTGAGATCGCCGCAGGGACCCACCTGCGCGAGCCGCAAGTACCTTCCGGCCGTCATCCCCGAGGCCCGCTTGTTGCTCCTCTCGTTCGTCTCCTCCGCGCTCGCCCTCACCATCCCCGTGCGGGCCACGCACACCGAGTGGATCTTTCCCGGAGAGGCGCCCACCGCGGGCGCCGCGACCACCGCCGCCATCAAGGTGTCGAACCCGACCACCGGGGCGGGCTTCACCACCTCCGGCGAGCTCACCGCTACGAAGCGGGAGGCCAGCGGCGAAGGGGAGTTGACGTTCGCCGGGGATCCCGCGGACACCGTGCGGAGCTGGGCGTGGAGGCGGAGGGCGACCCCGACCGCGCTCGCGGTCCTCGGCGACACCCTCGTCGTCGGCGGCGCGGGGCGAGCCGCGACCGTAGCGTTACTTGAAGCGCCATGAACGAGCACGCGGTGGTCATCGCCGGAGGAGGCCCCACGGGCCTGATGTTGGCGGCCGAGCTGGCGTTGGCGGGGGTCGACGTCGCCATCGTCGAGCGCCGTCCCAGCCAGGACCTCGTCGGCTCGCGCGCGGGGGGCCTGCACGCGCGCACGATCGAGATCTTCGATCAGCGGGGAGTCGCCGACCGGTTCCTCTCGCAGGGGCAGGTGGCACAAGTCGCGGGGTTCGCCTGGGTCCCCCTGGACATCCGCGACTTCCCCACCCGGCACGCCTACGGGCTGGGGCTGTGGCAGAACCACATCGAGCGCATCCTGGCCGGCTGGGTGGAGGAGCTGGGGGTGCCGCTGCTCCGCGGGCGCGACGTGACGGGCTTCGCGCGGGACGATGCCGGCGTCGATGTCGAGCTGTCCGACGGCCAGACGTTGCGGGCCGAATACCTCGTGGGCTGCGACGGGGGACGGAGCCTGATCCGCAAGACGGCCGGCATCGCCTTCCCCGGGTGGGCGGCGACGACGAGCTGGCTGATCGCCGAGGTCGAGCTGGCCGACGAGCCGGCCGCCTGGGGCCTCCGCCACGACGCCTTCGGCGTCCACTCCCTCAGCCGCCTGGGGGATGCGGGGCCGGTGCGGGTCCTCGTGACCGAGCGACAACTCGGTCCGTCCGGTGAGCCCACCCTGCGCGAGCTCGGCGAGGCGCTCATCGCCGTGTACGGGACCGACTTCGGGGTCCACGCTCCCACGTCGATCTCCAGGTTCACCGACGCGGCACGCCAGGCCGCGGCGTATCGCGAAGGCCGGGTCCTGCTCGCCGGCGACGCCGCGCACGTGCATCACCCGGCGGGTGGGCAGGGCCTGAACATCGGCGTGCACGATGCGGTGAACCTGGGATGGAAGCTGGCCCAGGTGGTCAAGGGGACCTCGCCGGAGAGCCTCCTGGACACCTATCAATCCGAGCGCCACCCCGTCGCTGCCCGCGTCTTGCGCAACGCCCTGGCACAAACGCTCGCGCTCCGCGGCCTGGACGACCAATCGAAGGCCCTGCGCGACATCCTCACCGAGCTCCTCGGCATGGACGAGCCGCGCAAGCGGTTTGGCGCGATGATGTCTGGCCTGGACATCCACTACGACCTTGGCCCAGGACACCCGCTGCTCGGGCGCCGCATGCCCGATCTGGACCTGGTCACCGCCAGCGGCCCGCTGCGGGTCTTCGGCCTGCTGCACGAGGCTCGCCCGTTGCTCCTCGACCTCGGCGAGCGCGGCGGCCTCGACATCGCCCCCTGGGCCGATCGGGTGCGCCTTATCGACGCCGAGTACGTCGGTACGTGGGAGCTTCCGGTCCTCGGGGTGGTGTCCGCTCCGACCGCCGTGTTGATTCGGCCCGACGGACATGTCGCCTGGGTGGGCGATCGAACCCACGAGGGGCTCGCCGACGCGCTGACGACGTGGTTCGGACCGCCTGCAGCGGGGGGCGGAAGACGCGAAAAGTGTTCCCGAGCGCGCGATCGGACGGCGCCTGGACAAGCCCCCCCGCGCCAGGAATAATCTCCCCCGCAGAACCACGTCGTTGCGACGACGGCGGCCGGGCGCGCGACGTGCCCCTCGCCGGGACACCGCGGTCGCCGCCGAAATCCCACGACACCGGCGAGGCCGAGGACGGCGGCGGATGTGGCTGCAACGCGCCAGGAGACGCCTCCGGCTCCCTCGGGCGCTCCCGCTGGCGGTGACGCTGCGTTGACCTTGTCGGCCTTGACGACCGCCAGGGTACATTGCGGCGCCGCTTCAGGATGCACATGCGACTCCTCCTTCTCCCCCTCTTCCTCCTCCTCGCGACGTGTGACGGCGGCAAGGTCGGCGACGACACCGCCAGCGGCCATCACCCCGACGGGTACGACGTACCCACGGTCCACGGCATGGACGCCAAGCTCCAGGTCGAGGAGTGCACCGACTGTCATGGCGCCGATCTCACTGGCGGCACCGACGCCGAGGCCCTCTCCTGCGACACCTGCCACGCCGCCGAGTGGCGCACCGACTGCACGTTCTGCCATGGCGGAACGGACGACACGAGCGGCGCCCCCCCCGAGGACATCCGCGACAACACCGACCCGAGCGCGATGGGCTTCCCCGCGCACGCCGCCCACCTCCAGGACACGTCGCTCCACGCCGCCTTCGACTGCGCGACCTGCCACGTCGTCCCTACGGACGCGATGACGCCCGGCCACATCTTCGTGGGCGATGCCACCGCCGGCTCGGCCGACGTCGATCTGTCGGCGAGCCGGTCCTCCGCGGGCGAGTGGAACGGCACCAGCTGCTCCAACATGTACTGCCACGGCTCCGGCCAGGGTGATGATGGCGCCGTCGAGGCGACGGCCTCGGTCACCTGCGGCGACTGCCACGCCGGCCCGGACGACGGCGGCAGCGGCATGAGCGGCGAGCACCGGGAGCACCTCGGGGAGGGCGTCGCGTGCGAGGACTGCCACTCCGCCACCGTCACCAACGACGACATCTCGGACATCACGCTGCACGTCAACGGGGAGGTCAACGTCGCCCTCCCGAGCGGCATGACCTACAGCGGCAGCACCTGCGAGGGCGAGTGCCACCGCGAGGATCACCGTGGGGAGCGCTGGGACTGAGGCGCACGCGGTTGTTCGCCGGGCCATGCCCTCGCTCACCGGCGGGCACACCGCCCGAAGCCGTCCCCTACCGGGTCTGACCCCGCCTCGGGTCGTCGAGCAGCGTCTCGAGCGCCTCCATCGCGAGGGAACGACGCGTCTCCGGGTCAGGGTCGTGGTCGACGAGAGCGAGCAACGCGCGGTCCAGCTCCTCGGAGAGACCGCCAGCGACGGCCCGCGACGCGGCGAGCTCCCCCACCTTCACATGGGGGAGCTTCTTCGACGCGAGGACCGCCGCCAGCGCGGAGCGCCGCTCGCCCTCGTCGAAGAGGTCGGGGAGGGCGAGCCGCGAGGAGGCATCGTCCGGACCAGCGAGCGCGTCCCGGATCTCCGCGCGGCACGTCGAGCGGCCCTCGGGCGACATGCTCTCGGCGACCGCACCCACCGCCATCCCCCGAAGCCAGCTGTCACTGTCCTCGGGCAAGGCGGCGATCAACGCGCACGCGTCGGCAGGCGTGAGCCACCTCCCCTGCTCCCGCACCTCCTCCAGGAACAGGAACTGGAGCGGGTAGGACCGATGCATCGTGTCGCCCGCGGCGAGGGTCGCGACCTCCAGGAGCCCCCGGTAGGCCTCGCCCGAGGTCATCGGCGGGCCCACCTCCGCGGGCCCCCGCCGCTCGGCGATCGCGCACGGCTGCTCGGTCGAGGTGCGCCACCTGGGGTTCTCGGGCTGGGCGCGGGCCGCGAGCGCGCTGGCCGCGGCGGCGCCGCAGCCGGAGGTTGCGGGCGCCACCATCATGCGTTCGACGAGCGCGGAGATCAGCTCCCGGTCGGAGGGGGACCGCCGGTACAGCCCCGTGACCGGCGTGTGCCACTCCGGCCGGCCCCGCGCCGCGAGCCCGGCCCAGGTCGGGCCGTGCACGGCCTCGGCGAGGAGGAGGCTGATCCACGCGCCGGCCGCGACGTGGACGAACGCCAGCGACACCCGCCACGCGCGACGCTCCACCCCGGCGACGGAGAGCGTGAGAAGCACGGCGGACAACAGCCAGCCGGCGCGCGGCGTGCCCTCGTCGCAACCGTGGAGGGTCAGGCCGAAGATCATGACGGAGGCCGCCACCGCGAGCACCAGCCCGGTCGCCACCCCCCGCAGGCCCACGCGACGAGGGCTGGCAACGCGGGCGGCGAGGGTGAGGAGCAACTGCAGGATGGGGAGCGAGAGTAGCAACGCAGTGCCTCGCGGCACCAATACGCGCCCGGGCCCCACACATTCAGGACGGCGCCGAAAACTACGGCATCCCCCCCTTCGACAGCGCCTCGAGATCCGCCTGGATCGCGGCCACCGCTGCCTTGCCGTTCGAGGCGTTGCCCTTGTCCGCCGCGATCACGAGCGCGGCGATGTGCTCCTTCAGGCTCGTGGCCCTCTGCGCGACGGTCGCCTTGGCCTCCGCGGAGAGCCCCTCGGCCTTCGCCGGGAGCGCCGCCGAGAGGTCGTTGAGCGCGCGGACGGCGCGATGCACGTCTACGATCTTCTGGCCGTCGAGCGCGACACCGGCGGCTGTCGCACGCTCGCGCAGGGCCGTGACGACCTCGCCGTAGGTCGCCGGGATGACGGTCGGGGCCGGCGCGGTGGCCATCGACGGCGGAGGCAGCATCCCGTCTCCGTGGCCGCCGGGGTGGGCGAGCGCGGGGGTGGAGAGGCCGAGACCGAGGAAGAGGAAGGACAGGCGCATGGGAAGCTCGCTGGACGGGGAAGAGGGGTGCATCAGAGGCGGGAGATCTTCGCGTAGACGCCGCGCGTGTCGAGGCGCACGGTGACGGGCCCGCGGGTGCGGTTGCGCCAGTACCAGCCGTGTACGCCCTCGAAGGGCGCCTCGAACTCGCCCTCGGCCGCGGCCTGCGCGCCCTTGGCGTAGCTCTGGTACGCATCCGCGGCTGCGCCCTTCGGATCGCCGTGAAACTCGAAGGTCAGCTCCCCGTCGGCCTTCCAGGCGTAGAGCATCTGGTCCCCCGCGCGCATGGTCGCTTTGACCTCGGTCCCCTCGTTGGGCCGGAGCGTGAGCTCGATGGTGTCCGTGCGGAAGATGTACTCGGCGGGCGCGTCCGCGGGCACCGGCGAGGGCGTCGAGGCAGCCACCAGGGCGGGCGCCGGGGTGTGCTCGGCGCCGTGGAGGTAGCCGCGAACCTGCCAGGCCGCGAGCGCGATCCCCGCGAGGACGAGCCCCACGTTCGCGGCCGACGCGTACCGGGCAAACCCGGCCGTGGCACGCCACGCGCGCATGCCGACGAGGATCACCGCCAGCGCGACGAACTGCCCGATCTCCACGCCCACGTTGAACGAGAGGATGTTCGGGACGAGGCCTTCGGGGGAGAGCGAGAACTCCTGGAGCTTGGTGGCGAGCCCGAGCCCGTGGAACAGGCCGAACACGAGGACCGCCACGCGGGTGTCGGGCTGGAATCCGAGCCTGCGCTCGAAAACGCCGAGGTTGTCCAGACCCTTGTAGGCCACGGAGAGGCCGATGATCGCGTCGATCAGGTAGGGGTTCACGTTCGTGCCGGTGAGGACCCCGCCCGTGAGCGTCAGGCTGTGGCCCAGCGCGAACAACGACACGTAGATCGCCACGTCCCGGAGGCGGTGGAGGAAGAAGATCACGCCGACCAGGAACAGGAGGTGGTCGTACCCGGTCACCATGTGCTTGGCGCCGAGCCAGATGAACGAGAGGATCTGGGGCCCGACGCTCTGCTCGAGGAAGGCGCGGTCCTGGTCGCCGACGCCGTGCGCGAGGGCCACGGCGGGGAGGAGCAGGAGGGCGGCGGCCACGAGCACCGGAAGGTTGGTTCGGGTTCGTGTCATTCGTTCAATGTCCATGGCGGTGATGCAAATCGGGCCGATGCGGGTGGGTGTGCATCATCGGCTCGTGTCCGTGCTCGTGGATGTGCCAGCCCCACGGGTTCCCGCCCGGGTGCGTGTGGTCGTGATGCCCGTCGTCATGGCGGTGCCAGTGGGTGTGGTGCATCGCCTGGTGCTCATGCGGGTGTCCGTGGCGCTCCGTGAACAGGAGCACCAGCGCGCCGACCATCCCGGCGGCCGCGAGCACCTGCGCCAGCAGCACCGGCTCGCCGAGCCCCACCCACGCGAGCCCCACGCCCCAGAACGGCGCCGTGGCGAAGATCATCTGCGCGCGCGTCGCGCCGAGCTGCTGGGCGCCGGCCACGTAGAGCACGATCGAGGCGCCGTAGGCGAAGATGCCCACCACGAGCGCGAGGACGATCCCCAGCCCCATCGAAGGGGCCCCCTCGATCAGCACACCCAGCACGAGGTTGACCGTGCCGGCCGCGAGGCCCTTCACGAAGGTGGTCTGCGCGGGCGTGTAGCCGGCGATGACCGACGTGAGGTTGTTGTCGAGCCCCCAAGCGAAGCAGCCGCCGAGCACGAGGAGTGCCGCAAGCGCGCCCCCGAAGCCCTCCGGCGCCGCGAGGACCACGCTCGCACCCCACACGAGCGCCGCGGCGATCCAGGTGCGCCGGTCGACGTGCTCGCGGAAGAACGCCCAGCCGAGGAGCGCGGTCGCCGGCGCTTCGAGGTTGAGCCAGAGCGCGACGGACGCGGCGGGCGCCATCCGGAGACCGAGCAGCACCAGCACGGGGCCGACCACGCCGCCGAAGAGCACGGCGCCGGCGAGGCGGAACCGATCCTCCCTCCGGCGTGCCACGCCCGCGTGCCCCCGGAGCGCCCACGGCGCGGTGCCGAGCGCCGCCCCGAGGTAGAATAGCCCCGCGAGCGTGAGGGGGCCGATGCCGTCGAGCAGCGCCCGCGCGACCGGGGTGCTCGCGCCGAAGAGCGCGGCGGCGAGGAGACACCATACGGCGGGGGCGGCCCAGCGGTTCTTCATCGGGGGAGGGTCATCGGGGGCCTGTATCCATCAGGCGTCCGCCAACCAGCCCAGCGTGCCGCCTTCGAGGAAGCCCACGTCCAGCGCACCCGCCGCCGCGAGCGCCGCCGCGGCCCCTTCGGACCGACCTCCGCCCTTGCCGCAGGCGCAGACGATCGGCCGGTCGAGCGGGAGCCGCGTCGGGTCGGCCTCGATGTCCGCGACCGGCACGCGGACGGCGCCCTCGATGTGCCCAGCCGCGAACTCTTCGGCCGAGCGCACGTCCACGACCACGACCGCCTCGCCCGCCGCGCGTCGCGCGCGCAGCTCGGCCCGCGAAACCTCTCTCGTCATGCCGCCTCCTTTGCGATCTCTCTCGCGAGCGTCTCCCGCATCCGCACCGCGACGACCGCGCCGGACGCCAGCGTGAGCGCCGCCACGAGCCACATGGCCGCCGGGAGCCCGAAGGCGTCCGCGACGATGCCGGCGAGCAGCGCTCCGAACGCGTACCCGAGGTCGCGCCAGAGCCGATACACGCCGACCGACGACGCACGCCAGGATGGATGGGCCACGTCGCCAATCGCGGCGAGCAGGGTCGGGTAGACCATCGCCGTCCCGATGCCGAGCAGCACCTGCCCGACCACGAACGCGGGGATTGCGCTCCCGGTCGCCACGGTGGCGATCCCGAGCGCCTGCACGATCATGCCGCCGGTGATCAGCCACTTTCGACCGACGCGGTCGGAGAGCGCGCCCGTGACGAGCTGGGAGGCGCCCCACACCGCCGGATAGAGCGCGGCCAGCCAGCCGATCTCGGCGAGCCCCAGGCCGGCGGCGGTGAAGACGAGCGGGAACAGGCCCCACGCCATGCCGTCGTTCAGGTTGTTGACCAGCCCAGCCTGCGTGACCGAGGACAGCTCGCGGTCGGTCAGCGTGGTGCGCCAGAACACCTCGCGCTGCGTCGGCGCGCCGCCAGGCGGCAGGTCTCCCGCGAGCTTGGACTCCTGCTTGGCGTGGTGGTGCGTCTCGCGCACCAGCACCGCGGACAGGCCGAGCCCGAGGGCGACGTAGGCGACGCCCAGGTAGAACGGTTCGGGCCGGAGGCCCCAGTGGGCGGCGACATACCCGGTGGCCAGCGCGGACCCCGCGACGGCGAAGTACCCGGCGAACTCGTTGAGCCCCATCGCGAGGCCGCGGTTCTTCGGTCCGGCGAGGTCGATCTTCATGATGACCGTGGTGGACCAGGTGAGCCCCTGGCTGATGCCGAGGAGGAGGTTGGCGAAGAGCACCCACCCCCACGAGGGCGCCCACATCAGGAGGAAGGGCACGGGCGCCGCGACGAGCCACCCGCCGATGAGCACGCGCTTCCGCCCGACCGCGTCCGAGAGCCTCCCCGCGAGGTAGTTGGTCAGCGCCTTGCTCACGCCGAAGACGACGATGAACGAGAGGATCGCGACCTTGGCCTCCAACCCGAACTCCTGCTCGGCGATGGGCGGCAGGATGCTGCGCTCCATCCCAACCATCGCGCCGACGAAGGCGTTGACGACGACGAGGAGCGAGAACTGCGGGAGGTTGGCGCGCAGGCCGAGGGTGGGAGCGGTCACGACCCCGACGCCAGCGGCACGCCCGCGGCGCGCCAGTCCGGGGGGCCGGTCTCCAGGCGCACGGCGGAGAACCCCTCCTCGCGCAGCACGCGCACCGCCTCGATGGCGAGCACGCAGTAGGGTCCGCGGCAGTAGGCCACGATCTCGCGGTCCGGCGGGAGCTCGCCGAGGCGGGACCGAAGCTCCGCCAGCGGCACCGAGCGGGCGTTCGGGAGGTGGCCCGCTCGGTACTCCTCGGCCGGACGCACATCCAACACCGTGACGTCGCCCGACAGCGCGCGCGCGAGCAGCTCGGAGCCGTCCACCGACTCCATCGCGCCGCGCTGCTCGAGGTAGGCCCGGGTGGTCGCCTCGACCTCCGCGAGCCGCGCCTCGGAGAGGTGGCGGAGGCCCAGGTAGAAGGCCTCCACGCCCTCGGCGAGCCGGTAGGTGACGAAGAGGCCGCTCTTCTCGGCCTCGATCAGGCGCGCGGCGCGGAGCACCTGGAGGTGCTGGGAGGCGTTGGCGAGCGACAGGCTCGCCTGGTCGGCGAGCACCTCGACGGTGCGTGGCCCCTGGCAGAGGATGTCGAGCAGCTCCAGCCGCTTCGGGCTCGCGACGGCCTTACCGATGCGCGCGAACTGCTCGAACACGTCATCCTTGAAGCGACGGGACGGGGAGGTGGCCATGCGGTCTCCGGTTCAGTATTCAATCGATCTCTTGATTAGTCGGCGCGGGGCACGACGTCAAGGAAGCGGCCGCGATCGGGCGCTCACCGATCTCGTGGGGCACCCCGGGCTCGACGCGTGGGATAGGGCGGCATCCGTGCCAGACCACGCCGCAGTGACTCCCTGAACCGTGCCCACGCGCTCGCGGTGCTCGGCATCACCGGGGTGGCCGGCGGCGGCGTCGCGTTGAACGTGTACTGGATGGAGCAGTTCAGCGGCCCGTACCGGGCCCTGTCGCTCCTCCAACTCGAATCCGAGAGCGGGGGCTACGACCCGGCGTGGACCTTCGCCCTCTGCCTGATCGGCTCCATCTTCGCGGCCGTCCCCGTGTTGGTGGTCTGGGGGCTTCGGCGGCCACGGTGGCCCATGGCAGAGCGGCAGGCGCGTCTGCTGGCACTCGCGCCGACCTTCGCCTTCGCCCTTGGCCTGTGGGGCGTCCTGCTCGCCGGAGCCGGGCTGGCGGTGCTCGGGGAAGGATCGGCGGACTGGTCGCGCGCGGTGACGGTGATCCCGTTCGACCTGCGGGCGAGCAGCCCCCCGACTCTCTCGGCCGGGACGTTCGTGCGCCCCACGAACTTCCGGTCGCGGGGGCACCTGGCGTATTCCGGGCAGAGATCGGCGCTGCTCCTGGCCGTCGTTCCCCACGAGGATGTCTCCGTCACCGGCGGGGCGCCGCTGGTGCTCGAGCTCGCCAGCGCCCGCGACATGCAGGCCCAGACCGGGGACGCCACGGGGCTGGTGCTCGGCCGGGTGCCGGGCGGGGTCCGCTGGGCCTTCGAGCGTGTCGGCGAGCCGATCGCCGAAGACGCCTGGCTCGTGCGGGTCGGCGCCACGCCGGCCGACGCGCTGCTCGAGGCGCTACCGCTCGGCCTCGCGCTCCTCTTCACCGGGATGCTGCTGGCGGGCATCGCCGCGGGGGGCTCCTGGCTGTTTCGCGTCGTACGGTCGCCGTCGCGGTGACAGGACGGCCCACGAGATGACGGAACCGCGTGCGGGACCGGAGGGGTCGATCACGGGGGCGTATCTGTAGGTCGGAACCGCGTGCGGGACCGGAGCGGTCCATCCGGATTACGCCCCCTCTCGCAGGAAGGCGAACCCACGTGCACAGCCACAACGCCACCCCCGCGGCATCCGTCCCGTCCCGGCTCGGACTTCGGACAGCGGCCGCCGCCGGAGCCCTCGGAGCCCTCCTCGCCGGGTGCTCCGACGATCCGAAGCCGCACAAGGTCCAAGGGGACGACGACGCCGAGACAGGCGGGGACGTCGAGGTCGTCCCCGTCCAGGCCGTCCCGTGGCTGCGCGAGGAGACGGCCGCGCCGGGCTCGATCACCTTCAACGAGCTGCTGTACGGCGCGCCTTCGGCCGGCGAGCTCGAGTGGATCGAGCTGTACAACCCCATGGCCCTCGACATGGACGTGTCGGGCTGGTCGCTCGCGGGGGGCGTGACCTACACCTTCGGCGCGGACACCATCCTGCCCGCCGGCGGGTTCATCGTGGTGGCGGCGGATCCGACCTCCCTCGCGGACGCGTTGGGGCCGTACGAGGGCGCGCTCTCCGCGGACGGGGAGCGGATCGATCTGCGTAACAACGGCGGCAGGCTGATCGACACCATCGCCTACGGCGACGACGATCCCTGGCCCGTGCAGGCTGACGGCTCGGGCCTCTCCCTGGCGAAGGCCGACCCGGACGCGGCCAGCGACCATGCCGAGAACTGGACGGCCAGCGCCGAGCTCGGCGGGACGCCCGGCGAGCCGAACCTCCTCGACCCCCTCGCGCCGTCGACCCTCCTCTCGCTCGTGGCGCTCGAGGCCACCTGGTCCTACGATCTGTCGGGGGACTACGCCGCCGACGACTGGGCGGGGTCAGCCCATGACGACAGCGGGTGGGACCGCGGCGAGGCCGTCTTCTACGCTGGCGCGGCCCACGAAGACGTCCTGGCGACCGCGCGCGTCACGGCGGACAACTACTTCGCGCTCTACCTCGGCCAGGCCGACGGAACGGACCTCCGTCTCGTCGGAGAGGACTCCGACGGCGACTGGACCACGGTGGATGCCTTCGATCTCGAGGTGACCCCGAGGGACCACCTGTACCTCGCTGCGTGGGAGGCTCCCTGGGACTACGGCGGCCCGCAGATGACCATCGCCGAGGTCGAGCTGCCCGACGACGTCGTCGGCACGGACGCGTCGGCCTTCGAGTGGGTGCTCGGGCCCACCGACGGCTGCCCCGGCACCACGCCCGCTGATCCGCCGCCGACAGAGGAGGCATTGGGGCTCCTCATCGAGGACACCAACGCCGGAGGGTCGTGGGCCCTCCCGGGGGTCGACGCCGACCGGGCCTCGGATCCCTGGGGCTGGGCCCTCGGCAGCTCCTTCGGCGACGCGACGAAGTACGTCTGGGCCGACACCTTCGCCGACACCTCGGTGACCAACACCGAGAACACCTACGCGCTCTTCCGCTCCTTCGAGCCTCTGCTCGGGTCGCGCGGCACGACCGAGCTGGCCACGATCCCCACCACGCTCACCTTCCGCACCCCCTTCTCGTTCGACGCCGACCCGGGCCGCGCGGAGCTCTCCCTCGAGTGCCTCCTCGACGACGGCGCCATCTTCTACCTCAACGGCGTCGAGGTGCTCCGGGAGAACATGCCGGACGGCCCGGTGGACGCCAGCACCCTGGCCACGACCGCGGTCGCGGACGCTTCCCAGCTCTACGCCGACATCCCCGCCGATGCGCTGGTGCGCGGGCTCAACGTCCTGGCCGTCGAGGTCCACCAGGCCCTCCCCGACGACCCGGACATGACCTTCGGGTGCGCGCTGAGGGCCCGGATCTCTCCGTTGACCACCGGCCCGACGGTCGTGCTGAACGAGGTCGCGCCCGCGGCGGACTCGCCCTTCTGGGTGGAGCTGCTCGGCGTGAGCCCGAGCGACCAGGACACCAGCGGCCTCGTGCTGGCCTCGTCGGCGGGCGGCGAGCTCGTGCTCCCGTCCGGGGAGCTGGGCCCCGGCGAGCTCCTCGCGCTCGACGACGTCGGCTTTTCCGTCGAAGCCGGCGACGTGTTGTTCCTCTACTCCGCCGACCGGAGCGCCCTGCTCGACGCGGTGAGGGTGCGGGAGGGTCTCCGCGGCCGCGCCAGCGGCGGCGGTCCGTGGCGCTCTCCGCGCGAGGCCACGCCGGCCGAGCCGAACGTCATCGACGTGGCCGAGGACGTGGTGATCAACGAGATCCAGTACCATCGCGCGCCCGTGTCGCGGGAGGGCGAGCCCGTGACGGCGCGGCCCGAGGAGTGGATCGAGCTGTACAACCGGGGTGCGGAGGAGGTGGACGTCGGCGGCTGGCAGCTGGTCGATGCGGTGGCCTACGAGATCCCGGGGGGCACGGTCCTGTTGCCGGGCTCCTACCTCGTGGTCGCGGGCGACGCGGAGGCCCTGCGGGCCGAGCACCCCGACCTCACCGTGGTGGGCGACTTCTCGGGGCGCCTGGACAACCAAAGCGACCGGATCCTGCTGCTCGACGCCCATGGCAACCCGGCGGACGAGGTTCGGTACTTCGACGGGGGGCGCTGGCCCGCGGCACCCGATGGCGGGGGCTCGAGCCTGGAGCTGCGCGAGCCCCGGGCCGACAACGCCGCGGCCGAGGCCTGGGCGGCGAGCGAGGAGGGCCTTCGCTCGGAGTGGGCCTCGTACAGCTACCGCGGCGAGGCGGATCCGAGCGCCGTGGGCCCCGACGGCGCCTGGGAGGAGCTCGTGATCGGCCTGCTCGACGCCGGGGAGGTGCTGGTCGACGACATCAGCGTGATCCAGGACCCGGACACGACGCCCGTCGAGCTGATCCAGAACGGGGCCTTCGACGGCCGCAGCGAGCATTGGCGCGTCCTGGGGAACCACCGTCAGGGCGAGGTCGTGCCCGACCCGGACGACCCGGCGAACGCGGTGCTGCGCCTGTTGGCCACGGGGCCGACCGGACACATGCACAACCACGCCGAGACCACCTTGCTCGGGCCGATCGGCACCGCGGAGTACGAGGTCTCCTTTCGGGCCCGGTGGATCTCGGGCAGCAACCAGCTCAACACCCGACTCTACTTCAACCGCCTGCCGCATACGACGCTGGTGCTGCAGCCCGACCTGTCCGGTACGCCGGGCGCGCCCAACTCGACTTGGGTGGACAACCTGGGGCCGACCCTCGCCGACCTTCGCCAGGACGTGGCCGTGCCGGCTCCTTACGAGCCCGTGCTGGTCACGGTCTCGGCGGCCGATCCCGACGGTGTGCAGGGGGTGACGCTCTGGTCCTCGGTCGGCGGCGCTCCCTTCCTCGACCAGGCCATGACCGAGGGGGAGCCGGGTCACTGGGAGGCGGAGCTCGACGGCCACGCGGCCGGGACGATCGTACAGATCTACGTCGAGGCCGAGGACGATCTTGGGGCCCCCTCTCTCTTCCCCGCGGCCGGGCCCGACTCCCGGGCCATCTACAAGGTCGATGACGGCCTGGCGGCGACCAACGGCTTGCACAACTTCCGGATCCTCCTGACCCAGGCCGACTCGGACTGGCTGCACGAAGACGTGAACCTGATGAGCGACGAGGGGGTCGGGGCCACGGTGGTCTACGACGAGACGGAGGTGTTCTACGACGTGGCCGTACGGGCCAAGGGCAGCGAGCGCGGCCGGCCCGAGGTGCCGCGCCTGGGCTACGGCGTCTCGTTCCACAGCGAGCAGCCCTTCCGGGGCAGCCACTCGAGCGTGCTGATCGATCGGTCCGAGGGCGTGGGCTACGGCCAGCGCGAGGTCCTGATGAACCTCGTGATGACACACGCCGGCTCGGTCTCGGGGGAGTACAACGATCTGACGCAGGCCCTGACGCCGCTGTCGGAGCACACCGGGCCCGCGGAGCTGCAGCTCGACCGGTTCAGCGATCTCGTGCTCGCCTCCCAATTCGTGGATGGGGCCAGCGGGACGCTCTTCGAGTACGAGCTCATCTACTACCCGCTGACGACGGACGACGGGACCGCGGAGGGGCTCAAGCTGCCCCAGCCCGACTCGGTGGTCGGGACCTCCATCACCGACCTCGGCGACGATCGGGAGTCCTGGCGTTGGAACTTCCTGATCCAGAACAACGAGCGCGAGGACGACTACGACCGCCTCATCGAGCTGGGTCAGACCTTCGCGCTCTCGGGGCCGGAGTTCCTGGCAGCGTCGGACGCGGTGATCGACGTGGATCAGTGGCTGCGTGCCTTCGCCTTCGCGACGCTCTCCGGCGCGGTCGACAACTACGGCAGTGACGGGAGCCAACACAACGCGCGGTTCTACGTTCGGCCCGAGGACCAGCGGGTGCTCTACTTCCCCCACGACCTGGACTTCTACGGGAGCGCGTCGATGTCGGTGGTGGGCAACGGAGACCTCGCGCGGCTCTTGGAGGATCCGGCCAACAAGCGGTCGTACTACGGCCACCTGCAGGACATCGTCGGGCGGGCGTACAACGGTGCGTACATGACGCGTTGGTGTGACCAGCTCGGCGCCCTGCTGCCCGAGCAGGATGTCGCGGGCAACTGCCAGTTCATCGTCGATCGGGCGGACTGGGTGATGAACGGTTCGCCCGACGCGGTGATGGCGCTGTACCCGGCGCGGGACTTCCGCATCACGACGGGCAGCGGCGCCGACTTCTCCGTCGCGACGACGGAGGTCGTGCTCCAGGGCGAAGCCTGGCTCGACGTGCGCCAGATCGCGCTCGACGGCGCGACCGAGCCCCTGGAGCTGACCTGGGCCGACGACCAGAATTGGCAAGTGACAGTGCCTCTCGAGCCCGGCGCCAACGACGTGACCCTCCTCGCCACCGACCTCCAGGGCGCGGCCGTCGGCACGGACTCGATCGTCGTGACCTCGACGGGCGGTTGAGCCTCAGCTCCGCTCGAGCACGCCCTTGAGCTTCGCGAGGTCAGCGGTCATGGCACGGCGCATCATGACGGCCATGAGGGGCGCGACCAGCGCGGAGAAGCCCGCCGGCTCGCCCCGGTTCCGCAGGGTCATCCGGGTGCCCCCGGCCTCCTCGTCCCAGGTGTAGGTCGTCTCCATCGGGAACGGGCCCTGCGCGGTGGACATCACGAGGCGCTCGTTCGGGAGCCACTCGCGCACCTCGTAGGTGTACGCCAGCCGGCGACCGAGGAACTGCGCGACGAACGCCATTCGCGACCCGACGGCGAGCGGCGGCGGCGTCTCCCACTCGATGGACTTGATGTTCACGTACCACTCGGGCGCGCGACCGGGGTCACCCGCGAACGCCACGACCACCGCGCGGGGCCGCTGGATCAGGGTCTCTACGACGATGTCGACGGCCATCGCCGGTCAGACCGCGCGCCGCCGACGCACGAGGCCAACCGCGGCGAGCAGCAGCGCGAGGGGCACGGCGCCAACGTCGGTCCCGCAGCGCGTCGCACCGCCGATCACGTCGTGGGGCGGGTCGCACACATCGCCGAGCCCGTCGCCGTCGGCGTCGTTCTGGTTGGCGTCGGCCTCGATCGGGCACACGTCGCACACGTCGCCCACGCCGTCCTCGTCGCGGTCCAGCTGGTCCACGCTGGCGTCCGCCGGGCAGTTGTCGCACAAGTCCCCGAAACCGTCTTCGTCGACATCGTCCTGGTACGGGTCGGGCACCGCGGGACAGATGTCACAGCTGTCCCCGAGGCCGTCGCCGTCGGCGTCCGGGTCCACGCTGATGAGGCTGTTGCTGGCGCAGGGATCACAGGCGTCCCCGACGCCGTCGCCGTCTCGATCCGCCTGGTCGTCCGCAATCAACGGGCAAACGTCGCACTCGTCACCGGGGCCGTCCCCATCCGTGTCCCCGCCGCCATCGCCGAAGAGGAGGCGACACGGGTCACAGAGATCGCCGATGCCATCCAAATCGGTGTCGGCCTGGAGCGGGTCCTTGACCTCGGGACACACGTCGCAGGCATCGCCCACGTCGTCGTCGTCCGTGTCGAGCTGATCCGGATCGTAGGTGGTCGGGCAGAGGTCGCACTCGTCGCCTACTCCGTCCGCGTCCGTGTCCAGCTGATCGGGATCCGGGTCGTCCGGGCAGATGTCGCAGGCGTCCCCGACGCCGTCCCTGTCCCGGTCCAGCTGCTCCGGATCGTAGTCGTCGGGGCAGATGTCGCAGAGGTCGCCGATGTCGTCACAATCGGAGTCCTCCTGCTCGGGGTTCGCCAGCTCGGGGCAGTTGTCACACTTCAGGGTGACGAGCAGGTCGGGAACCTTCGCGTCCTCCGGGAAGCTGAGCATGGCGAAGGAGAGGCCGTCATCATCGAAGTCGTAGCCGACGATGGAGTAGGCACAACCGAACGACGTGTAGTCGTAGTAGTAGTCGGCGTTGGGGTAGCTGGCCCCCGCGTCGTCGACGTTCGCCGCGCACAGCGGATCGGTGAGATCGACCGCGGGCTCCCGCGCGACGGGCACGTTGTTGCAGTTCAGATCCTGCACGTCCACGGGGTCGTCGCAGGTGTCGGCGAGCGCCGCGCCGATCAGTCCGGAATTGACGAGGCCTGACGCAATGAGGAAGAGAGTCATTCTTCCTCCTCTTGAAAGAAGTCGGGGTCGAGCTGATCGGTCTTCGGGGGGACGATGACCGCGGGAATGGTGACCGTGTCGAGCGCGACGGCCTCGCCGCTCCAGGGCAGCACCGCCGACGCCGGCGTGGTGGGGAGCGCCTCGCCCTGGGCGAGCCGGTTCGCGATGCGGAACACGACGCGACGATTCTCGGCGTGGGTCGCCTCCGACTTCACGCCGGAGGCGGGCACGACCTCGCCGAGCCCGCGCCAGCTCATGCGCTGCGGGCTCACCCCGTCGAGCAGGAGCGCCTCCCAGACGGCGCGCGCGCGGCGATCCGAGAGGTCCCAGTTGTACACGAGGTCCCCCTCTTCGCTCGCGTGCCCCTCGATCGCGACGTGGGCGATGCGGCCCTCGCCCGCCAGGAGGTTCGCGATGCCGTCGATGATCTCGTGCGACTCGGGGAGCAGCTCCGCGGAGCCGGTCTTGAACTTGATCTCGCCGGTGAAGACGATCTCGTCTCCGATGACCCGCACCTTGGGGGGCGGCGGCGGGGGCGGGATGTCGACGAACACGCCCGTCGGATCCTCTTCGAGGAGCTTCTCGGGCTCCGGAGGCGGCTTCTCGACCACCGGCACCGGCTTCACCGGGGACGGCGGCGGGCGCCGGAACGTCGCCGTGGCGAACCCGCGCCAGGTCGGGACACCCACGCCAGCCTGGAGGCCGGCGCCACCGCCGGCGGTGAGCACCACCACCGGGGAAGCCTCGAGCGTCGCGGAGAGGAGGAGCTCGCTGGCGAGCTCGCCGTCCTGCGTGTCGAGCCCCGCGAGCACGGCGCGGGCGACCCACGCGCCACCCGCCGAGAACGTGGGGAGGATGTCGGCGCGCACGCCGAGACCGAGATCGACGGTCGGGCCCCAATCGAGGCCCGGCTGGGGGGTCTCGAGGGGCCGGGCCACGATGCCGACATCGAGCAGGACCGCGCCGAAGCCGCCCTTGAGCGCGCCGGAGGCGCCGAACGAGGCGCGGGTCGTGCCCTCGCCCAACCACGCGTCCTGACGGCCGAAGGGCAGATGCACGTCGGCCCGGAGCGTCGCGTCGACGAGGTTGGTGTGGAGGAGGCCCCAACGGGCGCCGAGCCGCGGATCGCCGATGCCGGCGCCGTCCGCCGAGAGCGCGGAGCCGTCCCCCGTCTGCCAGGCCACCGGAACGACCGCCTGGACCGCGATGCGGTACCCGAGCCCCATCGAGAAGCCCGCCCAGCCGCCGATCCGATCGGTCACCGGGCGGCTCGTGATCTCACCCTCGGTGAGCACGAGCACGGGCGCGCGCTCGTATTGGGCGAGGAGGCCCACGCGCCACGCCCACTGATCGGGGACGCCCGCGCCCTCGACGCCGTAGACCCCGCCGTCGCCGAGGGCGGGGCGGACCATCTCTACGTCGGCACCGACCGTCAAAACGGCACACGTACGGCGACGGAGAGCAACCCCGCGGCGCCGAGTCCGGCGCAGGCGAGGCCGGCACCTTGAGTCACATTGGTTCGCACCCGCAACTTCTCCAGATCCCCGACGTTGTCGACCGGTGAGGGGTCGAGCGCATACCAGTCCGACCGGGACTCGGCGGCCATCACGAAGAGCCCGCCCGACAACGCCACCAGCGCGCCGGACGCGACGAGGCGCGCGATCTCGCCGCCCCGGAGCGGGATCGGCGGGAGGCGCGGAAGCGTGGGCGACGTGGGGAGCTCCGCGCCCGAGCGCACATCATTGACGCCAGAGGCGTCGAGCCATCGGGTGTAGACGACGCGGCCCTCGGCGTCGAAGGCCTGCACGACGGCGGCGTGACCGGGGCGCAGCGCGGCATAGGCCTGGCCGTCCACCAGCGCGACGCCACCGTCCGGATGCGGGGGGCCATCGGCGGCGTCCCCGACCTCGGGCGGCCCCATCGGCTCCGGCCGCTCTCCACCGAGCGCGAGGTGCACCGCGGCGGCGTCACCGGGGGCGAGCGGATCGGAGACACAGGCGAGCCGGAGCTGGAGCGTGCGCCGCTCGGACTCGAGATCGCCGCCCCCCAACCGCGCCCCCTCGACCCGCATGGCGGCCTCGACCACGTCGGCCGGCGAGTGGAACGTGATGCAGGGTTGCTCAACGGCGTGCGCCAACCCGGCGAACAGGAACGCGATCATTGGCCCTCGCAGTCGTCGACCACGTCAGTGCAGTCGTTGTCGACCCCATCCGTGCAAACCTCCGGCACGGCCGGGTTCACGTACGGGTCGGCGTCGTCACAGTCGACCTGGTTGTCGACCTCGTTGTCGTTGGGCTCACACGCGGTGCGTGCGGTGTTCGGGTCCCCGAAACCGTCCCCGTCCGCGTCGGTCCACCGCTCGAATTCATCGTCGATCACGCCGTTGCAACCGTTGTCCTGCCCGTCCTCGCAGTCTTCGGGGGCGTAGGGCCAGGTGTCCTGGTTCGTGTCGTCACAGTCCTCGCCGCGCGCGATGTACTCCTTGCCCGGGGCGCAGGTCTCCACGGCGGAATCGGGGTCTCCGAAGCCGTCGTTGTCCCCGTCGTACCACCAGATGGCGAGCAGCGCCTCGTCGATCGCCCCGTCGCAGTCGTCGTCCGCCGCGTTGCAGATCTCGGTCGCGAACGGGTGCGTGGTCGCCGCCGTATCGTCGCAATCGCCGTCGTTCGCGGCCGTGTCCGGGCGCGTCGCGCAGGCCTCTCCCGCGTCGACGCCGCCGTAGCCGTCCCCATCGACATCGGTGAACACGTCGAAGACGGCGAAGCCCTCGTCGATCTGGCCGTCACAGTCCTGGTCGTACCCGTCGCATTCCTCTGGAGCCCAGGGATGGACGCTCGGGTTGCCGTCGTCACAGTCGTCGCCGGAGCGAACCCAGCCCACGCCCGGCGACACACAGCCGTCCTCCTGCTCGGAGCCCCCGTAGCCGTCCCCGTCATTGTCGAGGAACCACGGAGCGCCGACGCCGACCGCGGCGTCGTCCGAGTCGCAGTCATAGGGCCACTCGTGGCCGTCGTCGTCGGGATCGAGGCGCCACTCGCGTTCGGAAGCGGGGATGAAGCCGCAGCCGGCCACACTGGCGACGACGGGGATCCACACCATGCGACGACGCAGGAGCAACGCCGCGCCCGCGATCACGGCCCAGAGCGCCGGCACACCGGGGGTTCCGCAGGTGCTGGCCCCGCCGCGAGCCGCGAAGTCGGCGCACTCGCCCGGATCCCAGCCAGCGCCCAGGCACGCCTGGCACGCGTCTCCCACGCCGTCTCCGTCCTCATCGAGCTGGTCGGGATCGTAGCTGCTCGGGCAACCGTCGCACGAGTCCCCGAGGCCATCGGAGTCCGTGTCGATCTGCCGCGGGTCGAAGTTCGCCGGGCACACGTCGCACGCGTCCCCGTAGCCATCGTTGTCGACGTCGAGCTGGTCGGAGTTCGGGAGGGTCGGGCAGATGTCGCAGGTATCGCCTACGCCATCGCCGTCCTCGTCGCTCTGGTCCTCGTTCATGTTCGGACAAACGTCGCACTTGTCGCCGACGCCGTCCTCATCCGTGTCGAGCTGAACCGGGTCGTGCACGCCCGGGCAGATGTCGCAGGCATCCCCGATGTTGTCCATGTCGAGGTCGAGCTGGTCCGGATTGTCGATATCCCAGCAGGAATCGCAGTCGTCGCCTACGCCGTCCCGATCCTCGTCCGCCTGGAAGTTGAACACATCCGGGCAGTTGTCGCAGGCGTCCCCGAAGAAGTCTCCGTCGTAGTCCTCCTGGGGCGCGAAAGCCACGAGCGGACAGGTGTCGCAATCGTCCCCGTAGCCGTCATCGTCCCGATCGTCCTGCGTCGGGTTGAACACCAGCAGGCAGTTGTCGCAGGGATCTCCGACGTTGTCGCAGTCGGTGTCGAGCTGATCGCGGTTCCAGACCTCCGGGCAGTTGTCACACGTGAGCGTGACGACCACGTCTGGAAAGAGCTCGTCGGGCATCAGCGCGAGATCGCCGCCCCCGAGCCCGTCGAAGTCGAGATCGAGCCCGAGCAACGGCACGAGGCAACCGTACGACACGTAGTCGTAGTAGTAGTCGGCGTTCGGGAAGGGGATCCCGTTCGTGTTCGTGTTGACGAGGCACTCGGGGTTCGTGAGGTCCACCGGGACCTCGTCCACCACATCAACGCCGTTGCAGTTGAGGTCCTGGATGAACGGCGAGGTGTCGCAGACGGCGGCGGCGTAGGCGGCGGCGGAGAGAAGGATGATCATCGCGACCTCGGGAGGCGGCCGGTCCACGGCACAGGCACGGGTTGCCAATCGGGAGCGGGCGCATCCGACGTGAGCTGACGCTCGATGCGGAAGAGGACGCGCCGATTGAGCGCGAGCGCGGCCTCGTCGACGCCGGTGGACTCCGGAGCGACCTCGCCCATCGCGCGGTAGCCCAGGCGATCGGGGTGTACGCCCGCCTCGATGAGCACGCGGTAGATGGCGCGCGCGCGGGCAGTAGACAGCGCGTAGTTGTACTCGAAGCTGCCTTCCTCGCTCGCGTGCCCCTCGACCACGATGTACGTGATGCGGGGGTTCTGCGAGAGAACGCGCGCGACGTCCGACAGGATGGGGATCGACTCGGGCAGGACCTCGTCCTTCGCGAAGACGAAGCGGATGGGATCGCGGATGACGATGCGATCGCCCTCGACCTTCGCCAGCTCTCCCTCGGCCCAGCCCTCGATCGGAGGGGCGGGCGGGATCACGATCTGATCCGGCACCTCTTCTTCGGGGGGCGCGAGCTGCCTGGCCACGATGGAGACGGGGCGCACCGAGGGCGGGATGCGCTCGGGGATCCAGGCGACCCCGAGGAAGCCGCGCAGGGACGAGGCGCCGACGCCGCCGCCGAGCCCCGGGCCGCCGCCGATGTCGACGGAGATGCCGTGCGGGGCGCGCAGGGAGAGGGAGGCGACGAGCGCGGACGCGTGGTCACGGGGGCCGGCGTCAGCCGCGAGGCGCACACGCCCCAGGTAGCCGAACCCGAACCCGATCCGCTCGTAGGACCACCGCACCGCGCCGTTCGTGACCAGGGAGGACCCGCTCACCAGCTGCAGATCGGTCGCGGCCGTCGCGCCGTACCGATACCCGACCTCCCCGAGGACGGAGAAGCGGCCCAGGCTCAGCGCGCCGAGCACGGCCCCGCCGGGCCGGACGGTGCCCTCGCCCATCCACGCCTCTTTGTCGCCCGTCGGCAGGGCCACGTCGAGGCGAACGGCCACCCCGCTCCCCTCCCCCGACGGGCCGGGCTTGCCGAGCAGCCGGTACTTGGCGGCGATCTCGATGTCGCCGAGCGCCGCGCCTTCCGCCGAGCCGGGAAAGGTGCCGCCTTCCTGCCATGCGAACGGAACGGCGAGCGCGACGTCCAGGTTCCGCAGCGGGCCCCAGCGCACGCCCGCTTGCACGAGCGTCCGCGAGGACACGGCGGCACCCGCATAGTCACCGTCCGAGAACAGCACGACGGGGTTCTGTTCGGCTTGGACGAGCGCGGCGATCCGCGGCAGCCCGGGTGGTTGGATCCACGGCGTGTCCTGGCCCGGTGTCCCGCCAGGGGCGAGCGCAGGGCGGACGAGTTCCACGTCGAGGGGGAGGCCCGCCGCCGAGGCGGGGGCAGCAGCAAGAAGGACTACGGCGACAAGCACGGCGCCATGGTAGCCTGCTTCCCCTCGGATTCGACACCATGTTCATCCTCCTTGTCGCTCTCAGCCTCGCCGAAGAGCCTTCCAATGCCGCTACGATCCCGATGGATCGCATCGCCGAACTCTCCCTTTCCCGTGTGGAAGGAGCGGGCTCCTGGTCGGTGAAGGACGGGCGCGCGCACGAGATCGACGCGCGCACCTGGGCCATCCTCACCGGAGATGTGGACGTGCTCGGGAAGATCGAGGCGAGCCGAAAAAAGGGCCAGACCTTCGGCTGGGGCCTGGTCATCGGCGGCGGTACGGTGGCGCTCTCGTCGATGATCCCGCTCTTCACGATCGAAGAGGCGCTCGGCACGAACGAGGGCACGGAGGGCTTCAACGAGATCGGGACGCGCAACGACGTTCGCGTCGCTGCGGCATTTTCGATGATCGGCGCCGGCGCGATCCTCGCCGGGAGCGGATTCGCGGCGCGCGCCATGGCGGATCACCGCGCGATGGATCTGTCCCGCCATCTCGACGCCGCGGTCGCCGACGCGTCGATCGTCGCCTACAACCGGCGGCTCGCGGAGACCTTGACCGTCGTCCCCCTCGCGGCGCCCGAGGTGATCCTCGACGTGGAAGAGCCGCCCACCGCCCCGGTCACCACCGGGGCCGCGACGCCCGGGTCCGCGCCCGCGCCGGTGGTCGCTCCGGTGCCCGCGGTCGCGCCCGTGGTCGCCCCCGCGCCCGCTCCGGCCCCCGTGGTCGCCCCGGCTCCGCCCGCGCCGGTCGTCGCCCCCGCGCCGGTCGTCGCCCCGCTCCCGCCGCCGGCCCCGAAGACCCCGCCGACGCCCTGAGCCTCGACACCCGGGGGCGGCCCGAGCCTCATCCCCCCGCGACCACCCACGGGAGCTCCGCGACCTCCGCATCGAGCGTGGCCGGGAAGCTGAACGTGCGCACGGCGCGCACGACACACGCGCCGAGCGCGGCGTCGGTCGTGGTGTTGTCGACGAGGCGCGGCTCGATCACCCGTCCGGCCCGGATCGTCCACGCCACGCTGACGCGCCCGTTCACGGTGGGATCCCCCTTGAGCGATCGCTCCAGGCACGTCACGATGCGCCCCTGGGAAGCGCGCACCGTCCGCGCGATGATCTCGGCGTCGCCGGTGGCGTTCACCGTGGTCGCCGCGGGCTCGGACTCCACGCGCGCCCGCACCGTCGGCAACGAGGGGGTGACGGTCTCGACGGTGCGACGCTCGACGGAGCCGATCCTCACGGCTTCGTCGCGGCCCTTCGCGATCTGGCGCGGCGCCCCGTCCGCGAACGCGTCGCGGGTCCCCGTCACCCCGGCGAGCGCCTCGCGCACCCCGGGGATGTCATCCTCGCCCAGCACGGCTTCGAGCGCGGTTTTCCCCACCCCCAGGCTCCCGATCCACTGGTCCAGCAAGCGGGCGGGCGCCTCGCGCGCGGGCTCGACCTCGGCGTCCGCGCCACGAGGGGCCAGCCGAGGCTCCGCCTGTCGCCCTGGCTCTGTGAGCCCCTTCACCGGGACGGGAGCCGTCGGGGGCAGCTCCAACGTGAGGCGCACGGGCGGGGGGAGGTCGCGAACCAACCCCAGCGCATCCCCGTCGAGGAGGAGGTGCTCGGGGGTCGGGGTCATCGCGACCCACGCCCAGAACAGGCCCGCCGCCAGGGACAGCGCGGTCAGGATCCCCACGAACAGCGGCTCGTCGACCTCGAACGCGGGCGGGCGTCGCCTCGGCGTCGGCCCCGAAGGTTGGCCGGAAGGTTGGCCGGAAGGATGGCCGGAAGGTTGGGGGCTCGCGCCGGGGAACACCGCGACCGTGGACAAGTGAAGGGCGGACATTTGAACCTCTTCCGCATCCACGACATCGGCCGTACGGCACAGTTCCCGCCCTGTAAGCGGCGTGTATGTGTAGAAGGGCGGCCTCCACGGCGAGGACCTGCTGCGAAGGCTCCATCTTTCCGGTAGACTGTTCGGCTCGGAGGCCTCTCATGCCACGTTCCGGCATCCTCTCGTTGCTCCTGCTCTCGGCCTGCACGGGGGGTTCCCGCCCGAGCGCCGACGATCCCGTCATCATCGAGTACGTCGACTCCGATGGCGACACGATCGTAGACCTGCACGAGGGCTACATCGACGAGGCGACGGCGGAGGACGGGGAGACCTCGGCGGACACCGACGGGGACGGCACCCCCGACTACCTGGACGACGACAGCGATGGGGACGGCGTGCTCGACGCGACCGAGGCCGGCGACGCCGATCCGCTCACCCTGCCCTGGGACACCGACGGGGACGGCGAGAAGGACTTCCGCGACCTCGACGCCGACGGCAACTGCATTTTGGACGCCGACGAGCCGCGTACCGACCTCGACGAGGACGGCCTGAAGCCCTTCTCCGATCTGGACGACGACGGTGATGGCATCGACGACATCTACGAGATCGGCGCCGACTGCGCGACCCCCGACTCCGACGGGGACGGCACCGCCGACTACCTCGACGAGGACTCGGATGGGGACGGCGTCGGGGACATCTACGAGTCCGGCACCTCGGCCTTCGAGGACGCCCCGCGCGACGCCGACAGCGACGGCGTGCCCGACTACCTCGACGACGACTCCGACGGCGACGGCTTCTCCGACGCGGTCGAGGGCGGGAGTGGGGACACCCCCCGCGACACCGATGGGGACGGCAGCTACGACTTCGCCGACAGCGACAGCGATGGGGACGGCATCAGCGACAGCGACGAGGCCGCCGCCGGCTACGACCCGTACGACTCCGACTCCGATGGGGACGGCTTCACCGACGGCGCCGAGGTCGCGGCGGGCACCAACCCGATGGACGAGACCTCCGTCATCTCGGGGCTCTACGTCACCGTGCCCGAGCGTCAATCCATCGAGGAGACCTTCGACTTCGAGCTCTCCGTCCAGATGGGGGACGTAGCGTTCCTGCTCGACACAACCGGCTCGATGAGCTCGACGTTGAACGGCATCTCGAGCGAGTTCTCGCGCATCGTCGCCGAGCTCTCGGCGACCCTGCCCGACGCCGAGTACGGCGTGGCCACCTTCGACGACTACGCCTTCAGCTCGTATGGCTCGGCCGGCACCGACAAGCCGTTCGAGCTCGTTCAACAGGTCACGTCCAACACGTCGGTGGTGTCCTCCACCCTCGCGAGCCTGCCGCTCCACTACGGCGGCGACACGCCGGAGAGCTCGATGGAGGCGCTGTACCAGGGCCTCACCGGCGTCGGCTACGACCAGAACTGCGATGGCCGCTACACCAGCAACACGGACGTGTTCCCCTTCTCCTCGTCGGGCTCGGACCCCTTCGGCGGCAGCAGCGGCCAGTTCAACGACGGGTCGGGCACCGGTACGCTCGGCGGCTTCGGCTTCCGCGACTACGCGCTCCCCATCATCGTGTACACGACCGACGCGGTCCTGCGCGACCCCGACTCGACCGACCGCAGCCTCAACGGCTCGCCGGGCGGCTGCCCCGGGGATGCCGGCCAGAGCGCCGTCGTCACCGCCGCGAACAACCTCGGCGCGATGCTCATCGGCATCAGCGTCGGCAGCAACGCCGCCGTGTCGCAGATGAACACGCTGGCGCAGCGCACCAACTCCGTGGCCGACACCGACGGCGACGGCGTCGCCGACGACAACCTCGTGTTCACCTGGAGCGGATCGAGCTCCACGTTGCGCACGACCATCGTCAACGCGATCACCAACGCCGTGAGCTCCGTCCAGTTCGACAACGTGTCGCTCATCGTCGCGGGGGACGAGCACGGCTTCGTCTCCGACATCGAGCCCGCGAGCTACGCGATGTCCGGCTCGCCGGACGGGGAGTCCGTGTCGTTCACCCTGAACTTCCGCGGCGCCGTGGCGGCCCAGGCGGAAGACCAGATCTTCCTCGTCACGCTGAACGTCGTCGGTGACGGCAGCGTCCTCCTCGACACCCTCGACATCTACGTCGTCGTCCCTGGGAGCGGCTCATGATGCGCACCTCGATCCTGCTCTTCACGCTCCTTGGCGCCTGCAAGAGCGACAACGGCGTCTCCTACGTGAAGGACTACGGCGGTGTCTACGAGAGCACGCTCTCCGGCCGCGCGTGTGACGCGAACAGCGGGCGTTGGCTCGAGGGCGCGGTCGTCTACACCCACATCGTGAACGACGCGGACGAGCTGATCGACACCATCGAGACCTACAGCGCCGCCGACGGCACGTGGTCGCTCGAGGAGCTCCGCGGGGACCAGACCTACACGGTGTACGTGCAGTACGGCAACGAGATCGTGGACATGTTCAACGTCGAGGTGCCCGACAACGCGGAGGTCCAGGTCCCCACGCCCGCGTGCGGCGCGGATCTCGGCCGCGTCGCGGTCATCACCGGCAACTACGACGATTGGGAGGGCGTCCTCGCCGAGGTCGGCGTGACCAACTACCAGCTCGTCGACGGCCTCACGGGGGACGAGCTCGGGCAGTTCCTCTCCGGCTCCGACAACCTCGCCGAGTTCGGCGCCCTGTTCTTCGCGGGCGGCCACATCGAGGAGGACGTGATCTACGACACGAACGGCAGTGACACCGCCGGTGTCGTGACCGCCGTGCGCACCGCCATTCGCGACTATGTCTCCAATGGCGGCTTCGTGTACGCCTCCGATTGGTCGTACGATGTCATCGAGCTCTGTTGGCCCGATCGCATCGATTTCCTCGGGGACGACGAGGAGCCCGACGGTGCCCAGCTCGGCGAGCCCGACACCGTGCGCGCCGACATCATGGACGCCGACATGGCCGAGTCCGTCGGCAGCGACCGCGTCGACGTGAGCTTCGACCTGGACACCTGGCCCGTCATCGAGAGCGTGGACGACGCGGTGACCGTGTTCCAGCGCGCGGACGAGGTCGGCTACCGCCAGGGCACCGAGCAACGCACCCAATCCAACGCGCCGCTGCTCGTGTCGTTCAGCCCGGATGACGGGCAGGTCGTGTTCTCGAGCTGGCGCGTCGCCGCCAACCTCGAGGGCCGCGGGCCGAACGTGCTGCGGTACGTGCTGGACAAGTAGGTGCTGCTCCTCCTTGTCGGCTGCGTCCCCCCGGTGGAGGCGCCCACCGATCTCGACGCGTTGTTCCACTGGTTCTTCGTGAACCGGGACACCGCGTCCCAGGAGGAGCTCGACGCCGCCGCGGCGAACCTCCTCCCGTTCGCGAGCGAGTCCACGCGCGGCACGGTCACCCACCTCACCGAGGGCGAACAAGCCGTGGTCGCGATGACCACCCCGGCCGATCCTGCCAATGCCACGGGCATCTTCATCACCGGTCCGGTGGCCTGCTCGTTCGAGGACTTCGAGCGTGTCCACTACGCGCTCGATCAGGAGGGCCTGTACGAGACCGCCACGGGGGACGAGTCCTACATCGAGTACGACCGCGCCTACACGAGCGATCTCGCCGCGTACGAGGCGCGCGAGGCCCCCACGCTCTCCTGGGACACGACCTACACGATCGAGCCGGTCCTCGCGCGGTACACCGCCGACATCAAGGGCGGGATGCGCTTCGTACCGGCGTCCGCGGGCGACACCGATGAGGAAGGCGTGGGCCCCGTCGTGATCGAGCGCGCGCACCTCCCCTCCCCCGCGATCTTCGAGGGCCGTGGCGAGGCGGAGGGCGGCGACTTCTTCGACCAGGACTACCAGCTCGACATCATGCTGCCCGACGCCGCCGGGACCGGCTCCGTGCACGCGTACGCGGTGTGGCGAGACCTCTCGAGCCTCGGCCAGACGGACGAGAGCGAGGGCGTGCAGAACCTGATCCTGGACGGGCTGGAGGACTTCGACCGCGACACCGAGCTGGTGTGTGCGGCGGGGTTCTGACGATCAGCGGGTTCTGACGATCAGCGCCCCGGCCGCCACCGTCGCAACAACAGTGCGTTCGTAACCACCGAAACGCTGGACATGGCCATGGCCCCGCCCGCGAACACCGGCGTGAGGAAGCCGAGCGCCGCGAGCGGGATGCCGACGACGTTGTAGATGAACGCCCAGAACAGGTTCTGTCGGATCTTGCGTGTCGTGGCGCGACTGATCGCGATTGCGTCCGCCACCAAACCGGGATCGGGCCGCATCAGCGTGACACCCGCCGTGTGTTTGGCCACGTCCGTCCCCGTTGGCATGGCAAAACCAACGTCGGCGGCGGCCAGGGCGGGCGCGTCGTTCACGCCGTCTCCCACCATCGCGACGACGTGGCCGCCGGACCGCAGCGCCTGCACCTCGCGGGCCTTGTCCCCCGGGAGCACCTCCGCGATCACGCGCGGGATGCCGAGCGCCCGCGCGACGACCTCGGCGGTAGCGCGGTTGTCGCCGGTGAGCAGCACCGGCTCGATGCCCATGCGAACGAGGCGCGCGATGGCGGCGGCGGCGCCCTCCCGGATGCGGTCGGCCACGACGATGGCCCCGGAAAGGCGCCCGCCCTGGGCCACCCACATGACCGAGGCGCCCTCGGCCTCCGCGGCGGCCGCGCGGGCTTCGAGCGCGGTGACGTCGATCTCGCGCTCGGCCATGAGCCGGCGGCTCCCAATCAGGACGGCGCCCTCCGTGCCGGCGAGGGTGGCTTCCAACCCACGCCCGGGCAATGACACGAACTGTTCGATCGCTGGGAGCAGCCGCCCCGGCTGTTGGAGCGCGGCGGCCGCACGCACCACGGCGCCCGCGAGCGGATGTTCGCTCCCCGCCTGCGCGGCGGCGGCGAGCATGAGCAGCGCGTCGAGCTCGGTCGATGACGGCGTGATCGACGCGGAGAGCACCTCCCGCACCTCGGGACGCCCCTCGGTGAGCGTGCCCGTCTTGTCGAACACCACCACGTCGACCTCGTGCGCGCGCTCGAGCGCGACGGCGTCCTTGATGAGGATGCCCGCCCGCGCGGCGGCGCCGGTGCCGACCATGAGCGCGGTCGGCGTCGCGAGGCCGAGCGCACACGGACACGCGATGACGAGCACGCTCACCGCGTTGATGATCGCCTGCTCGCCGCCGCTGCCCGCGACCCACCACCCCAGGAAGGTGACGACCGACAGGGCGATCACCACCGGCACGAACACGGCGGACACGCGGTCGACGAGGTGCTGGATCGGGGCCTTCTCGGCCTGGGCGCCCTCCACGAGCCCGACGATCCGGGCGAGCGTGCTCTCGGGGCCCACGGTGGTGGCCTCGACGTGCAGGAGGCCGTCCCCGTTGAGAGAGCCGCCGACCACCGGCTGGCCGACGCCCTTCGTCACGGGCAGGCTCTCGCCGGTCAGCATCGACTCGTCGAGCTGGCTCTCCCCGAACACAATCGCGCCGTCTACCGGGACCCGCTCGCCGGGCTTGACCACCACCACGCGCCCGCGCCCGACCGACTCCGCGGGGACCTCGAGCTCGCGCCCCTCCGACAGCACCCGCGCCGTGGCGGGCCGCAGCTCCATGAGCGCGCGGATCGCCTGCGTGGTGGAGCGCTTGGCCCGCTCCTCCAGGTACTTGCCGAGGCGGACCAGCGTGATGACCGCCGCGGCGCTCTCGAAGTACAGGGCGCCGCCGGTGACGAGCATCGCGATGGAGAGCACGTAGGCGGCGGTCGTGCCGAGCACCACGAGCAGATCCATGTTGGCGGAGCCGGCGCGCAGCGCGCCCCACGCGCCCCGGTAGAACCGGGCCCCCGCGACGAACTGCACCGGCGTGGCGAGCAGGAGCTGCAGCCAGCCCGGGGGCATCCAGTGGAGGCCGAGCGGGTGCGCGACCATCGGGAGGATCAGGGGCACGGTGAGCGCGGCGGCGCCGAGCAGCACGAACAGATCGCGGCGCGCGACCGCGGCCTCCACGGCCTCGGCGGCGGCGCGTGAGGCGGCGTCGGTCGGAGCCGGGGCGGCGGTGTACCCCGCGGCCTCGACCGCGCGGATCAGCGCGGGCACGTCGATGACACCGGGCGCAAAGGCCACGGTAGCGACCTCCGTCGCGAGGTTCACCTGCGCGGTCGCGACGCCCGGCTTGCGGCCGAGCACCTTCTCGATGCGCTGCGCGCACGTGGCGCAGGTCATGCCCCCGACGGCGAGGCGGGCGGTCTGGACCGGACCGGCGTCCGGAGGGGCTTCGGGAGGGGCGGGAGCGGTGTCCATCACCCGCCAGTAGTAAGCACGAACGGCCGCTTGCGACGGGCAAGCCGATCCGGAAGCGCGCTGAACGCAAGATCCACATCGAGCGGGTTAGCCGCCGCCCATGTCGCCCGCCTTGCTGTTGACCGCGCTCGTGAGCACCGCCGGCGGGATCGTCACGCACGGGATGTTCTTCCTCGCCCACGCGGCGTACGGCTTCGGGGACCGCCAGAACCTCTGGCTCGCGGTGGCCCTGTTCGTCCCCTACGTGCCGGCCGCGCTCCTCGCGGGGAAGGCGGCCCGACGCTTCGGTACGCGCGGGGCGCTGCAGCTCGCCAACCTGCTCATGATCTTCGCGGGCATCGTCCTCGCCACGCGCCCGCCCGAGCTCGGCCTGTGGATCGCCGCCCCCCTCTACAACGGCGCCGCCGGCCTCTTCTGGCCGCTGGTCGAGGGCTACATCGCGGGCGGGCGGCACGGTCCTGGCCTGCACCGCGCGATCGGCACGTTCAACCTCACGTGGTCCGCCGCGGTGGCCCCGGCCCTCTGGATCGTCGGCTTCGCGGGGGATGATCTCCTCACCACCTTCGGCGTCCTGCTCGCCCTCCACCTCGTCGCCGCGGCGGCGATCCTGCGCCTCCCACCCGATCCGGCGCCGCTCGACCACGCCTCCGCCGCGCCCGTGGGCCGCGACTACCCGCTGCTCTTGTGGTCCAGCCGCGTGATCCTCCCCCTGGGCTACCTGCTCCTCGACGCGCTCGCGCCGCTCCTTCCGGGCGTCTGGGGCCGCGCGGGCGTGACCGGCGCCATGGCGGCGGTCCTGTCCTCGACCTGGATGATCGCGCGCTTCTTCGTGTTCCTCGTCCTCTCGCGGTGGGCCGGGTGGCGCGGGCGCCCGGCGATGCTCGCGGTGGGCGCCTTCATCATGCTCACCAGCTTCGGGCTCGCCCTCGGCGGCGGCAGCGCGGGCGCCGTGCTCGCGGGCCTCGTCGGCTTCGGCGTTGGCCAGGGCGCCGTGTACTACGCGGCGCTCTACTACGGCATGGCCGTGGGGCACGGAGAGGTCGAGTCGGGCGGCCGCCACGAAGCGGTGATCGGCCTCGGCTACCTGGGCGGGCCGGCGCTCGCGCTCATCGGCCTCGCGATCGGCGTGGCGCCGATCCATGCGGTGGGCGCGGTCGCGACGTTGGGGATCGCGGCGGGGCTGGCGCCGTGGGCGCGGGCGCGAAGCGTCGTCACCGGGGCCTGAGGGCCCGAGTCACCTCGGCCGCGCGAGCGAGGTCGCCAAGGGCGACGGCTGCAGCTTCATCCTCGCGATCCACGCCGCGACCTCCTCCCGCGAGGCGTGCCGCGACGGCGCGAGCGCCGCCGGAGCCTCGTCCGCCACCCGCGTCACTACGAACGAACGGTTGCGAATGTACTGGGAGGCCGTGCCTCCGCTGCTGTCGATGAACGTGAGGTCGAGCGGCGTGCCATCCAGATCGAGGATCCACACGTCGGTGCTCACCGGCGTGAGCGCGCGCGCGTAGACGTAGCCGAGCTCGTCGAGCAGGGGCATGTCGACGTACAGCAGGTCCCCCTCGCGGCTGACCACGACGTCCCCCACGTTGTAGGCGTCGAGGTAGGCGCCGACGTGCGCGTCGAGGCCCGCGGGGTCGAAGGTGTAGGCGGGCGGGACGGCGGCGGGGGCCGGCAGGGTGAGCAGCGACTCGAACGCGGCGGCCACGCTGCCGCTGAAGTCGTCCCCGTAGCCGTTCGACAGGATCGAGATGGCGAAGTCCTGGTCGGGCACGATGTAGAACGTCGAGGTGAACGAGAGGGTGTTGCCCCCGTGGTTCCAATTCGGGACCTCGTACCAGGCGTCGCCGAGGAAGAACCCGCGATCGACGAACACGCCGTAGCCGTACGACTGGACGTCGGGAAGGTAGTCGATCGACACCTGCTCCTTCGTCAGCTCGCCGCGGAGGGAGTCCGAGAGCACCGCGGTGTCGCCGTGCATCAGGAAGGTCGCCATCTGGATCATCTCGGTCGGCGTGGCCCACACCATGCCGGCCGGGCGCACCCACGCGGGGTCCACCACGTTCCGCATCCCGACCGTGCCGAACGCGCCGGTGCTGACGTTGCGGTAGCCGTAGCCGGTGGCGTAGTCCCCGTCGGCCTCGACCTCGCTCTTGCGGGACGTGGCGCGCGTCATGCCGAGCGGCCGGAGCACGTCCTCCGCGACGATGTCGGGCCACATCCGCGTGTCGGCGACCTGGGTCGCGAGGCCGGCGAGGGAGAAGTTCGGGTTCGAGTAGTTCCAGAACTCCCCGGCGGGGTTCATCGCGAACAGGTACTCCGCGTAGTCGCCGTAGGTGAGGTCCGCGAGCTCCGCGTCCTCGCTCCCGCCGTCCCAGGGGACGTAGTCGTACAACCCGCTCGCCTGGGAGAGGAGGTTGCGCACGCGGATCTGGTCGTTCCAGGTGCCGTCGAGCGCGTATTCGAGCTGGGGCACGGCCTCGGCGAGGGTGTAGTCCAGCGAGAGCGTGCCGTCCTCGACCTTCTGGAGCAGCGCGGTCGCCGTGAACATCTTGGTGGTGGAGCCGATCTGGAACAGCGTGGTCGTCGCGATGGGCTGGTCCTCATCGGGGTGTCCGGACCCGAAGCCCCGCGCGAAGACGATGGCACCGTCCTGGTAGACCGCCACGGAGGCGCCCGTCGCGAAGCTCTCCTCGAGGTCGGCCTCGATCGCGGCGGCGAGGGCGGCGAAGCGGGGGTCGATGTCGGTGTCGTCACGACCGGTGTCGTCCGCGGTGTCCGTGTCGCCAGGACCCGCGGTGTCGTCCAGAGTGGTCTTGTCCGTACACGCGAGCAGCAACAGCAGGGTCAAGGGGTCTCCGAGGAAGGGGCGGCGCTTCTGCGGACGCGCGCGCAACCCTACCCGTTCCGCGCGGCATTGGGGCCGGCTACATGCGATCCTCGAACCAGGCAGCCCATGATCCCCATCAAGCCCGCCCTCGCGACCCGCGCCGCCATCGGATCCCGCGCCTGCTACGACACGCTCTACGCCGAATCGATCGAGTCCCCATCCACGTTCTGGGCGCGCGAGGCCGCGGCGCTCACCTGGTTCGCGCCCTGGCAGAAGGTCACGGAGGGAGAGGGCGCCGACATGACGTGGTTTCCCGGGGGGAAGCTGAACGCGTGCTGGGACTGCGTCGACCGCCACCCGGCCGATCGGGTCGCCATCGTCTGGGCGAAGAACACCCCCGGCGAGTACCAGCGCATCACCTACGGCGAGCTGCGCGCGCGCGTGAGTCGGATCGCGAACGTGCTCAAGGCGCACGGGGTACGGCGGGGTGACCGCGTCTGCATCTACCTGCCGATGGTGCCCGAGCTCGCGATGACCATGCTCGCCTGCGCGCGCATCGGCGCGGTGCACAGCGTCGTGTTCGCCGGGTTCTCGGCCCAGGCGCTGCGGGACCGCATCCTCGACGCCGGGGCGCGCGTGCTCGTGACCGCCGACGAGGGGCTGCGCGGCCCCAAGCACATCGCGCTCAAGTACATCGCGGACGAAGCTGCCAACGGCGTCATCGACACGATGCTGGTGGTCCAGCGCACCGGCGCCGATGTCCCCATGCTGGAGGGCCGCGATCTCTGGCTGCACCACGAAGAGGCGAAGCAGCGGCCCTACTGCCCGATCGAGTGGATGGACGCGGAGGATCCGCTGTTCATCCTCTACACCTCGGGCTCTACCGGCAAGCCGAAGGGGCTGCTCCACACGACCGGGGGCTACCTGGTGTACGCGGCGGCCTCCTTCCGTTGGGTGTTCGACGTGGCCCCGAGCGAGACACACTTCTGCACCGCGGACGGCGGCTGGATCACCGGCCACAGCTACATCGTGTACGGCCCGCTCGCGAATGGGGTGACGACGGTGATGTTCGAGTCGGTCCCCAATCACCCCGACCCGAGTCGATATTGGGACGTGTGTAACGACGTGGGCGCCGTGACCTTCTACACCTCTCCCACCGCCCTGCGCTCGCTCCTCCGCGAGGGGGACCAATGGGTCAAGCGCGTGCCCAGCGTGCGCCTGCTCGGATCGGTCGGCGAGCCGATCAACCCCGGGGTGTGGCGTTGGTTCCACGACGTGGTGGGCGGAGGAGAGGCCGCCGTGGTCGACACGTGGTGGCAGACAGAGACGGGCGGCATCCTCATCACGTCGTTGCCCGGCGCGCACGGATCCAAGCCGGGCTCCGCGGGCCTGCCGCTGTTCGGCGTGCGCCCCGTGCTGCTCGACGCCGAGGGGGCGGTGCTCGAGGGCGAGGCCTCGGGAAACCTCTCGCTCGCGGGCGCGCTGCCCGGGCAGGCGCGCACGATCTGGAACGACCACGCCCGCTTCGTCGACACCTACTTCCGCCCCTACGCCGGCTACTACTTCACGGGCGATGGCTGTCGTCGCGATGAGGACGGCTACTACTGGATCACCGGCCGGGTGGACGACGTGCTCAACGTCGCCGGACACCGCATCGGCACCGCCGAGATCGAGAGCGCCTTGGTCGCCCACCCCGCCGTCGCCGAGGCCGCGGTGGTCGGCTTTCCCCACGACATCAAGGGCGAGGGCATCCACGCGTGGGTACACCTGAAGGAGGGGTACACCGCCGAGATCGAGGAGCTCCGCGCCCAGGTGCGCCACCAGATCGGCCCCATCGCCACGCCCGATCGCATCACGGTGGTGCCGGGCCTCCCGAAGACCCGCTCGGGCAAGATCATGCGCCGCATCCTGAGAAAAATCGCGGCGGGGGAGCACGACCAGCTCGGGGACACGTCGACCCTGGCGGACCCCGGCGTGGTCGACCAGCTCATCGAGCTCGCCGCGATCGGGCATGGATGAGCATGGCGCGCCATCGGCGTCTATGGTAGATTCGCCGCTCTTTTCCGGAGGCAGGATGATCCCAGAGTCCGTTCGTGCGTGGGTCGAAGAGGTCCGTGCGCTCTGCCAACCCGACGCCGTTTATTGGTGCGACGGCTCCGAGGCCGAGCGCCAGCGCCTCACGGCCGAGGCCGTTCGAGACGGGGTCCTGATCCCGCTCAACCCCGAGAAGCTCCCGAACAGCTACCTGCACCGGTCCGACCCGAGCGATGTGGCGCGCACCGAGCACCTGACCTTCATCTGCTCGAACGAGCGGGACGACGCCGGGCCGAACAACAACTGGATGGCCCCGGACGCCGCCCGGGCGAAGCTCACGCCGCTCTACCAGGGCGCGATGAAGGGCCGCACGCTGTACGTCGTGCCCTTCGTGATGGGCCCCGTGGGTTCCCCGTTCTCCAAGGTCGGCGTGGAGATCACCGACAGCGTGTATGTCGTGCTCAACATGCGCATCATGACGCGCATGGGCGCCGCCGCGTGGGGCCAGCTCACGATGACGGACGGCGAGTTCACGCGCTGCCTCCACAGCCTCGGGGATCTGTCCCCCGAGCGTCGCTTCATCTGCCACTTCCCCGAGGACAACGCGATCTGGTCGATCGGCTCGGGGTACGGCGGCAACGCGCTCCTCGGCAAGAAGTGCCTCGCGCTCCGGATCGCGAGCGCGCTCGGTCGGAAGCAGGGCTGGATGGCCGAGCACATGCTGATCCTCGGCGTGCAGAACCCGCGCGGCGAGAAGCACTACGTCTGCGGCGCCTTCCCGAGCGCGTGCGGCAAGACCAACCTCGCGATGCTCATCCCGCCCGAGGCGATGCGGGAGAAGGGCTGGAAGGTGTGGACCGTGGGGGACGACATCGCGTGGCTGCGGCCCGGCGCGGACGGGCGGCTCTGGGCGGCCAACCCCGAAGCCGGCTTTTTTGGGGTTGCGCCCGGCACGTCCAGCAAGACGAACGAAAACGCGATCGCGTCGTGCTCGCGCAACGCCATCTTCACCAACGTCGCGCTCAAGCCCGACGGAACGGTGTGGTGGGAGGGGCACCACGAGCCCCCGGTCGACGGCATGCTCGACTGGCGTGGCCGCCCGTGGACCAAGGCGTCCGGCGAGAAGGCCGCCCACCCCAACAGCCGCTTCACCGCGCCGGCCGACCAGTGCCCGTCCATCGCGCCGGAGTGGGAAGATCCCGCGGGTGTGCCGATCAGCGCCATCCTCTTCGGCGCGCGCCGCCCCAAGGTCGTGCCGCTGGTCTACGAGGCGCGCAGCTGGCAGCACGGCACGTTCGTCGGCGCCACCCTCGCCTCCGAGACGACGGCGGCCTCTACCGGCGCGGTCGGCGTGCTCCGGCGCGACCCGATGGCGATGCTCCCCTTCTGCGGCTACAACATGGCCGACTACTTCGGCCATTGGCTGAAGATGGGCAAGTCCGTGACCCGGCCCCCGAAGGTGTTCGGCGTGAATTGGTTCCGCACGGCGGACGACGGCTCGTTCCTCTGGCCCGGCTACGGGGACAACCTGCGCGTGCTCGAATGGGTGTTGGAGCGGTGTGAGGGCCGGGGCGGCGCGGTGGAGACGCCCATCGGGGCCGTTCCCACGGCGCTCGACCTGGACGGGCTCACCGTCGGCGACAAGCCGATGGGCGCCGACACGCTCGCCGCCCTCCTCAAGGTGGACTCCGCGGAGTGGGCCGAGGAAGCCAAGGCCCAGGCCGAGTTCCTCCTGGCCTACGGCGATCGCATGCCGAAGCCGATCTGGGACGAGCACGCCACGCTCGTGGCGCACACGGCGAAGGTCTCTGCCTAGGGCCTTCGCAGCGCTCTCCGCGCGGCTCGCGGCCGTGGCCGCCCTGGTCCCAGAGGGTGTGCCGATGGCCGACATCGGCACCGACCACGGCCAGCTTCCCGCGTACCTCGTGCAGAGCGGGCGGGTGCCGCGCGCGGTGTGCGTGGACAACAAGCCGGCGCCGCTGGCGGTGGCCCAGGCGCTGGGCGCCACGCTCGGCCTCGGCGCGGCGCTCGAATTCCGCCTCGCGTCCGGGTGTGAGGGCCTCCACGACATCGGCACCATCACCGTCGCGGGGATGGGCGGGCCGCTCATCGCGCGCATCGTCGCGGGCGCCCGGGCGGCCGGGGCGGACCACCTCGTGCTCCAACCCAACATCGGGGACGACGCGCTGCGCGCCTGGCTCGACGCGAACGGCTGGGGAATCGAGACCGAGGTGCTGGTGACCGACCGCGAGCGACGGTTCGTGGTCCTCGCCGCGGTGGACAGGCGGATCGAGGGCGGGGGGAGCAGCGGTGCGGAGGCCGCGCGCCTCGACACGGTCGACCTCACCTACGGCGCGCCGCGCGTCCATCGGGACCTCGGGGCGTTGGCCGGGCGGCTGGACGAGGACGAAGCGAGGCTCCGGGGCGTGCTCGCCCACCACGGGGGGGCGCGCGCGGAGGCGGCGATCCGGGACCAGCTGGCGGTGGTCCTCGAGGCTCGCGCCCGGCTTGTCCGCGCGTAGGACATCCGCCTCCGCTCCGCTATACTCCGCCGATGCTCTTCCTCCTCCTGGCCGCCTGCTCCGAGAACGAGTTCATCGCGAAGGACGGGGATGTCCCGGAGGTCATCGACGAGGGCGGCCCCGACATCGTCGTCACGCCCGAGTCGATCGATTTCGGCGAGGTGGCATGGAACGGCGAGGGCGTCGCGACCCTCACCATCGGGAACGTCGGGACCACCGGGCTGCAGCTCGACCGCTTGTCGCTCGCGGTCGCGACGGGGGCCGTGAGCTGGACCGCCCTGCCGAGCCCGCCCGTGCGGCCCGGCAACGAGGTCGACGTGGTGGTGACCTGGACCCCCGACGGCCCCGGCGCGATGAGCAACCAGCTGCTCATCGACTCCGATGACCCCGACGAGGCCCAGGTCTCCGTGCCAATCAGCGGGGTCGTGCCCTACGGCGAGATCCTGGTGGAGCCCGCCACCTACGACTTCGGCACCGTACAGGTGGGCTCGACCGCCACGACCACGGTGACCGTCTCCAATGTCGGCGCCGGCCTCCTCACCATCGACGAGTGGACCTACGCCGCGACCGACACCGACCTCGGCATCATCGACGCCGGAGATCTCGGCGCGTTGCCCGCGCAGCTTCCGCCCGGCGCGTCGATCGACGTCGTCGTGCAATACGCCCCCAGCGGGGACGGCGGGGACGAGGGCAGCTTCTCGCTCTCCTCGAACGACCCGGATCGGCCGAGCACGGGCGCCCAACAGTTCGGAAACGGCGAGGTGTACGATCCGTGCGAGGGCTTCACCCAGACGGTGCAGGTGTTCCTCACGGCGGACGACGCGTGGCGGGGTTGGATCGACGGCGCCGAGTTCACCGCGCCCAACCAGAACGCCTGGAACCAATTCGACACGCTGGAGTGGGAGCTCGCGTGCGGCGATCATGCGCTGTCCCTCTACGCGACGGACACCGCCGCGGCGATCGCGGGGGTCATCGCCGTGGTGACGATCGAGGGCACGGTGCGGTTCGTGAGTGGCCCCTCCAACTGGACCATGCTGGATGTCACGCCGCCCTCCGGCTGGACCGAACCGAGCTTCGACGACAGCGCCTGGTACATCCCCGCGGTGTGCGCGAACACCTCCATCTGGGGCACCGCGCCTCAACCCTTCTACGAGCTCGGCGCCACCTGGATCTGGTGGAACACCGACTGCCAGAGCCTCGGGGAAGCGTGGTTGCGGCTCAATTTCTCGGTGCCGTAGCGGGGCCTCGCACGGAGGCGGGATAGGTTGGAGCGCCACCGAACCGCCTCGCCGAGGCTGGAGCCCCCCATGTCCGACACCGTCCTCGCCCGCCTCGCCGAATTCTCGCCCACCGACGCCACGCCGCGCCTGGTGGACGCCGTGTTCACCGCGCTCCCGGGCATCGATCCGCTGCCGCCCTACCCCGCGCTCGCCAGCGTCGTCGCCGCGCTCGGGGGCACCGCCGCCGACATGCCGAACGCGACCGCGCGCCTCGATGACGATGCCTCGGCCGACATCCTCTGGATGTCCGGCCTCGTCGACACGGGCGACAAGGGCTACGCCGTCGTGTCCGGAATCAGCACGGCATTTCGGTTCCTGTTCGGAAAGGCAGAGTCGCGTACCGACGCGCTCGACACCGACATCCAGCAGCGGAACGACGCGGTGCTCAAGGGCTTCGCGCTCGCGTACCTCGCCTGGAAAGCGTCGGACGGCCCCATCGCCGGCCGCGCCGCCGCCTTCGCGAACATGCCCGCCGGGCGCGCCCTGATCGCCTGGTATGCGTCGGTCGAGATCGCCCTCCCCTTCGCGGACAACGCGATCTCCGGCGGCGGCAAGGTGGTGGACGACCTGTTCGAGAAGCACGGCGCCGCCCAATTCACCCGGCTCTCGTCGCTGGCCGGCGGGCGGGACCTCGGCGGCGTGCAGAGCGCGCTCACCGCGCTCATCGGGCCGATCCGCACGGCTGTCGACGCCGCCTGGCCCCACGTCGAGCGCGTCGCGAAGGCCGCGGGTGACTTCCTCCCCGGCGCCATGAACGTCGGCGACAAGGTGGCCGGGCTCGTGGCCACCGGCGCGGACGTGATGCCCGTCTACCGCTACCTCGGGGGCCGGCTGGCCGCCGAAGCCGGCGTCTTGCGCGCGCGCGGCGGCGTCGTCGCCTGACGCCCTCGGGATAGACCCCGACCGTGCTCCTCGCCCTGCTCGCCTGCACGCCGCCCGTCCCCGCGCCCACGCCGGGCGCCAACGTGCTCCTCGTCACGCTCGACACCCTGCGGGCGGACGCCCTGGGCACCTACCGCGGCCCTGGCTCCGCGAGCCAGGGGGCCCCCACGCCCAACCTCGACCGCCTCGCCCGCGAGGGCGCGCGCTTCGACTCCGCCTACACGGTCACCCCGCTGACCATCCCGGCGCATGCCTCGATCTTCACGGGGCTCTGGCCGCCCCGTCACGGGGTTCGCGACAACGGCGAGCTCTTCTTGGGTGACGACGCGAACACGCTCGCCGAGGTGTTGAAGGCCGGCGGGTACGCGACGATGGCGTCGGTGGGCGCCGAGGTCACCTCGCACCACTGGGGATTTCAACAGGGGTTCGACGCCTTTTTCGACCAGATGGGGCCCGGCGGCAACGGCGCGCGACGGTGGGCGGTCGAGCGCCGGGCCGACAGCGTGGTCCGCGAGGCGCTCTCGTGGCTCCGCCCCCGCATCGAGGCGAAGACCCCTTGGTTTGGTTGGGTCCACCTGTACGACGCGCACGATCCCTACCGGCCGCCCGAGCCCTACGCCACGACCTACGCCGATCGTCCCTACGCGGGCGAGGTCGCGTGGGTGGACGCCCAGGTGGGCGAGCTGTTGCGCGGGCTCGAACAGGCCGGCGCCCTCGAGGACACCTGGGTGATCGCGGTCGCGGACCACGGCGAGTCGCTCGGTGAACACGGCGAGGCGACGCACGGCGTGTTGCTCTACGAGGGCGCCACCCGGGTGCCGCTGCTGGTGCGGCCGCCCACCGGCACACGTTGGGTGCCGGAGGGCGGCTCTGTCATCGACGCCAATGTCAGCCTGGTCGACGTGATGCCGACGGTGCTCGGCGCCCTCGGGCTTCCCGTGCCCGCCGGACTGGATGGGCAGGACCTCCTCGGGATGTTGGGCGGTGGGAAGGGCGAGCCTTCGGAGCGCGCCGTGTACGCCGAGAGCCTCTACGCGTGGCGCCACTTCGGCTGGGCGCCCCAGTACCTGCTCGTCACGCCCACCCACACCCTCCTCGACTCCACCACCCCCGAGCTCTACACCCGCGCCGACCGCGCGCAGGCAACCGATCTCGCCGCGTCCGGTGCGTCGGCGGCGGACGCGTCCGCCCTCGCCCCCCACAAGGCACGCCTCGCCACGCTCCAGGCCGCCATGACGCCCGTCCTGGCCGCCCACGCGCCCGGGCCCGCCGCGAGCACGGACGCCGGGAGCGCCGATCGGGCCGCGATGTTGGAGGCGCTCGGCTACCTCTCGGGGCAGAGCGAATCGGGTCGCGACGCGGCAGGCGCGCCCCTCGCGGGGCTGCCCGATCCGGTCGATCGCCTCCCGGTGCTGGCCGAGGTGGAGAAGGCCCGCACCGCCTACCGCGCGGGGGACCTGGTCACCGCGCGCAAGACAGCGGAGGCCGCCGTCGCCGCCGACCCTGGTCTGGTGGAGACCCAGATGCTCCTCGCCGCGATCCTGTGGCGCACGGGGGATCCCGCGGCCGCGTGGGACGTCACCTCGAAGGTCGACGCGGCGCGCCCCACCTCGCAGACGAAGCACCTGCTCGGCCTCCTGAAGCTGCAGCTCGGCAAGCCGGAAGAGGCCGTGCTGCTGCTCGGAGAAGCGGTCGCGCGCGATCCGACGTCCGCCGCGTCCACCGAGACCTGGCTCCAGACCCTGCTGATGCTCGAGGATCTCCCTGCCCTCACCGCCGCGGTCGCGACGGCGCGCACCCACCTGCCCGACTCGGGCATCGTGCTCGGGTTGGACGGCGTGGCGCGGGCGCTGACCGGTGACACCACCGGCGCCCGGCCGCTCCTCGACGCGGCGATCCGGCAGCAACCCAACCAGCCGTTCGTGCATCACGCGCTCGGCGTCACGCTCCGCGCCCAGGGCGACACGGCGGGGGCGCAGGCCGCCTTCGCCGAGGAGATCCGCCGCTTTCCCCCCGCCAGCGCATCCCGCCGCGCGCTCGCGGAGCTCGAGCGCGTGCGCTGACCACGCGGGGTCCGCGCCGCCTTCGACTGGCTACCGCCGCGGCACCCACCCAGCATCCACCAACACCCGCACCTCCTCCGGCCAGGCCTCGAGCCGCTCCAGCGTCTGCCCGACCTCGATGTCGTGCTCCGGCATCCCGAACTCCCGCTTGCGGTCATGCTCGATCGCGGGCCGCAGCCAGGCGTCTACCCGCAGGGTCTCCTCCACGAGGCCGAGCGTGTCGAGCTGATCGGCCACCTCGACCAAGCGGGTGTCGTATCGAATTCGGCAGGCCTCGAGGGCGACACACCAGCGGACGAGCTTGCCATGCCCACCCCAGGGGTCCAGCGCCACCACGTCGAACGTGTTGTCGGTGCCCCACGGCAACATGTCGAAGCGGCCGGTCTGGGGGTCGTGGTACAGGCGATAGTTGTTGGTGTTCTTGTAGCCGTCCCAATGCAGGGCGAGGCTCTCGGTGGCCAGGTACGTGAGCAGCTGCTCTACGTCGAAGAGCGCCTCGAGCTGCGCGAGGCCGGAGTCGTCCGGTGGGCGCTGGAGCACGTCGATGACCGCGGTGAGGTCGGCGCGATCGTCGGGGTCCGGCCCCTCGTCGTATTCGAAGGCCCCTTCGTCCCCGGGAACCAGGTCGTCGCCGCGCGAGCCCTCGTAGAGGGCCCCGGTCGGGTCCTCGTACCAACGCTCCAGAAAGGTGTCATCGACGGACTCCACCAACAACGAGATGCCGTACGGCTCTCCGTTGAGCGTGACCGTCATCCACCCGACGCGCGGCGCGGGCACGCCCATGGCCCGGAAAAACGTGTAGGTGAGGTGCTCGCGAAGGTACGTCTCGTCCTGTACGAGGTTGTTCAGCGTGAGCTTCTTCTGGCCGCGCCACCGGAGGTCGGCGAATTCGTCCAGGTCGATCTTCCAGCCCGGCTTCTCGCCGATCTCGCGGCTGGATCCGAACGAGGACTTCAGACGCACCGCCACGGGCGCGTAGCGCAGCCCATCCAACGTCACGGCCCCCTCCACCCACGCGAGCCGGTCCACCTCGAGGCTCGCCACGGCGTCGGCGGAGAGCTCGATGGCGGCGGTGTGCAGCACGCCGGGCCCGAACGCCAAATCGCTCGCATCCAATGTGTCACTCGGGGCGTCGGGGTTGGGCGACTCCGGCGTTGCCCAGAGCGTCTCCGCCCAGGAGCCGCCGTCCGGGTGCCGCGCCCACGCCACGTCGGGGCGCGGATCGCCGAGCGAGAGGCGGTCGAGCACGCCGGTTCCGTCCGATAGGGTCAGGGTTTCATCCGCGCCGAGTTGAAACGGCGCGTCGTCTCCCAGCGGGACGAGCAGGCGCTCTCCAGGCCGCAGCACGCCCTCCCCCCGCCAGATCCCCAGCCCGTCACTGAGCGTCAGATCCGGCACCGCAACAGGGGTCTTGCCCGTGTTGTAGAGCTCGACCCAATCCGGAAAGCGTACGCTCCCGTCATCCCAGGTGGATTGGTTCCGGACCACGACCTCGTTCAGGACCACGTGGTTTGCGCCGCGAACGGCGCGCGCTTCTCCCTCCTCCCCCCCGGGCGGAGCGAGACAAGCCAGCAGGTAGAGCATGACAAGCAGAAGCTAAGCGCCGGGGCCGCGTCGAGGAGCCAGAGGCTGCCGCGCGCCCCCTCGGCGGGCCCCCACGGGCAGACCCGGTCGGCTATCCTCCGCGCATGGTGCTCGCCCCGATCCTCCTCGCCGGCTGCGTCGAGTACACGTTCGAGGCCCCGCGGTTTCCCGACCTCGCCGTGAGCCCGGCCGCCCTCACGCGCACCGGTGCGTGTGACAGCGAGCCCGCCACGCTCACGGTCACCAACGAGGGGGCGGCCGCGCTCACGCTCCTGTCCATCGTGGTCGAGGGCGGCGTCGATCTCACCGCGCCGGCCCTGCCGCTCGTGCTCGAGCCGGGCGAGGCGCTCCCCCTCGCCTTCACCATCGAGCCGGGGGCCGGGCTCGTGATCTTCACCAGCGACGATCCGGTGCATCCGCTCGTCACCGTCCCGATCACCGCCGATGCAAACATCCATCCGGTCGCGATCATCCTCTCGCCCTACGAGGATCAGTGGATCCCGCCCGATGGCGACTTCGTGCTCTCCGGGGTGGTGTCCGACACCGAGGATGGCCCGGCCGCGCTCGCCCTGGAGTGGCAGTCGAGCCTCGCCGGCACCGTGGGCGCCCCGGTGGCCGAGCCGGACGGCACCGTCCGCACCGAGTGGCCCGCGGAGCAGCGCGTGAGCGGCCCGCAGACCATCGCCCTCCGCGCCACGGACGCCTGCGGCGCGGTCGGCGAGGCCACCCTGTTCTATTGCCAGGAGGGGCCCTTCACGTTCGACGCGCTGGTGTCCGACGCCTGGCTCGTCGCGTCCGCCGCGGTGGTCGACGCCACCGCCGGGCTCCTCACCCTCGGGGACGCGGCGGGCCCCGCCGTGGGCGCCGGCTTCGACGCCTTCGCCCTGGTGAACGCCGACTCGGTCGAGGCCTCCTTCGACGTGCGGATCACCGGGGACGTCACGGGCTTCTCGCTCACCGCGCTCGACGCCGACGCGGGCAGCGCCTGGATCGGCGGGTCCGGATGTGGCCTCGGCTTCGGGGGCGGCGTGGCGTGCACCGGCGGCCCCGCGCTGCCCGGCTGGTCGCTGGCGTTCCCGAGCGCCATGTGGGAGGCGCCGGGGTGCGTGGACGGCCCGCTGGCTGCCTTCACGTTCGACGGCGACCTCTCGACGTGGGCCGCGTGCGCCGCCACCCCCTCGCTCGCGGACGGCGCGTGGCACACGGTCGCCGTGTCGGTCGACGCCCCGCGATTGAGCGTCAGCATCGACGGCGTGAGCGTCCTCGCCGAGGACCTCGACGCGACCTGGGCCTTCCCCGCCTACCTCGGCTTCACCGCGACCACCGGCGGCCCGGGCACCGTCGAGATCGGCGCGCTCTCGATCACCGACCGGCGCTGCGAGTAGCCGCCCCGCGCCGCTCTCACGGACACGCCCCGCTGCACGGCATCAGCGCGTCGAACGTCCCCGTGACGTTCCCGCCGCCATCGGAGGCGGTCCACTCCCCCGACAGCGTGCCCGCGAGCGAATAGGTTTCCACGTCCACGCGGGCAAACGTGGTGAAGGCGAGGCCCCACGAGGTCGTGACACCGTCCCCCGCGCCCTCCGACCACGCGCCCGAGGCGTCCCCGAGCCTCCACGTCGCGGCCCCGGGGGCCGTCCACTCGCCCTCCCTCCCGCTGCTGAACGTGACGCCCACGAAGGGCCGGGCCCCCTCCGCGCGGTAACAGCCGAGGGTTCCTGCCACGTTCCCGAGGCTGTCGCTCCAATAGCGCACGAACACGGTGTCACCGTCGGCCTCGGTGCAGTCCACCACGAACGGTTCGCCCTTCCAGGTGCCCGCTACGTGGAGGGCGCCGGCGAGCGGAGCGGTGTCCGTGTCACTCGTGTCGGGATCGGCGGAGTCGACACCGGAGTCGGGTCCTACGTCCGTGTCACCCGCGTCGGTGTCCGTGTCACGATCGCCGGTGTGGGTACCGGTGTCCCCGCCCGGCTTCTCCGCCATGACACACCCACCCAGGAGCGCGGCGGTGACGGCCGAGCACCCCAGGAGAGCCCCCGGGAGCAGGAGAAGGTGGCGGTGCAGGGTTCGTCTCCGAAGAGGCGCACGATACCACCGCCCCCTGTCTGCCGTCCGAAGGGCCGTCCGGAGGGCCGTCCGGAAGGCCGCCGCCCGAGACTACGCGCGCAGCTCGGGGATGCGCTGGCGGGTCAGGCGCTCGATGTCGCGGAGGAGCCCGCGCTCTTCCCCGTCACAGAGGGAGATGGCCTCGCCGTCGGCGCCCGCGCGAGCGGTGCGGCCGATGCGATGCACGTAGGTCTCCGCGACGTCGGGCAGATCGAAATTGATGACGTGGGACACGCCGTCGACGTCGATGCCGCGGGCCGCGATGTCGGTCGCCACGAGCACGCGGGTGGTGCCGCGCTTGAAGTTGGCGAGCGCGCGCTCACGCGCGTTCTGCGACTTGTTGCCATGGATCGCTTCGGCCCCGATGCGGGCCTTGGCGAGCGCTTCGGCCACGCGATTGGCACCGTGCTTGGTACGCGTGAAGACGATGGCGCGGGTGATGCGCGGATCGAGCAGGATCTGCTCGAGCACGGCGCGCTTGCCGGCCTTCTCGACGAAGTGCACGGACTGGCGGATTCGATCCGCGGTGGCCGCTGCGGGCGCGACGCTTACGCGGGCCGGATTGGTGAGGATGCGGCTGGCGAGATCCTCGATGTCCTTTGGCAACGTGGCCGAGAACAGGAGGGTCTGGCGCTGCCTGGGGAGCAGCTGGATGATCCGGCGCACGTCGTGGATGAAGCCCATGTCGAGCATGCGATCGGCCTCATCCAACACGAAGACCTCGAGCTGGTCGAACCGCACGAGGCCCTGGCCGATGAGATCGTTCAGTCGGCCCGGGCAGGCCACGAGGATGTCGACACCCGAGCGAAGCGCCCGCTCCTGCGCGAATTGGCCGACGCCGCCGAAGATGACGGTGTGGCGGATCTGCGGCAGGTGCTGCCCGTAGACGCGGAAGGACTCACCGATCTGGGCGGCGAGCTCACGCGTGGGCGAGAGGATGAGGGCGCGGATGCCGCCCTGCCCCTTGGTCGTCGCGAGGCGCTGCAGGATGGGGAGCGCGAACGCGGCGGTTTTTCCGGTGCCCGTCTGCGCGGTGCCGCAGAGGTCGCGGCCGGCGAGGAGGAACGGAATCGCCTGGGCCTGGATGGGCGTGGGCGTGGAATAGCCCTCCGTGCGGACAGCACGGAGCAGCGGCTCGAGAAGAGCCAATTCTTCAAACGTCAAAGGATCTCATTCATGACTCGGCGAGAGGTCAACCTTCCGCCTGCCGAGCACGATGGGGAGGAGAGCGCCGCACGTACATGAGGCTACGTTTGCCGGCTAAGCCGACAGTAGGCTTCTGTCAAGACCCGCCGGGCGCACCACCGCCCCGGCCTGTGCTACCGATACGTGGCGATGCGGCGCCGCCCGTCCCTTTCGGTCGCCTCGATCAGCCGCCGAGAAGGCACCCGAACAGGTCGATTTCGTCGCAATCGTCGTACACATCCCCGACGTCGCCCAGGGCCTCGTCGACATTGTCACAGTCGGCGGCCCGGGCGTCGGCGATGTACTCGTTGGCCGCTTTTCCGTCGAACTCGCAATGCTCGTTGTAACAATCGACAACGTCCTCGTAGAGCTCGCCGTTGTCCTCGACGCACTCTCCCTGGTCATCGTAGTTGGACTCGAAGTCCGCCTTGTGGCACTCCTCGGAGCGGGCGCAGACCAGGCCCACCACGTGGCCCGAGAAATTCGTCTCGGTGACGCAAGCGAGCAGGAGAAAGGTGAGCATAGGGAGCCTCGTCTGGCCGTCGTGTAGCACCTCCACGGGGGGGAGCGCCAGTGCCGGGCACCCGGTCGCGGAGGAACGTGCCGTCGAGCTTGGTCCGGAGAGGACGACGCGCTACGTTCCGCGCGCCGTGGCTGCTCGCCGCGACAGAGGCGCCATGAACATCGGGATTCCACGAGAGACCTTCCCAGGCGAACGCCGCGTGGCCGCCACGCCGGAGTCGACGGAGCGCCTCCGCAAGCTCGGCTTCACCGTCGCGCTGGAGTCGGGCGCGGGCGCCGGCGCCGGCCTCGCGGACGAGGCGTACGCGGGCGTCGAGCTCCTTCCGGACGCCGCGGCCGTGTGGGCCCAGTCCGACATCGTGTTGAAGGTGCGCCCGCCGACCCTCGCCGACATCGCCCACATGCGGAAGGGCCAGGTGGTCCTGTCGTTGTTCTGGCCGGCCCAGAACTCGGGGCTGCTCGAGGCCGTGGCGGCGCGCGGCGTGACGCTCCTCGCGATGGACCAGGTGCCGCGCATCACCCGCGCGCAGAAGCTCGACGTGTTGTCCTCCCAGGCCAACCTCGTCGGCTACCGCGCCGTCATCGAGGCCGCGAACCGCTTCGGGCGCTTCTTCACCGGGCAGGTCACCGCCGCGGGAAAGGTGACGCCCGCCAAGGTGCTCATCATCGGCGCGGGCGTCGCCGGGCTCTCGGCGGTCGGCACCGCGCGCGCGCTGGGCGCCATCGTCCGCGCGTTCGACACCCGGCCCGCCGTGCGCGAGCAGGTGCAGAGCCTCGGCGCGGAGTTCATCGAGGTGACCCTCGAGGAGGACGGCGCCGGCGTCGGCGGCTACGCGAAGGAGATGAGCCCGGCGTTCATCGCCGCGGAGATGGCCCTGTTCCTCCAGCAGGCGCGCGAGGTCGACATCATCGTCACCACCGCGCTCATCCCGGGCAAGCCCGCGCCGCTCCTCATCACCGAGGAGATGGTCGAGGCGATGCGCCCGGGGTCCGTCATCGTCGATCTGGCGGCCGAGCAGGGCGGCAACTGCGCGTTGACCCGTCCGGGCGAGGTCGTGGTGCACAACCTGGTGTCGATCATCGGGTACACCGACCTCCCGAGCCGCATGGCGGTGCAGGCGAGCCAGCTCTTCGGCACCAACCTCTGCCATCTGCTCGACGACATGGGCGGCGCCGCGAAGTTCAACGTCGATCTGGCCGACGAGGTCGTGCGCGCCATGACGGTGACCCACGACGGCGCCGTCACCTGGCCGCCGCCGCCGTTCCTCGCAGCGGCGGTGCCCAAGGTCCTCCCCGCGGCGACGCCCACGGCGGGCGGAAGCCCCTCCCCCGCGGTCCCGGCCAACGGAGCCTCCGCCAAGGCCACGCTCGCGTCCACCCCCTCGGGTCGGCCCAACGCCACGCAGAAGGCCGGCTCCCATGCGGGCGGCCACGGCAAGGCGGGCAGCCACGGTTCACCCCGCGGCAACAGCAACCCCGTCGGCCTCTTCGTCGCCGGCGCGGCGCTGCTCGCGGTGGGCCTCGTGGCACCGCCCGCCTTCCTCACGCATCTCCTGGTCTTCGTCCTGGCCTGCTTCATCGGCTGGCAGGTCGTCTGGAACGTGACCCCCGCGCTCCACACCCCGCTCATGAGCGTCACCAACGCCATCAGCGGCATCATCCTCCTCGGCGGCATGGTTCAGCTCGGAACGGGCGGAACGCTCTCGGCCGCCTCGGTCCTCGGCGCCATCGCCATCCTGCTCGCGACGATCAACGTCGCGGGTGGCTTTCTCGTCACCCAGCGCATGCTGCGCATGTTCGTGCGGGAGGGCTAGCCCATGCTCCAAGGACTCGTCAGCGCGGCCTACATCGGCGCCAGCGCCCTGTTCATCGCGAGCCTCAACGGCCTCTCCCACCCGGAGACCGCGCGGCGCGGCAACCTCTACGGCATCGTCGGAATGGGCCTCGCCGTGCTCGCCACCGCGGTGGGCGCCTCGGCCGGCGGGTGGGCCCTGCTCGCTCCCGCCCTCGTGATCGGCGGGATCGTGGGGGCGCTGCTCGCCGCCCGCGTCGGCATGACGAGCATGCCGCAGCTCGTCGCGGTGCTCCACAGCTTCGTCGGCGCCGCCGCCGCGCTCGTCGGCATCGCCAGCTTCTTCGGCAGCCAGGCCGTCGGGGCTCCGCATCCGACCGGCGCGGAGGCGCTCATCCACGCCATCGAGCTGTTCGTGGGCGTGTTCGTCGGCGCGGTGACGTTCGCGGGCTCCGTGGTGGCGTGGGGCAAGCTCGAGGGCAAGATCCGCTCGAAGCCGCTGCTGCTGCCCGGCCGTCACGCGCTCAACCTCGGCCTGTTGATCCTCGTGTTCGTCCTCGCCGCCGGCTTCGCCGCCAACGTCGGCGGGCTCGCGCTGCCGCTCCTGCTCGTCATGACCGCGCTCGGGTGCTTCCTGGGCTGGCACCTCGTGATGGCGATCGGCGGCGCGGACATGCCGGTCGTCGTCTCGATGCTCAACAGCTACTCGGGCTGGGCGGCTGCCGCCGCGGGCTTCCTCCTCGGCAACGATCTCCTCATCGTCACCGGCGCGCTCGTCGGGAGCTCCGGCGCCATCCTGTCGTACATCATGTGCAAGGCGATGAACCGGAGCTTCTGGAGCGTCATCCTCGGCGGCTTCGGCGCGGACGAGGGCGCGGCACCCGCCAAGGGCGCCGCGATCGAGGGCGGCCTGGAGCCCATCGCGATCCTGGCGGGAGACCTCGCGGATCGCCTCATGCTGGCGCGGAGCGTCATCGTCATTCCGGGCTACGGCATGGCGGTCGCCCAGGCCCAGCACCCCGTGCGCGAGCTCACCGCGCTCCTCCGCAAGCGCGGCGCCGTGGTCCGCTTCGCGATCCACCCCGTCGCGGGGCGGCTCCCGGGCCACATGAACGTGCTCCTGGCCGAGGCCTCCGTGCCGTACGACCTCGTGCTCGAGATGGACGAGATCAACCCCGACTTCTGTCATACCGATCTGGTGCTGGTGATCGGCGCCAACGACATCGTCAACCCCGGCGCCATCGACGATCCGACGAGCCCCATCCACGGCATGCCGGTCCTCCCCGCGTGGGAGGCGGGCGAGGTCATCGTGTTCAAGCGCGGGAAGGGCGCCGGCTACGCCGGGATCGAGAACCCGTTGTTCGTGCTCCCCAACACCAAGATGCTCTACGGGGACGCGAAAAAGAGCATGGACGCCATCCTGACGAAGCTGCGGTTGCCCGAGGCCTAGGCGGGACACCGGAGGCGGAGCGCGGACGCTTCGGGGACGGAGCGCGACGTGCGGTGGTACCATCGCCCCGCTGGAGCCCAACGTGATGCTGCGCCCGTCCCATCTCCTCCTCGTCCTCCTGGCCGCCGCCTGCACCGCTCCTTCGGGCGAGGACAAGGATCCCGTCGACCCCGGCCCCGACGACAGCGGGGACATGGACCCGCCCGTCGACGCGGACGGGGACGGCTTCGAGGCCGCCTACGACTGTGACGACTCCGACGCCACGGTGAATCCGGACGCGACGGAGATGTGCGACGGCGTCGACAACAATTGTGACGCCCATGTCGACGAGAGCACCGCGGCGGACGCGCTCACCTGGTACGGCGACACCGACGGGGACGGCGCGGGGGACGCGGAGGACATCGTGTCGGCGTGCACCCAGCCCGCCAACTACCTGACCACCGCCACGGACTGTGACGACGCGAACCCGTCCAACTTCCCCGGCAACCTCGAGGTGTGCGACGGGGCGGACAACGACTGCGACGCCACGGTCGACGAAGACGACGCCGCCGACGCGCCCCTCTGGTACGCCGATGAAGACGGAGACGGCTACGGGGACGCCGAGGTCGGCGCGCCCTCCTGCGCGGCGCCCGCCGGCCACGTGGCGGATGCCACGGACTGCGACGATGCCGATGCCACCGCCTACGTGGGGGCGCCCGAGTCCTGTGACGGCGTGGATCACGATTGCGACGGGGCGGTCCACGAGGACAGCTCGGTGGACGTGTCGACCTGGTACGCGGACGCGGATGGGGACGGCCACGGCAGCGTCGACTTCACCACCGAGACCTGCCTCGTCCCCGACGGCTTCGTCTCGACCTCCTCCGATTGCGACGATGACGACGCCACCACCTACGTCGGCGCGCCCGAGTCCTGTGACGGCGTGGATCACGATTGCGACGGAGCGGTCTATGAGGACAGCTCGGTCGACACCTCGACCTGGTACGCCGACAGCGATGGCGATGGCTACGGCACTGCCGGCTCCACCACCGAGGCCTGCCTCGCGCCCGCCGGCTTCGTGGCCTCGACCTCCGATTGCGACGACCTCGACGCGACCTCGTCCCCCGCGGGCACCGAGGTCTGCGACGGCGCCGACAACGATTGCGACCGCACGGTAGACGAAGGCGCGGCGGACGTCGGGACCTGGTACGCGGACACGGATGGCGACGGCTACGGAGACGCCTCGGCGTCGACCCTCGCCTGCGACCGCCCGAGCGGACACGTCGCGGACGCCACCGATTGCGACGACGGCGACCCCACGCGAACGACGTCCTGCGATGCCCTCTTCTCCGGCACCTTCGGCACGCGCTGGGAAACCCGCGCGACCACCCTCACGGCACCCTATTCCCTCCAGAGCTTCCACCCGTCGGGCACGCTCCTCCACAACATGTACGACGCGATCGGGCAGGCCTACGATCCAGACAGCGACGTGTGGACCGAGCTGGCGACCACGGCCCCCGCCTCGCGCATCTGGAACTCGATGGCGCCCTACGACGGGCAGCTCTGGTCGATCATGAACAACACGATCTACCGCTACACGCCCTCGACCGACGGGTGGGACACGATCACGACGATCACCGGCGGCGACGACTACAACATGACCGAGTCGGACGAGGTCGGGAACATCTACGGCCACACGTCCGACGGGAACATCGTCGTTTACGACACCGAGACCGGCACGGTCGACTACGTGCCCACGGGGCTCGGCAGCCAGTACGAGACGCGCCTCGGGTACGACCCCACCGGCCCCGCGCTCTACTTCGGGGCGTTCCACATGCCGGCTCTCTACCGGTACGACCTCGTCTCCGGCGAGATCACGCAGGTGGCCGACATCCCCGAGTCCCAGCTCAACGACATCTTCTGCTCCGATCGCTCCGGCCACATCTACGCGGCCGGGGACACGGGCGGAAAAACCATGTGGCAGTACACCACCGCCACCGACACCTGGGCCTCCCTCCCCGACCTCCCGACCGACCACGGGAACAACTCGACCTGCACGGTCTCCGAGGACGGTTGGTTGTACGTGGGGACGGACAACAGCGAGTTCTACCGGCTCGCCCTGTACTGATCCGGGTCACGCCGCCCTCCAGTCGATTATCCTCCCGGGGTGACGACGCCCCGCTATCGATACGACCGCCTCCTCGTGGGATCCCTGCCGATCGTGCTCCTCGCGCTCGGCCTCGTGGGCTGGGTGTGGTGGGACGCCCGGGAGGACGCCGCGCTCGCCGCCGCCGAGGCCACGGCGCGCGAGGAGGTCGATCCGGTCAAGGCCCGGATGGACGCCGCGGCGTTGGCCCCGACCGACATCGACACGACCATCCGCGTGGTGCACGAGATCGATCGCGCCCTCGCCGATCACCACTCGATGCGGGAGTACCTCGCCGCCGCCGCCGCCCAGGACTACCGGGGCGTCGCTCCCGACGTGCTCGCGGCGCGGGGCAGGATCCTCGACGTGCTGTTCCGCCTCTACGCGCTCCAGACCCAGGCGGACGAGAAGGACGAGCTGTTCGCCGTCTCCGCCGAGTACCTGCTCAAGACGATGTCCCTGGTCGAGCTCCAGGGCGGGCTGTCGCCGGCGACCTCCGTGTCGGTCGACAAGGAGCAGGCGCAGAAGCTCCTGGAGCAGCTCCGCGTGGAGAAGGCCGAGCACGCCCGCGTCGCGAACGCCCTTCGTGGCGAGGAGGCCGCGCTCTACGAGGCCGTCGCGACCTACGCCAACACGCTCCGCCCACACCTCGAGGCCTGGGACAAGCTGTGCCTGTTGCGGGATCGCGCCCGCCTCGCCGCCCGAAACGGTGACTGGGCCGCGGCGCGCGCCGCCGCCGATGCCGCGATGGAGATGTCCCCGGGCGAGCAGGAGGCGCACCTGTTGGCCGCGCAGGCCATCCTGGTCGGTGGCACGGTCGAGGACCTCCCCCGCGCCGAGGCCCTGATCGCCGAGGTCCTCGCCTTGCACCCCGATCAGAGCGCTCCCGCCCTGCTCCTCCAGGGCGTGCTCGAGCGCCGGCGTGGAGATGAAGCCAAGGCCACCCTGGCGTTCCAACAATCCGCCGCCATGTACCCGAAGCAGGCAGCCCGCCTGTCCGACATGCTCGACCCGTACAAGCAGCGCGCCTTCCTCGACCAATCGCGGGAGGGCACCTGGATCCTGGAGAGCTACCGCTCCACGATGGTGGGCGCGGGGTTCTACAGCCCCGACCTCCAGCTCGCGAAGGGATTGTTCGACGCCGGCAAATTCGAAGCCGGCAAGCAGCATGTCCTCGAACACTTCGGCAGGCGGCGCGCCCAGGCCCAGTGGGACTTCCTCCTCTCGGACATCCAATTCTGCCTGGAGCTGCTGGGGGAGGATTACCGTGCCATCTTCCCCGAGGACGCCTGGCTCGATCTGGTCGTGGACGCCGAGCTCATCGGCGGTGGGATCACGCTCGCCATCGACAACCGCAGCGAGCGCACGCTTCGGAATGCCACCCTCGTGCTCGCGATCCAATACACGGACATGCTCCCCGGCCAATACAGCGCGGTGAGCGCGGAGCGCACGCTCCCGGCCGTGCTCCCGCGTGAGTCCACCAATTTCGGGCGCCTCGACATCGACACCGAGTGGCTCGGCAAGCCCAAGACCCGCGCCGACGTGGTCCAGCACCGGGCCGTGCTCCTCTCGGACGACGCCGTGGTCTGGGTAGACACGGACGCCTTCAAGATGGCCGAGGCCAAGGCCTTCCGCGAGGCGTCCAGCCGCGCGCCGACCAACCCCGGCATGGCCAGCCGGATGGACACCCTCTCGCGGGACGCGGGGCGCGCCGCCTCGGTGGCGGCCGTGACTCGGCTCGGGGAGGACGGCGTGGTCCTCAAGCTGCCCCGCGCGCTCTCGATCCTCGCGCCCGTGTTCACGCTCGACTACGGCGGCCGCACGATCACCGCGACGAAGAACGTCATCGAGAAGGATGAGATCGTCCTCGACTTTCGCGGCCTGGCCAACTTCGAGGCCGCCGACGCGACCCTGGGTGACCTCGTGCTCACCGTCGGGAGCGTGTTCGGCGAACGCAAGCTGCGGTGGGCTCCCGCGGGCGGGATGGCGTGGCGGTTCGTCGGGGTGGAGTAGGCCCGGGCGCCCGCTATGGGCGGCCCCCGACCGGTCGCGCTACGCTGCCTTGTCGTCCGGGTAGAACTGGCGGGCCCACTGGCGATAGCGGCCGACCGGGCCATCCCCCTTCGCGAGCGCGGGGGGATTGATGTAGCGCTTGTTCTCCCAGATCTGGAGGTCCTGGGAGACATCGTTCCGGAAGCCTCGCCAGGTCGCCAGGCCGACGATCCAACGCAGCAGGCCCGCCGGAAGCACCCGGAGGATGGGGGAGGCCTTCGCCATGTCGGTGGTGCGCACGGTCGTGGCCAGCCGCATTTCGATGCGCTCGCCGTCCAGCGGGGTCGGGAGCACGTAGTGGCGGGTCTCCAGCCCCAGGGCGGGGACGCGCGCCTCGACGAAGGACCAACCGAGGCCGTGCACGTGCACCTCATACTCGGCGCGAATCTTTCGACCGGTGTAGCCCGCGACCCGCGACATGGCGTAGCGGGCGTTGAGGTAGGGCCCGCTCGAGACCATCTCCTTGAGCGTCTCGAACCCCGTGTAGCGGTGAACCGCGGCGAAGTGGCCCACGTCGACGCTGTTTTCGGTCGTCTCCTGCGGGTGGCTGCGGATGACCCGGACCTCGGCGTAGGGCGCCGACCACTCGTCCGACGGCGCGATGTCCGGCACCTCGAAGGTGGGGGGCCCTGCCGCGGCGTCGAACCACGCCAGGACGTACCCGTTCTTTTCGCGGATCGCCCACTGCCGGAGCCGCGCGGCTCCCGGGGGTGGGTGGCCGTACGGAGTCGCGACGCACGCGCCGCCGGTGTCGAAGCGGAAGTCGTGAAAGGGGCACCGGAGGGTCTCGCCCTCGACCGTGCCACCGTGCCCGAAGTGGGCGCCCAGGTGCGGACAGTAGGCGTCCGCCACGCAGGCCACGCCCGCGCGGGTGCGGTAGACCACGATCTCCTGGCCCATGAACGTGCGCGCCACGAGGGCCCCCGGAGCGAGGCTGGTCGCATCCGCCACCACATACCAACCCGTCGGAAACGGAGAGAAGGGGAAACGATAGGCCAACCGGTCACCCGAGCGCGGCTGTGGGTAACCCGAAGCGGCACCGGAGATGCGTCGTTCACGGGCCGGCGACACAACGCGCGCGCGGTCTTATACCGTCGGGCCCCCCTCCCTCCCGGTGCAGCCTGACCGAGGTACCCGCCTCGCCTTCCTCAACCCCGCTCGAGCCGATTCCCCGTGCCGTGCCCGGCGCGAGGAGCTCCGAGCCGGTCGATCGGCTCCGCTTCCTCGATCCGCTCGGCGCCCTCCTCGCCGGCATCGCCGGCATCGTCACCTGGGCCGCTGCTCGTGGCCCCGACTCCGCCCTCCGCCCCGCCACCTCCCCCGCGTGGGCCCGGTTTCGCGACCACCTGTTGGAGGGGCCCGACGCGGGCGCCTGGGCCTCCAACGCGTCTGCTCTCTGGCTCGGCCGCACCGAGGATCTCGACCCGCACCGCTTGCCGATCCTGCCTCGGCTCACGGCCCTGGTCCTCGAGATCCTCCCCGACCCGGCCCTCGCGGGGCACCTCGTCAACCACCTGGTTCACGTGGCGCTCGGCCCTGTCGTCTACCTGCTCGGTCGGCGCTGGATGGGGCGTGGGATGGCGCTGGCCGCCGCGATCGCCGCCGTCGGCTACACACCCTCGGTGTTGGCGGCGGATCGGTACGGCGTCGATCCGCTCGTGACGTTGGCGCTCCCCGCCGCCTTGCTCGCGGCGGAGTGCGCGGCGAGGCACTGGAAGCTGGCGCCCCTGTTCGGAGTCGTCGTGGGCTTCGCCTCCTCCGCGCACCTCACCACCATCGGCATCGGGGTGCCCGCCCTCCTGCTCGCGTTGCTTCGCGGCGAGCCCGGCTTCCGCCGCTGGCTCGGCGCCGGGGGCCTCGCGGCCGGTGCGCTGCTCGGGGTCGGCCTCGCCTTCCTGAACTACCCCATCCTCGAGTGGGGCCTGCTCACCGGCAGCCTCGCTGAGGGAGTGGCGCCCGCCGGTCCGAACGGGGACGCGGCCAACCTCGTGGACTCCATGGCCCGCGCGATCGCGACCGTCCGCACGGGCGGCCCCGCCGCCCTCGAACACAGCGTCGCCTTCCTCGCCGCCGCGACGCGCCCCGCCTGGCTCCCGTGGAGCGCCGCGTTGTGGCTCCCCTGGCTCGGGATCGCGGGGTTCGGCCTCTCCGCGGCGCCCCCGTTGCGCCCGGGCGGCTTCTCCCGCGTGATCCGCGAGCGCCTCGGCCCCTTCCGTGGCCTGGGCGCGGGCGTTCCGCTCGCCCTGGCGCTCGTCCCCGTCCTCGTGTTCGCCGCCGCCGGCTCCCCTCCCCGGTACACCCAGAACTACCACCCGCTCGGGGTGCTCCTCGTGTTCCGTGGCGCGGACGTGGTCCTCCGGCTCGCCGAACGCGCGCTCGAGGGGGCGTTCGAGTGGGCGGCCAGGGGCTCCTTCGGGCACCGGTGGGTGCTCGCGACACGCGGGGGGCTGGGCCTCCTCGTGGGAGCCGCCACCGTCGTGGGCCTGTGGCCGAGCGCCCACGCCTTCGCGGGGCTGGGGCTGCCCCCGAGCCAGCTCGACGTGGCCGATTGGCGCCTGGGCCAGGTGGTGGCGTCCCACTTCCCGCCGGGCGGCGGCGCCTCGTGTCTGCGGCGCGAAGTGGTAGCCTACGCCGCGCGAACCTTCTGCCCACACTCGCCGGGCTTCGACTTCGCGGACGCGGCCGAGCCCACCCGGTCCCACCTCGACTCCGAGTGTCCGGGCGAGGGCCCCATCCCCTATGTCGTCCTCAGCGGCATCGAGGATGGCTCCACCGCCACGCGGCGCCGGATCGACGCCTGGGTGATCGCGCACGGGACCCTCGTGCAGACGGTCACGAACCAGCACTACCAGGCCGCGGTGTACTCGGTCGAGCGTGTCACCCCGCCGTAATCGCCGCCGATGCCGCGCGCGCCACGCGGATCCGCGGCCGCGACATGGCGCTCCGGAGGTCCCGGCGGCCGCGCCGGCCCCCGACAACAACGCTTGAACGTAGGCTCTGGCACGGCCCTGTCCGCGCGCCCTCGAAGGGGTGAAAAAAAGTGACCGGCCCGCGCGCCGGGCTGTGCGATCGTAGCTGCCCGTGCGCGCCACCGACTGCCCCATCCTGTACGTCGACGACGAGTCTCCGAACATCGTCGTGTTCGAATCGACGTTTGGAGAAGAGTTCGAGATCGTGTGCGCGAGCTCCGGAGAGCAGGCGTTGGAGCTGCTCGATCGCCTGCCCATCGCCGTATTGCTCGCCGACCAACGCATGCCCGGGATGAGCGGCATCGATTTGTGCGAGCGCGTTCGCGAATGGCATCCGGGTGTGGTCCGGATCCTCGTCACGGCCTACTCCGACCAGCGCACCGCGATCGACGCGATCAATCGCGGAGGCCTCCACCGGTACCTGACCAAGCCGTGGGACGTATGGGAGGTGCGGCAGATCCTCGCGGAGGCTGTCACCCGCGTGCGGCTCGAACGCACGGTCTCGGTGCTCCGTGCGACGCTCGCCGAACGAAACCAGCTCGTGACGCTCGGGTTCATCCGCGCGCGCATCCTCCACGATCTCGCCAACGTGACGACCGCCCTGCTCCTGACCAGCTCGAACCTCGAGCAGGACCTCAAGTTGGGCGCCACCTACCTCCCGCCCGAGATTCGTGACCGCGTCGACGAAGAGCTGAACGAGCTCCGCCGGACCCTGGCCTACCTGGTCGAGCTCCACGACAAGACGCGCACGGTCCTGACGCGTCCGGTGCCGGCCCAGCATCCGGTGAAGGACATGGTCCGGGATGCCGTCGAGCTCATCCGGCCCGAGGTGGGGCGGGTGGCCCGGTTCCACACCTCCGTCGCCGCCCCGCTCTTCGCCTGGGTCGACCGCACCGACGTCATCCGCATCCTCCTCACCCTGTTCCGGAACGCGCGGCGGGCGATCGAGTCGGCGGGGGAAGCCGCCGGGGCGGGCGGCGCGGTCGAAGGGGAAATCTACGTCGAAGCCTCGCGCGACGGCGACATGGTGAGGATCATCGTGTCGGACAGCGGCCTCGGGCTCCCCGCAGAACAGCGGGCGAGGCTGTTCCTGCCCGCGACCTCCGCGCGCACCGACGCACAGGAAACGGGCCTCGGCCTGCCCATCTGTCGAGAGCTGGCGCGCGCCAACCGTGGTGACCTGCTCCTCCTGCCGACGGGGCCCCTCGCGGGCGCCTCGTTCTGCCTCCTCTTCCCGTGCCACGCCCCCGAGGTGCCCGATGCCTGAACGCACGAGGCCGCAAGCCCCCCTGCTCACCCGCTTCTGGACGGCGTCCTCCGCGCCCTCCGACGCCGCGGCGCCGAGCGCGGAGCGTACCCAGCACGCGAGCGTTCGGGATCCCTCCGTCACCCCCCCGCCCGAGCCGCCGACGCAGAGCATCGGGGGGATCCTCCAGGAGCTCCTCGCGCAGGGGAGGGCCGATGCGGGGCGGGCGGACCCGACCCTGCCCGAGCTGGCCGCCTCCGAGCCCATCACCGACATCGCGCGCATCGAGGCGCGCATCCGCGCGCTCGCCGCGTACGAGGCCCCCGCCCTGCTCCGCACGACCACCGGCGTGGTGCGCGGCCGCCTCGTCGCGGCGCTGTCGGACGGGCCCTTTCCGCTCCAGATCACGGCGACGTCGCCGATCCCGGACGCCCCCTTCGAGGTGGAGCTCCACGGGTACAACTCCATCTACCGCTTCAGCGTCACGCGGATCATCCGCATCCGCGACCGCGTCGCGGTTCCGCTTCCCGCGCGCCTCGTGCGGATGCAGAACCGCGCGTCACGCCGCGCCGACGCGCCGGCCGGCTACTCGATCAGCTTCACCCACCCCGTTCTGCCCGAGCTGAACGTACGGCGCCCGATGCGTGACATCTCCTCCAACGGGCTGTCGTTCGACACCCGGGTGGACCAGGACATGGTCTGCGCGGGCCTGCGCCTCCGCGACATCGTCGTGACCACGCCGCTCGGCGCCACCCTGCACTTCGACGCCGAAGTACGGATCGTGCACCCGCCCCGAGAGGGCCGCGGCGCGACGTGCGGCCTCCGCCTCCGGCCGAGCACCGAGGCGGACGCGCTCCGCTGGAACCAGGTCGTAGGCTCGGTCCTGAACCCGACCACGCGCCTCGGCGCGACCTGGAGCGAGGACACCTGGAGCCTCTACACCGCGTCCGGCTACTTCAGCCTCTCCGGCAAGGCGCAGGCGCACTTCGGAGCGTTGAAGGCGCCTTTCGCGACGGCGGCCCGCAAGGTTGACGCCGCTCCCCAGGTAGGGTGCCAGGTGGTCTGGCCCTCGGAGCGCGGCGTCGAGGCGTCCATCTCCCTGCTCAAGGTGTACGAGCACTCCTGGTTCGGCTTCCAGATCGCGAAGCGCCAGGGCGCGCCCCCCGACGGCCACACCGGGCGGCAGGTGCTGCGCGACATCCACCTGCGGGCGTTCGAACACGCGCAGACGGACCCCGACCTCCGCTGGACGACGGGCCTGATCCAGGCGTCGGCGCAGTGGAGCAAGCTCGTCCACTACGACCTGGCCCAGCGCTACGCCGACAGCGGCTTCGCGGCGGTGGTGGACTTTCACGCGCTCGAGATCGACGTGCCGCTCCGCGTCGCGAAGCTCGACCCGAACGTAGGGCTCGCGTCCGAAGACGAGCGAGACGTCCTGCTCGACGCCCTCGTCGCGCGCAGGCCCTGGGCCTACCGCCAGGCCCTCGACCTGGTCCCCGAGCGCTTCGATCTGCTCACCCTCAAGGCGCTGTGGGCCAAGGCCGGCCTGACCCGCGAGCGAGAGCTGCTGGTGGTTCGGAACGGCACGAAGGTGATCGCCGCCGCGACGGTCGAGTCCGCCGATGTCGGGCTCCACCTGTTCAAGCTGCTCGACGTCGTGCGGCTCTACGCGGTGTCCGTCGACGGCGTCCACGCCTTCCCCGCGCTGCTCGACGCCGCGGCCGCGTGGTATCGGGCGCGTGGGCGGGCCTCGTTCACGTGCCTGCTCGAGGAGGGCACGCCTGCTTGCGCCTCGCGATTGTCCCCTCGAGACCTCGGTGCCGGCGCCCTCACCGTCCTGTCTACCAATCTGCTCCCGAGCTTCCTCGAACACCTCTATGAGGTTACGGCGCCAAGGCTGTCCCGGAACTGACCCGTGGATTCGTCGTTCCCAAGGCGCCGGGAGGTGAGCTGTCTGGCGCTCACGTTCTTCTACGACTACCTCGAGTCGCACGGGCTCTCCCGTAGGGTGCTCCAGGAAGGGCTGCCGTACACGCCGAGCTGGCTCGACGATCGCCTGAACTGGATCGACTTCGAGACGTTCCTGGTGATCGAGGGGCGGGTGGCCCCGCTCTTCCCGGGCGTGCCCGAGCTGTTCTACGACATCGGCTTGACCTTCGCGACCACCAAGGGGTTCGGCTTCCTCCGGGTGGTCATTCACGGCCTGTTCTCGCCCTACCAGATGTACAAGCGCTTTCCGACGCTCGTGGAGCGGTTCCTCTTCCCGTTCGTGAAGATCGGCGTCGAGCAGAGCGGTCCCGACACCCTGCGCGCGCACTATCGGTTCTCGCCGGAGGTCACCCCCAGCGATGCCTTTCTCGACACGGTGCGAGGGATCCTGGCCGGCGTCCCCCCGATGGTCGGCGCGCCGCTCGCGCGGGTGAGCATGACGCGGCTCGGTCCGCAGGAGGCGGTGTTCGACATCGCCATCACCAAGTGGATCACGATCGGACAGCGGGTGCGCAGCCTCTGGGAGCGCGTCGCGACGGGCCCGCGGAAGCGGCTGCAGAACCTGTCCGACGCGGCGACGGAGCTGGAAGAGGCAAACCGCCTGCTCCAGGAGAAGGTGGCGGCGCTCACCGACGCCAAGCGCCAGCTCGACAGGAAGGTGCGCGATCTCACCGTGCTCAACGCGTTGGCTCGAGCCGCGACGAGCGAGCTCGACGCGCGGAGCATGCTCCGCCGCGCCGCGGTGACCATCTCGGATGGCCTGGGGCACGTTCCGGTGGCGATCCTGTTGGTGGACGGAGAGCCGGGCGGCTTCGTGGTGGCCGCGTGGCGCGGCATTCCGTTGGCCGAGCTCACCGAGCTGGGCGCCCTGGCGCAGGCCGACGCGCCCGGCGCGGTGCGGATGTCGCGCGCGCCGACCCGGCTCCGCCTCGCGGGGAGGGCGTGGTGGGCCAACCCGCTCCTGAGCCATGAGCGGCTCGTGGGGGCGATGCTCGTCGGCGTGGATCCTCAGGGCGTGGACGAAGGCGACCTGGACCCCGCGCTGCTCGAGTCCATGGCGAGCCAGCTCGCGATCTCGGTCGAAAACGCCCAGTCCTACCGGGTGATCGCGGACCTCCGCGACACCTTGGAGGTGCGCGTGCGCGAGCGTACCGCCGAGCTGGAAGAGGCGCGCACGTCCCTGGAGGACACCGTCACCCGCCTCGAACACGCGGATCAGGCGAAGGACCGCTTCTTCACGAACGTGAGCCACGACTTCCTCACGCCGCTGACCCTCATCCTCGCGCCGCTCGAGGATCTCGAGGTCGAGCTCGCCGCGGGCCGTCACGGCGATGTCCAGGCGACCGTACGCGCGGCACGCCAGAACGCAACGGCGCTGCTCCACCTCGTGGGAGAGCTCCTCGACTTCGCGAAATTCGACGCCGGCGCGCTGCCGATCCATCGGATCGAGCTCGAGCTCTGCTCCCTGGTACAGGACGTGGTGGACACGTTGTGTCCGCTGGCCGATCGCAAGAACATCGCCTTGTCAGCGGAGCTCTGCGACGGAGCCGTCAGCGTGCTGGCGGATCCCTCGTTGCTGCGCCGGGTGCTGGTGAACCTGGTGGGCAACGCCATCAAGTACGTGCGCTTCGGGGATCGGGTGGTGGTCCGGGTGCGCGTCCTGGGGACCGAGGCGATCCTCGAGGTCGAGGACAACGGCCCCGGAATCGCGCCGGAGGACCAGGCCCACATCTTCGAGCGCTTCACCCGCGGGCGCGGAGAGGGCTCCGTCGAAGGCTCGGGGATCGGCCTCGCGATGGCGCGGGACCTCGTGCGCGCCCACGACGGCGTGGTGGAGCTCGACAGCGAGCCCGGCCACGGCGCTTGCTTTCGTGTGCGCCTCCCTCGCGACGGACACGCCCCCCGGGTCGAGCTCGTACGGATCGAGGCGCCCTCCCCACAGCGCGTCGCCGAGGCGGTGGGGGTCGACCAGGACGCCCCCTCGCTGCTCGTGCTCGAGGGGGGAGCGGAGACGCAGGTTCGCTCCCGCACGCAGGTGCTCGTGGTCGAGGACAACCCGGAGATGCGGGCCTTCCTGCTCCGGATCCTCTCCCGAGACCACCATGTCCGCGCGGTAGGGGACGCGCGCGAGGCGCAGGCGATCGTGGCCCGGGACATGCCCGACGTGGTGGTGTCCGACGTCATGATGGCCCACGTCGACGGCCTCGAGCTGTGCCGGCGGCTCAAGAACAACGTCGCCACCCGGGGTATTCCGGTCCTGCTCCTCTCTGCGCGACACGGCTCCGATGCCGTATTGCAGGCCTTTTCCGTCGGGGCGGACGACTACATCACCAAGCCGTTCTCACCCCCGGAGCTGCTTGCGCGCGTGAACGCGCAGATTCGCATCCGGTTGCTGGCGACCACGCTGCTGCGCATGGAGAAACAGTACTCGCTCGGGGTGCTCTCGGCCGGCATCGCCCACGAGATGCTCAACCCCGTGAACGCCGTGATCAACGCGGTCTCTCCGCTGCGCCGCGCCCTTCAACGGCTGGGGGCCAACCCCGAGGGCCGCGATTTCCGCCAGGCCGACGCCCTGATCGAGGCCATCGAGGTCTCCGGACGGCGCATGCACAGCGTCGTGAAGGGCATGCTCGCCTACACGCGCCAGGAGCACACCCCCCGCGTGCAGTCCGGGCGCCTCTCCGAGGAGATCGAGGCGGTCCTGACCATCCTTCAGTACCGAACCGTCGAATTCACGATCCACCGTCACTACGACTGGGACGAGCCGGTGGAGCATTTTCCAGAGTGGATCGACCAGGTCGTCATGAACCTCGTCTCCAACGCGCTCGACGCCATGGGAACTCGCGGCGACCTTTGGATCCACACCGAGCGCGTGGGTGACGCCGTCTGCATCCGCGTGCGTGACACCGGCCCCGGCGTCCCTCCGGAGCTCCGTGAGCGGATCTTCACGCCGTTCTTCACGACCAAGCCGCCGGGCAAGGGCACCGGCCTCGGCCTCGCCGTGGCGCGGGAGATCGTGGCGATGCACCTCGGAAAGCTGGAGCTCGATCCGACCGTGCGGATCGGCGCCGAGTTCGTCGTGACGTTGCCGCTCGAGCGCCCCCCCCTGATCCTGGAGGCGTAGATGGACAGCGCTCCGTGGCTGGTCCGAGCGCGGGCCCTGCCGGCTCCCGACGAGCGGACCTGGCGTCCGATCGTGTACCGCGCCGATGACGACACCGGCCTCGACGCGCTCCTCGCTTCGGGCGCCGTTCGCGTGGTGCACGACACGCTGCTCGATCAGCTCGGGGAGCTCGTGGAGGCGCGCGATCCAGCGCGGCGCTACCCGCCCGCCGAGAGCCGCGCAGCCGCGACCGCGTGGCTCGCGGGCCGTCCGGCGCACCGATACGGAAATTGGGTCTGGTACCCATGGTCGGGCCGGCTGGTGCACCTCCTGCCCGCGTCCGAACATCGCGAGGTCCGGACGGATCGCAACCGGTACAAGATCACGGCGGAGGAGCAGTGGCGGCTCGCCCAGGCGACCATCGGCGTGATCGGGCTCTCGGTGGGCCAGGCCGCGGCGCTCACCCTCGCGCTCGAGGGCATCGGCGGCCGCTTGCGGCTGGCCGACCTCGACACCCTCGGGCTCTCGAACCTCAACCGCCTGCGCGCCGGCGTGCACGAGCTCGGGGTCTCCAAGGCGGTGCTGGCCGCGCGGGAGATCGCCGAGCTGGACCCGTACCTCCCCGTCGAGATCTACACGGAGGGGATCACCCTCGAGAACCTCGACCCCTTCCTCGACGGGCTCGATCTGCTCGTGGAGGAGTGCGACGACCTGCTGGTCAAGCTGAGGGTGCGCGAGCGCGCGCGGGCACGCCGGATCCCGGTGTTGATGGACACGTCCGACCGCGGCCTCCTCGACATCGAGCGCTTCGATCGCGAGCCGCATCGCCCGCTCCTGCACGGCCTGGTCGGGGACCTGCGCGCGGAGGATCTCCACGGGCTCCCGACGAAGGCCAAGGTGCCGTACCTGCTGCGGATCCTGGGGGAGGACACGCTCTCGCCTCGCGGCGCCGCGACGCTGCTCGAGGTCCGGGAAACCGTGAGCACGTGGCCGCAGCTCGCGTCGGGCATCGCCCTGGGCGGCGCGCTCGTGGCCGACACGTCACGGCGCATCCTGCTCGGCGAACACACGTCCTCCGGGCGCTTCTACGTCGACCTCGAGGCGATCATCCGCGAGGGGGGGGGCGCCTACGTCGTCCCCGAGGCTCCGCAGCCGGCGCCACCGCCCGTTCCCGAGGCCCGCGCCTTCGACGTGCCGACGCCGATCGTCCCCTCGCACCACCCGCCGGACCTCGAAACGGCCCGCGGGCTCGCGGCGGCCGCGGTCCTCGCGCCCTCCGGACACAACGCGCAGCCGTGGCGCTTCCGCTGGGCCGACGGCACGTTCGAGGGCCGCGTCGACCCCGCGCGCAGCCTCCACGTGCTGGACTTCCGGGACGGCGGCGCGTTCGTGGCGCTCGGCGCCGCCTCCCTCAACGCCGAGCTCGCCGCCCACGCCGCGGGGCTCGCGCCCACGGTGGCGCTCGCGCCGGACCCCGCGGACCCGCACCTCGCCTTCCGGATCCGGCTCGGGCGGGGCGTCGCCGTCGTCGATCCGCTGCTGCCCTGGCTCGGCCGTCGCGTGACCAACCGCCGCCTCGGGGAGCGCGGAGCGCTCGGGGCGGACGCCGAAACCCTACTCGCGGACGCCGCCGCAGAGGGCGCCGATCTCCTGCTCGTCCAGGACTCCGTCGGCCTCGACCTCCTCGGCGCGGCCATCGGCGCGGGCGACCGCCTCACATGGCTCTTCGAGCCGTCCCACCAGGAGATCGTCGAGGGCCTCCGGTGGACCCCGGCGGACGTTGCCCGCACCCGCGACGGCCTCGACCTCGATGCCCTCGAGCTCTCCGAGGCCGACCGCGCCGGCGTGCAGGTGATCAGCCGTTGGCCCCGAGCCGCGCTGCTCGCGCGTCTGGGCGCGGGGCGCGTGCTCGAGCAGGCCGCGAAGGACGCCGTGTCGTCCGCCGCGGCGATCGGGCTGATCGTCGTACCCGGCGGCGGCCCCGCCGCGTACCTGCGTGGCGGTCGAGCGATGCAGCGCGTGTGGTTGAGGGCCTCCGCGCTCGGGCTCGCGATCCATCCGATGTCCACCCTGCCCTACCTCTTCGCGCGCCACGCTGCCGGAGCGACCGCGGCGTGGCCCAGGGACATCGTCGACCGGCTCACCGCGATCGAGGTGGCGTTTCGCGCCGTCCTCCCCGGTCGCGCCGACTCCGCCGAGATCCTCCTCTTCCGCATCGGTCGGTCCCCCGACGCCACCGCGCGCTCCTTGCGCCGACCGGTGGAGGCCGTGTTGGAACCGGGGTAGGAGGGCGGCCCCCGAGCGCCCTCCTGACGGACCCGTACGCAGCGATCCCCGCCTTCTACGACGCCGAGTTCGAGGGCGCCGACGCCGACGCCGCGTATTTCGCGCGTCACGCGGCCCCGGGCCCGGTGCTCGTGCTCGGCTGCGGCACGGGGCGGGTGAGCCGGTTGTTGCAGACGGATCGGGACGTGACGGGCCTCGACCAATCCGCGCCGATGCTGGAGAGGGCGCGCGCGCGGTCCCGGCCCGGCGACCGAACGCGCTGGGTGCAGGGGGACATCCGCACCTTCGATCTGGGGCTGTTCGGTGAGATCGTGGTCCCGAACGGCACCTTCTGCTTCCTCCACACCCGAGAGGACCAGCTCACCTGCCTGCAGGCCTGCGCCCGCGCGCTCCCTGTCGGCGCTCCCCTGGTCCTCGACCTTCCCGCCCCCGACTTCGCGTACTTCGGCGTGCCCCACACCCCCGAGCGCCTCGGCTGGCAGGGACAGGTCGAGGGCCGCGCGGCCCGGCGTACGCGCGAGGTGTGGCGGCGCCCGCTCGAAGCCCGGATCGATCTGCTCGATCGCTACTTCCTCGACGACACCCTCGTCGCCACCTCGCTCCTTCCGCTCCAGCTCTGCCTTCCACGCGAGATCGAGTGGATGTGCGAGGCCGGAGGCTTCTGGGTCGACGCGATCCACGGGGATTATTCGGGCGGGCCCTTGCGGGATGGCTGCCCCCGCATCATCGTGCGGGCGTGCCGATGCTGATCCTCCTCCTCGCCGCGTGCTCCGACAAGCCGGCCGGCTTCGACTCGAACACCGATCCCGATGATGAGCACTTCAGCTTCACGACGGACGAGCACCTCGCGCTGCCGTTCGCCACCGCGGGGGACTCCGCCCCCGACGCAGTCCTCACCGTCACCTCCACCGGCGGCCGCGACGCCGAGGGGGGCGCCGCGTTCACCGTCACCGGCGACTTCGAGGTGACCCCGGCCGACGACCACGAGGCTTCCGACCCCCTGCGGGCCGGGGAGGCCCGGCGATACACCGTGCGATACATCGGTGATACATCCGAGGCCCTGATCGCGACCGGCTCGCTGACGGTGCGCATCGAGGATCAATCCGTCGACACCGGGCTTGCCGCCGTCATCGGCGATCCGGAGCTGCCCGAGGCCGATTGGAGCACGGACGACTGGGGCGCCGAGGCCACGTTGGCGCTGCCCTCCGCGCCCTTTCCCTACGAGGGCTCCTCCTACGACGACTCCTCCGTGTTGATCGCGGTCCCGAACGGGCTCGCCGATCGCGGCCAGCTCGGGATCGTGACCCATCTGCACGGGCACGGCGCCATCCTCGACGACATCGTGGGCTCGCAGCACCTCCGCGAGCAACACGCGCTCTCCGGGCGTGACGCCGTGTTGATCGTGCCCCAGGGCCCCGAGGACGCATCCGACGGGGACTTTGGCCGCCTCGCCGCGCGGGGCGGCTTCGCGAACCTCGTGCGCGATGCCGTCTCGGTCTTGTATCGCGACGGCTGGATCACCCGGCCGGAGACAGGCGCCGTCGCGTTGACCGCGCACTCGGGGGGCTACCTCGCCACCGCCGCGATCCTGGAATCGGGCGGGCTCGCCGTCGACGCTGTCCACCTGTTCGACGCCCTCTACGGGGAGTCCGACACCTTCGCCGACTTCGCCGAGGCCGGCGGCGTGCTGCGCTCGAGCTACACCGAGAGCGGGGGGACGGACCACGAGAACGAGGAGCTGCTCGAGCGGCTGCGGGACGCCGGCGTGTCGGTCTCGACGAGCTTCGCCGACGACTCCCTCGCCGCCTACGCGGTGACCATCGCCGAGGTGGACGCCGCCCATGGCGACGTGCTCGAGGACGAGCGCGCGTATGCACGGTGGCTGGCCGACAGCGGGCTCGCCCATCGCCCCGGGGCCGCCCCGGAGCTCCTGTCCGTCGTCTCGGACGGAGACCAGGCGATCGTCGCCTGGCGGGCCGACAGCGGCGGCGAGACCCTCCGCTACAAGGTCGAGGGCTCGGAGAACGGCAGCCGGTGGAACCTCCTCACGGACACCGGCGAAACCAGCGCCACGGTGCCGGTCACGGCGTGGGTGCGGGTACGCACCACCGACGTACGCTACGGAGACTCCGAGCCCTCCGACACCTACGGCGGGCTCGGGGCGGACTGGCTCGTCGTCGACGGCTTCGACCGCGTGCTCGACGGAAGCTGGTCCGAGCCGGCCCACACCTTCGCCGCCGACGTGGGCAACGCCCTCGGGAGCTTCTCGGTCGCCTCGAACGAGGCCGTGGCCTCCGGCACCGTGCACCTCGCGGACTACCCGCGCGTCGTGTGGCTCCTCGGCGACGAAGGCCTCGCCGACCGCACGTTCGACCCCACCGAGCGCGCGGCGATCACCGCCTACCTCGACGGCGGCGGCACCCTCGTCGTGAGCGGGGCCGAGGTCGGCTACGCCACGGACGCCGAGTGGCTCTCGACCGTGCTGCACACCACCTTCGTCAGCGATGATGCGGAGACCACCTCGATCGAGGAGGGCTGGGTGGTGGGTGCGGCCTACACGGAGGACTACCCGGACGTGCTCGCCGGGGACACCGTGCTCTGGGAATGGGGCACCGGCGGCGGCGCCGCGGTCGGCTGGGACCATCGCGTCGTCGTGATTGGGTTCGGGCTCGAGAACCTCACGCGCGGCCACCTCGCGGCCGCGGTCGCCTCCCTGGACGACTGGCTCGACTGACGGCGCGGCGGCGGAGCTACTCCCGCGCCAGGATCTCCACGCGGTTTCCCCACGGGTCATCGACGAAGAAGCGTCGAACCCCGATGAGCCGCGTGTCCCACTTCACGGGGTGCCCCGCCCCCGAGAGCCGCTCGGCGAGCGCCTCGAGCGCGGCCCGATCCGCCGCGGCCAGGCCCACGTGAGCCTTGTGCGCCGGGCGGAACTCGGGGTCGACCCCCACGTGCAGCTCCCGATCTCCGGCGCGGAACCAGGCGCCGCCGTTCCCGAGCGTGTCACCCGGCTTCGCCAGCTCGGCCAGGCCCAGCAGCCGCCCATAAAAGCTCCGAGCCGCCGCCTCGCACCCCGTCGGGGCCGCTACCTGAACATGGTCGATCGTCAGCATGCCGTCACCCCGGGAGCTGCAACGTACCCCCAACCAGCTTGACCCGTGATGTGGTGCCTATGATCGGGGTGTGCTGCCGGGCGCGCGGGGGGCTCATGGGCCCTGGGGGGACTGGGCGCCCGGCGGCACACCTCATCCCTCCGATGAATCCCCCCGATCAGAAAGAAGGTGCCTTGCAGCACCTGAACCCCGTGCTGTAATCGTGGTGGTCGGTCGTGTGGGCCGAGGTCGTGTAGCTGCACCCCGCCCCGTTGATCGCCGCGTCGGCGTAGAAGCCTCCCTTGAACGTCCCCTCCGGATCGTCGATCCACTCGTGGAGGTTGCCGTGGAGGTCGAAGATCCCTTCGGGGGTGACGCAGCCGGGGTTCGCCCCCGAGGGGTCTACCGTGCCGGGCTGCTGGTTGATCCCCGGATCGTTCATGTGCTCGCTGTCCCAGACCCCCGTGCTCGTGCCGAAGTAGTCGACCACGGGGTGCCCGCCCGCGTAGGTGTCGTTGCACGCGGTGGAGTCGTATGTGTCCCCGTAGGGGTAGATCGTCGTGTCCGGCCCCCCGCACGCCCGCATCCACTCGTCCACCGAGCAGAGCCGCTTACCCGCCGAAGCACAAGCCAGAGCAGCCACGTCTCCGCTGATGTAGCCCTGCGGCACCTCCCCGCTGCTGGCCACCGCCACGCCCCCCTCCGGCACCTCGTACGGCGATGCCCCCTCCAGGTGCGCCTCCCACCGGTCGACACACACGGTGCCGGCGAGGGCCATTTCGGGGGGGCAGGGATCGTCCGATGTATCGGTAGATGTATCAGTCGATGTATCAGCCGATGTATCAGTGTCGGCGCCCGAGGTGTCCGCCGCGCGGCCCGAGCCGTCCTCCTCGGCGGAACACGCGAGCAACCAGAAGGCCAGCATCATCGGGCGAGACTAACGCGCTCCTCCCCCAACGAGGAGCGCCGGGTTAGACCCGCCGGACGCTTCCGTAGCTCAGCTGGATAGAGCAACAGATTTCTACTCTGTGGGTCGCTGGTTCGAATCCAGCCGGGGGCGCCATACAATACTCGCGTGGTTTGCAGCGTCTAATCTCGCATTCATTCGATGTACCGTTACGACGGTCACCACCGCTCGACGGCCAACGCCGCCCGCACCCATTCGATGACCGGCCGCCCCAGGTCCAGGCGGCCCTTCGCGACCAGCGTGGCCAGCTCCCACGCGCTGATCGGACAGATCAGGACGCCGTCGGTGTAGGCCAGCGCCATTCGAGCCTTTTCCGAGAGGCGACCCGGATCGTCGTTCATCCACAGCCAGACGTGCGTGTCGGCGACGATCACCGGTCCGCCTCCCAGGCGTCGCCTGTGCCGAAAAGATCGTCGTCCGAGGCGTAGCGAGCCAGCCCACGCAGCGCGGGGGCACCGAGGCGCTGCTCCACTACGGCCCGATCGCCGCCGGTCCCGATCGGGAGGATCAGCGCGAACGCCCTCCCCTGCGAGGTGAGCTCCACGGCCTCGCCCGCTTAGGGCCTTGATGGGTGCCGACATCGATGCCTCCGCGAGGAAGGTAGCACCGGCGGCGCGACGTCGTTCGAGGCAACCGCCGAGGTTCATCGGCGTCGCCCGCCGACCGCCTGCACTCCAGAACGGACTGCTTCCGTCACCTCGACTCTACGCGCGCCCGCACGCCAATCCGCGGAAGCACCTGTTTCAACAGCTCCATCTGCACCCGGACGTCGGGATCCGGCGTCACACAAAAGGTTCGAATAGTTTCAAGCCGGGGGCGCCATCCAGCCCACCGATCGCTTCGCAGCCTCAAAGGCTGCCTTTCGGTTCGAATCCAGCCGGGACTCGTGGATTCCTGGCGTTTGCTCATGCAGTAGGAGTTTCCTACTCCCCGCCCATGGGGAGCGCTGCGGGCCTGGCGCCCTCAGCGCCGAGCGCCGCCGAGGTGCCGCTTGCGAGCGCGTCCAATCGCGCAGCGCCCCAGCGCATCAGGGTTTCCCAAGCTTGAGGCTCCCCCCTCGTTTGCGGCGGTGCGGGAAGCCCGAGCAACTCGGCCAGCGGCGCCGCGGCGTCGCGTAGCGTGTTGGCTTGGACCCGGCGCACGGTCGATGAGGTCCCCTCCATGGCCGCGAGATCGAGGAGCATGGTCACGAGCTCGAACATCGGCAGCCAGTGGGGACTCGCGGGTGGGACTCCCCCGAGCACCGTCGCCAACGCCGCCGGGTTGGCAAGCCGAAAGCGAAGCGCGTTCCCGCTCGGTAGCCTCACCACGATGCCGGCAGCCTCGAGCTCCGAGAGCGTCCGCGCCACGTTCCGCTTCGAATGTCCTGCCTCGGCGAGCACCGCCGCGGTGGACCATGCGCCGGGGCGCGCGAGCAGATCGCAGAGCACGTCCGCACGGGTTCCGACGCCGCAGAGCGCGCGGGCGCGCAGGCGAACCAGCGCTGGGCGATCCATCGGCAACGGGGCCGGACGGAGGCGCGGGAGCGGGTCCCAGATCGGGCCAGCAGCCGGCCACCGTGTGCCGGCTACGTGGTTGACCGTGGTGGCGAACGCCTCGAAGTTCACCCGCGCCTGGGTCGGGAGCTTCTTGACCAGCGTGGCCAAGCGACCGGCGTTCACGCGGTCGGCGTGGTCGACGCACCACGACAGCACCTGCTCCAACAGGCGCGGGTCTTCGTGCGCCAGGGTGGGCGTGAACGCGAGTAGCGGCTCCAGATCGATCGACGTAGACGAGTGATTGCGAACCACGCCGGGCACCCCGAGCTCGCTCCACAGGCTCCACGCCAGGTCGCCCGCGTCACGTCGGATCCCCTCGCTATACATCGGGATCCTCGACGCCGAGCAAGGCGAGCGCCTGGACGAGCATGTCCCAGAAGCCCTCCGAGGTGTCGTGGGTCCGGCACCAGCGGGCCGAGGCGAGAAGCTCCTCGCGACCAGGCGTCAACCGCTGGAGGTCCTTGAAGTGCTTGCTACGCGGCCCCTGATCGACCGCTGCGTACAGCTTGAAGGCAACTTGATCCACGCGTGAGGCCAGTCGCACGGTGAGGCCGGCGTAGTGGTGTGAGACGACGCGCTCGGAGAATCCCGGCGGCAGGCCGAACCGCAGCAGGTCGGTCGGGCCGGCGTTGAGCCAGTCATCGGCGAGGTCGAGGGCTCTTCCCACCTCTGCGATCGCGGCGGCCAACGGAACGGGCATGGGCTCCCCCTCAAGCCACCTCTCCCCGTCGATGCGAGAGACGATGTCGAGATCGCGAGTCGGTCGATCGATGAGCCCAAGCAGCAGCAGCGCCCCGCCCCCGATGACGACGACGTCATAGTGCTGCCCGCGCGAGGCGAGGAGCGCGCCCAGAGTCTCAAGGGCATCTCGGAGGTCGGCATAGTACATGCGAGACAGTTATCGTCTTCATTCGAGACATACAATGTCTCGATCACGGCATCGTAATCCCGTAGACACGGCCACTCACCCCACCGCCACGCGCGTCTGCACGACGATCCGCGGAAGCACCCGTTGCAACAGCTCCATCTGTGCGCGAATCCGCGGCTCCGGAGCCACGCAGAAAGTTCGAATAGTCTCCAGCAAGGGGCGCCATTGTTCGAAGCTCCCCAGTGGGGACGTGCCGTCCGGGATGTCGATGAAAACCCCGCCAAGGGTGACCTCCGCCTCCGGCGCCACGCAGGGGGCGGGCGGGGCGAAATCGACGTGCCACGTCCCGTCATTCTCAAGCATACACGCCAAATATTCTACGCTTGGGTGACCACGTTCCGCACATCAGCGAGTCGAACATGAGCTCCATCGTCACCTGGGCGCTCGCCTGTGCGGACGTCGAGGGGAACCTGAACCAGATCGGGGCCCCCTCTCACATGCCCGCGGAGCCCGCCGACGTCCGTTCCGTTCCGTTGGCTCCTGTCTATTCGTACGACGCTCTGTCCGACCTGGAGGCCGGTGGCGAGCCGGGCGACCGCCTGTTCGCGGCCGGCATGATCGAGGATTTCGAGATCACTCTCTCGAGCGACGCCTGGCGTTCCCTGCGGGACCACCCGGACGAGGAGGTCGCGGGCACCCTCACCTGGCGCGGCGTAGAGTACTCCGCGGGAATCAAGATCAAGGGAAGCAGCTCGTACCGGTCCATCCAGGAAAAGGCGTCGTTCAAGGTCGACGTGCATCAGTACGAGCGCGAGCGGCGCATCGACGGGCTGAAGCGCCTGACCCTGAACAACATGATCCAGGATCCGACGATGCTTCGCGAGCACGCCTATTACTGGCTCGCGGCGCAGCTCGGCGTTCCAGCTCCGCGGCAAGGGTTCGCCCGCGTGACGGTCAACGGCGAGCCCTACGGCGTCTACAGCCTCGTGGAGACGATGGATGGCCGCCTGATGAAGCGCCTGTACCCAGACGACCACGACGGGAACCTCTACGAGGCGAGCGGTGCCGACTTCACCTCGGAACGCAATTGGTTCGACGTCCAAGTCGACGGCGGCATCATCCCCACGCCGGACGACATCGACGAACTGGTCGACACAATCGAGGAGGCAGGCCACGACGAGTTCGCCGGGGTGTTCGGCGCGAGGTTCGACACTGAGGCCGTGCTTCGCTACCTCGCGTTGGACACAGTCGTCGGAAACGACGACGGTTACGTGTTCAACCACCACAACTACCACGCCTATCACCTCGCGTTTGCCGACCGCTGGGTGCTACTCCCCTGGGGCACGGACCGATCGTTCACGGAGGAGGTGTCACCCTACGGAGCCTGGGACAAGCCAATCGTCGGGGAGCTCGCGCTTCGTTGTTGGGACGACGACGGCTGCGCCCACGAGCTCCACGAGGCGATCGAGGAGGTGCTCCGTGTGTGGGAAGACGGTGCGTTCCCGGAGATGCTGGCCACCACCGGCGCCCTGATCCGGGAGGCCTGCGAGGACGACCCGCGTCGGGAGAAGGAGTGCGACCCCGAGGACATCCAGGGCTTCGTGGAGGCCCGCGCCGCGTACGTCTGGGGCGAGATCGAGTAGGGCCCCCGACACTCGGGTGGGCGGGCGCCCTCCCGGCCGCGCGGGGCACTACCCGCCCTCCCCCTCGAGCCTGCGGTAGAGGGTCCGCCGGTCGATGCCGAGGCGCCTCGACGCCTCCGACATGTTCCCGCCGCACGCCGCCACCACCTTCTGCATGTAGGCGAGCTCGACCTCCTCCAAGGGCCGGGCGCAGGCCACGGCCTCGTCCAGCGTGCGCCACGCTCCCGCGGGCGGCGCGGTCGCCGCAGCCGCGAAGTCGGCCAGGGTGAGCACGTCGTCGTCGCCCAGCGCGACCGCCCGCTCGAGCGCGTTGGAGAGCTCGCGCACGTTCCCGGGCCAGGGCTGGGCGCGGAGCCACACCATCGCGTCGTCCGTGATGCCGGTGATTGCCCGTCCGAACCGCGCGCCGAGCTGGTCGAGCAGGGCGTCCACGAGCCCCTCCACGTCCTCAGGGCGCTCGCGGAGCGGCGGCACCTCAAGCCGGATGACGTCGATCCGGAAGAGCAGGTCCGCGCGGAACGTCCGCGCCGCCACGGCCTCAGCGAGATCGCGGTTGGTCGCCGCCACGATCCGCACGTCCACCGTACGCTCGCGACCGGCCCCCAGAGGCCGGATCCGTCCGGTCTCGAGCGCCTGGAGGAGCTTCGGCTGCGCGTCGAGCGTGAGCTCCCCGATCTCGTCGAGGAACAGCGTCCCGCCGTGCGCGCGGGCGAACAGGCCATCCCGGTCCTCGCGCGCATCCGTGAACGCGCCCCGCGTCACCCCGAACAGCTCGCTCTCGACCAGGTGTGTCGGAAGCGCCGCGCAGTTCACCTGGACGAACGGGCCCGATGCCCGAGGGCTCCGCGCGTGGAGGAGCCGCGCGAGGGTCCCCTTGCCGACGCCGGTCTCCCCCGTGAGGAGGATCGCCGAGTCCACCCTCGCCGCGCGCGTGGTGCGCTCCACGACCCGGCGCATCGCCTCTGACCGCGCGACCACGCCCTCGGGGAGATCGCGGGTCACGGTCTGGCGGAGGCGCACGATCTCCCGCCGCATCCGACGCTCGCGGAGCGCGCGCTCGATGGCGAGCACGAGCACCTCGATGGCGAAGGGCTTGGTGACAAAGTCAGCGGCGCCCGCGCGCACGGCCTGGACCGCGAGATCAACCGACCCGAACGCGGTGATCAACACGACGAGCTGACCCGGGCGCTGCTTGTGGACGGCGGCCATCAGCTCGATGCCGCGGAGCCCGGGCATCTCGACGTCGGAGACGACCAGGTCGAAGCCTCCCTCGACGATGCGCGGGAGGGCCGCCGCGGGATCGGTGCACCCCTCCACCGTGTAGCCCTCGTCGGTGAGCTCCTCGACGAGCCAACCGACGACCTCGGCGTGGTCGTCGACCACCAGCACCTTTCCGCTCACGATGACTCCTCGGTGGGCAGCGTGACCGCGAACCGGCTCCCGGCTCCCTCGGTGGACGTGACGGCGACGGTACCCCCGTGCTCGTCCACGATGCGACGCACGACGGCGAGGCCGAGCCCCGTGCCCCCCGACTCCGCCCGGGTCGTGAATAGCGGCTCGAAGGCGCGGGCCCGGACCTCCGGAGACATCCCGGCCCCGTCGTCCTCGACCGCCACCTCGTGCCGCCCCTCGAAGGACGACACCCACACGGTCACGCGGCCCCCGCGATGCCCCGCGGCCAGGGCGTTCCGCACCAGGTTCAGCACCACCTGCCGGAGCTGGTCGGGGTCGGCTGCGAGCCAGGCTTGCGGGCCGTCGGCGAGCCGGAGCGTGAGCTCGGCCCGCTTCGCCTCGATCTCGAGCAGATCGAGGACGTCGGAGACGACCGCGCGCAGCTCGAGGTGTTCGCGATGCGTCGGCCGGCGGCGCGTCAGCGCGAGGAGCTGGGACACGATGCGCGTGATCCGCTCGGCCTCGCGCACGAGGATGTCGGCATGCCGGCGCACACGATCCGGCTCGTCGGCCCGCTCGGCGAGGGACCGGGCCCGACCCAGGAGCACTTGGAGCGGAGACCCGATCTCGTGGGCGACCGCCGCGGAGAGCTGCCCGACGGTGATCAGCCGGTCGGCCACTTCGAGGGAGCGGAGCGCCTCCCGCCGCGCCTCCGCCTCCCGCGCGGCCTCCTGCCGCGCCTCCCGCAGGTCCCGGAGCATGTGGTTGAACTCCCGCGCCACCGCCACGATCTCGTCGTCCCCCACCTCCGGGAGGGCGTCGCCGAGGTCGCCCTCCCGTACCCGGCGCATCCCCGCGGACAGGCGTGACAGCGGCCCGGCTAGCCGGGTTTGTCCGATCGCCAGGCCGAAGAGCATCGCCAACAGGACGAAGCTACCAACCGTCGCGGCCACGGCCCCGGCGGTGGCGAGGAGGTCCTCGTTCACGTCGTCGAGCGGCCGGGTGACGGCCAGAACGCCGAGCGCGTCGCCGTCATCCGAGAGCAGTGGCGTGGCGAGCAGGATGCGCCGCGGATCGCGCTCGGGGTGTTCCTGCGTGCGCGTCTCCCCCGTTCGGGCCACCTCGGCGACGAGCCCAACGAGCGCGACGCGTAGCTCCTCCGCCGGCATCCCCCCCGGCGCCACCACGGGCGCCCCCTGCGGGTCGAACACATAGACGTCGACGTTCGTGTCGATGCCCTCCAGGCGCAGGGACGCCTCCTCGACGTCCGCAAGCTGCCGGTCCCGGATGGCGTTCTCCACGCCGACACGGAGGCTCATGCCGAGGAAGGTCACCTCCCGACGGACCGACGCCTCCAGATCGCGTTGCTCTCGGCGAACGAGCCATGTGCCGTACCCCCCGAACAGAAGCAGCCCGGTAACGGCGGTGGTGGCGGTCATTCGGAGAGCGAGGCGCATCTGGGGCAGACGTGTATGACGGTGGGGCAGGAATGCACAGAAAGGGCGCCTGGGAGACGCGCGCCGTGCGTTCGCTCGGAAGAGTGAGGGTCACACCTTGCGACGGGGCAGTACGAACCAGAATGTCGCCCCGGCGTCCGGCGTGGCTTCTGCCCAGAGGCGACCGCCCATCCGACGTGTCGCGGTGTGGGCGAGGGCGAGGCCGAGCCCGAGCCCCTCTCCCGCCGCCGCCGCCGCCGTGCGCTGGAACGGCCGGAAGAGCTGGGCTGCGAAGGTCATGTCGAATCCCGGCCCGTTGTCCCGCACGTACACAGCCTTGCGTCCCTTGACGTTCGCCAGGCCGACCTCGACTCGCGGGGCAGAGATGGCGCGTGTCGCCGTCCATGCGTTCGCGAGGAGCTCCCTGAGGACGAGGCGCACCAACGCCTCGTCCCCCCGGACCACGACTCCCGGGGTCACGACAAGGTCCATCTCCTCTCCGGGGGCGGCGGTGCGTAGTCGCACGAACTCCTCCTCCGCGAGGCGGGAGACATCGACCGCCGCGACGCGGACCTCCGCCTGGGCGATGCGGGCAAGCTCCAGGATCCCATCCACGAGCGCACCGATGTGCAGCGCGTTCGCCGAGATCCGGTCCAAGTAATTCCGGACCTCGGGGTCCAACTGGGGGCCTTCGTCACGGAGGATACGACTGTACGCGTCGAGCGCGCGCACGGGCGCGCGGAAGTCATGCGAGACGGCGTAGGTGAAGGTGGCGAGCTCGCCGAGGGCGTGCTCGGCCTCCCACGCGCGCCTGCGCGCGACGCGCGCGAGCACGAGGACCCGGCCGGCGAGCAGCGAGAGCCCTGCGCCCGCCGCGAACGCCAGCTCGGGGAGGGGCGTGAGGAGGGTGGAGGCGTGGGCTCGGCGGGGGCAGACCTCCACCTCCACGGCGAGCGGCCCGAAGCCGGCTGGGGAGATCGCGCAGGGGGCGACGCGGTCTCCGCCCGGCTCGCGGTAGACGGTCCTCGCCCCTTCACGCAGCGTCAAGGCGTAGTCGGCCGAGCCGACGCCGACCTCGGCCAGGTGCTCCACGTGGTTGAGCATCCAGACCGCTTCGTCTACACGGACAGCAGCGCCGAGCGCGAGGCGCGCGGATCCGCGATCGTCGAACAGCCGCGCCCAGGGCCCCTGGGTGCCGGACCCAGCGAACGGCGCCACCTCGGAGAGGGGCTCCACCCACACCGGAGCTGACCCATCGGTCGCGGCGATCGCCAGGATGTCCGGGTGGTCCGCCACGGTCTCCGCGGCGTCGGCACGCACCTCGTCCGCGGCGACACCCCGACGCAAGTCCAAAGCCAGACGGTCGAGGATTCGCGCACGCTCCTCTACGCGTCGCTCGACGACCTCCGCCACCACGTCGGCGCGGGCCTGGGCATCTTCGGCGAGCTCCGCGCGCTCGTCCGCAGCGAGCGCCCACCCGAGCGCCGCCGACAACGCCACCCCGAGCCCCGGCACCCAGTGCTCCGCGCGCGGCAAGAGGTCCATGCGCTCATCGTAATCGCGGGGTTGGCCCCAAGCGCCGCCACCTGCGCCACACTGACACAACGGTGTGGCATAAATGTACAGCTGCTGGTCTTCCCCGTTGCGTCGAATTCGCAAAGAGAGGGCGTTCCAGCATCGAGACACTCTCCCAGCCCCCGTGGCCCGATCCTTGCTTCACACCCGGTCGGCTGGGGCAGCGGGTGCCTCGGAAGGAGCCTGTCGCCGTGCTGTTCGTATTGTTGTCCACCGCGCTCGCCGCGCCCGAGATGATCCCCGTCGAGGTCTGGGAACAGATCAAGACCGCCACGCCGGCCGGCGCCGACTTCGAGATTCCGCTCCGCGATGGCGGGACGTTCCAGATGGCCGACCACCGCGGCAAGAAGGTGGTGCTGAGCTTCTGGGCGAGCTGGTGCGCGCCCTGCCGCCGCGAGCTCCCCGCGCTCTCGAAGTGGACGAAGGAGCACCCGGAGGTCGTCATCCTCGCCGTCAACGTCGACCGCGCCAGCAAGGACGCCGAGCCGTTCATGAAGTCCGTCCAATTCGACGTCCCGGTGGCGTTCGACCCGGACGCCACGCACCTCGGTCAGTACGGAGTCACGTCGATGCCGACGATGTTCCTCTTCGACGAGAAGGGCCAGCTCGCGTTCCGGAAGACCGGGTTCAGCGAAGAGAAGGGTTTTGCCGAGCTCGACGCCGCGATCGGGGGTGCGAAGTGAGCGCCCTCCGCAGCATCGGCCTCTGGCTGCTCGTCCCGCTCATGCTCTTCGGCATCTTCGTGGGCGGCCTCATGACCTGGCACCACGACACCCAGCTCTACGGCGGCGAGGAGCAGCAGGGCGCGCTGATCGGCTGCACCGAGTCGGCCGAGGTCAACTGCGACATCGTGAACACGAGCGCGTACAGCGAGATCGCGGGCATCCCGATCGCCACCCTCTCCATCCCGTTCTACGCGACGGTGCTCGTGCTCGCGATCCTGGCGTTGCGCCGCCGGATCGGCGCCCGCGCCTTGATCGTGACCGCCGGGGCGGGCGCCCTCGTCTATTCGGGGTTCCTCTACTACATCTCCACGAGCGAGCTGAAGTACGTCTGCGCGTGGTGCATCCGTCTCTATGGAGTCAACGCGGCGATCGTCGTGCTCGGTCTCTTCGGCGGCAAGCTGGCGCGTCCCGACAAGAACCTGCTCGTGACGATCGGCGGGATCTACATCGGGCTCCTTCTCCTGGCGGCGGGTGGCGAGCGCCTCTACCGGGCCTCCCTCACCGGCAGCGGCGGGACGGTCATCGCGGACGCGGCGGACGAGCGAGAACGTGATCCGAAAGGCGACGCCCCGACGCTCTCGTTCACGGTCAAGACGGAGGACAACAACGAGCGGACCTACGCGCTCGACGCGGACGACGCATGGACGGGGAACCGCGACGCGAAGGTGGCCGTCGTCATGTTCGGTGACCTCGAGTGCGGCTACTGTAAGCGCTCCAGCGCGGAGATCGGCCGGCTCGAGGCGACGTACGGCGACCGCGTCCTGTTCGTGTACAAGCACTTCCCGATGGACCCCGCGTGCAACCCCGGGGTGAAGAACAAGAAGCATCGGGAGGCCTGCCTCGCCGCGAAGGCGTCGGTTTGCGCGCAGGAGCAGGGCGTGTTCTGGGCGTTCCACGATCTGGCCTACAAGAACCAGCACCAGCTCGGGGCCGACTACCTCCGCACCTATGCGGTCCAGGCAGGGTCGGACGGAGGCGCCTACGACGCATGCATGTCGACGGACGCGCCGCTCGCGAAGGTGCGTCACGACGCCGAGGTCGGGGCCTCCCTCGACGTGCACGGGACCCCGCGCATCTTCGTCAACGGGAAGCTCTACCGCTCGGGATCGTCCGCCGAGGTCATGGCGCGCGCGATCGAGGTGGCCCTCGGCGCCTCCGAGGCCGAGGCCGCGAAGTCCGCCGCCACGCTGCGGACCACGGGAAGCGCGGCGGAGATCGTTCCAGCGGACAGCCCCGCCCAGCGCGACATCACGTTCGGTGACCTGAAGTTCAAGATCGACACGTTCGAGGGCTCGATCAAGGCCGGCGCGGCGGTCTCGGCGAAGCACGAGGTCCCGGCGTTGCGTGTCACCTGGTACGACGCGAAGGCAGCGTGCGAGAAGGCCGGGAAGCGCCTCTGCACCGAAGAGGAGTGGGTCAGCGCCTGTCAGAACTCCCGCGCCATCGACGACAATGGGAACGGAGAGCTCGCCGACGACATGATCGAGGGGACCGCGTACCCCTACGGCGACTTCCACGACGACAACCGTTGTTGGGACGCCCGGAACGCTGACAAGGACCGCCCCGTCTACACCGGCGAGCTCGCGGGCTGCGCGACGCCGACCGGGGTGTACGACCTGACGGGGAACGTCGAGGAGTGGGCCGGAGACACCCCGGAGAAGGCGGTGCTCCTCGGCGGCGCCTACGACACCTCCGAGGACCACGCGCGCTGCTACCGCCGCAACGACACGTTCGGGGCCGGCTACGCATCCCCGAAGACGGGGTTCCGATGCTGCGGCAACTGAACCGTCTGCCCCTTACGGTCCTCGTCGCGGTCCTTGGGACCGGCGCGTGCAAGACGGAGCCGGTCTCCGGCGACGGGGACCGTCTCTCAGAGGACAACCGTGCTGCGGCGAGTGACAGTACCAACGTCGCGGAGGCCGCTGCTCCTCGGGGTAAGCCGGCCGGCGGTTCGGTCGCCGGCCTCGCCGCGCTGTCCGGGAAACCGAAGCCGATCGTGACCGGTCAACTGGCACCGCGCCTCTCGCTCCTCGACGTGGCGGGCACGCACTGGTCCCTCGAAACCTACCTGGACCCCGCAGGCGAGTCCTCCCCCAAGGGCTTCCTCGTCGCGTTCATGGCGTCCTGGTGCCAATACTGCACGGAGAGCCTCCCCACCCTCGTGAAGCTCGAGCGGGCCAACCCCGACCTCGCCGTGATCACCGTCACGGTCGATGACCGCCCGGAGCTTCAGAAGGCGGAGCTGGAGAAGGTCCGAAGTGCCGGGCTCACGGGGCCGGTGCTCGTGGCGGACGAGGCCACGGTGTTGGCCTGGATCGGGGGCGGCAAGTCGGTCCCCCGGTACTACTTCGTCAACCACGAAGGCGTCGTGACCGGCCAGGATCAAGGGTTCGGTGACAACGTCGCCCCGATGATGCCGAACCAGGCGAAGCGCGCGCTCGCGGACTGACCGCCTCACGGCGTCCCCCGCCTCGCCCCCCGGAGCCCCCTTGTTCGAGATCCTCGTCATCCTCGCGCTGATCCTCCTCAATGGCGTGTTCTCGGGCGCGGAGATCGCAATCCTCTCCGTTCGCAAGACTCGGCTCGCCGAGCTCGTGGAGGAGGGCAGCGGCGCCGCTCGGGCGGTGGCGAAGCTCCGGGAGAATCCAGAGAGCTTCCTCGCGACCGTGCAGATCGGCATCACCGTGGTGGGCGCCACCGCGGCGGCGTTCGGAGGCGCCGCTGTGGCCGGTGAGCTCAGGCCTCTGTTCGCTGCCGTGCCGTTCCTTTTGCCCTACGCCGATAATCTCGCTCTCGGTACCGTCGTGGCCGCGGTCTCGTTCCTCTCGCTCGTGCTCGGCGAGCTGGTCCCGAAGTCCCTCGCGCTCCGCGCGGGCGAACCCTACGCACTCGCGATGGGCCGGCCCCTCGAAGCGCTGGCCTGGGCGGGGCGCCCTCTGATCGCGCTGCTCACCGGCGCGTCGAACCTCGTGCTCCGGCTGTTCGGCGACCGCACGACCTTCTCTGAGACGCGCCTTTCCCGCGAGGAGATCCAGCAGATCGTCGAAGAGGCGACCACGTCCGGGTCCGTCGACCCCCACGCGGGCGAGATCGCCTCGCGCGCCCTCGACTTCAGCAGGCTCGACGCCTACACGGCAATGGTCCCGCGCTCAGACCTCGTGATGCTCCCGAAGACGGCCGATGCCCAGGACGTCGCGCGCGCGGCCCGGAAGAGCGGGTACGCCCGGGTGCCGGTGTACGACGGGCTCCACGACAACGTGATCGGCGTCGTGAACCTCCGCGACGCGCTCGCGGAAGCGACCCTGGGCCCGAGCTTCACGCTCGACGCCCTGCTCCACCCGATCCTGTTCGTCGCGGACTCGATGCCCGCGCCCGCGCTCCTGCGGCGCCTCCAAGCAGATCACGCCCACCTCGCGCTGGTAATCGACGAGCAGGGCACCATCGTCGGCCTCGTCACCATCGAGGACCTGCTCGAGGAGCTCGTCGGCGAGATTCTCTCGGAGAACGACAAGCCGGTTGTGGAGCCCGCGAAGGACGCGGACGGCGGCTGGTTGCTGCGCGGGAGCACCCCCGTTCACGAGGTCAACCGCCGGCTCTCGGTGGAGCTCCCCGAGGGGGACTTCGCCACGCTCGCGGGCCTGTGTCTCCACCTCGCAGGCACGATCCCGGTGACGGGAACGCTGCTCGAGACTGAGGATGGCGTCACGCTCGAGATCGTGGACGCCACGCCGCGGCGGGTCCGTCGCGTGCGCATCAAGCGCCCAGGCAGGGCGGCCCGGGAGTCCTCATGAAGGAAGAAACGGTGCGCCGGCGCCGCCCGAGCCACACCCCGGTCGCGACGTTGGAGAGAAGCTCGCAGCGTTCGAGATCGACCTGCTCGACGGGAAGGCGTTTCGCAGCCGGTCGCTCGCCGGGAAGCCCGCGGTCGTCACGTTCTGGGCGAGCTGGTGCGGCCCGTGCCAGAAGGAGATGCCCGCGCTCGCGAGCGTCTACGAGAAGTACAAGGACAAGGGGCTGCAGGTTCTCGGCGTGAGCGTCGAGGAGGACGAGAAGAAGCTCGCGACCTGGCTGGGCGCGCACCCGATGCCCTTCCTCCTGGCGCGCGACCGGGGGGCGCGTTGATGGCGACGTTCCCGAACCGGGGCCTCCCCACGACGCTCTGGATCCGGCGCGACGGCACCATCCGGCTCCGCACCACCGGGGTGCCGCCCGGCGGCGAGAGGCGCATCGAGGAGCTCGTCGGCGAGCTGGTGGGGGGCTGAATCTTGATGCTGCACCTGATTGCCGCCTGCACGGGCGATACGGTCAAGCCCCCCGATCCCGTCCTTCCCGTCGCTACGGGACCGGTGTGCGTCCCCTTCCCGTTGCCGCGCGGGCGACACCTGGTACCTGGCCCAGCGCACCGGGCGGGCGCCTCTCGCGGTTCGTCCTGGGCAGCCTCGAGGAGACCGTGATCCTGGAGGCCGCCCCTACCGTGGGGCGGCCGTCGAGACGCTCGTGGGCGAGTACGTCTACGCCGACTACAAGTACGGTCAGGTCTGGTCCTTCGGCGCCGACCGCGTGGCGCGCGTCGTCAACGGAGAGGGACACGGCTTCGTGAGCTTCGCGGAAGACGAGGGCGGGGAGCTCCTCGCGGTGGACATTGAGGAAGGCATCGTCTACCGGCTGGTGGAAGGAGCCTCCGAGCGTTGGGAAGACGGGCTGCCCGCAAGCCGCCTGTCGATCGTGGGCGCCGACGCGATGCCGCCGCTCGGCCGGGCGGCGGTCGACGAGGAGGCGGTGGCCTTGATCGAGGCGTGGATTGGGGCGATGCCGGACAGCCTCCCCGCCGACTGCGAGATCGCGGCGCGGTGACACGCCTCTCGCACCACCGGCGGGCCCCCGAACCAGAGGAGGCGCATCGACGAGGGGGTCGCCGATGTGGTCGGAGGCGGAATCTCGCGCCCGCGACAAGCCGTGACTTGATTTCCTGCGTGGGAAGCGCATTGTCGACCGGCCGGGCGCGTGGGAGCTTTCGAATCAACGTGCGCCCCCGGTGAACCTCTTCCCGACCACTCGCCTCCGCGGACGGGAAGCACATCAGGGAGCCCACCATGCCCACCGAAGAGCTCTTCGGAGCCTACAACTTCCTCCTGGAGGTTCAGGGGATCGTCAGCGACAACAAGATCATCGTCGGCGGCTTCAAGAGCATGTCCGGAATGGACTCGGAGACGGAGATCGTCGAGTTCAAGCAGGGCAACGACACCGTTGTCCGCAAGAAGCCGGGTCGCACCACCTACGCCAACATCGTCCTCGAGCGCGGCTACACCGCGACCGACGACCTGTGGCAGTGGCGCCAGAACATCGAGAACGGCAAGATCGACCGTCGCTCCGGCTCGATCATCATCCTCGACCAGGACGGCCAGACGGAAGTGGCCCGCTACAACTTCTACGAAGGCTGGCCCTGCAAGTGGTACGTGCCGGACATGAATTCCGACTCCTCGGCGATGGCGATCGAGAAGATCGAGATCGCGATCGAGAAGGTCGAGCGCGGGTAGCCAGACCTCGTAATCGCTCATCGTCAGAGGCCCGTCCTGGATCGGTCGGGGCGGGCTTCTCGCTATGACAATACCGCGCCGCCCGCTCGTCCCGGCTCTGCTCATCGGCGCATTGGCGCTAAGACTCGCCCACCTCCACGAGCTCCGCGCCTCGCCGTTCTTCGAGGGCTTCGTGCTCGACGAGAAGAACTACGACGCCTGGGCCCAGCGGATCGCCGCCGGGGACATCCTCGGCGAGGGGACCCTCAAATAGGACCGTTGGCCTATCGACGCGAGCGGCCCCCCGATGAACCTGCGTAGCGCCCGAATCGGCGTCGCCATCCTGCCGCTCTTCGCCTGCGCGTGCACCGAACCGCTTGCGGAGATGCGGTTGGCCATCCCCGGCGCGGTCCCCTGCACCTCCTTCGCCGACATGTACGTATGGGACACCGGCGACCACTCCGACGGCGACGACGAAATCCTCGTCGCGGCAGCCATCGCCTGGTTCGCCGATCAGACCGGGGTCGAGGGAGTGTGCGTGCCCGGGATCGAGGTCGTCGCGGCGTTGCCCGATGGGAGGGCGGGACGCTATCAGGGGCCGAAGCTGCCGGTGCAGCTCGTCGCGAACCAGCTCATGTACGGGGAGTGGTGGACGGCCACGCACCGGGAGCTCTGCCGCGCCTTCGTGGACGCGGAGGGCGTCACCGCCGCCGAGCTCGGTGAGCACTTCGAGGATCTCGACGCCTTCGCGGACGCCTGTGAGAGCGGCCCGCCGTCGCTCGTCCCCAGCGAGGCGGTGGAGGAGGCCTGCGGAGTGGCGCTCGTCGAGCCCTGGGCCCACTTCATGCGGGACCGCGTGTACGCGGCCTACGACGAATCGGCGGCGCCGGTAGGCGTCGTGGAGGTCACCGTCGGACCCCTGGCGATCCCCATCGACGGCTACCTCAACGCATGGGCGACGGTGGCGGGGGGCGACACGCTCTACATCGTGGCCGATCGCCGCGACGTCGATTCGGCGCGCAGCCTCGCCCTCCTGGCGCTGGACCCCGTTTCCGGCGGGGTGAGCGCGAGCTGGCACCTCGCCGACGAGGGCGAGTACGACTCCGACAGCTGGTCGGTCGTGCCAGGGGACACCCTGCCGCTCGTCATCGAGTGGTCCAGCGGCCAGGCGTGGCGCCCAGGTCCAGACGGGCGCGTGCCGGCGCTCCTCCCGCCGCTACCCTTCGACGAGGGCTTCGAGGGCGTCGTGCTCGCCGACGTGCTCTACGCATGGGCACGTGTCGAGGAAACCGGGCCCGTCGGGCTCGTCGCGATCGACCTCGCGACGGGTGACGCCGCCACCATCCCTCTCCCGACCGCGTACACCGAGGTCACCGGCGGTTTCGGCGTCGACCAGGACGCGGTCACGTTTGGCGTGTACGGCGCGGGCGGCGTACGCGCCGGGGCCTGGTACACCCCGTCCACCGGCGCGTGGCGCACGGTCGCCCTCCCCGACTGGTCGACCAGCTATGCCGCGATCGCGCCGGGCGGCCGGACGGTCGCCCTGTGGTCGGTCGATGCCCGCTGGGGCGCCGGCCGCGCCGACATCCCCGAGTGGCTCTACGGGCTCGCCGTGTCGGACGAAGACGGGGACGATTGGTTCGTCAACGCGGCCCCTTGCGACGACACCCTGCTCCTCGCGTCCCGCCCCCTCGTCCGCACTGCGTCAGCGCTCTGGCTCGTGACCGACCTGACCGGAGACGACCCGGACGGGATCAGCGTCGCCCGCGTGACGATCAGCCCGGCGCCCTGATGCGCGCACGCACGAACCGTACGACCCAGACGGGCCCTACCGCTGCGAGCGTGATCAACAGAGGGTCGTAGGGCACGCGGTACCGGATCTCGCCGGTGTAGGCGAGCGCCGCGAGCACCATCACCACGAGATGGAGGATGGGCACCACGAGGGCATCCGAGTCCCCCTCCCCCGCCCGCGGCCCCCCGGGAAGGCCACGACGCGCCCACAGGCTGACCGCGGTTCCGAGCACGCCAAGAGCCACCAGCGGCAGGAGCCCAGACGCGACGATCCGGGGCCACACGTCGAGGAGCTCCTTCCTCACGCCCTCCTTGGCCTGCTTTCGCTCGGGCCACATCACGTTGTCGGCGTAGAGGTGGCTCACGTTGCGATTGAGCCGCACGGCGATCTCGGACCAGGAGGAGGCCGCGATCACGCGGTCCCGCTCCGCGTTCAAGGGCGACGGATCGCAGCGGAGGCCGTCGAACCGGAATTCCGGATCGAACCCGAACTTCCTGCCGCGCGCGGGCGGATGGAACCCGTTGTACTCGGTCACCACCCCCGGCGGCGGCGTCGCCTCCACCCCCGAGTAGTCGCTGAAGGCGAACAGGCTCATGACCGCGCCGTTGTCCGCGATGAGGCCTACGCGCCCCGTCCGATCGTGGTAGCGCGCTGCCCCGAACGCCACGGCGCACACCACGGGCGCGAGGAAGGCAAGGTGCCCGCGCCAGCTCCCGGCGCGACGCCAGAGCGCCCACCCGACGAGGAGCGGGACGGCGAGAAGGATCGGCGGACGGACGAGATAGCCAAGGCCGGTCACGACACCCGCGAGCCCGGCACCGCGCCCGGTCTGGACGTAGCGCACCCACGCCCACACGCTCGTCGCCAGGGCGAGGGTGTACGGAACCTCCGATGAGAAATAGCCTCCGTAGCTCACGAGCGGGTACCAGAGCGCGACGACCAGGCCTACGATCGCGGCGGCCACGGCGCTCCCGAGGCAGCGCCGGGCGAGCAGGACCGCAACTGGGGCGACGAGCGTTCCGAGCGCAACGTGTACCCACCCCATCGCATCGAGCCCGTCGGGACCGAAGACGGTCATCTCCGCGGCGTAGAGCCAGTGCGAACCCGGCGCGAAGCAGACTTCGGCATCGCTGCCTTCGAGCAGATCCCGGGCGCGCCCGATGTAGCCCTTCATGTCCGAGAACACGCCGTCCGCGGGCCGCTGGAAATGGATCAGCCAGGCGGCGCGCACCCCGAACGCGACTGCCGTGCTGCCGATCGCGGCGATCCACGTGTGATCGTGTGTTCCGTCGTTTTTGGGCGGTGAGGGCATCCGGGGGGAGCAGTGTAACGCCTGCGATGAGCCGCCCCCCCTCACCCCGGGCGCCGCGACCACCGCAGGGAGCGGCAGGAGGACACGCATTGAGCTCCCTGCGTTGATGGGAATGTCCGTCGCTGACAGATGCCAACGGTGACCCGTGCTCATGGCCACTCAGGAGGAGAACTAGCTGGCTGGCTGGCAGCGACACGGACACCACCGCCACCCAGCAAGAATCAGGCCAAGGAGGCCACCCGGAGGCGCCCAGCCCGTCGCTACTGCGCGGTGCCGGCCACCTGCCCGTCGCCGCCCTGGGTGACGCGGAACTCGGCCCGCCGGTTCTCAGCCCAGGCCACGTCGCCGTTCCTCCGATCGAGGGGCCTCTCCTCCCCGTACGAGACGATCGCGAGCCGAGAGGGAGCCGCCCCCGCGGCCGTCAGGAAGCGCTTGACGGCCTGCGCGCGCTTTTGGCCGAGCGCGAGGTTGTAGTCCGTGCTGCCGCGCTCGTCGCAGTGGCCTTGGATCTCGACCTGGATGTCGAGGTGCGCGCTGAGGAGCGCCACGTTGTCTTGGAGAGCGGCCTTGCCCGAAGCGGTGATCTCGGCCGAGTCGAGGGGGAACTGGACGCGCTCGAAGTTGCGGACGACGGCCTGCACCTCGGGCGTGGTCGGCGGCTTCGCGGGCTCGGAAGGTGCCGGGTCGAAGCCGGAGACCGGCGGATCACCGAGGTGCTTGGGGGCGCAGGCCGACAGGCCGAGAGGGAGGAGGAGGAGGAGGACACAACGCATGGAGACTCCGTTTGCGGACACCGAGGGGCTGATGCACGAGGCGTGCCAGGGCCGAGGGGCCCCGCGAACGGAGCACGGTCGCAAATCGCCACACCCTACCGGGGCCCGTAGCGCTCGAGCTTGCGGTAGAGGGTGGTCCTGTCGAAGCCGAGGACTCGGGCGGCGCTGCTTTTGCTACCGTCCACGGCGTCGAGCACGCGCAGGATGTGGCGCCGCTCGACCTCCTCCATCGAAAGGAGCTCTTCCCCGTCCTCGCCCGTCACCCCCCTGGGCATGGGCGCGGCCGCACGGACCCGATCCGGGAGGTCGTCGACCATGAGCTGATCGAAGCGGGCAAGCGCCACGGCGCGCTCCATGCAGTTCTGGAGCTCCCGCACGTTGCCCGGCCATCCGTAGGCCAGGAGGCGCTCGGCGGCGGGCCCGGAGATGCCGCGCACGCTCTTCCGCATCCGCACGGTTGCCTGTTCGAGGAAGTGCTGGGCCAGCAGCAGCACGTCACCCACGCGCTGCTTGAGGGGCGGCACGTCGATGTGTACGACGTTCACCCGGTAGTAGAGGTCCTCGCGGAACCGACCGGCCTCCACGGCAGCCTCCAGATCCCGGTTCGTGGCAACGACAAGGCGGGCATCGAACGGCTGCTCGCGGTCACCCCCCACCGGTCGGGCGGTTCGCTCCTGAAGCGCGCGCAGGAGCTTGGGCTGGATTGCCAAGGGGAGCTCTCCGACCTCGTCCAGAAACAGCGTGCCGCCGCTGGCCTGAAAGAACAGCCCCGTGCGCGTGGTCCGAGCGTCGGTGAAGGCCCCGCGAACGTGACCGAAAAGCTCGCTCTCCAGGAGAGCCTCGGGCATCGCGGCGCAATTGATCGCGATGAACGGGCCCTTGGCACGCGGGCTCCGACGGTGGATTGCACGCGCGATCAGCTCCTTCCCCGTGCCGCTCGCTCCCGTCACCATCACCGTGACGTCCTGCTGAGCCACGCGATCGAGGACGTCGAACAGGCTCCGCATCGCTGGGCTCGCGCCGATCATCTCTCCCCACTGGCCGGCGGCCGCCACGGCGTGTCGTAGCCGGCGGACCTCCTCCCGCAGAGCGCGGTGCTGCACGGCACGGGTGACGGCGAGCCCCAGGACATCGACATCGACCGGCTTCGTGAGGAAGTCCCAGGCTCCCGCCCGAATCGCCCCGATCGCCGCCTCCATGCTCCCGAACGCGGTGAGAATGATGACGGGGATGTCTGGGCGAGATTCCGCGACGCGGGCGCACAAGGCGAGCCCGTCGCCGCCCGCCATGTTGAGATCGGTCACCACCACGTCGAAGTCCAACTCAGCCAGCGCCTGGAGCGCAGCTGCGGGCGCCGTCCGAGTGGTGGCGGCGAAACCAAGCTCATCCAGCGCTTCTTCGAGCAAGTCGCACATGGCCCGGTCATCGTCCACGACGAGCACGCGCGGGCGGCTCACGGGCCCACCGCGGGTACGTGGACCGTGAACGCGGAGCCATGTCCGAGGACGCTCTGCACAAGAATGAAGCCCCCGTGCTCCCGTGCGATGCCCCAGGCGACCGAGAGCCCGAGTCCTGTGCCCTCGCCGACATCCTTCGTGGTGAAAAAGGGATCGAAGATCAACGGAAGAGTCTCCCTGGCGATGCCCGTACCGGTATCCGCGAGCCGGATGCAGACCCAGCCCCTCTCGGGCTCGCCGTCCTCTGGCGGCGTCTTCGGCGGAACACGCTCGACGCGGACCATCAGTGTTCCTCCATTAGGCATGGCCTGGATCGCATTCATGGCCAGATTCGTGATCACCTGCTCGAGGCGCGGCCCGTCCACGGCGGCGCGCGCAGTTGCATCCGTTCGCTCCCTCACAACAATGACATTCTGGGTTCGGAGCAGCGGATCGAGGAAGGCCAGCGATCGATCGACGAGCGGGGCGACCTCTTGCTCGCGCATGGCAGGCACGCCCGTCCGAGTGTAGTCGAGGAGCTGGCGGACAATCCGGGCAATCCGCTCGCACTGCTCGAAGACGATACGCCCATTCTCCCGGGCCGACTCCCCTTCCGCCCGTCCGGTGGCCACGAGCTTTGCGCGATGGGAGATGACGTTGAGCGGCGTACCCAGCTCGTGGGCGACACCAGAGGCGAGCTTACCGACGGTCGTGACCCGCTCGGCATGCCGCAGTTGCTCGAGCGCGTTGATCCGAGCGGTGGTCTCCAGCTCGAGGAGCTCACGCGCGGCCGCCAGCTCGCGCGACATCGCGTTCATCTCCATGGCCAGCTCCCCGAGCTCGTCGTTCTGTTGAAGCACCAGGTCTCCGGCGAAGTCTCCGGCGCCAACCCGACGTGCCTTTTCCGCGAGAAGTCGGATCGGGCGCCCCACGAACCACGCGCCGAGGGCCATGGCGATCACGCCCGACATCACCGCGAGCGCGGCCGACGTCACCGCGACCCGCGCCATGCTCGCCCGGAGATACGTCTGCTCGGCTGCGAGGGATTCCGAGAGCTCGATCGCTCCGTTCCAGGCGCCGTTTACACGCAGCGGGACGTAGGAATAAAGCCGAGCTTCACCCTCACCGTCCACCCAGTTGACCGTCTGCCCCTCTGCCACGACGACGAGCAATGCAGCTGGTCCGCGCGGCGCGACGGGATCCTCGGGGGGCGCGCCCACCCGCACCCACCGGATGAGGATCTCGCTCTCCCGTTGGTTCGCCCGGTCCACCAGCTCGAGCGCGGCTCCCTGGCCCTGCGCTTCCCAGATCTCGCTGACCGCGGCGCCCAACCCCCGTCCCATCACCGAGTGATCTCGCTCCATGTCCGTCTCGAAGAGGTCTGCCTCCCGACGGTATCGGTCGAAGCCGTTGATCATGTAGATCGCCAGGATGCCGAGCCAGAGCGCAATCGCCAGCTTCTTGGCGAACTTCATCGGGGACCCTTACCGCGCCCGTCGGCGAGCCGCGAGACCAGTCGCCGCCAGCAACATCCCCAACACGGACCCCGCGCCCCCGAACGCCGCACAGCCGGCTGGCTTTTCGGTGCCTGGCACTTCGGCGACCTCCCGTGTCGGGATGAACGCGCAGGCCCCTTCCGCAGCGCCGTCCGGCCCCTCGTCGACGAGCCCGTCGCAGTCGTTGTCGTAGGCGTCGCAGAACTCGGTGGCGTCCGGGTACGCCCATGGATCGTGGTCGTCGCAATCGTCAGGACTGTCTCGTTCGGTGAAGCCGTCGCCATCATCGTCTACGTTGACGCCGCCCTCATCCACGATGCCGTCGCAGTCGTTGTCTACGCCATCGGGCGTCTCGGGAGCGGCGGGAGACACGAACCTGTTCGAATCGTCGCAGTCTCCCTCGCGTTCGGACCAGCCATCGCCGTCATCGTCGAACCGCTCCGTGTCGTTGTCGATGACGCCGTCGCAGCCCTGATCGACACCGTCCGCGATCTCAACCGCCCCCGGCCAGTTGGTCGCATCGCCATCATCGCAGTCGCCCTCCAGCTCGGTGACCCCGTCCCCGTCATCGTCCACCGTGACCGGGTTGGCGGCCTCGTCGATGGCTCCGTCGCAGTTCTCGTCCCTCCCGGTGCCTGCACGCTCGGCCTGCGAGGGGTTGATGGTGCGGTTGCCGTCGTCGCAGTCTCCTCCGCATGTGCTCCACCCGTCAAGGTCCGCGTCCCAAGTGCGATCAATGGATTCGGAGCATAGATTGCCAATTATGGCGACCTGTTGCGCTTCGAGGCTGGCCGCATTGCTCGTGAAGGTCATCTGCGCGTCGGTGGGGACGACCTGCCCGTCCACCTCAGCCGGAACGTGCCAGGCGACACGGATGTCCTCAGTGCCCCCGGGAAGCAGGTAGAGCGGCACGCTGCTGGTTGCATTCACATCAGGTGCTTCGACGTGGATCGCCGACACGACGAGGCTGACGACGCCACAGTTCTCCAGGTGGACCGTGCCGCTGAACTCCCCGCCGGAGGGCCGTGAACCTAGATCGAGAAACGTGGGCCAGACCCGCGCGCAGGGGACGCCCGCCCGCCCGCGGAGTTGAATACGCCAGATCGTCTGCTTGGTGGCCGGATCATCCGGCAGGCCCTCGCGCGCGGTCGACTCCGTGTCGTTGGACCAGATTGTCAGCAGCCCCTCGTAGGCGCCGAGGGCCGTCGGGGCAAAGATCACGGGTAGCGCGAGCGTGTCCCCGTCAGAGTCGTCGTCGTAGGACGCGAGCTCCAGGCAGTCGTCGGCTCCGTCCCCGTCCTTGTCGCATCCGCTGCCGGTCCACGCCTCGGGATGCACGATGAACGCGCCCGCGCCCGCGCCCGCGGGCGCCCGGACGTCCTCCGTGGTCATCGCGAAGACGGTCACCGGGCCGCTCCCCCGGGAGAACAGGGGGACGGTGAAGCTCTGCCGGTCGTCGACCGCGATCACGCCCGCATCGACGTAGGAGTAGCTGTCCAGCACCCTGGATGCCGGCACGTAGGTCACATCGTTCGAGCACGCGGCGAGGTACAGGATGAGTGGGGTCACGTGGCCGAGGAGAAGCACGAGTTGTGCCACCCGCCGGGGGGCGCAACGTGAGGCTCTCGCGCAGCGTGGGGTGTGGCGATCTGCATCCTGTTGCGGAGCGCGACATGCGTTCCGAAGCGACCGGCACCATGCGTTCGCGTCCGCCGAGGAGCGCGGCGGTTGGAACGGGAGCTCGCGATGGTGGCACGCATCCTGCATCACGTCCGAGCGGAGCGCCCCGGGTTCCCGGACCTCGCTGAAGGGTTGTGTGAAGAGCAGCCTCCTTCACCCCGGGCGCTCCACTTCCTTCGTGTCGGCACGCCCCTTAGAGCCGACGAAAGCGTGGCCGCTTGCCTGGTGCGTGTCGCGCTGGGGGCTTCTTCCCCTCGTTCCGCCCGCTCCGGGAGCCCCTTGAGGTCATTTCATCTACGGGCCTCGGACGCATGACCCACCCCAAGACCCGTGCGATCCTCGCCGTGAATTCCGCGCAGGAGAGGGCGCTGGCCAGCGCTCTTGAGCATGCGGGTTTTACCGTTACTGTCTGCCGGTCTGGCACCGACGCGCTGGCGCTCCTCAGCGAGCACTCCGAAGTCAGCCTGCTCGTCGCGCACACAGCGACTCCCCTGCTCCGCGGGTTCGAGCTCGTCCGGCGGTACCTCGACTCCAAGCGCACTGGTCGGGCGGTGCTCGTGTGTGCCAATGACGACGCGGTGCCTATCGTCGGGCACCCGCGGCTCACCGTCCTGGTCGAACCGGTGTCCGCGGAGGCCTTGCTCGCAGCGCTGCAGCCATCGTTGTAGCTCTGGCAGGTCCAGCCGGGCCGCCGTCAGTGAATCGGGGTGTTGCATTGCGCAACCGCGCATGAAGATGTTGCATTATGCAACGCCACGCAGCGGTGACCGCGTGGTGCAATGCGGTCTACCGGGTCCACCGTCTCACGCGAGGTAACGGCGAGCCCGGGGAGGGGCGCCTGGATCTCGGATTTTCCCTGCTCGATGCTGCTACACACGTCGGGCGGGTGACGATTCCGTCTCCCTCTTCATCGGTGAACATCTCGAGGTCATCGTCGATCGCGAACGCCAGCAGCGAGTCCGAGGCCGGCGGTTCGCACGCGGCGAGGGCGAGGAGAGGGAGGAGGCGCATGGCGCGACCATAGCCGCGGTTGTCGACCATCCATACGCGGGGGGAGCGCCGGAGGCGGCTATCGCCTGGCTCTCGTGCGGATGGACAGGATCTCCTGGAGGACGCGGCGAGCCGCCGTCACGCTTGGGACGCGCCAGCTGGCATTCCGCGAGATGCCTCCAACCGCCACGCCGATGGCTCCCGCCGGAAGCGCGGCGAAGAGGTCGTCGTCGGTGTGGTCGTCCCCCATCGCCAAGATGGCGGCGCCCCTCCTCACGCGGCCGACCGCGAGGCCCTTGTTGATGCCACGGGGGCGAACCTCCACGACGCGATTGCCGACCAGAACCTCCACTGGAGCGGTCGCCAGCAGGCCGCCGAGGAGGACGCACAACTCACGCGCCGCTTGGGCGCCCTGCTCCGGATCAGCGCGGCGATAGTGCCACGCGACCCCAACCAACTTCTCCTCAATGAGCGAGCCTCGGGTTCGTATCGCGTAAGTCCGCATTGCTTCACGGACTGGCTCCAGGTGCGCGTCGAAGCCAGCGGCCAATTCCGACCAGCCGCTGTCAGGCCCGCGCCAGACCGCCCCGTGCGCGGCGTGGAGGCGCACGGGGAGCTGGCCGAGCCATTCGTCGAGGATCCTGGGATCCCGCTCGCTCACCACGTGGACCTCGACTCCTGCGCGCCCGACGAGGTCTCGCAGCAGCCTGCGTAGCGCCTCATCGGGCCCCCCAGCGAGCGGATCGTCCGCGTGCGGCATCAGCGTTCCGTCATAGTCGAGCAGCAACGCCAGCGAGACGCTGGACGACAGCGTGCGTATCGCCGGGGCGTCCACCGTGAGGAGGGGCGGCGCGGGGCTTGAAAGAGAGCAGTCCTGCATGGGGCGCCTCCTTCTGAGAGGGATAGCGCCCATATAGTTTGAGTGCAAACCATTCCGGCGTAGGCCGCTCGCCCGCCCGACGGCGAGCGGGAGAGCAAGCGCTTACGGGGCGGCCGGGTCCCTCTCGCCGAGCAGTGCCCGCTCGCCCGCGAGCGCATCGCCGAACGCCGAGAGCCATCGCCCGACGACGGCCCGTTCCTCGGGCGAAAGGGTGCCGAGCGACGCGAGGATCGTGGACTCGACACACGCACACATGCCGAAAACGGGGTCGGTGACCGCGCTGCGACGCTCCGAGTGGATGGATCGCGCTATTAGGCCGAGATCCACGCCTATGCGGTGGGAGAGGCACTCGGCGGGAGGTCGATCGAGTTTGCAAAGTTCGCCGAAGCCATCAGGGCGGTCGGGCTCTACTGGTTGAGCTACGACGCCGGACCCCCGCCCGGTTGACGCTCCGCCATCAGGCAGCTCGGTCGTTGGCGGGCAGCGTCCGTCATCCGACCGATGCCCCCCCAAAGGCCAACGTCTACGATTCGCGCATGTCCCCATCCGTGCGCGTTCTGCTCGACCGACTCGCCGGCGATCCCGCGTTCGCCGACGCCTACTTCGCCGATCCGGACCCGCACCTCTCCACGTTGAACCTCGATCCGGCCGATCGATCCGCGCTACGGCGAATGGACCGCGAGGCCGTGGAATACCTCGCCGCGGCGCCGTCCCTCGAGCCGGAACGGGCGCCCGAGTACGGCGCCGAAGTGGCGCCCCGCCGCGGCCCGACCATCCTCATCGCGCTGTGGGGCTGCGTCGCCTGGGTGATCCTCTGGCGCCTCGCGGGTCCGATGTGACGCCCATTCGCCGCAAGCCGGGCAGGCTGGACCGCCTCCGCCGCTGGACCCTCGGCGGGCTCGTCGGCGCGATCGGCCTGCACCTGTGGGCGTGGTACGGCCTCGGCTGGCAAGGGATCGGCAAGCTCAGCTTCAGCGGGCTGGCGTCGCTGCTGGTGGGCCACCTCAACGCGGCGGCGCTCTTCTGCCTGGTGCTCGGTGTGGCGCTCGTGTTCACCGGTCGCCTCTTCTGTGGATGGGCGTGCAAGCTGTCCGCTTTCCAGGAGCTCGCGGAGGGCGTCTACCGACGCGTCGGGTTCCGCCCGCGCTTCGTGCACACCCGGGCGCGCGCCATCCGGCTCTTCATCTTCGTGCCCTACTTCCTGCCGGTCCTCTACACCTGGAACGAGGTGGGGCTGTCCACCGCCTACGCGGACCTGGGCGCCGTGCAGCCGTGGACCGCCGATCTCCCGCGGACGGTGCTCGCCACGGTCTTCTATTTCGCCAGCATCACCTTCGTGCTCACGGCCGCGTTCGGCCGGCGCGCCTTCTGTCGGCTGGTCTGTCCCTTCGCGCTCTTCTTCCAGCTGTTCGAGCGGCTCCCCTGGCTCCCGCGGGTCCGCCAGGTCGGACGGTGCATCGACTGCGACGTGTGCGAGCGGGCCTGTCCGATGGGCATCTCCGTCCCCAACGAGATCCAGCGCGCCGGCGAGGTCCTGGACCCCGAGTGCATCCGCTGCATGGTGTGCGTGGACGTGTGTCCGGTGAAGGCGCTCCGCTTCGGGCTGCCGGGATCCGCGTTCCCGATCCAGCGTCCCGACCTCGCGCCGGTGGTGCGGGAGAGCGCCTTCTCGCCGCTGTTCGATGCCTCGCTCGCGACGCTGGCGGTCATCGGCGGGGTGTGGGCCGCCACACAAATCAGCGGCTTCCACGTGTTCCTCGGGGCGAGCTGGGGGCTCATCGCGGGCCTCCTCGGGCGATCGGCCTTCGTGGCCTGGCGAGGCAAGGAGGCAGGATGTTCCACGTGATCTGGCGCAACCGTCACATCTGGCTGCCGATCGTCGGGCTGCTCCTGGTTCTGCTGGTCACGTGGCTGCTCGTTCCCCGCGCCCAGGCCCCGTTCCTGTACGAGTTCTTTTGACGCGCCGTGCGCCCCGCGCCGCCGTCACCGTGCTGGCGTACGCCGGCGCGCTCCTGGTCGCGCTGGCGGGGCTGGAGGGCTGGGAGCGGACGGCCGCCTGGCCCGTGGCGGACAGCTGGTATCGGGTCGACGAGGCGGATGGAGAGGTGCGTTTTCGATGTCAGGACTACGCGCCGGTCTCCTTCGGCGAGGCCCCCGCCACGGGGGTGACGCGGATCGTCGTCCTCGGCGGGTCGACCGCGTTCGGCTACCCCGAGCGCCCGGCCGGGACGACGCCGATCCCGGCAACGCGGCACGGGGTCGCCGGGATCCTGCAGGCGAGCCTCGACGCGGAATGGCCGGGGCGGTTCGAGATCGTCAATCTCGGGGTGAACGGAGGATCTTCCGACGACACCCGGCGGCTGGCGCGGCGCGCACTGGCGTGGGGGCCGACGGCCTTCGTCGTCTACGACGGCCACAACGAGTACATGGCGGCGCCCGCACGGTTCTCGCCCTCCCTGTGGCGCTTCGCGCTCTACCGGCACGTGATGGTGCTCGGCGCGCGGGTGGACCGAGCGCCCGGGTGGGTCGGTCCCTCCTCCATCGGCGGCCCCGCGAACGCCGACGCCGTCGTGGCGCTGTTCCGCGCAAACCTCTCCGCCTTGGCCGCCCTCGCCGACGGGATACCCGTCGTGATCGCCACCCAGGCCGGCAACCTCGCGGGCCTCGACCCGAGCTGGAGCACCTCGGGCGACCACCTCGCCGGCCTCGACCAGCGGCCCGACGACGAGATCGACCAGCGCTGGGCGGCGTCTCCCGCGGTCGCCGACCTCGCCTGGCAGGCCGGCCGCCGCGCTCTGGCAGCCGGGGGCGACGCGCTCCCCGCCCTGCACGCGGCCGTCGATCACGACGGGATGCCCTTCCGCGCCACCTCCGCCATCAATGACGCCATCCGCACGGCGGCTGCCTCGCACGGCTTCACCCTCGTGGACGCCGAGGCCGCGGTGTACGCTGCCGGGCCCCCCGACGGAACGCTCTTCTACGACAACGTCCACCCCCGGCCCGACGCGGCCGGTCTCCTCGCCCGCGCCTTGCTCGACGGCCTCGCGCGGGCAGGCGTCCTGCCGGGCGCCCCACCGGTCACCGCCGCACCGGTCCCGCCCTCCGACGAAGCGATCCGGCGAACGGCCGGCTACTGGCTGCGCTGGGCCTGCATCCGCGGGCACGACCCCGGCTGGCGGCTGGCCCGGGCTCGGTCCTGGGCCCAGCTCCTGCTGGCGCGCGCACCCGGCAACCCCGATGCGACCGCGATGCTCGCCCTGGCCGACGAGCTCGGCGGTGGCACCCCCGCGGTGATTCCGAAGGATCCCGCGCTGCGCACGCGCCTCGCGGCGATCCACCCCCGGATCGCCACAGTCCTGGCTCGGGCCCCCTGATCCGAGAGCAGCGTGACGCCGCCGCCCTCGGAATCCGGCGCCCCCCGACGGTCAGCCGTCCTGCTGCACCCACGCCGGCGCGCCGCCGCGCGTGGAGAGGCGCAGCACCCGCCCGTCGTTCGTGAGCGCGACGAAGTCGTCCCCGCCGATCCAGCAGGTGTCCTCGACCAGATCGACCACTTCGCGCGGCCAGACGTAGGTGGCATCGCCGCTCTTGTCCAACAGCCACAGCTGGCCGGACCCGTCCTGGCAGAGGACGCGGGTGTTGTCGTCCGCGATGCGGGGCATGGCGCCGAAATGGGTGCTGCTGTGCTGCTCCTGGCCCAGGTGGCGAATGCCCTTCAAGCCGGGCACCGGGATGGTGCGGACCAGCTTGAGCGTCGACGCGTCGACGAGGTGGAACTCGTCGTGGGCGCGCACCGCGAGCAGCGAGCCATCCTTGGAGGGGAGGATGTCACCCGGGCTCGGGAGCTCGAGGCGGCCGTGGTCGCCGGTGGGCACCTCGGTCCACTTCAGCAGGTTGCTGTTCGGATAGCTGACAAAGTACCGCTTGTCGGTGGAGGCCGCGACGCCGCCCACGTAGGTGTCGCCGCCGAAGCTCACTCCGATCGGGAAGAAGTTGGTCTGCATCGTGGTCACGCCCTCGTCGGTGCCGATGACGAGCGCCTCTCCGGGCAGCCACGCGAGGTCCCCCGGCCACTTGCCCAGGGAGGTGGGCCCCTGCACCACTTCGCCGGTGGCGGCGTCGAGGATGGCGAGCTCCTTCTGTTGGTTGGACACGAGGAGGCGGGTACCGTCCGGCGACGCGGTGAAGGAGCGGCCCCACCCCGACACCCGCCACTTCTGCGAGCCGTCGAAATTGCGCGCAGAGAGCTCGTTCTTCCAGGTGACGACGAAGCCGTCGTTCAGCCGCAGGATGCGGAAGTCGCTCTTCACGCTCGAGTGGCGGTAGCTCAGGGGCGACTCGGTCACGTGGTACTTCGTCAGGTCCTCCCCGGCCCAGGCATCGGGAGTGTCGGTGACGGTGAGCGGCTGGCTCGCGTCGGCGTCCAGCCCCGGCACGTCGGCCGAGGCGACGATCTTGTACTTCAGGCCGTCGCCCGTGGGCGGCACCCCCGCCGGCACCTGCACGCGCATCTTCATGGTGATCACCTGCCCGGGCGCGATGACGCGGCCTCCCTGGGGCAGCACGACCTTGCCGTACTCCTCGAAGGTGTGGCCGGTGGTGCCGTCGGGCCTGCGCTCCTCCTTGGTCGACTTCACCGAGAGGATGAGCGCCGTGAGCGGGAGCGGGCGGCTGCCACCGGTGATCGTCAACGTCGCGTCGATCACCTTGCCGGGGCCGGCCTGGGTCGCCGAGGTCTGCACCGCGAGCTTGGGTTGGCCGATGCCGAACATGCCGAGGATGGAATCGAAGAAGCCCATGGTCTTTCCGGGGTGGGACGCCGCCCTAACGGATCAGGACGCGTCACGCCCAACCAACCTCCGAGCCAAGCGTCACCCGCGTGTCAATCGAGGATCGCACACCCCTCCGGGGTGTCCACCTTCACGGACCCCATGGCGGGGTTCACCCGGCGCGTGTCGAGCAGATCGTCCGGCGCGGGGCGCAGGAGGCCGGCGACGTCGGCGCCCTCGGTCAACCACCGCTCGATCGCCTCGTCATCGGGCAGCACGACCGGCATGCGGTCGTGCACGAATTCGGTCACCGAGTTCGGCGTCGTGGTGAGGACCGCGTAGGTGGGGATGCTCCCCTCGGCTTGGAGGAGGCGAAGCCAGGGCGCCACGACCCGGCCCTTGCTCTCCGCGGTCGCGATGGCCTCGGCCACGCTCGAGGGGTCCGGACGCCAGCGCGAGCAGATCCCGGCGAGGGCCATGGGCCGGCGATCGACGCGCGCGAAGAGGTACGGCTGCTTCCCCTCCGGGACCGTGGCCCACTCGTAGAAGCCCGTGGCGGGCACCACGCAGCGCCCACGCGAGAAGGCGCCCTTGAACATGCCGTTCGTGGCGATGGTCTCCGCCATCGCGTTGATGGGGCGCGACTTGGGTCGGGTCGTCTTCTCCCAGAACGGCACAAAACCCCAGGTTGCCCACCGCGCCTGGCGCGCGCCGCGCAGCCCGGTGATCACCGGGACCAGGTCCGTGGGCGCGATGTTGTAGCGGGGCCGGTAATCCACGAGGGAGAGCGTCGAGAGGTCGAAGACCCGGACGATCTCGCTCCAATCGCTGTCGAGCTTGGCGCGTCCGCACATGGGGGCTTCCTATCCCGAGCGCTCGCCGTGGGTCGAACGGGCCGCGCCGCCGAGTTAGATCCGGGCCATCCACCGCCCCGAGGCACCCGGGTTCCCGATGCTCTTCCGCCAGATTTTCGACCCCGCGTCCTCCACCTACACCTACCTGGTGGCGTGCTCGCGCACGCGCGAGGCCGCGCTCGTCGACCCCGTCCTCGAGCAGGTCGAGGTCTACGTGGCGCTGCTCGGCACGCTCGACCTCACGCTCAGCTACTCGCTCGAGACCCATGTCCACGCCGACCACGTGACCGCCGCGGCCTCGCTGCGGGATCGCCTCGGATGCCGCACAGCCGTGCATCGCGACGGTGGCGCCACCTGCGCCGACCTGCAGCTCACCGATGGCGATCTCCTCTCGCTCGGTGACCTCGTGATCGAGGTGCGCGCCACCCCCGGCCACACCGCGTCGTGTGTCTCCTACTACCTGGGTGACCGCGTCTTCACGGGGGACGCGCTGCTCATCGCCGGATGCGGCCGGACCGATTTTCAGCAGGGCGACCCCGGGCGGCTCTACGACAGCGTTCGTACGCGGATCTTCACGCTTCCGCCCGACACCCTCGTGTACCCCGCCCACGACTACAAGGGCCGAACGGTCTCGACCGTCAAGGAGGAGATGGCCACGAACCCGCGCCTCTCCCGCCCGCGGGACGAGTTCGTCCACATCATGGACACGCTCGCGCTCGCCCCGCCCAAGCAGATCGACCGGGCCCTCCCCGCCAACCAGGCGTGCGGCCGGGAGTCGACGTCGTGAACGGAGAAGATTGGCTGCGCAAGCGGCTGCGGTCGCGCAGGCAACCGGGATGTGTCGCCGTTCCGGTGGCGTTGCTCGGGCTTCTCCTGGCGTCGCTCACGTTGCTCTGAGGGGCCGCGCGCCGGGGCCGCACACCGGGGCCGCACACCGGGGCCGTCAGGGCGGCAACGGCACCACCGCCGCGCCGGCGATCGCGAACAGGCGGTCTCCCCGGTTCGGCCGCACGGACACACCGCCGGTGAACGTCCCGAACGCGGGGAGCACGCCCACCTCGGGGCCAAGGTGGAAGCACGGCAATCGCAAGGCATCGCCGCGGCCGCGAATGCTCGCCATCGGGTGGATGTGGCCGGCCCACGTGTAGGCCCCGGACACCGGGGCGGGCTCGTGCGTGAACGCGTAGCCCTCCTCGTACAGGACGCCACGATGGTCGTCGATGTCCCAGGACAGCGGGAGCACCGGCACATGTCGGTCATGGTTCCCGCGCACCAGGAGCGTCGGCACCGCGCAGCGCGTGCGCCAGGCCGCGATCGCATCGACGGTGGAGGCGGAGACCGCGCCGTGGACGAGGTCACCCAGGACGAGCAGGCGGGTGGCCGCGGTGCGGAGGAGCGCTCGCTCGAGCCGCGCGAGGTCGTCCGCGAGGATCCCGTTGGGGACGGGAATGCCGAACGCCTGGAACGTCTCCTCCTTTCCCCAGTGCAGGTCCGCGACGATGAGCGTGCCCGTGGCGGGCCAATACACGGCGCGCTCGTGGAGGAGCTCGACCTCGTGCTCGCCTACGCGGACGCGCATGGCCCCTGTTCGAACCCCGCGGTCATGCGTTGGATACGGTCCAGGAGGCTCTCCATCGATGCGGCGTCGACCGCGAGCCGCTCCACCACGAGCGGAAACGCGAGCGGGCTCGGCCGGGATGTATCGATACATTCGAGGGGGGAGCCCCCCAATCGGCCCAAGACGGCGAGCAGGCGGTCCCGCTCGAACTGCTGCTCGACGACCTCTCGACGGGCCTGGAGGAGCAGCAGGTTGTCGGGGTCATAGCGGGTGAAAACGTCGTAGAGCAGCGAGGCGCTCGACTGGACCTGGCGCAGCGTACGGCGCGCGTGCGCCGGGCCGGTCATGACGAGCCCCGCCACCCGGGCGATCTCGCGAAACCGGCGGCGCATCAGCTCGCTGATGTTCACGCTGGCGACGATGTCGTCCACGAGGCCCTCCGTCGTGAACGCCGCCGCGTCGAGCAGCGCCGCGAACGGGTACGGATCGGCGGTCAGGAGCTCGAGCCCGTGGTCGTTCACGGCCATGGAAAAGGTCGCCGGCACGCGGCGCCCCATCCGCAAGGCCAGCAACGCCGCGAGCCCCTCGTGAACGCGGCGCCCCTCGAACGGGTAGAGGAACACGTGGTGGCCCTCGCGGGTGGTGCAGAGCTCGACGAGCACGCGATCCGCCGCGGGCAGGCGGGAGATCGCCGCCTGGGCCTCGAACACGGGGCGCGCCGCGACCAGCTCGGGGGCGTCCACGCGGCCGCCGCGAACGTCGTCGAGCACGCGGCGCACGGCGTGGCCCAACGAGCCGGAGATCGGGAGCTTGTTGCCGGGCCAGTGGGGGGTGTTGGTCGTGCGCTTCGTGGCCGGCTTCGCCCACGCCACGAGATCCTTGATGCGGACGAGCTCCAAGGTCCGCCCCGCGAAGACGAAGCTCTCCCCGATGCGGAGCCGGGTGATGAAGCCCTCGTCGATGCTCCCGATGTCGCCGCCGCCGACCTTCCGGACCTGGATCGTGGCATCCCCCAGGATCGTCCCCACGTTGGCGCGGTGCAGCTTGGCGATGCCATCGTCCGGTACGCGGTACCGATCGCCGACCATCACGACGCGGTGGTACTCGGGGTAGGCGCCGAGGGTGGCGCCGCCGTCCCGCACCAGCGCCAGTGCCCACCCGAGCTCGACGGCCGTGAGATCGCGGTAGGACCAGGCACCGCGGACCTCGTCGAGGATGCCCGCCTCGGTGAAGCCGCCGCCGAGGGCGCAGGTGACGAGGTGTTGCGCGAGCACGTCCAGCGGCTTCGGCAAGGGCCGGCGCGGCTCCACCTCGCCGTGCGCGAGCGCGTCCCGCACCGCCGCGATCTCCACGAGCTCGAAGGTGTTCGTCGGCACGCATGTCACCCGGCACGTCGCGCCCGGACGATGGCCCGACCGGCCCGCGCGCTGCGTGAGGCGGGCGATGCCCTTCGGGGAGCCGATCTGCACCACGCGCTCGATCGGCGTGAGATCGACGCCGAGGTCGAGCGAAGCGGTGCAGACCACGAGCCGGAGCACGCCGCTCTTGAGCCCGGCCTCGACGCGCTCGCGCTCCTCGCGATCGACCGAGCCGTGATGGAGGCCCATGTGCTCGATCCACTCCGGGCGGCGCTCGAGGATCTCCTGGAACCAACGCTCGGCCTGGGAGCGCGTGTTCGTGAACACGAGCGTCGGCACCTCGGGATCGAGCGCCGCGACGAGCAGCGGCACCATCTGGATGCCCAGATGTCCCGCCCATGGAAACGCGCCCACCGAGGTCGGGAGCAGGGTGTCGATCACGACGGGACGGGGGATGTCGGCACGCACCAGCGTGGGCGTGGCGTGGGTGCCGACCGCGGCCTGCGCGGCCTCCGCGGCGTTGCCGACGGTGGCGGTGAGGGCCCAGGTCCTCAGCCCCGGCGCGAAGCCGCGCAGCCGCGAGAGGGCCAGCTCGATCTGGGTGCCGCGCTTGCTGTCGATCAGCTCGTGCCACTCGTCCACGATGACCGCGCGCAGGCCGGCGAAACGCGCCGCGGCGTCGCCCTCGGTCAGGAGCATCGAGAGCGACTCCGGCGTCGTGACCAGCACCTCCGGCAGTCGCACCTTTTGACGCACGCGAACGGCGCTCGATGTATCACCCGTGCGGCTCTCGACCCGCACGCCGAGCCCGAGCGCCTCGACCGGTGCCTTGAGCGCGGCCTCGATGTCGCGTGCCATGGCGCGCAGGGGGCTGATGTAGAGGATGCCGCCGCCGCGCGCGGCGACCTCCGCGAGCGGACCGAAGTAGGCGGCGTACGTCTTGCCGGCGCCGGTCGGGACCTGCACGATGCCGCTCTCCCCGCGTAGATACGCGGCCCAGGCCTCCTCCTGGAACGCCATGGGGGTCCAGCCGCGCTGGACGAACCAGCCGCGCAAGCGGTGGAGCTCCTCCTCGGGTGTCGACGGCCGACGCGGCGCCGCCTTGATCTTCGCGGGCGGCACTAAGCGGGCATGCGGAGTGCGGACATGCGGAGCGCGGACATGCGGAGCAAGGCTTCTCGATTCCCCATCCCCTCCTGTCTATCCGGCTCGGATAGAATCCCCCCGATGTCCTCCGACACCCCCGGCTCCGGCACCCCCGCCACCGTTCGCCTCGACAAGTGGTTGATCGCCGCGCGCATGTTCAAGACCCGCCCGCTCGCGCAAGAGGCGTGTGACGGCGGGCACGTGACGGTAAACGACCGCGCCGCCGCTCCCGCGCGCGCCGTGAAGTCGGGCGACATCGTGGTCGCGCTCACGCACTCGGGCAAGAAGATCCTCCGGATCACCGGCCTCGAGGAGAAGCGGGGCCCCGCGGCGCACGCCCGCACCCTCTACGACGACCTCACGCCGCCCACCCCCCCCTCGGAGGAGCCGGTGGCCCTGCGCGGGCGCGGGGCCGGCCGTCCCACCAAGCGGGACCGTCGCCTCATCGATCGCACACGCGGACTGGAGTGAGCCTCGGCGGCTCCCCGTTGCGTGGAGTCATCCGTGATCACGGGGGGCCGCTCCTCCTCTTCGTAGCGATCGCCCTGCTCCTCTGCGCGCCCGTCCTCGCCGACCCCACGGGCCGCGCGCTCGGGCACAGCTCGAACGACGTGTGGAACCACGTCTGGGGGTTCTGGTGGGTGGCCACGGAGCTCTCCCAGGGCCGAATCCCCGTCGCGACCGAGCTGCTCGCCTGGCCATCGGGCGGGAGCCTCTGGTTCATCGACACCTTCAACGTCCTGCTCACGCTCCCGATCGCCTGGTCGGCGGGCCCGGTCGCCGCGTACAACGCCGCGGTCTTCGGGAACTTCGTCTGGTGTGGCCTGGGTACCTACGTCCTCGCGAACCAGGTCGCCCGCAGCCGGGCGGGCGCCGCGCTCGCGGGTGTCGCGTTCATGACCTGCCCGCACCTCTTGGGCCAGGCCTACAACGGCATCACCGAGACCCTCTCCGCCGGTTGGCTCCCCCTCTCCATCGCCACGTTCCTGGCCGCGCGGGAGTCCCCACGCCCCGCCCGCGCCCTGCTCGCCGGGGCCATGTTCGGCGTGACCGCCTTCGCCAATTGGTACTACGGGCTGTTCGCCGCCCTCGTGATCGGCCCCCTTCTGGCATGGGACGCCCTCGGGGCGCTTCGGCGGCGGAGCACGAGCGGGTTCGGGCGCGCCGCCTGGGCGCTCGGGCTCGGCGGTGTGGCGGCGGCCGTGGTGGCGGGCGGTCCCTTCACCCTGTTCTACCTGTCGATGTCGGCGGCGGATGCCGTCGTTACGCGTGATCGCGCGTTCGTGTACATGACGCTGGTCATGCACAACATGACCGATCTCGTGTCGTTGTTCCGTCCGGGCAAGCACTACTCCCCGGATCTGAAAGCCCAATTCGACGAGGACCTGTTGGTCGTGGTGTACCTCGGGCACGCGCTGGTGTGGCCCGCGCTCGCGACGCTCTGGGGCGGCTGGCGCCGCTTTGCGTGGCCCTGGGCCGTGTTCGCAGCGGGCTTCGCCCTGTTGACCCTCGGGCCGTTCCTCTACGTCGCCGGGGCGTACGTCCAGATGGACGGCGGCTGGTTTCCCCTCCCCTTCCTCGCCTTGTTCGAGGCCTTCCCGCTATTTTCGCGCATCTCTCACGCCTACCGCTTCGTGCTCGGCGCTTCGCTCGCGCTCGCCGTGATGCTCGCCTGGGCAGTCCGCGATCTCGGTCACCGCGGCGTGCCGGTCGTGGCCGCGGCGGCGTGGCTAGGCGCGCTCCGGCTGATCGAGGCGCTCTGGCTCTCCCCGGCCGTGTTTCCCCTCCCCGTCGCCGACACCCACGTTCCCGAGGTGTACGCCACGCTCGAGGGGGGCGCCGTGCTCGACCTCCCGGTGAGCCTGCCCGTGCTCGCGCGCTCCCGCTACGGGATGTATCAGATGGTTCACGGCCAGCCCGTCCCCTACGGCCTGAACGATCCATCGCCTCTCTACCTCTACGCGAATCGATACACGCGCCTCCTCATCGAGCTCGAGCGCAGCACCGTGGCGTTCCTCCCCTCCGATCTGCCGCTGCTCGACCTCGCGCTCGGCGAGCAGGACCTGGTCGACCGCGGTCTGCGGTGGATCGTGCTCCACCGCGCCGAGTATCCGTCGACTCAATACGCGAAGGTCGCCCAATTCCTCGACCTCACGGCGACCCCGACCTGGGACGATGGCGAGACGCGGGTGTATCGGATCGGCCGATGAACGATCGCGGCCGGTGGCTCCTTCGCAGGGAAGGAGGCACATAGGGAACATGCTCCTGCTCCTCCCGCTGCTCGCCGCCTGCACGCCCGCCCCCAAGGTTGGCTACGACGCCTGGCCCGAGCCGACGGAGGTGTACCCGTGGGTGTACACGCCCGAGGCCGATCTGGAGCCCTACGAGGAGGTGCGCTGGGAGACGGAGACGTGGGATCCCGGCTCGGACACGGAGCAGGTCGGCTTCTACCTCTTCAAGGCGTTGAACCACCGCAAGGGCGCACCCGAGGAGAGCCTCGAGCACTTCTCGATCATGCGTGACACATTGCCGCCTGTATCAACCGGGGCAGACGATGTGTCGCTCTCCTTCGTGGGCGACGTGATGTGGATGGGCGAGAACTGGTCGACCTTCGCCCTGCCAGCCGCGGGCCTCCTCGACGGCGACCTCCGCATCGGCAACCTCGAGACCCCCACCGATCCGGGCCGCGCCACCGAGCCCTCCGACCTGGGCCTCTACACGTTCAACGCGCCGCCGGAGATGCTCGACGGGCTTCCGCTCGACGTGCTCCAGCTCAACAACAACCACAGCCTGGACGTGGAGGACGCGGGGTTGGAGGCGACGATCGCGGAGGTCGAGGCACGCGGCTTCCTGCACACCGGCATCGATGGCCGGGGGGCGTTCACCAGTAGCGGCGGCGGCGTGGGGTTCCTCTCCTACACCTGGGGCGTCAACCGGAGAGACATCACCTCCGCGCACGACCTGAACATCATCCCGTTCGGCCACCTCGACGGCGAGCCGGACCTCACCTCGCTCGGGGAGGACATCGCCTTTGCGAAGGAAAACGGGCTGGGCTCCGTCGTCGTCCTCGTCCACTGGGGTTTCGAGTACGAGTACTACCCGGATCCCCACTTCATGCAGATCGGGCGGCGCATCGTGGCGCTCGGCGCCGATCTCGTCGTCGGCGAGGGTCCGCACGTCGCCCAGCCCGCCGAGATCTGCCACGTCAACAATCCGGCGGTGATCCCCGGGATTGGCACGTGCAGCGTCCGCACGGAGGACGGCGAGCCGCGCACGGCCGCGATCCTCTACAGCCTCGGGAACTTCGGCACGACCATGCCGACCGTGCCGTGTCAGACCGGCATCGTCGCAACCGTCACGCTCGACCCGGACGTGACGGGGTTGGGGTGGGCTGGCGCCATCACCGTGGACGGGGAGCAGGGGCTGGAGGTGGTGCCCCTCGAGGGGGCGCTGGACGACCTGGAGCGGGCCGCCGAGTCGGAGCGCTTGGATGCGCACCTGGGCGTGGGCTGGAAGCGCTGATCAGAAGCGCTGATCAGCAGCGGCGGCGGCCCACCATCAAGAGCGGCACGAGGAGCCACGCCCCCGCCCCGTTGCACCCGCACGCCGGCTCGTCCGGGTCGGGATCGACCCCGTCCGTATCACCCTCGTCCGTATCCGCAGATGTGTCATCTGTATCAGGTGGTTCACCGGTGTCGTCCGGCTCGTCCGGCCTCGGATCCAGGCCGGCCTCCACCCGATCGATGGTGACGGCGAAGATGTAGCTCTTGATCTCGCGGGTGTAGGTCACCACCAGCGTGTCGTCCCGGAACGTGAGCCATGGCTGCATGCCGCCGAACGGCGGCGTGTTGTGCGACACCTGCACCTGCTCCGTCATCCGCCAGTCGAGGTTGAACACCGACAGCCAGACATCGCCGTCCTGCGCCTCGAAGCCCGCGCTCTCGTCGCGAGCCATGTGCGCGATCACATGGTGGTCGCCGACCCGTGCGTAGCCCTGTGACCAGTAGGCCTTCTGCCCCGAGACGGAGATGTTCTGGAGGTGGCTGTCGACGAGCGCGAGGTCGGAGAAGGCATATTCGTTGATGTGGAGGAGATCGCCATCGTTGCCGGCGAAGCTCGCGATCCCGACGGTGGCGCCGTCACTGAACATCGCCGCGCCGGTCGCGATGGGGGCTTCCTCCGGGAGCACCACGCGCAGGGCGGTCGCCTCGGCACCGAGCTCGACGAGCCGGAAGGCGATGAGGTTGCCCGGGTCGAAGAACCCCACGCCCTGGAACCCCTCCGAGCAGAGAACGGGCATGTCGCGGTGCACTTGTGACGGCTCGCTCACGTACAGCTGCGACGAGGCCGTGAGCGCGAGATCCGAGTCGTACCGGAAGGCCCAGGCGGTGTCGTCGAACACGTCGGTCATCGCCGAGGAGACGTGGAGCCAGGAGCCGTCCGGGCACCGGGAGATCCCGTGGTCGACCAGATCGTGGCGATCCGTGAGCATGGTGATCCGCGTGAGATCCGGCTGGAACGCCTCGTCGAGCGGGACATGCGCGTAGTCTCCGGTCGAGGCGTAGAAGAAGTCCCACCCCGTCTCCGCCGGAAAAATCCGCCCCCAGTTGCTCGCGCGGTCCACATCGATGAGCGTCTCCTCGCCGATGTGGACGAACATCGACCCGGCCAGGGCGCCCGACACCAGGAGCGAGATCACCATCTACCCCCCCACCACGTTGGCAGCCGGAACGAGCACCACTCCGTCACGCGGCCCCACGTCGACCGTGACGGTGCCGTCCCCGCTCACGGTGTACGTGCGGTCGCTCCCAACCGGGAACACCTCCACCAGCTCGGTGCCGGGCGCGTACGACACCGGCATCGCGTTTCCTTCGAACGCGGTGTGGCTCTCGTGATCGTCCGACGTGTTGATCACGACCAGGACGCTCTCACCGTCATAACTCCGCTCGAACGCGAGGATGTTGGAGTCCTCTTCTCCGCTCACCCGGTCGGTCACCCAGCGGAGCGTGAAGTCGCCGCGACGCAGGGGCGCGTATGCCTTGCGCAGGGCGGTGAGCGCGGCGGTGTGTTGGAACAGGTCCCCGTCGGTGTCGAACCCGGTGGTCCAGAGCGGCTCGCGGTTGGCGGGGTCGTTGCCGCCGGAGAAGCCCTGCTCCGTGCCGTAGTAGAGCGTCGGGATGCCGTCCTGCGTGAGCAGGTAGGTCAGGGCGCTCTTGAGCGCCGGCACGCTGTCCTTGTCGAACAGGAAGCGCGGGATGTCATGGTTGTCCATGAAGTTGACCAGGATGTCGGTCGGCGGCAGGCCCGCGCCGCGGTCGTGCGGGACGGTGCCGAAGTTCGTGGCGCGCGCGGACAGCAGGGTCTGGATGCGGGTGGTCGGCTGATTGTACTTGAACACGTCATCGTAGACCTGGTACTTCTGCGAGAAGTACACGACGCTGTCGACCTCCTGATCGAACGTGTAGCTGCCGATCAGCGCGTCATCGCCGTCGAAGCTCTCGCCGAACATCAGGAACCTCTCCTTCCCGATCAGCGCGGCGTGGTCGCGGATGGCGGGACAGAACTCCTGCCAGAACGAGTGCTCGACGTGCTTGAGCGTGTCGATGCGGAACCCGTCCAGGTTCGCGGTCTCGATCCAGTAGCTGAAGGCGTCGATGAGCGCCTCGCGCACGTCGGGGTTCTCCGTCTTCAGATCCTTGAGGCCACCGGGAAAGTCCCCGTAGACCACCTGTTCGGGGTCGCCCCAGTTGGTGACACGCCCGCGGCGGTTGTACCAATCGGGATTGGCGAACTCGGGCGGGTTCGGGAGCACCCGGTTGATCTCCGGCATGTCGACCCATCCCAGGGGCGCCTCGCCGCTCTCCCCGAGGGAGGTCCACCCCTGCACCCCGCGGCTGTCGTACGCGGGGTCCCACTCGGTGACGATGTCGACCGTGTCCGAACCGTCGGTCGAGTAGTACGTCGTGATGTCGGCCTGACCGTTCCGGTTGATGTCGTAGTAGAATAGCTGCCCCACGTGGTTCACCACGATGTCGAGCACCACCTTGATGTCGTTGTCGTGCATCACCTGCACCATCTCGCGGAGCTTCGGCAGGTCCCCCCAATGGGGGTTGACGTTCAGGAAGTCCTGCGTCCAGTACCCGTGGTAGCTGCCATTGCCGGCGTCCATCTCCACGTTCACGACCACCGGCGAGATCCAGAGCGTCGTGACACCCAGCGCCGTGAGGTAGTCGACCTTGTCGATGATGCCCTGGTAGTCGCCGCCGAGGTAGCGGGAGAGGTTGCTCTCGTCGTAGGTGACGTTGTAGTCGTTGTTGACGTCGCCGTTGGCGAAGCGGTCGACCAGCAGCTGGTAGATCACCTCGTCGCGCCAGTCCTCGACGTGGTTGGTGATCTCGGGGGGCTGCGTGTAGGGCGAGGAGTCGACACACGCAAGAAGCGCGAGGAGCGTCACGAGCGCCTCCGACGGGCGAGGAGGAGGGGGGCGAGGAGGAGCAGCGGGGCAATGCCGGAAGGAGAGGCCGCCCCCGTGCAGCCACAGGGCTTGTCCGGGTCCGGATCGACCACGGGCGCCTCGCAGGCGGCATCGGCGGCAGCGCGGCCCTGCAGCGCGAGGACGTAGGCCCCCGCGCCAAAACCGAGCATGGGGGCCGGGCCCGCGAAGTCACCGTTGGTCGGCTCGAAGAGCTCAGGGAGAATGCGGTTGTTGGCCATCCCCTGCGCGGTCACCCAGTCCTCGAGGACCGCGGCGTCCTCGGGGCGGCAGGACCGCCGGAGGGCTTCCGCCACGCGCAGGTCGATGACGATCCACTCGTGCTCGTCGTACGTGCTCCCATCGTCGTTGCGGTGGTAGCCGGTGCCGGCCGTCACCTTCAGCTCGCGATCCCAGGCCGCGAGCGAGGCGGTGAAGCTCTCGCTCCGCGGGTCGAGGATGTCGAGGTTGAACACCTCGATCGCGGAGAGATCGAGGTAGCTCTCCGCGTCGTCGAGCTCCTCCTTGCTCCCGGCGAGCACCCCACCCGCGTCCACCAGATGTTCCTCGATTGCCGCCGCGATCTCGTCGGCGGAGGCACGGTATGTATCGCCGCGTGTATCACCCAATGTATCGGCGATCTCGGCGGCGGCGCGCAGCCCCTCGACCGCCCACGCGGACGAATAGGTGAACTGCTTCTGCTTGTCGTTCCAGTGCCGCTCCCAGATCGACGAGTCCGGCAGGAGCAGGCCGGTGTTCGGGTCCACCAGGCGCACCAGCACGTCCGCCACGCCGTCGAGCGCGCGGGGCGCCACGTCGTCGAGCAGCGTCGGGTCGTCTCCCACGACGTTTCCGAGCGCCCAGAGGTAGAGGCCGAAGTTGTCGAATTCGACGTTCGGCCCGTCCGCGTCCACGTCGGTCCACTCGGTCCCATCGCCATAGACGCGGCACACGCTCACCGCGTAGTCGGCGTCCCCCACGTACGACCGGTAGTCCCCGGTCTTCCCTTCCTGGATGAGGAAGCGCAGCGCGGCGGCGGCCTCCTCGTGGTAGCCGGCGGCGTCCAGGGCCACGATGGCGTAGGCGCCGTCTCGCACCCAGGCGATGTTCCAGATGTGCTGGAAGTCCCCGACCGGCGCGGAGAGCGGCAGCGACGCGGGGATCTGCCCGTGGGCGTCTCCCTCTTCGGCCACCTGGCCCATCTTGAGGTAGGCGAGGGCCTGCCGATACACGGCGGTCTCGTCGGCGGTGAGCCCGGCCGGCACCTGCCCGCGGGCGTGGAACAGCTCCCACAGGCCCCGCTCGAATTCCACCCACTGCTCGGGATCCCCCTCGATCCAAGCGTGCCCGACCGTCGAGGTGTGGACGCCCACCCACGCCGACTCGCCGGGCTCGAGGGCGGGGATCGACCAGCCGAACGCCGGGACCACGTCCTCTCCAGATGTGTTGCACCCCCCTCCGATACGACCGCCGGCGAGCACCGTGTCGTACACCGACCCGCACGACACGTCGGTGGCGCCGGGCGCCCGATACGTCAGCGACACATCGGCTCCCGTCTCGCTCACGTCCTGCGCGCTCGCGGACCCGACGCTCTCGGTGCCCCCGGTGTGCCAGTTCAGCAGGGTCACCATCTGGAAGGCCGACGTGGCGCTGGTTCCGGTGTTGGTGATCCGCGCGACCTGCGCGAGCCCGAAGCCGCCCATCGACATCGGGGCGAAGTCGTACTCGGTGATCGCGAGGCTCCCGTAGGTGCGCTCCACCACGAGGATCCCGGTGCCGTCCTCCGTCGTGGCGGACACCGCGTCCGTGAGCCAGGCGCCGCCCCCATCGAGGTCCGTGACGCCGAAGTAGGTGTCGTAGAGCAGCTCTGGCGTCACGACGCCGGGGCTGTACTCCTGGTACAGGTGCGGGTACGCGTCGGCGAGGCGATCGTCGGCGAAGATGACGGCGCCGTAGCCGTTCGCGGTCACGAGCTTGGGGTAGCTGTAGTGGGGGGCGGCGGCGCCGAGGAGCAGCGCGATGGTCAACATGTCGTCTGTTCCCCTACCGATACGTCTGCGAATTGATCCACCACTCGGCCCCGATCCCGACGAAGTGCTGCACCGGCCGGGACGAGCGGCTGTCCCGCTCGGCGTACCAGGAGCGGGCGTCCTCGTTGAGCAGCGAGAGCGTGTATTGGAGCCGCACCTGGGGCCGCGCGAACGTGCCTCGGCGGGGCTGCACCGCGGGGAGGATCGAGAGCTTCGTGATCTCGGGCGTGCCCTGCTCGCCCGTGCGCGCCAGGACCGAGCCGCGCCACATCCACTGGTGCGAGCCCTCGAAGCCGATCGAGAGCCACTTGGTCGGGTACACCGAGGGGCGAACCGCGAGGATCCACTCGGTGCCGTCGTCGAAGTCGACCTCCTCCCCGTCCGCGTCGGCCCAGCCGCGCCAGTACGCGCCCGCGGCCACGCCCCAGGGGCCGCCTTCGTGGTTGGCGGCGAGGGCGACCAGGTCCTCCCTCGCGGCGGTCACCGACCGGTCTACCGCGAGGCCGTCCGTCGGCACGGCGAGCTCGCCCGTGGCGGCGATGCCCTGGGCGTGCTTGTAGAAGAGGTGGACGTAGCTGTCCGTCGCCCAACCGAACGCGGAGACCTCGCCCCCGACGAGCCAACCGGTCTCGGCGGGGAGGGCCTGGGTGAGCGAGTCCTCCACGATCCGCTCCCCCGCGGGCAGGGTGTGGAGCTCTCCGTAAAGCTTGGGCCGCAGCCCGATGTCGCCGAGGTGGAACGTATGGGAGCCCTTGAGCGACGCGACCATCCGCTGGCGGTCGAGGATGGTGACCCACTCGGCGCCGACGCCGCCCGGGAGGGTCTCCGCCTGCTGTTGGTACTGCCACTCGGCGTCGGAGAGGCGGTTCAGGCCGACGTGCGCGCCGATCCAGGTGTCGTCGGTCGCGTAGAAGGCGCCGCCGCCCACGGTGTTGAGCGAGTCGAGCGGCCAGAAGTCGAGGAGATACAGGTCATCCCCGCGATACATCCGCGAGCCGGCCCACACGCCGAGCCCCGCCACACCCACGTCGTCCGCCTGGACGTACAGGTTTCGGATGGCGAGCGTCGCGTCGAACGTGCCGTCGTAATGAAACAGCGGCCCCGCCAGCGCGGGCGTGACGAGGATGCGAAACGTGGGCCCCCCCTCTTCGGGCTCGACCTTCCAGCCGACGTCGAGCTCGAGGTAGGGGTCCTGCTCGAGGCGGCTGCCGTGCGCGACGAGGTTGGTCGGATCGCCCTGGCCGCCGGTGGTGTCGGTGCTGACCTGCACGCGCCCGTACGAGCCGAGGATCACCTCGGTCTCCATCGCCAGCACATTCGAGACGAGCAGCGCCAACATCATTCGCGCACCAGGACGCGGGAGCTGTAGGCGGGAACATCGATGGTCAGGGAGTCTCCCGCGGTTCCGAACGTCATTCCGGTGAGAACGTCGCGATAGGTGCCTTGCGCCAAGCCGGCGAACGCGACGCCGTTGGTGATGGTGCGCGCCGCGTCGGCGCGGTTCAGCAGGACCAACACGCCATCCCCGCCATCCCCAACGTCATCGGTGGTGCGCGCGTAGGCGTAGAAGTCGGGCTCGCCGCCCCACCACTCGGTGCGGGTGCCACGGGAGAACGCGGGGTGGTCCCGCCGGGCCTGGCCGAGCGCCATCACGTGGGCGAGCACCATCGCCTCGTCGGTCGACAGGTCGTCTCCGAACCGCATCATCTGGCGGTTGTCGGGGTCGTTGAAGCCGGGGAGGCCGATCTCGTCGCCGTAGTAGACGAGGGGCAGCCCCTCGCTGGTGAGCAGGAACGTCCACGCGAGGTTGAGGCGCTGGTAGGGCTCGGACCAATCCGGCGGGCTGTCGACGCCGCGGAGCGAGCCGTCGCTGCCGCACGCCGAATCTCCATAGAGCGAGCCGATCTCTCCCGAGGCCTGCGGGATGAACCGCGCCACGTCGTGGTTGCCGAGGAACGTGCTCATCAGGTGCCCGTCGAACGCGGCCTCGGAGTCGGCGAAGGTGTCCTGGAGCGAGCCATCCCCGTTGGAGAGCCCGATCTCGTCGCGCGCGAACGCGGCCACGATCGCCCAATAGACGGGAAAGTCGAACTGCCCGTCGAGCTCGCGGTCGTTGACGTAGGAGAGGATGAGGTCGCGGTCGCCCGAGTAGGTTTCCCCGACGGTGTAGAAGTCCTCGACCTGCTCCAGCTCGGCGCGGGCGCGCGTGGCGAAGTTGTAGAACACGCTGTGGGGCATGTGCTTCACCGCGTCGACCCGGTAGCCGTCGAACTCGTAGTCCTTCGCCCACACCATCGCGTCGTCCACCATCTGGGTGAGCGGCTCGGGGTCGTAGTAGCGGATGTCCGGGAGGAAGCTGTCGAACCAGCAGGTCTCCGGGATGTCGTTCCAGTTGTTCGCGTCCCCGCAGAGCGAGGGGGCGTTGAACCACTCGGGGTGGTCGGTGTAGTACGGGTGGTCCGAGTGGACGTGGTTGCCGACCCAGTCGGTGAGCACGCGCATGCCGCGGGCGTGGGCCTCGTCGACGAGGCGGCGGAGCAGCGCGGTGTCCCCGAAGTGCTCCTCGGCGCCGAACGCGTCCGACGGCCAGTACCCGTGGTAGCCCGAGTACGATGTGTTGCACGACGTGCCCCACGCGCCCGACGCGTTGTCTTGCGGTGCCGTGAGCCACAGCACCGTGACGCCGAGATCGTCGAGGTAGTCGAGCTTGTCGATCACCCCTTGCCAGTCACCGCCGAGGTAGTCCGTGCTCTCGGCCGACGTGGCCTCGGATGTATCACGCGATGTGTCACCGTTCGCGAAGCGGTCCACGAACACGTAGTACATCAGGCCGCCAGCCCAGTCCCGATCATCAAGCCATACGGGCACATACAGCTGCTGGGCCTGCCGCCCGAAGGTGTCGGTCACGTCGAACCGCAGCGTGTGTCGCCCATCGCTCAAGGTGCCGCTCGTGTATCGGAAGCGCTCGCCGTCCCACGCGTCGATGACCTCTCCGTCGAGCGTGGCCGTGGCGCTCGCGATGTCCCCGGTCACCGCCACCTCGATGCCGATGGTGTCCGCGTCCCGATCGACCGCGACGCCGCTGACCACGAGCGTGGGGAGCGAGCAATCCGGCACCACGATCAGGCTGTTGCAGCCGCTTGCCCCGAGCGGGCACGTCGGATCCCAGGCGTACCCCTCGTCGCACTGGGCGTATTGGCCCTCGGGGTCACACGACCAGGACTCGGTGCCGTTGGTGTACTCGGCCTCGACGAACTTGTAGGTGTAGGTTCCCGGCGGAAGCTCGACGCTGACCGACCATTGGTCCCCCGCGGCGGTCATCGGGGTGGCCGAGGCGCTCCACTCGTTGAACGATCCGGCGAGGAACACCTGGTCCGCCCCGCCGCGGGCGGTGTACGCGAACGTCGTGGGGCAGGCGCTCGCCGCCCCGCCGACCAGCACAGGGAGCTCGGTCGACGCCACGTTTCCGCAGGCGTCGGTCGCGGTCAGCGTGACGGTCGTCTCCCCTGTGAAGCCGGCCTCGGGCACCACGGCGAGCAGGCTCCCGTCGAGGTCGACGAGCACGCCCGGCTCCGCCTCGACCGTGAACGTCGGCACGCCATCCCCATCGTCGACCACGTGGGCGGCGAGATCGAGGGTGATGCGCTCGTCCTCCCCGACCACGAGAGGATCGGGGCCGGTCCACATCGGCGCGTCGCGCCCGCAGCAGGCGGGGAGGAGGAGGAGGAGGGGGAAGGATGCCCGCATCGCGCGACGGTATCTCATCCGGCGGGCGAGCGTCGCGGCGACGCGGGGCTATACCGACGCGGAGGCGTGTACGGGATGGTCGTCCTGCTGATCCTGGGGCTCGCGTGCCGTCCCCTCGCGGGGCCGACCGCCTCGTCTGACCCGCGGATGACCGTGTCCTTGTTGCCCGCGACACTGCGGGGGCTCTCGGGCCTCACCGTCGACGAGGCCGGGCGGCTCTGGGCCGTCACCGAGCGCGAACCGACGCTGGTTCCGCTGCGTCTCGACGGAAACCGGGTGGTGGAGGACGGCGCGCCGATCCCGGTTGCGGGATGGCGCGTGGGCTCGAAGGACGCGGTGGACGCCGAGTCGATCGCGTGGGTCGGGCCCGGCCGTTTCGCGCTCGGGGCCGAGCCTCGCTGGACCGGAGACCGCGACAACGACTCGGTGATCGAGGTCTCGCTCTTGAACGGCGTCGCGACGGTGACCGGCGCGCGCGAGGTGCCCTACGCGCCGTTCGCGGTGCGGGCCGAGGCGAACCGGGGGCTCGAGGGGCTCGCGGCGACGCTCGACGTGCTGGTGGCCTCCGCGGAGACCGTGGTCACGACCGGGTCGGGGCGCGACGCCCTCCTGTGGCGGGTGCCACGCGACGGCGTGGTGACGACGGCGCGGCTGCGCCTCACGAGCGCCACCGGCAAGCTCTCCGACATCGCGGCGCGTGACGACGGCGCGGTCACCCACCTGCTCGCGATCGAGCGGCACTACGAGGTGTCTCGCCTCGTAGCCGCGGACGTGACCTGGGGCCGCGCGGAGGCGTCCCCGGCCCGCGTCGTCCGGGACCTCGGCGCGGTGCTCGCGCCGGTGCCGAACCTGGAGGGCATCGCGTGGTTGGCGGACGGGCGGGTCGTGCTGATCGCGGACAATGACAGCGGCGAGCGGCCCGGGCCGGTGGTGGCGGTGGTGATCGCGGGGTTGGACCCGTAGGGCTACCCACTCCACCCGGCGAGCACCCCCTCCAGCTCCTCCGCCGGATCCCCAAAACCCGGGTTCGGCCCCCGCAAGGGCGGCGGGAACAGGGGCAGGACGGCGCCCCGCACCAGGGGGGCCAGCCGCGCGAGCGTGTCGCGCGCGGTCGGAAGCGGGAGGAGCGACACCGGCGCCGGCGTGGCGTGGAGCGCCGCCGTCACGTGGCGCTCGGAGGGCGAGACCTTCGCGTCGGGCAAGTAGAGCCGGTGGCACGCGTGGAAGAGCCGCGGGAAGGAGGCCGCGAGGTGCACGGGGAGCTCGGTGAGCTCCGTGAGCCCGTCCAGCCCGATGGGGCGCACCACCCCGAGCAGCGGGATGGCGGTGTGGGCGGCGTCGGGGAGGTCGCGGAACTCGGGCTGGGAGTACGGCACGCGCACCGGATCGAGGACCCGGAAGCCGGAGCGGCCGTACGCGAGCAGCCGCACGATCGTCTCCGGCTGGGCCGGATCCACCGGCTCCATCTCCGCCACCACGAGCGTCGGCAGGGGGCGGCCCACGCGCTCCGCGACCACCCGGCGGGCGAGCGTGACCGGTAGCGCACGGAACGCGGCGGCGAGCCCCGAGCGCCGGTGAGACGGCGCCACGTAGGAGTGGGAGAGGGCGACGACGCAGACGCCACGGACGTGATCGATGTCGACGTAGCAGTCGCGCACGCCGACGAGCTGGTCCCCGTCCCACGCGGCCACGAGGTGGTAGACCCCCTCGAGCCCCTCCCCGAACGCGAGCACGCGGTCGCGTACGAAGCCCGCGAGCGCTCCTCGCTCCTCGAGCTCCCCGTTCGCGAGGAAGAAGCCGGCGAGCATCTCGTACGCGGCGGCGAACTCCGGGCCGTCGGGGTCACGCACCTCGGCGATGCGGAGGCGGCGCAAGGCCTCGGCAGCCTTGTCGCGGTCGAGCGGGGCGGCGTCATCGAGATCGAGCAGCGGGTGCGGGCCGGCGGACGTACCGGGCGCGGTCATTCGCCCGCCGCCTGGCGGACATGCTCGAAGACCTGGATGTTCACCAGCAGCACCAGCACCAGGTAGATCCCCGTGATCACGACCATCTCGACGAGATTCCAGCCCTGGCTGAACCCACCGACTCCGACGAACAGGAATCCCACGCTCACCTCCCCCAACACGATGGCCACCGCGGGGCTCGCGACCTGCCACGCTCCAACGGCCAGACCGGCCGAGGTCGCGGCCCCGGCCAGGGTCAGGAGGCACCCGGAGACATCTCGGTTCATGGGGAAGGTCTATCCGACGCGATGCGCGGTAGAATCGAGCCCATGCTCCTCCTGGCCTTCGCCTGTGTCTCCAGCACGCCCGTCGTGTCGCGCCCCCCGAAGGAGGGCGGCCGGGACAGCGGCGCGTCCGACACCGACGACACCGTCGACACGGACACGGAGGACACCGACACCGTCGACACCGACACCGACACCGTCGACACGGACACGGCCACCGAGGACACCGACACCGAGGAGCCCGTCGAGACCTGGCCCAAGGCGTGCCCCGACCTCTACGATCCGGACACCGTGCCGACGTTCGAGCTCCAGTTCAGGGATGGGGAGCTGCAGGCCCTCCGGGCGGACTGCGCCGCGGGCAGCCAGGAGTACCACCCGGTCGCCTTCACCTACGACGGGGAGACCGTCGACGCGATGGTGCGCCTGAAGGGCAACTGGTCGTGGAGCTGCGACAAGCTCCAGTTCGTCGTGTCCTTCAACGAGGAGGACCCGAGCGGCCGGTTTCACGGCCAGCGCAAGGTCATGCTCGACGCGCCCTGGTACGACCGCACCCTGATGCACGAGCGGATCGCCTTTCCATTGTTCGAGCAGCGGGGGCTGCCCTATTCTTGTGTCAACAACGCCAAGGTGGTCGTCAACGGCGACTACTACGGGCTGTACGCCAACATCGAGCGGATCGACAAGGAATACCTGGAGCGCCACTTCGAGGAGCCCGATGGCAACCTCTACCAAGGCGGCACCGAGCTGAAGACCAACGAGGACGTGGGAGACACGACCAACCTCGTGGCGCTCCAGGCCGCGACCACGGTCGAGGAGATCGCGGCGTTGATGGACCTCGACCAGGCCGTGGCCGAGTGGGCGACCGAGGCGATGCTGCCGGCGATGGACAACTATTGGGCGGGCGTCGAGATCAACTACTACCTCTACGACCACCCCACGCGCGGCTTCGTGTACCTGCCGTACGACCTCGATCTTAGCTTCGGGGACGCCGCGTACACCAACGGCGATCCCGTCTGGCCCGACGCCGTCGCTTCGGATCCGATCCTGTACGAGCACTCCGGCTGGCAGAAGGAGGCCCTCGTGGAGCGGGTCCTGTCCGACCGCGCGTGGTGCGAACGCTTCGTCGAGGAGCTGGTCCTGTCCCGCGCCGCCTACTCGCCGGAGGACATGCAGGGGCGCCTCGACGCATGGGAGGCGCAGATCGCCGAGGCCGTCGAGGACGACCCCAACAAGGTCGGCTCGATGGCCGACCACGAGGCGGCGGTGGCCGAGCTTCGCGCGTTTTTCGTGGAGCGCGCGGCCTACGTCGACGACTGGCTCGCCAGCGGCGATCACTGCCCGGCGCGATTCTAATAGCAATACCGGCAAGTTGGCTCATCGCGCGGAGCGGCGCGACCCGACCCGGACGTGTTTCGCGAGCGTCCGCGGTGTCGCGCGGCAAGATCGGGATTACAGCTTGCAAAGCATCGTTACGTCGCACCAAGCGTTGGAAGCTCATGTCGAAGCGCGCCCGGCTCCTCGCGGCCGTACTGGTCCTTGCCGGCGTCGCCTGGTTCGCGCTGCGCGGAGGGCCATTCCCGGGCACCGCCGTCCGCCCCGACACGCCGCCCCGGGCCCTGCCGAACACGTTTCGCGTGGGGGTGCTCTACTGGTCGTCGACCATCGAGGGCCAGGTCGCCATGCGCCGCGGGCTCGAGGCGGAAGCCGCGCTGGTGAATCGCGGCCCCGGGCCCACCGTCGAGCTGGTGCCGCTGGTCGCGGGTGACGGCGTCGAGGGCCAGAGGCGCCAGATCGATCAGATGCGCGATTTGATCCGCCAGGATGTGGACGCCATCATCGTGCAGCCGACCGACAACGTGGCCCTCGCCGCGCCGCTGCGGGAGGCGAACGACGCGAGCATCCCCGTGGTGGCGTACGACCAGTACATCGAGGGCGGCGAGCTCGCGGCCTTCGTCACCAGCGACAACCGGCAGGCGGGCATGCTCGACGGCGAGTACGTCGCGCACCGCTTCCCCGCGGGGCGAACGCTCCGGCTGGTGCTGGTCGAGTACCCGCAGGTCTCGTCGACCGTCGAGCGCCTCGACGGCTTCCTCGCGGCGCTGACCGAGCGGGGCCGCTCCTACGAGATCCTCAAGACGTACGAGGCCGTCGAGCCGATCGCCGGGCGGGAGGCGGGCGGGCGGATCCTCGCCGACTTCCCGGAGCGGGGCTCCGTAGACGTGGTGTTCACCGTCAACGACGGCGGCGGGCTCGCGGTGGTCGACGTCCTGGCCGACGCTGGGCGCACCGAGATCGCGGTGGCCACCATCGACGGGGATCCGCGAAGCGTGGCCAACATCCGCGAGGGGCGGCTCACCATCATCGACGCGGCGCAGTTTTGCGGGCCGCTCGGCGCGGCGGCGTTCCGCGCGGCGTGGTCGGTGTTGCTCGGGGAGCAGGTAGACCGCCACCAGCTGGTGCCCACCTTCCCGATCACCCCGGAGACCCTCGACCGCTACCCGGGGTGGGATGGGCCCTTGCCCGAGGCCTTCGACAAGCCCTGGCCCAGCTCCGAGCCTCGGTGGGAGCCCCGTGTGCGCGGGGCACCCACGCCGTGACGCAACGGCGCACCACGCACGAGCTCTCACGCATCGATCGGCGCCTCTCCCTCGCGTTTCTCGGGCTCAGCATCGCCGTCATCCTGCTCTACGGCCTCGCGCTCGGCGCGCTCGCGATCCGAAGCGTCAACCACGAGCGAGAACGGCTCTCGTCGGTGCCGATCCGCCTCCTCGCGCCCGGCCTCACCGCGGCGAAGGCGACGGGCGAGTTTCGCATGCGGCGGGTAGCCGAGGACGCGCTGCGCACCGACGCATCGATCCTGTACGTGCGGGTGACCGACGAGACGGGCGTGCTGGTGCAGGAGGGCCCGGCGCCCGGCGCCGAGGGTGATGCCCCGTGGCCCACGGGGGCCCCGACAGACGAGGTGCGACTTCGCGAGCTCCACGTAGGGGGCGTGCACGTGACCGAGACGTCGGTGCCCCTCGTGGGGGGCTTCGACGACTCCTGGCGCGGGGTGCTGCGGCTGGGAGTCGTCAGCGAGCCGGTGACCCAGGTGGCGCTGGAAACCGTGATGTGGGCGGCGCTGGTGCTGGTCGCGCTCCTCGCGGCGGCGTGGCCGGTGGCGTGGTGGTTCGGCCGCCGCCTCGGCGAGCCCGTGCAACGGCTCGCGCGCGAGTTCACCGGCATCCTCGAGCACACCTCGCTGTACCTGGTCATCGAGGACGAGCAGGGCCGGATCGTGCACACGAGCGACGCCTTCCGGCGAGGCTTCGGCCCCGGATTCGAGGGCCGGTCGACGCGGGACGTGATGGGCCTCCCCGCCGAGGCGCCGCTCGAGGGAGAGGCCGAGCTGGTCGTGCGGGGGGAGCGGCGCCGGCTCCACCTCGCACGGTTCCCGGTCGAGCTCGCGCCAGACGGCCAGCCCACCCGTTTCGGCCTGGTGGGCACCGACCTCACCACCATTCGCGAGACCGAGGCCGAACGCGCCCGCCTCGCCGCGGCCATCGAGGCCACCGACGACTGCGTGATGGTGGTCGGCGCGAGCGCGGGCGTCGCCTACGCCAATCCGGCGCTCTACCTGCTGACCGGCCTCGAGCGCACCCAGGTGATGGGAAAGGACGCGGTCTCGGTGCTCGCTGGCGACGACGAGGCGAGGGCGACGCTGCGACGGCGCCCGGCGGCCCCCTGGCGTGGCCAGATCCGGGCGCAGCGCGTCGGTGCCGCACCGTGGCAGTGCGCGTTGTCGGTCTCTCCGATCGAGGGCGCCGGCTACGAGGTCTGGGTGGCGCGGGACGTGAGCCGCGAGTTCGACCTCGAGACACAGCTGCGGCAGAGCCAGAAGTTGGAGGCGATCGGCCAGCTCGCCGGCGGCATCGCGCACGACTTCAACAACCTCCTCATGGTGGTGCTGGGGAACACCGAGCTGCTGCTGCGGAACGATCTCTCGCCCCGTCAACGCGACAGCGTCGCGATGATTGCGAAGGCCGGAAACCGCGCGGCCGAGCTGACTCGACAGCTCCTCGCGTTCGGGCGGCGCCAGGTGCTCCACATGCAGGTGGTCCAGCTCGGCGAGGTCGTGTCACGCACGAGCGAGCTCTTGCGGCGGGTCATCGGCGCATCCATCCAGCTGTCCATCAACGTGCCGCGCGAGCTCTGGCCCATCAAGGCGGACCCCGGACAGTTGGAGCAGGTGCTGATGAACCTCGCCATCAACGCACGTGACGCGATGCCCGCGGGCGGCGTGCTGGGCCTGGGAGTGTCGAACGCGACGCTCGAGGGGACCCCGACCGCCGACGGCGCGACCGTGCCCTCCGGCGACTACGTCGTGTTGAGCGTGAGTGACACGGGTAGCGGCATGTCGCCCGAGACCGTGTCCCACATCTTCGAGCCGTTCTTCACAACCAAGCCGCTGGGGAAGGGCACGGGGCTCGGGCTCGCGACCGTGCTGGGCATCGTGCGCCAGAGCGGCGCCTTCATCTGGGTGTACAGCGAGCTGGGGCGGGGAACGGTGTTCCGGATCGCCTTTCCGCGGGCGACGAACGCACTGGCCCCCGTCGCACACGCCGAGCCCGAGGCGGCCAGAGGCGAAGGCGAGCACGTGTTGTTGGTCGAGGACGAGCCCATGGTGCTGCACGTGCTCCAGGCCATCCTCACGGAGGGCGGATACCGCGTCACGTCGGCCACGGACGGGGTCGAGGCGGTGCGTCTCCTCGACGAGGGGCTGGTCCCCGACGTGGTCCTCACCGACGTCGTGATGCCACGCATGGGCGGACTCGACCTCCGGTGCGTGGTGTTCGAGCGGCTGGGGACGCCGGTGGTCCTGATGAGCGGCTACAGCGCCGAGGCCGTGGAGCTCGGCGGGTCCGACGAAACCGAGCTGCTGTGGAAGCCGCCGAGCCGGCCCGCGATCCTGTCGGCGATCAAGCGCGCACTGCAGCGGCGCTCGGCCCCGAGCTGAGCGTCTACGGCCGCTCGCCCCGCACCTGGGTAGCGGTGGCGTCGGCGAGGCCCACCACCCGGCGCACCGCGAAATCGTGCCTCGCCGGCCCCGCGTCGGTGCCGAAGTCGGGCATGCCCTCCATCAGCGGGCCCCAGGTGCCCTCGAGCCAGACCGTGCACGCCGGGCCGGGCGGACACAGCGTGCGGAGCTGGTCGATGAGGGCGATGCCCATCGCGGTGTCGTCGAGCTTCAGCGGGACGCCGCCCGCGCCGATCGAAGCGCCGGTGACGGCGAGGCGATGCTGGTCGTCGAACTGCACGACCACAGGGAGCTGGACACGGCGCCCGCGCCCGGCGTCGAGCCACGTGAGGACCGCGGCGGGATCGGCCACGGCGGGCCCATCGTCGAAGGTGCGAGCCGGGGGCGGGGTGAGGGGCGTCGCCACGGTGGGCTCCAGGGAGGGGGGGGGCCGGGAGGCGGGCGCGGGGCGCGCGGCGCATCCGAGGAGCAGCAGGAGCAAGGCGCCGGAGAGGCGAATCACTCGGCCGCCTCCTCCTTGTAGTCGTATTCGCTCGCAGCGGCGTTGGGGTGCTGCCAGATCCACGGGTGGGCCCCGTTCTCCCGGGAGGTGCCCTTCTTGATCTCCTCGTCGGTGCGCGCTTCGTCGAAGGAGCCCTTGATCATCTCCTCGCCCTTCGCCGAGAGCTTCAGCCCGGCGGCGATGACCGACTTCACGTCGGTGCCGTCGGCCTTCTCGCTCCGGCGCACGTTGACCTTCGTCTTGTCGGGCGTGTGGGCGAAGTGGTCCTCCCACAGGCACGCGGTCGGGGCGCTCGGCCAGGGGTCGCACACGCTCAGGGCGCTGTCGGCCTCCTTCGGCACGTCCCCCAGGATCACGAAGGCGTGGTCGAGGCCCTCGACGTCACAACGGTTGATGGTCTCGCCCACGGCGTTCGCGCGCAGGAAGTCGAAGCCGACCTGCGCGTGCTCGCCGCAGTTGCCGCCCGCCGCCAGCTCCGCCTTGGCGGCGGTGAGGGCGTCCGGGTGCTTGGCCGCGAGGGCCCGCACCGACCCCGACATCTCCCAACACTCGGGATCCCGCATGGCCTTCATGCGGAAGTACGAGTTGAAATTGCTGGACTTGAGCGCCTCGCGCTGGTTGCCGGCGCCGAAGGAGAGCACCTCCTTCGTGTGCTTGATCGCCGCGCGCGCGTGCTCGAGGCGCCGCATCGCCCCGCCCGAGACCTTCTTCTCGACCTTCATCTGGACGACGGTGCCCTGCCCCGCCGACTTGCCCTGGGCGCCGCCGATGCCATCGAGCACGTGCTCGGCGCTCTTGCCGGCCACGACGAGGGCGGCGACGTCATCCGCCTGCTTCTCGTGGCTGTCACCGGCGGTGCCGACACCGCCCTTCTTCGAGACGCCACCGCGCTGCTGCACGACGTGCGCGGCCTCGTGCGCGGCGGTCGCGAGATCGGGCGTCGACTGGAAGGTGATGGTCTCCCCCGAGGCATAGGCCTCGGCGCCCATGGCCTTCGCGGAGTCGCCGCCCGACCCGCCGACCACGGCGCGAATGCCGCTGACGTCGTGGTGGCCGAAGGCGCGCTGGATCTTGTCGAAGAGGGGGAGCAGGCCTGAGCCGCCGGCGCCAGCGGACTCCGTGGGGCCGCGGGCGTTGAGGCGCTCGGCGGCAGCGGCGTTTCCGCGGGGTTGGCGCTGGGGGGCGGCGGTCACGGCGGCCGTCTCGGCGGCTGCGGCCGGGCTCGCACCTCGGCTGGTCTTCTTCAACATCGAGCGCTCCGGGGCTTGGAATCCGTCGCCCTCGCTTCTACCACGAACGCGCCTCCGCGTGTGGGAAGCCGCGTGTGGGAAGCCGGACCGCCGCGCTCACCGAGCGGCCCCCCGATAGTCGAACCCCGCCCACAGCTCCTCATCGATCACGAGCGTACGCTCGAAGCGTGTCACGTTTCCCGTGAGCGGCACCTCGACATGCACGGGGGCCACACCCAAGCCGAGCGTGCCGGTCTCGCCCTGGTTGGCAACTTCGGCGCGCACCGCCGCCTGCGCGGCCTGTGTCACCACGGCCTCCGCGGGCAACACGGGCGGCGCGGAGAACGTGGTCACGAGGTGCACCGTGCCCTCGGCGGTCTTCGGGAGCACGGTGAGCGTGGTGGGGGTCCAGATCGACCACTGCAGCACGCTCGTCGGCGCGTCGATCGTCGGCAGCGAGATCCGCATGCCACCGCGCCCCACGTCCAGCGGCGCGCCCGCCTCGACATAGACCAGCTCGACCTGGAACGCGGACAACGCCCCGCCGGACGCGTCGGAGCGCACGAGCGGGATCAGCACCACGCCCGCCTCGGCGCCCTGGCCCACCTTCACGGCGCGCCCCGCGACCGCGGCGCTCCACACGGAGGCGCCGGCCGGCAGCTTCAACCGCAGGATCTGCCGCCGGTTGTTGCGCACGCCGTAGCGCACGCGGGTCATCCGCCGCCCGTCACGCGTCACCAACGTATCGGCGCTCGCGGTGTCCACGAGGGTGACGAGCATGTCCATGTCGGGATGTTGGCGGATCTCCAGCGGGATCCCGACCTCCCCGCCGCGCGCGCGGTAGGCGAGCAGCACGGGGTAGTCGGTCTGCCCGGTGATCGACGCCGGAAGCTCGCGCACGTCGATGGGCACGGCGCCCGAGGGCGCCCCCGCGACGATCTCCATGGCGCTGCGCGCGTCGACGCCGATGTAGTCGGTCTCGCGCGTCACCCCGGCGAGACGAACGAGTGGGAGCGGGCCGGCGGGGTTGGCGCGCTCGTAGTCGATGCCGAGCTTCCACGTGCCGGTGGCGCCGTAGTTGAGCGCCACGTCGAGCGTGCCGTCCTTCGCCTGGGCCCAGCTGCGGATGCCCTTGCCGCGCAGCTCGAGCACGGTCACGTCCGCCGGGAGGCGCAGGGCGAAGCGGTCGACCGGCGCGTGGAGGATGGTGTAGTCGATGTCGACCTTGCACGCGAGCACTCCTTCGCTCACGCCGACCAACGTGCGTGTCTCCGCGTATACCCTGGCTTCGCGCTTCTCCTTCGACTCCTCGACGGCACGGCGCCACGTCACCGTGAGGCTGGTCATCGCCGGGACGAACGCCTCGACGCGGCGCTCGTCGCCCGCGCTGCTCAGCGCGAGCCCCTGAGCCCCGGGCACCTCGAAGGCGAGCGGCTCGGCGCTGGGTACGGCGAGCGCGACCACCGTGGCGCCCGCGGCGGGCAGGGGCAGGGTGAAGCCGGTCTCACCCTCGGACTCGAAGGTCCGCACCACGATGTCGAGCTCTGCGTCGAAGGCGCCGGGGCGGTCGGTCAGGAGGGTGTAGAACCCGTCCTGGACGTAGAGCGTGGCGTCCTTCCCGTCGATCTTCGCGGAGCGCAGCGCGGCGCTCGCGCCGAGGAGCGGCACGGCCGCCCAGCCATCGCGGGTGTGCACCGTGCCGCGCAAACGGAGCCGCAACGTCGCGTACGCGCCCTCGCCCGTTCCCACGACGCTCCCCGCGAAGACCGCGCGGTCGAGGGTCCACGCGCGGGGCGCGACCTCGCGGTCCTGCTCGCTCATCCAGGTGCGGTAGAGCCGGTCGAAGTCGTTCCAGGGCAGCTCGACCATGCCCTCGGTCGACGAGAAGGCCGGCGAGAAGGGAGCGGCGAGGGCGACAGAGAAGAGAAAGATCAACCTGACTCCCCGGGGAGGCGGCGGTAGCGGAGCCGCCAGGTCGGAAAGGTCGCGCCGGGCAGGAGGGCCTGGCGGGTGGAGACGGCGGGGCCGTCGAGCAACATCGCGAGCGCCATCGGCGAGGGGCTGGCGACGAGCGGCTCGCGGCGCTCGATCACGCGGGGCTTGGGCGGGGCGGGCGGGGGCGGGGGCGCGACGGGGATGTTCTTCTCCTGATCCGCCTCCCTCTTCTTCTCCCCCTTCTTCGCGTCCATCACCTCTTCCTTCGCCTTCTTCTTCGGGCCCTTGACCACCGACCACGCCTCGTCGCGCTTCTCCGGAGCCATGTACGTGTCGTCCTCGGAGGCGGCCCGCTCGATGCCGGAGCCGTTGCGGGGGCCGCGCCCCTCCGCCACGCCGCCCGAGACCTGCACGACGACCTCCTGGTAGGAGCGCCCCGCGGGGATCCGCGTCAGGAAGTCCTTCGAGAGGGTCTGGCCCTCCGCCGGCGCTTCACCCTCGCCCGCAAACACCTCTTGCTTCGCGATGGAGTCGTCCGCCGACAGGTCCAGCGCCGGCTGGGGCGCGGGCTCGCTGACTGCCGGCGGCGCGGTCGCGACGATGGGCGTCGGCGTCTGGGTGGGCTTCGAGGAGGCCATCGGGGGGGGCTTCGGGGAGGTCCTCGGGGAGGGCTTTGGTGACGCCGGTGCGCTCCGGCGTCCCCCGCCCGACTCCGAGCGCGCGGACGTAGACTTGCTCGTCGTCGTTATGCTGGCTCGTTCGGCCTCGGGGGCGGCCATCTCCTCCTCCGCGTCGAGGTAGCCGAGGCTCAGGAGCGGCTCCTCGGCGGCCGGCGGGGCCTCGGTCTCCTCCCAGCCGTCCTCTTCGTCGACGACGGCGCCCGTGTCGTCGTCGGGCGTCGGCATCGGGGCGCGATCGTTCCCGAACGAGCCGCTGTCCTTCGCCGACTTCTTCTCGGCGATCTCGGAGAGCTTCTGCTGCGCGACCTCGATCTTCACCTTCTGCTCGACGCTCTCGAGCTGCTCGGTCTTCTGGAGCTCGTTCGCGATCGCGAGCGCCTCACCGTAGCGCTCCGCCGCGGCATCGAGATCCCCGGCGCGCAGCAGCCCCTCGGCCTCCTGCTCCAGCGACACCTGCTTGTCGGCGACATCCGAATTCTTCGCCTTGGCGAGATCGCGCACGCGACGGGACGCCACATCGTTCGTGGACGCCTTGCCGGCGAGCAGATCGAGGTTCGCCTGGAGCTGCGCCACCTCCTCGTTGTCGGTGTCCTCTCGCTGCGCTTCCTGCAACCAGCGCTCCGCCCCCTCGAAGTCGTTCTTGCGGTAGGCGCCCACGGCGTTCTGCAGGGCGGAGCTCACCACCTCTCCCCGGCGGCGCTCCTCCTCGACCTCGTCCGCGCGCAGGTCGGTCAGCACGAACCCCTCCTTCCCATCCCGCGGCGCGCCCACCCGGGCGTAGCCCCGCGGGAGATGGAGCTCCCACGTCACCGCCTGCACGGGCGCGTCCACGCTCGGCAGGACCAGGTTCTGTTCTCCCTTCCGATCCCAGGGAACCCCGTCGGCGATCCACTCCGCGTCGACCGGGAACGAGAGCGGCCCCCGCACGGTCTCCACCGAGCGCTCCAGCGGCACGTAGATGCCGCCCGCGCCGTCGGAGAGCCAGCTCTTCGGCTGGTTGCCCACCCGGATGACGATGGGCGTCCAGCGGGCCCCCGGCGGCGGCACGAGGTGGAGGTACTGACGGCGCTCGTTCCGGACGCGGAGGTTCATCCGCACCGCGAGCCGCCCATCGCGCGACGCGGCGACCGTGTACCGCGCCGCTGTCACGACGGTTCCGGGCCCCTGGATCACCTCGGCGGTCGCGACGATCACGCGCACCGGCTCGGCGCCGTTCCACGCCGCGAGGGGCGCGGCGTCCCCCAGGTTCTTCGCCCACGCCGGGAGCCGCCCGAGCGGCAGGCTGGCGGGCGCGCCGACCGGGATGAGCTCGCCCTCGTCCGACCGCGCCAGGGTGACGTAGCGATCCACGCGGTTCACCCCCGTCGGCACCGGCGTCGGCGCCACGCGCTCGCCCTTGCCCGGCGGGCTCCGGCCGCGCACGGTCACCGCGAAGATCCCCTTCACCGGCGCGAGCGTGCGCACCGTGACGGTGCTCCCCGTGCGCTCCCAGCTCGCGATGTTCTCCCCCGCGACGTCGAGCTCCTCGAGCCCCGCCGCGTCGAAGGTGAACCGCTGCGCCTCGCCGCGGAGGACCTTCCAGCGCAGCACCGTGTCGACCGCGATGGCGCCGGCGTCCCCGCGGAAGGTGGTGGCGGACTCGCCCTGCACCACCGCGCGCACGTGCGTCGGCTCCCCCTCGAGGTGCGGCGCCCAGGAGAGCGACAGGTGATCGGTCGGGGACAACCAACCGTCCACCGCGCCGGGGATCGTGACGTCGAGGCCGGGGGCGATCACCGTGACGTGGGTGCGCGCCGCGGGCAGGATCGCGAGGGAGAGCGCGCCGGGCGACGGCGGATCGTACAGCCCTTCGATGCGCTGTTCGAGCCGCGAACGGTCCGGGTTCAGGGACACGCCCAGCCCGTCTGGCGTCGCGACGACCGGCCCGGGGGCGTTGAGCACGAGCAGCTCCGGACCCACCAGCGTGAGCTGGCCGGCGCGCGCGTCCGACGACGCGAGCGTGTACCGGGCGGACACGCGCACCGGCTCTTCGTCGCGGATGGTGATCGTCCACTCGGCGGATACGGCTGTCCACCCCAGCGGCGCGGGCGCCGCGAGGGCGAGGGGGATCAGCAGCATCGGCTGGAACGTGACGACGAGTTCCCGTGGACGACGGGCATCACCACCCCCTCGCGACAGGTCTAACGTGACCGGACGCGCGGGAGAGAGCGGGCGCCCGCCCCCACGTTAAGCGGCCGCCCATGGTGCTCGCGCTGCTCCTCTTGATCGAACCCGGAGAAGCGGCGCGGCGGCCACACGCACCACCGCCGCCGCCCGCTCCGCCCAAGCCCGACGGGTGGTGGGCGCCGGGGCGTGACCCATGGAGCGTCGACGCTCTCCGGACGAGCCTCCGTCAGCTCGAGGACAAGCCCGCTCCCTCCGCGTTCCTGGGGGAGATCGGGGGCCTGGCCCGAGGCCCCTCGGCGGACTGGGCGTGGTTCGCCGAGGGCTTCGACCCCGACCGCTACGCGACGGTGTCCGTGGCCCCGCCGCGCAACGGCATGGGGCGCTACGAGCTGGTGGGAGAGCAGCTCCTGCGGGACGCGGAGGTGCGCGCGCTCCGGGAGGTCACCCGCGCGTGGCGCAAAGCGGACGTCGGCACCGACGGGGAGCTGGTCGTCTACACCCACCTCCGCTGGGCGCTCACCAGCGAGCTCGGCGTGGCCTGGGTCGTGGAGAACCTGGGTGTGGACGCGGACAAGAAGGTGGTGTTCCGCGCCCAGTACCTCGCGGGGGCCGCGCCCCCCGGAGCCGGGGACGTGCCCGACGCCCGGACGCGCTTCGCCTACCTGGCCGAGGTGGCCGACGAGGCCGGCGCGGAGCTGGGGAGCGCGCTCACGGCGGCCGGCGATGCCTCTCGCGCCAAGACCGGCCCCCAACCGGGCGCCGGCCCGCCCGCGCCCCTGCACGTGGAGCGCAGCGCGTTGGTGAGCCCGCGCGCCGAGTCGTTCGGCCCCGCGCTCGCCGCCCAGATCGCCGAGGCGGTGGCGGCGGCGCAGGACGCGTCCGCGCCGCTCGAGGCCCGCATCGAGCGGGTCACCCTGCTCGGCCACCTGGGCGCGGCGGCGGGGGTGCCGGTCCTGTGCCGGATCATCCTCGAGACCAGCCTCGATCCCAGCCTGCGCGCCGCGGCGGTGTGGGCCGCGGGCGAGATCGGCCACCCCAACGCCCTCCCGACCCTGGAGAAGGCTCGCGGAGTCGACCCGTACCTGGTGAGGACGGCGATCACCAAGATCGACTTGTACTGATGCGGCGGAGCCGCCTCACGCCTCTTCCTCCATCCGCGCCGCCAGCCAGTCCTCGAAGGGGATCGCCGGGCAGGGGTGCTCGTCGAGCTCGTCCGCCTCCAGATCGAGGGAGTCGATGGGAAGATCCGCGGCGCCGCCACCGCGCAGATCGAAGCCGTAGACGAGCCCGTCTGCGTCGCTCGCGAAGGGGACGAAGTACTCGGGCCAGGGGCCGCCCCCGAACATCGCGAGGTTCTCGATGCGGAGCGGCCAGAAGGAGGGACCGAGCTCCTCGAGGAACCGGCGGTAGCCCGGCGGGAGGGGGCGCCCGAGCCTCGCCTCCGCGGCGGCGATCCGCTCGGCGGGCTCCGGGCTCGCCGTCGCCTCACCGAGGGCGCGGCGGGTCTGCTCGAGGAGGCGGAGGTGGAGCGGGTGCATCGGGAGCCCGGCTAACCAAGCCGGGCGCGACGTGTGCGCGACGGATGGCGCGGCGTCCCGAGCATGCGCTAAGAATCCCGATGCCTTCCCAGCTGCTCATGAGCTCGATCGGCGCCGTCCTTCTCGCGCTGCTCCCGGGTTGCGGGACGCCCGGGCGGCCACCGGTGCGCGACGTGCGGGCCGCCACGGGGGCGCTGCGCGCCGGCCCCATCCACGGAACCTTCACCGATGGCGAGGGCCGGACCGTCCGCTACCAGGTGAGCGTCCCCGACGCCCTGGCGGCCGGGGAGCCCCATGGCGTGCTCCTTTTCTTCCCGTGGGACGGCGGCGGTGCGTCCTACGTTCGCGAGGCGCGGATCCACGCGGCCCTCGCGGCGGAACACCACCTCGTTTCGGTGTCCGTGCGCCAACCGGAGGGGACGCGCTGCTGGTGGGCGCCCGAGGTCGAGGGGTACGCGCGGCTGGTCGACGCCTTGTTGCGGGAGCGCCTCCTCGGGGCCTACGGCCTCGATCCCGACCGCGTGTTCCTGACCGGCATGTCGGGCGGCGCGGACTTCGCCGCGGCCTTTCCCGCCCACGTGGGGTATCGCTACGGTGGCGGCGTGGTCGCGCTCTGCGGGGGGGACGTGCCCCGAACCGACGGCGGCGACTGCGCGACCGAGGCCAACCCGCCCGAAGCGCCGTTGCGGTCCGACCTGACGCCGCGGCAGCTCGCGGCGGTGCGCTACGACTTCGCCCTCACTGCGGACGATCCGCTGCTGGCCCCCTCCCTGGCCGCCGCGGCGCTCTACCGGGGCGCCGGATTCACCCACGTGCGGCACCGGGTGGTCGCCGGAACCGGCCACTGCGGCTTCGCGGAGGGGTGGGAGGGCCTCGACGCGCTGGCCGCGGGCCTCGACTACGTGGACGCCCGCACCAACCCCTGAACCCCCTCGCCGGGGACGTTCTGCCCGCGCCGCACGTGCTACCTTCGACGATGCCCCTCGACCGCACCCTCGCGCTCGGCACCCACCTGTTGGTGGAGCTCTACGAGTGTGACGCGGCGGCCCTCGACGATGTCGCCGGCATCGAGCTGGCGATGGTCGAGGCCGCGCTCGCCGGCGGGGCCACCATCATCGACCGTCGCTTCCACCGCTTCGCGCCCCACGGCGTGTCGGGGGTCGTGATCATCGCCGAGTCACACCTGACCATCCACACCTGGCCCGAGCACGCCTACGCCGCGATCGACGTGTTCACGTGCGGGTCGAGCGTCGACACCGAGGCCTGCGCCGCGTCCCTCCGCGAGCGCCTCCAGAGCAAGCGTCACACCACGGTCTCGCTCGACCGTGGGCCGCTCGCCCACCTGCGCGGGAGCTGATCCGTGCGCCCCGGTGAGTTCGACGACAACATTTCCTATTGGGCCGCCACCGCGCCCCCGGACACCCCCTGCGCGCCCCTGTGTGGGGAGGTCGTGGCGGACGTGGCGATCATCGGCGGCGGATTCACCGGCACCTCGACCGCGCGCGAGCTGCTCGTGCGCCGCCCGGCCCTCGGCGTCGTGCTGCTGGAGGCCCGCACCCTCGGCAACGGCGCCAGCGGGCGCAACGGCGGCCAGCTCCTCAATTGGATCAACGGCATCGGCAGCGACGACCCGCTTCTGACCAGGCGGGTGTGGGACGCCACGAGCCACGGCATCGAGCGGGTGCTGGAGCGAGCCCGCGCGGGCAACGTGCGGTGGTCCCAACGCGGGGCGCTCGAACTGTACACCGATGCCCGCCGGGCCGAACGCGCCCACGCGCACGCCGACCGGCTCAACGCCCTCGGAATTCCCGTGCGGTACGTGTCCGGGGCCGAGCTGCACGGCCTGTGTGGCGCCGAGGGCGTAGCGGGCGGCGTGTTGGATCCCACGGGGGGCGTGCTCTCGGGCGTCGACCTGTTGCGGGCAACCAGGCCGGAGCTGATCGCCGGCGGCGCGCGGATCTACGAGGGCACCCCGGTGACACGGGTGCACGAGGGCGAGCTCATCACCCTCGACACGCCCCAGGGCATTGTCCGCGCGAAGGCGCTCGTGCTCGCGACGAACGCCTACACCCACCTGCTCGGCTACTTTCGCGGCGGCGTGTTTCCGCTGCTCTCACACGTCGTGTCGGTGCCGATGGCGCCAGGGGCGTGGGGGCGCGCGGGCTCGTTCTCCGACGACATGGACCGCATCAGCTATGGCGCCCACCTCGACGGCCACATGGTCTTCGGCGGCGGCAGCAACGCGTCGTACGCCTATCGATACGGCGGGCGCACCGGCGGCGACCTCGGCCCCGCCGCGGACGCCGCCGTGCGTCGCAAGCTCGGGCACTACTTCCCGGGCGCGGCCGAGCCCTCCCACCGGTGGACCGGTGCGCTCGGGATCACCTTGAGCCGGCGGCCGTCGATCGGGCGGCGCGGCAACGTGTATTGGGGGCTCGGCTACTCCGGGCACGGCGTGACGCTCGCGAACCTCGCGGGGGAGATCCTCGCGGATCTCTACACCGGGGACGGCGAGAAGTGGGTCGACCTCCCCATCGTCGGCGCGCCGCTCGGGTGGATCCCGCCGGATCCGTTCCGGTGGGTGGGGTACCACGCGTACACGGCGATGACGGGGCGGAGCCCGCGGCGGGGATAGGTGGGAAGCAGGTGGGCGGCCCCCCGCCAGGGGCGGGGGCGGGTGTCCTCCGCGCTCGGCGCAGGCGCCTCGGTCCGCGCCGGGGGCGCGGGACTGGCCGCTGCGCGGCCACGCTGCGGCCCCCCTGCCGCGGGGGGGGTGATTGCCGTGTCGGGCGAGCCCACAGGCGACTCAGAGGTCGCACGCCCCGGCGTAGTACATCCAGTGCGTCACGCCGAGCTCGTCGTCCTCGCACACGTCGAACACGACCAGATCGTAGAGCCCGTCCCCGTCGAGATCGAGCACCTCCCAGGCGGACTGGGTAGGCTCGCTGCCGCAGCTCGCTTGGGAGCTGGCGAGGCTATCGACAACGCCAAAGCCGTCGGCGACGGTGTCGGGCCGTGACAGGGAGACGGCCGCGCCGAAGCCGCCCGGTCCGCCCGGGAACAGGCGCCAGCCCTGGTCGGGCTCAGTGCAGGTGGCGAAGACGAGGAGATCGGCCTCGAGCGCCCCATCCCACTCGGTCACGAGGAAGCCGGGTGTACCGGTGGGTGGGTCGCACCACGGAGCGTAGTTCGACACGAACGGGGTCGCGCCGTCCACGCCGAACTCCGCCGGGAGCGACCAGTCCTCGGCGGTAGCGGCGAAACCGTCGGGACCGCCGGCGTGCAGCAGCCAGCGCGTGTCCCCCACGTCGGGGTTCGAACAGTCGTGCGTCACCACGAGGTCGAGATAGTCGTCCCCGTCGACAAACAGGCTGGTCCACGTGTAGGAGACCGTGTCGCCCTCGCAGACAGGGTTCGTCGAGGACACCCTGGGGAACCCCAGCGAGCCCGCGTCGACGTAGCTGGAGGGCAGCGCCCACGACCGCGCGGCCTCCGCGAAGCCCGCAGCGCCCCCGTCGTGGACGAGCCACTCCGTCCGCCCGACGGAGCTCGGCTCGCCGCACATGTACACGATGACCAGGTCGTAGACCCTGTCGGCGTTCACGTCCGCGACGAACCAGTATGGCCCGTCCTCGTCGCACGACCCGTTCATGTTGTACAGCATGAACGGGGTCGTCCCTGCGCCGCCATACCCCGAAGGCAACGCCCAGCGCGTGGCCTCGGCGGCGTACCCGGCGGCCCCGCCGGCGTGTACCCGCCACGCCGTCTGCCCGATGGTCGGGTCGTCGCAGCTCGAGGTCACCACCAGGTCGGCCACGCCGTCCCCCGTCAGATCGAAGAGGCCGTACGACGGGACGTGCCTGTCCGCTTCGCAGCGGCCGGTCGCGCGGCCCCCCGCGTCATCGAACGGAGCGTCGTCCACGGCGTAGGACGGGGGCAAGGTCCACACCGTCCGATCCGCCGCGTAGCCGGAGCTGGTCCCCACGTGCACCCACCACTCCGTCATCGGCACGGCGTCGTCACACGTCCGCGGGATCACCAGGTCCAGGATTCCGTCACCGGTGATGTCGTGGAGCGCGGCGTACGGGAGCGTCGGGTCGTCCTCACAATCCGGATTGAAGACATTGGACATCGGGAACGGCTCGAGCTCGCCGCCGCCGTACCCCTCGGGCAGGCTCCACCGCTCCGGCGCGTCCACGAACCCACCTTGAAGACAGGTCTCCGGCGCGCAATCGTCGTCCACCCCGTTTCCCGCACGCTCGCGTGCCCCCGGGTTCACGTCCGCGCGCGTGTCGTCACAGTCGACGTCGCTCGCGAAGCCGTCGCCGTCGGCATCGCGAGCGCAGGCGGTCAGCAGCAGGATGAAAGACAAACGGCTCATATTTTTCACGCGAAGGGCCAAAGGGTAGCACACGGCTCGGGGGCGGCCGGACCGCCCGAGCGCGGCCCCAGCGGCGACGGCGGGGGCGCTTGGTCCGGCACGGGTCCGCGCGCGAGCGCAGTCCGCAGGCCCTATGCTCCGCCCTCTCGGCACACGCTGGCGGTGAACCGGTCCTCTACGTCCAACGTCCACGCGTACCCGTTGGTCGCGTCACGAAGGGTGGCGTCCGACTCGATCAGGAACGACTCGTCCTCCGCGATCTCGCCGCTGGCGTCGGGGAAGAACCCCGAGATCGTCGTCCCCTCGACCCCGTACACGCCCGAGGAGATGATGTCGGTGACGATGACCTCGGCGTCGCCGTCCGCGCAGAACACCGCGGTGGCGAAGCAGTTCATCGCGTAGAGCTCCCAGGAGCGGGCGCACTCATCGTCGTCCTCGATCCACTGGATGTAGTAGGCGCGGTCCTCGTCGAAGGCGGGGCCGAGGCGCTCCAGGGTCACGTCGATCTGCGGATAGCAGGAGGCATACTCCTGGACATCGACCGCCTGGACCACGGGAAGGTGGCCGGAGACCTCGATCCTGAGCTCGGCGACTCCGAGCGCGCCACCCGTGTCGCAGTGCCAGCGGCCGTCGCTCTCCAGGCTGCAGTAGCCGCTCGCCGCGCCCAGGGTCCAGCGGATGTCCTCGGGGCCGATGAACACGTCCTCGTCGACCTCCAGCCACACGTCGAAGCCGGGCGGCACGATCTCGTCGCACGCGGGGGTGCCGGTGTCGTCAACGCCGGTCTCCGCGTCGTCGGTGGCCGGCACCCCTCCGGTGCAGGCGGTGAGGACGAGGAGCGCGGCGAGTCGATGAACCATGGAACCTCCACCAACCGGGCAAGCAAGGGGCGGGCCACCTCTGCGGCGGGCGAGGTGGCCGCGGGGGGAGGCGGCCGGCCGGCCGGGCGCAACCGATCTCGCCGTTGACGAACACGAAGCCCGAGAGCGGTTTCGTTTGGCAACCGATCTCGCCGTTGACGAGCACGACCCGAGAGCGGTTTCATCCGGCAACCGATCTCGCCGTTGACGGGCACGAAACCCGAGAGCGGTTTCGACTCGCAACCGATCTCGCCCGTGACGCGCCCACTGGATCCATCACCGGCAGTTGGAACGGTCGCGACGAGGGCGTGGCTGCCAACCGGGACCAGAGCCGACTCGAAAAGACGTCCGCTGGTGCGGAGCCCTCTCCCAAACACGCGGCCGGGGGTCCAGGGGGCCCGCGGCCCCCTGGACACTGGATGCGGATCCGGGTTCTGCACCTCCGAGGCGGAATCCAGCGATCCTGGCCTGTGTCGGCCCCTCGGAGGGAAGCGGTGGGTGAGACCACGCCGGGGCACATGGATCGTCGGGAGCGCAGCTGCCTCGAAAACACGTTTTCACGGGTGCAGTGGCCTTGAAAACACGCTTCTCGCCCAGGAACCCCCTCGGCCCACGCCGCTCGGTCTCCACGGCGCAGCCGGCCGTGGAAAACGGGCGTTTGTCCGTACGCCGCCGACGTGGAGACGGGGGCACGGCTCGGCCCGCGCCTGGCCCGCGTTTTGGCGGGGGCTGCGCCCCAGCAGAGCTGGCCGGCTCCGCTCCTGGCGCGACCGAGCAGGCCCGCGAAGCGACCGTTGCAACTGCCGATGATGGATGCGGAGCGAGCGGGACCTCTCTGTCGCCTCCGGTCGCGGAAAGGCGCTCGAGTGCGACCGGGATGGAGGAGACCTCCAGGTCTGATCCGACTTCGGTCGCGGAAAGGCGCTCGAATGCGACCGGAGTCGAGGGAGACCGCGACCTCTCAGTAGACTCCGGTCGCGGAAAGGCGCTCGATTGCGACCGGAGTCGAGGGAGACCCTGACATCCAGGCGAGTGCGGTCGCCGAAAAGCGCG
>JAUXQH010000013.1 GCA_030685065.1 Pseudomonadota bacterium | reverse complement strand
CTGGGTGACCGTCGTCTACGTGGACACGCTCGTCAGCGAGCTCTGGCGCTCGGACGACGGCACGAGCTGGACGCTGGCGCACACCTGGGCCGATGGAGACTCGGATCCCCGCGTGCTCCTGGCCGACGGCGACCGACTGCTCGTCTGGCGCCGGACCCGCGCGGAGGCCGACACCCCCGAGCTCCTCGTGAGCGAGGACGGCGGCGTGACCTTCACCTCGACGTTTTCGACCGGCTGGTACACCGACTCCACGCCGGGCCTCGTCGCGCTCGAGGATGCGCTGCTCCTCGGCTCCGTTCAGGGCGCCCGGACCTGGCGCTCCGAGGACGACGGCGAGAGCTGGTCGGAAGTGAGCCAGCACGTCCCGGCCGTGCGCTGCGGCGACACCGTCGGCGGGGTCGGCTACGCGTGTGGCGACCACCTGCAGGACGGCTTCGACCTCTCGCGCACGACCGACGGCCACACGTGGACGCCCCTCGCGTGCCTCGAAGACACCCTCCCCGCCGAGTGCGCGGCGAGCACGTGCGATCCGCTCCTCTCGGCGTGGCAGGTCGCGGGGTCCTACGGCGGCGGCGAGTGCGAGACGATCATCGTGCCGCCGGTGGTCGAGGGCGACGACGACGAGACGACGTGCGCGTGCGGCGGCTCGGACGCGGGCGCCGCGTGGCTGGTGCTCGGCCTGTACGGGTGGCGGCGCCGCTCCCGAACGCTCCTACCGTAGGGCAAGGGCTGCGAGCTTCGGCACGGCGACTACGGCGAGCTCGACGTAGGCCGCATCCCGCTCGACGCCGATGGCGTGCACACCGAGATGCGCCGCGGCCGCCAGGGTGGAGCCGCTCCCCGCGAACGGATCGAGCACGATGCCGGTCCCGACGGGCAGCGCGGCGCGGACCAGCTGCCGGAGGAAGCGCTGGGGCTTGAGCGACGGGTGGGGCGCGATCGCGCGCTCGGCGCCCCGCGCGGGGGCGCACGGGATCACGTCACGGAAGGGCTCCTCCGCCGAGCGCCTCCGGAGGCCGCCGGTTCCCCAGCGCCTGAGGTTCTCCGCGACGGTGCCCTCCATCGGCTTGCGGAACAGCCCCCACGGCTCCCACGCCGACCGTGGCATCACGCTCACGTCCGGGAACTCGGCGTGCGCGCCCTTCGGGCGGTCTCCCCCGCGGAGCGTCGTCACCAGACGGATGATCTCGCCGCGCTTCTCGAACCCCGCCTCCCCGATCGCCGCGAACGCGGCCGTCGAGAGCAGCGGGTTCGACGCGAGGAACACGTGGCCGCCCGGTACGAGCACCCGCATCCACTCCCACGCCGACGCGGCGAAGAACCGGCGGAGCGCCTCGATCTCCTTGGGTCCCAGCACGGTGAAGCGCGGCACCGGCGCGCGCTGCACCCCGTCGAGCGTGGGCGGGATGCGCCACACCCCGCCTTTCCCTCCGCGCAGCTTCCCGTGGTCGACGTCGCCGTACTCCACGAGCCCGTACGGCGGATCGGTCACGATGGCGTGCACGCTCCGATCCGGCACGGTGGCGAGCCAGGAGAGCGTGTCGGCGTGGACCAGCGCGACGCCGGGCGCGACCACGCGGGCGGTGGGCCCGGCGAGCCGAAGCAGCGTGGCCGCGCCGGGTTCGAGGAAGTGCACGGACACCTTCGGACGTGCTTTCGCGGGTATCGCGGCGCCGACGCCGAGGCGCACGGAAGGGGAGGGTCCGAGCAGGCCCCCCCCTGACGCCGCGGGCTACGCTTCGCTCCCCCAGAGCGAGCCCACTCCCGTGTCACGCGCCCTGCTGATCCTCACCGCCCTCGGCTTCGCCGCGCTCGTGTTCCTCGCGTACACGACGTGGACGCGGACGCCCGGCGATCTGCCCACCCTCGTCACCAAGGCACCCGCGGCGCCGCAGAAGGCGAAGAAGACCCGCGCGCGCCCCCCCGCCGAAAAAGCCTGCCTCCCGCCGCCGAGCGACGTCGGGCCGGAGGACATGGTCGCCTCCGCGGGGCTCGATCCGGACGCGGTGCGCACCGTCATGCGCGCGGCAGCCAACGCGGCGCTCCCCTGTTTCGTGGACTCGCCCTCGGTCGTCGTGCGCCTGTCCATCAACGTGGCGTGCACGGGGCGCGTGGCGAAGGTCGACGTCGAGGATGACGGCGGAGCCACCGCCGAGGTGCAGGGCTGCATCCAAGGGGTGCTACGGGCCGCGGAGTTTCCGGCGCACGCGCTGCCCGACGGGGACACGTTCGCGTGTCCGCTGAGGTACACGGCGCCGGGCTGAAGTGGTGCCCCCGAGCGGACTTGAACCGCTGACCCCAGGTTTAGGAAACCTGTGCTCTATCCAGCTGAGCTACGGGAGCATGATTCACGATCGTAACCGGCGCAGATCGCTGTGCCCCGATGGTGCCGGCGCTATCCGCCGATCAGTAGCCGGGGCTCAGGCTGACCGACACGGTCGTGGTGCCGCCGACGTCCATGCACGCGAGCGAGAGGTTGCTCGAGTCCTTCTTGAGGGTGATCGAGGAGGTGCCGGAGACATCGGCCTCGTAGAGCACCGCCCAACCCGCGCCGGTGGCCCAGCTCTTCAGGCTCACGCAGGCGTCGGCCGGGGAGCCGCTCCCACGCAGCAACACGCTCTCGGTGGTGCCCATGGACGTGCAGGAGAAGACGGAGAGGCCGCTGGGCACCTGCAGCCCGTCGTCCTTGAAGCGCCCGCACAGGCCCTCGGCGCTACCGCCGGCGGTGACGGGAGCATCGGACGGGGCGTCTTCAGTCGGCTCTTCGGCATCGGCCGCACCGATGTCGGGGGTGCCGCCGGCGCCGTTCTGGGCGGCCTCGATCTCCTCGAGCATCTCGGCCATGTCGCCGCCTCCGCAGCAACAACAGGAGCCGGCGGCCACGAACATACCGGCGGCGACGGGGAGCATGAACTTCATGAGGGGGTCCCGGGGAGTGGGCAGACGAGCGCTACCGTAGACGGCCGAGCAGGCGTGCCGGGCCATGCTATACCAGCCCGAGCGGGCTTGCCATGCACCACCTCCTCGTGCTCCTCGGCGCCTGCACCGGCGCACCAGCCGATCTCGCCGACAGCGGGCCTCCCGACGCCCCGGTGGTCGTCCCCTGGTCGGAGGCCCGCGCGCCGCTGACCGAGGCCTCCCCGGCCGGGCGGGCCTGGCGGCGCGGCATCATCCACCTGCACTCGCCCTACTCGCACGACGCCTGCGACGGGGACCCGATGCCCGGCGGCGTCCCCGATGAGGAATGCCTCTCCCACCTCCGGCGGGGCCTCTGCACGAACGCGATGGACTTCGCGATGATCACGGATCATCCCGCGCACGCCGCGGAGCAGGAGTTCGCCGATACCCTCCTCTCGCGCGAGGGGGACGAGGTGGTGGACGGCCTGGCCAACCGAATCCTCTGTGACGACGGCCACCGCGTCCTCACGCTCCCCGGCATCGAGGACGCGCTGATGCCGATCGGGCTCGATGGCCCGGTCGCGGACACGTTCGAGGAGCGGGATCGCCTCTACAACGCCTCCGATGCGGAGGCCCTCGCCGCCGACATCGCGGCCGGCGCCACGGTCCTCCAGGCCCACACCGAGGGAAAGTCGCTCGATCTGCTGCTGGAGCGGCAGGCAAACGGACTCGCCGGCGTCGAGCTGTTCAACCTCCACGCCATGGTCGATCCCACCATTCGCGAGGAGGATCTCGGGCTGGACGGCTTCGGCTACCTCGAGACCATCGCCCCGTTCATCAGCGGCGACACCGCCGCGCAGCCCGATCTGGCGTTCCTCGGCTTCTACCAGGAGCAAGGCGTGTCGCTCGAGCGGTGGGATGCCCTCTCGCTCGTGGCGCCCACGGTCGGGACCGCGGGCACGGATGCGCACGAAAACACGCTTCCGAACCTCCTCTCGGACGGCGAGCGCGTGGACTCCTACCGGCGGATGATGAGCTGGTTCAGCAACATCGCCCTGGTGGACGGGGACACACCCGAGGACCTGCAGGCGGCCATCGCCGCGGGGCACCTCTTCGTGGCGTTCGAGGTGCTCGGCACGCCGACCGGGTTTCACGTCGGCTACGGAGCGGCGGAGATGGGCGGCGCGGGGGACCTGGGCGGAACGCTCGACGTGACGTGCCCCACCTTGGCCGCCACCACCCCGCAGAGCGGAGCGCCTCCCGAGATCACGGCCACCGTGTTCAAGGACGGCGAACCGTGGCAGGAGGGGTGCGGAAGCTTCGCCGTCACGGAGGCGGGCGTGTACCGAGTACGGGTGGAGATCGTGCCGCACCACCTCGTAGGGTTCCTCGATGATCAGGCGGGCGCGCTCGTGCGCGAGTACCCGTGGCTGTATTCGAACAGCTTCCGACTCGGTTTGTAGCCTTTCGGACAGAACTGTCCAGTACGGACGCAGGTTTCCCAATGGTTGACGCAGGGCTGCGCCGGTGCTACCGTTCGCGCTGCTCGGGAGTCCGAATGCGCGTGTCTGCGCCCCTCTGTGTTGTTCCTGCATGGGCCCTGCTGGTCGCGTTCACCCTGCCCGGCTGCAACGGCTGCCGGAAGGAGCCCCCAGCCGACGACGACACCGATCCGATCGGCGTCGACGCCGAGCCGGACCCCCACGACATCGGCTCCTGGCTCTCGATGCGCGTGATGCCCGACGGGCGGCCCGCGATCAGCTTCTACGATCGCACGTCCGACGCGCTCGGCTTCGCCATCGGCACGCTGAACGACGGCGTCGTGAGCTGGTCGATCGAGCAGGTCGACAGCTACCCCGACGCCACGGGCCTCAACCCCGGCGATGCCGGCAAGTACAGCTCCATGGCCGTCGCCAGTGACGGCACGGTGTGGGTCGTCTACCAGGACACGAGCAACGGCGTCCTGAAGTACGCAAAGCGGGAGAAGACGGGCGCCTGGACCATCGGCAACGCCGACACCGGCGGCGGCCCCAGCTATGACTCCGGCTACTGGGCTTCGGTGGCGATCGACCCCGCCGGGAACCCCGTGGCGGCTCACTACGACGCCGCCAAGGGCTCCCTCCGCGTCGCCCGCTGGACCGGAACGGCCTTCACCGCCGCCGTCGTCTACGAGGGTACGGACTACGCCTCGACCGACACCGCCGTCGAATCCGTCAGCGGCAACGCCGGCGAATACGCCCGGATCGCCATCGCTTCGGACGGCACCGAGTACATCGCCTTCTACGACCGCGCGTGGGGGGCCCTGCGCCTCGCGAGCGGGAACGTCGGCGGCTACTCGATCGAGGTGGTCGACGACACGTCGGACGTGGGCCAATGGCCCGACGTCATGGTGGACGGCGCGAGCGTCGCCATCGCCTACCACGACGTGTCCAATCAGGACCTCAAGCTCGCCAAGGGCCGCGCGGGCGGGCCGTGGAACGTCGAGACGGTCGACAGCGGGGACCACGTGGGCGCCGACAGCGCGATCTACGGCACCGGCAGCGAGCCGGGCATCGTCTACTTCGACGGCGCCAACAACGACATGAAGCTCGCTCGCATGAGCGGCGCCAGCTGGGCGCTCGAGACCGTTGGCACCGCGGGCGCGGCGGTCGGCTACCACAACGAGACCGTCGAGATCGACGGGACCCGCTACGTCGCCAGCTACGACTACACGAACCGCACCGTCTGGTTCTCGGCCCTCCCGTAAACCCGGCACTGACGCCTCGGGGTTCCTCGTGCTGCCGCTCCTCCTCCTCCTCCTCGGCACGTTCGCCCAGGCCTGGGCCGGGGTCGTGCGTGTGGACATCCTGGACGTCGGCCAGGGCGACGCCATCCTCATCCGGACGCCCGCGAGCAAGGCGATCCTGATCGACGCGGGCGAGGGCGACGTGAGCGTCCCGAAGCTGCTCGCGGGCCTCGGGGTCACGTCGCTCGATCTGGTCATCGCGACGCACCCGCACGCCGACCACATCGGCGGCATGGATGACGTGCTCGACACGTTCGCCGTGCGCAACTACATCGACAACGGCCTGCCGCACACGACGCGTACCTACGAGGGCGTCATGGCCCGGATCGAGGCCAAGGCGATCCCCTACCGCACCGGGATCGTCGGCACGTCCTTCAAGCTCGACGACGGCGCGGTGCTCGAGGTGCTCTTCCCGAGCGCCACGCTACTCACGAACACGCGCTCCGACCTGAACTCCAACTCCGTCGTGACGCGCCTCACGCACGGAGAGGATTGCTTCCTGTTCACCGGTGACTCCGAGGCGCCCACCGAGCTCGCCCTGGTCGCGGCGGGCCTGGGGCAGTGCGACGTGTTGAAGGTGGCGCACCACGGCAGCAACCACTCGTCCACGCCCGAGTTCCTCGCCGCCGTCAAGCCGAAGATCGCCCTCATCAGCGTCGGGAACGGAAACCGCTATGGCCACCCCGGTGAAGAGACGATGGACCGGCTGGAGAAGTCGGGTACCACGATCTACCGCACCGACTTGAGCGGGCAGATCACCCTCCTGTCGGACGGGAAGAAGGTCACGGTCGAAACCAGGCGCGCGCCGCCGGTCCCGACGGTCGCAGCAGGTGAGCCCGCGCCCTCGGTCGCGCACGCCGCCCCCGAGGCCCCCGCCGCCGGCAACCCCGCGCGGCCGGCGCACGACCTCACCCCGGCCGCCGTCGGCAACATGCCGGCCGAGGCCTGCGCCTACCCCGCCAGCAACTCGAGCGAGGTCTTTCACGAGGCCAGCTGCGGGCACGCCACGCGAATCTCGCCCTCCAACCTCGTCTGTTATGAAACCAGGGCGCAGGCCATCGCCTCGGGCCGCCGCCCGGGTGGCTGCTGCAAACCCTGAACGGAGGCCCGATGATCGTCGTCGATCGGATCGAGAATGAAACCGCCGTGCTCGAGGTGGGCGGCCGGATGATGGACGTGCCCATCTCCGAGCTCCCGCCAGGGGTGAAGGAGGGCGATCGCCTCGCGTTCACCCTCGTCCCGCCCACCAGCACGGACGACGCGGAGAAGCGCCTCGCTCGCCTGCGCGCCAAGACACCCCAGGGCCCCGGCAGCTTCGATCTGTAGTCCCCTCGCCAGAGGTTTCCGATGAGGTTTCCGATGCGGTCTGTCCTGCGCAAGCTCTTGGTCTGCCTGACCTTTCTCTTCGCGATCGCCCTGCCGGCCGACGCCGCGGTCGATGTCAACACGGCGGACGCCGCCGAGCTCGAGACCCTCCCCGGGATCGGGCCGTCCAAGGCCGCCGCGATCATCCTCTACCGAACCGAGAACGGCCCGTTCACCGCGGTCGACGACCTCGACAACGTGCCCGGGATCGGGGTCTCGACGCTGGCGAGTCTCCGCGACCAGGTGACCGTCGGCAAGGGTGGCAAGCCGGCGAGCGGCGGCGGCGCGACGAGCGGCGCGAGCACGACGCCCCCGGCGGCGAGCACGCCGCCCACGGCGAGTGCGACCGCGACGGTGGCCGCCGGCGCCTGTTCCGTCGACATCAACACGGCCGACGTGATCGCGCTCGAAGACCTGCCGGGCATCGGCTCGTCCAAGGCCGCCGCGATCCTGCAGCATCGGGTCGACAACGGGCCCTACGCGAGCTGCGACGCGCTCGACGATGTCTCCGGAATCGGCCCGTCCACGATCGCCGGCCTCAAGGATTGCTGCCGGGTCAAGTAGACACACCTCCGGCCCTACGGCGCGGATAGGATTCGCCATGCTCATCCTCCTCGCGCTCGCCTGCTCCTCCGACTCCGCGGACACCGCCGGGAAAGACCCGTTGGACACCGACAGTGTCGAAGATACGGGCACCGGTGACACCGACACCGATACCGACGACACCGATACCGACGACACCGAGGATCCCGGCCCCTCCTGCGCCGAGGAGCCGCCGCCCCCCGACGTGAAGGACACGGGGGACGAACCGTGGGCGGCCGAGACCCTCACGGGCGCCGTCACCTGGACCCTCAGCTTCGACGCCGAGGCCGAGGCCCTGGGTTTTGTCGACTGCACCTATACGCGCGCCTACTCCCAGACCGAGGTGGGCGACCAGGGCTACCTCTGCCCGGACTGCACGCTCCTCTCGACCGGCACGGCGGTGATGACCGACGGCTACGAGGCGTGCTTCCTGCAGATCTCCTCGGCGGAGTCCGAACGCGTCGAGCACCTCGGCCTCGGCGAGATCGACGGCGAGACCCACCTCTTCCGGTCGGGCAGCGAGAACGTGTCCCTGGCGGACATGGGCGCGGTCGTCGCGGAAGAGGCGGGGTTCGCCGTCGCCTGGGAGGACGAGTCCGCGCTGGAGGACGGCGGCAACATGGTCCTCGCCGCGGCCGGCACGTTGACGCTGGGCGTCTCCGCGGATGCTTGGGTCGCGGACGTGACCGGGGCGCGAACCGAGCCCTACTCCTGTGGCTGGACGATGAACAACCCCGGCGGCCCGAACAGCTCGTGGTCGTTCGCGAACGGCGAGCGCTTTCCGAACGTGCGCCTCGACGATCAGTGCGGGGACGCCGTCGATCTATGGGACTTCCTCGGTCACTACCTCGTGATCGACTCTTCCTCGCCCGACTGCGGGCCGTGTCAGAGCATGGCCGAGGGCGCCGAGGCGTTCAAGGCCCGCATGGAGGCCGCTTGCGCCCCCATCGAGATGGTCACGCTCCTGAACGAGTCCCTGGGCGCCATCAACCAGCCCGCTGCCCCCGACGTGCTGCAGGAGTGGGCCGACACGTTCGGGCTCACCTCCCCGGTGCTGGCCGACAAGGGCGCGGGGTACGCGCTGTTCCCCGAGTACCTCGGCATCGAGAGCGGAATGAGCTACCCCGCCGTGGTCCTCCTGGATCCCGACGGCAACGTGCTCTACGGCTCGACCGGTTTTGGGGACTGGTCCGAGTTCGAGGCGATCATCCTCGCCGACTGGGAAGCCCGCGGCGGATAGCAGCGTCCGGGTTGATGCGGACCGAGGCCGCCCCGGGGCTCACTGCTCGGTGACGAACTCGTCGAGCTTTTCGGCCTGGTTTCCCATGTTGTCGATCAGCAGGTTCAGCGCGGCGTTCTCCGGGAGGTCCCCGATGAGGCGCGCGACGACCCAGGTGGCCTGGATGCTGCGGGACCCCTCGCCGTCCGGGAGCACCACGCGCAGGTAGTACTGCTGCTCGACCTCCACGAAGGTGGAGGTCACGACGGCGGGTTCGAGCAGCCAGGTGCGTTCGGCGTACACGCGGCCGAGCTCGGTGTCGATCCACCGGTACTGAACGCGACTGTGGGTGTCCACCAGCATCAGCGTGTAGTCGAAGGAGGCGTGCACGTCCGCTTCGAGCCAGTCGCACTCCCCGGCCGCAAAACACCCCACATCCCCCTCGAACTCGCGATCGAACGCGACGTAGGCGGTGAAGATCTCCATCGGGTCGACGAGGAGGATGGTGTCCACCAGCGCGGACGGCGACAGCTCGCTCACATGGCCGACGGCGGCCCCGGCGAGCTCCTCCAGGTCGCGCTCCCCGGCGCCCAGCGCCTCGATCGACTCGGGCGTGAGGTTGTCGACGGTGTAGCCCTCGAGCGTCTCGTCGATGCGATCCTGGAGCCAGATGTCGAGGTTGAGGGCGCCCACCTCCATCGGGGCAGGATCCTCGCCAGGCACGTTCGTGTAGAGGTACCCGACGAGTTCGTTGAGCTCGTCAGGCGCGTCAGGAGGCGCTTTGCAGCCGAGGAGGCCAACAAGGACGAGCGAGAAGGCGTGCATGCCCATGATGGTATTCCAGGTTGCCCCCAAGGTCCAATGGCAAACCGTGACAGGGCACGGCCGCGGCGGGCGGCCCGGGACGACTAGCGCACCGACCGGGGCCCCAGCAACGCGACCTCCGCCGCGCTGGCTGTGCGGGACACTCCGGTTGCCCGCCTCACGCCCGTGAAGCGGCAGCCGCGACTCGCCGACGCGCAGACCTCGGGGGTCAAGGCGAGCTCCGCGACGGGCGGCCGGTCCTTGATGAAGGGGATCGCGATCTCGAGACCCAGGTGGTCGCTCACGCGCATCCACCCCTTCACGATCTCGACCCGCCTGACGCGCGTCCCAGGGTGGCGCGCCAGGAAGGCGGGGTTGACGCCTACGCGATCGTACGCAGCGCCCACGTTCCAGTCGCCGTGCGTGCGGCGGCGGTCGATCCCGCCCGCGAACGTGCCGGTCAGGCCCGCCACGTGGGTCGCGCCGAGCGAGGCGCCCGCCGTGACCGACAGGTCCGGCTCCATCGGCGCCGGCGCCGGCGCGGGCGGGGCGAGCTGGTCCGCATGCGCTCCGAGCGGAGGCCCGTCGCCGTCGCCGAGCGGCTGGGCCGCGGCGAGCAGCAGCGTCTCGGTCGCCGCCTCCCCCGTGGGGGCCCAGGGCCAGGCAAGATCGATCCCGGTGCGATCCCGGAACCGATCCACGGTCTCGGAGTCGATGGCGCGGGCGCGCGTCACCCGCCGTTCGTCCCGCTCGAGGCGAGGCACGAACCCGGCGAGGAGGTTGAGGTCACCGGTGAGGAGCGTGGCGCGCTCGGGGTGACCGAGGTCGTCCGCGAGGTCGGCGAACTGGCCCGCGCGCCCGCTCCGCCCGTCTCCCGCGCCGCGCTCGGGACGCCGCTTGTAGCTCGCCTGGGTGTGGCTCCACACCAGGTGCGTGTCGTCGATCTCCAGCCCCGCCCACCCCTTTCGGAAGCCGAACAGGGGCCCGAGAACGCCCTCGGCAAACGAGGTGGGGTGGGCCCGGTACCGCCGACCCGCCTCCGCGCTGACCTTGTGGACCTCTCCTTCGTCCCGCTGGCGAAGGCCCATCGCGAGGCCACCGGGCGAACGGCCCGCCTGGATCGGCGCCCATCGGTAGCCGTCCGGGCTCGGCGCGGCGATCTGCGTGTAGAAGCACCACTCCTCGGGAGCCCAGTCCTCGAACGTACGCGTCAGCCGGGCCTCGGAGAGCAGCAGGAGGTCGACCTCCGCACCCTCGTTGTTCAGGTACTCGGCCAGGAGGCGGTCTCGCTCCTTCCGTTTTGCGCCCGTGATGATGAACTTGAGGTTCTGGGCGAGCACCGTCACCTCGCCGTCCGGAACCCGGAGGGACGGCTCGGCGGGACAGGGAGCGGCCAGGGCGTACGAGACCAGGAAGGTGAGCATCATCGTCCGGGGTCGGATGCAGTGTAGCGCCGGGGCGGACGTATGCGCGCCCCCCACCAGCATGTGCAGCACACCCCGAACCCCGGGGCCTCTCAGTTCATCCCCGGCCGACCCGGTCTTTGTGCTCCGAGCGCTACTCGCGCTCGCCCGAGTCTTCGCTTCGAGCGCTACTCGCGCTCGAAGACCGCCGCGGCTCCCATGCCGCCCCCGATACACATGCTCACCACGCCGAAGCGGGCGTTGCGGCGGGGCATCTCGTGGAGGAGCGTGGCCACCAGCTTGGCGCCCGAGCAGCCGAGCGGGTGACCGAGCGCGATGGCGCCGCCGTTCACGTTGACCTTGGCGGGGTCGAAGCCGAGCTCGCGCACGCAGTAGACGCTCTGCGCCGCGAAGGCCTCGTTGAGCTCGACCAGATCGATGTCGGCGACGGTGAGGCCCGCCTTGGCGAGCGCCTTGGGGATCGCCGCGACTGGGCCGATGCCCATGATCTCCGGGGCCACGCCGGCCACCTGGTAGGAGCGCAGCACGCCGAGGATGGGGAGACCGAGGCGCTCCGCGACCTCGCGCGCCATGATCACGGTGGCCGCGGCGCCATCGCTCGTCTGCGACGAGTTGCCGGCCGTGGCCGTGCCGCCCACCTTGAAGGCGGGCTTGAGCTTCGAGAGCCCCTCGAAGGTGGTGTCCGCACGCGGGCCCTCATCCACCGAGAAGATCAGATCCTTCCAGCCGCTGTCCGTCGCGAGGCGGGTCTGGATGGGGATGATCTCGTCGACGAAGCGGCCCGCGCGGATGGCGGCGAGCGCCTTCTGGTGGGAGGCGACCGCGAAGCGATCCTGCTCCTCGCGGCTCACGCCGAAGCGCTCCGCCACGTTCTCCGCGGTGATGCCCATCGGGGTGTAGGCGGCGGGGCGGGTCTCCATGAGGCCGGGGTGCGGAGACGGCTTCTGGCCGCCCATCGCGATCTGGCTCATGCTCTCCACACCGCCGGTGAGCGCGATGTCCTGCCAGCCGGCGGTGATGGCCGCGGCGGCCTGCGCCAGGGCCTGGAGGCCCGAGCTGCAGAAGCGGTTGACGGTGACGGCCGAGACGTTGTCGGGCACCCCCGCCAGGAACGAGGCGATGCGGGCGATGTTCATGCCCTGCTCGGCCTCGGGCATGGCAGAGCCCATGACCACGTCATCGAGGGTGGCGGGGTCGAGCCCCGGCACCTTGGCGAGCGCTCCGCGCATCACCTGGCCGAGCAGCTCGTCCGGACGGGTGTCCTTGAGGCTGCCGCGCCCGCTCTTCCCGACCGCGGAACGCACCGCGGCGACGACGACGACTTCACGCTGACGCATGGGATCTCCTGGTTCCGGTAGGACCGGCTGGCAGCTAGTTGCGGAGGGGCTTGCCCTTCTCGAGCATGTGCTGGATGCGGGCCACGGTCTCGGCGTTGCCGCAGAGCGAGAGGAAGGCCTCCCGCTCGAGATCGAGGATGTCCTGCTCCGTGCGAACCGCGTTGCTCGGGATGTCCCCGCCGGTGAGCACCCACGCGAGCTTCTTCGAGACCACGATGTCGTAGGGGGTGATGAACCCGCCCTCGCGCATCTGGTACAGGAACAGCTCGATGGCCGCGCGACCGGAGGCGCCCGGGAGCTTGAAGGTGCGCTTGCGCGGCGCCTTGTAGCCGGCCTGGACCAGGCCGAGGGCGAGCTTCTTCGCGTCGCCGATCTGGCGGTCGGGGTCGAGCGTGAGGCGGTCGGACGCGCGAAGGAAGCCGGCGTCGCGGGCCTCCTCGCCGCTCGTGGCCACCTTGGCCATGGCGATGTGCTCAAACGCCTTCTGCACGAAGGGGTTCGGGTCGTAGGCCACGCCCGGGGGGATGTCGCCCATGTAGCGGGCCAACATCTCCTTGCAGCCGCCGCCCGCCGGGATGAGGCCCACGCCCACCTCGACCAGGCCGGCGTAGAGCTCACCCGCGCCCTGGGTGGCCGCGGAGTGCATGGTCACCTCGACACCGCCGCCGAGGGTCAGGCCCCAGGGCGCGGTGACGACGGGCTTGTCGTTGTACTTGGCGCGCATCAGCAGGTTCTGCAGGCCGCTGACGCTGTCGCCGATGGACTTCCAGTCCTGCTGCATCGCGCCCATCAGGATCATCAGGATGTTGGCGCCCGCGCAGAACGCGTTGCCACCCTGGTTCCCGACGACGAGCGCGTCGAACTTGCCGGCGTCGAGCATGTCGAGCGCCTGGGTGTACATCGGGAAGATCTGGTCATCCAACGCGTTCATCTTGCTGTGGAACTCGAGGCAGGCGACGCCGTCCCCCAGATCCAGGATGGACGCCGACACGTTGCGCGCCACTTCGCCGCCGCGCGCGCGCACGTCGTCGAGGAGGAGCTGGCCGTCGCTCGTCGGGACGCGCTTGACGCCGCCGGTGAAGAAGGTCCGCTCCTTGTCCACGCGCTGGTAGAAGGACGTGCGCCCGCTGGCGAGCATGTCCTTGACCCACTTCGGCACGACGCGGCCCTCGGCCTCCATGCGGGCCACGGACTCGGGCACGCCGATCGCGTCCCAGCTCTCGAACGGGCCCATCTCCCAGGCAAAACCCCAGCGCATGCCGCGGTCGATGTTGACGATGTCGTCCGCGATCTCGCCCACGCGGTTGGCCGCGTAGATCAGGGTGTCGGCGGTGACGTCCCACACGAACTTCGCGGCGGCGTCGGTGCCCTTGAGGATGATCTTGAGGCTCTCGGCGGGGGTCTCCGCCTTGCGTGCCGCGCCGAGGCTGTCGAAGCGGACCTTGGCCTGCGCGCGGTACTCGCGGGTGCCCAGGTCGAAGACGAGGATCTCGCTCGATCCGTCGTCCTTCTTCACCTTCTTGTAGAAGCCCGCGCCGGACTTCTCCCCGAGCGCGCCGCGCTCGATGAGCACCTGGAGGTAGTCGGGCACGACGAACGTGTCGCGCTGCTCGTCGTTCGGGCAGCCCGCGTGGATGCCCTCGATGACGTGCTTGAGCGTGTCGAGCCCGACGAGGTCACCGGTGCGGAACACGGCGGAGGCGGGGCGGCCCGTGGGCTTGCCCCAGATCATGTCGACCTGCTCGACGGTGAAGCCACCGGCCGCCATGTGACGGAACACCGAGCTGATGCCGAACGTGCCGATGCGGTTCGCGATGAACGCGGGCGTGTCCTTGCCGTAGACGATGCCCTTGCCGAGCACGCGCTCGCCGAAGTCATGCCAGGTCGCGACGACGCTCGCCGCTGTCTCCGGGCCCGTGACGAGCTCGAGGAGGCGCATGTAGCGCACGGGATTGAAGAAGTGCGTCACCAGGAAGTGCTGGCGAAGCTCCTCGGGCATGCCCTCGGTCATGGCCGCGATGGGGATGCCGGAGGTGTTCGACGAGACGATGCTGCCGGGCTTGCGGTTCTCCGCGACCCAGGCGAACACCTTCTTCTTGATCGGGAGGATCTCCGCGACCACCTCGATGATCACGTCACACTCGGCGAGGCGGCCCTTGTCCGCTTCGTACTCGCACGGGGTGATCCGCGACACGTCCCCCGCGCGGTACAGCGCGGCGGGCTTGAGCTTCGGGAGGTTGGCGATGCCGGCCTTCGCGACGGCGCGCGGGTCGGACCCCTCCTTGGGAGGGATGTCGTACAGCAGGCTGTCGATGCCCGCGTTGGCGAGGTGAGCCGCGATGCCCTGCCCCATCACGCCCGCCCCGAGGACGGCGACCTTCTTGACGGCCATTCGGACGCTCCTGAATGAATCCTCATTCAGCTATGCTCCGGGGGCGTCGCTGGCAACCATCCGCGGCCTCTACCGCGCACGTTCTTGCGCCAGGCTCGCTACAATCCCGCTTGCAGCAACGTGTCTTCCACCCAGTACACCCCCATGTTGTCGCGGTCGAACCCGTCGGTATGCAGGCGCAGGTAGTCCGCGAGCAGCGGGTCCTGGCGCAGCCAGTCCCCGATCTCGGCGGGCGCCCCCGAGCGCGGCGGGGAGCCGTCCAGGTTCAGCGCCGCGACGGCCTGCTTGAGCTGGAGCCAACGATCCTTTCCACCGCGGATCATGAATCGCCGGAACTCGGGCCAGCGCTCGGAGAGCACCACCCATGACCACTGCGCTTCGGAGAGCTCACGCATCGCCCGGGCTTCGAGGGTGAAGTCGGAGAGCATCAGGACGCGCGCGGAGAGGCGCTCGAGGAAGCGCGGAATGCCGAGCTGCCGATGCGAGGCCGCCACGGTGAGCGCGTTCATCGCCTCCTCGCCGAAGGCCCGGCGCACCACGACCTCGTTCACGCCGATGTAGCGGCGCAGCAGGCTGCCGATCCGGCGAATGTCGACCTTGGGGACGGTCACCGTGAAGTCGACCATCTCGTCGAGGAGCCGGGTGGCCGCCAACGTGGAGATGTCCCCGTCGCGCGAGCGGATCGAGGCGAGGCCGGCCTCCCGGCCCATCGCGACCACGACCGCAACGTCCGCGCCGCCACCGAGCAGCAGGCGCAGCCCGTCCAGGAACGCGAGCCGCACGGGCGGCGTGAGCAGGTCGATATCGGCAACGAACACCACGAGCCGCCCGCGCTGGCCTTGTTTCACGAGGTCGACCAGCTGGGTGACGCCCCGCCGGATGCGCTCGACCGGATCGACGTCGTTCGGCGTGAGGGCCGAGCCCGCGCTCTCGGGGACGATCCCGTCGAAGCGCAGCCGGTTCATCTGGCTGACGATGTCGCGCGCACGATCGATCTGGCTGGCGGTGTTGGCGCCGCCGGTGCGGGCAATCGTCGCGACCAACCCCGCGAGGAGGTTGCCCTGCTTGGCGTAGACCCACGGGTTGTACCAGGTGGTGACGCCGAAGAGGTCGGGGACGATGTCCGATCCGAGCGCCTCTCGCTCGACCTCCACGAAGTGCATGCAGCGGCGCATGAACTCCGTCTTCCCCGAGCCGGGCGCGCCTTGCACGTGCGCGACGGTGCCGTGGCCCTGGCGGACGAGCGTGCGGAGAAAGGAGCGAGCGAGGCGGTCAAACCCGAGCGCGTCTTCGTTCGGGGCGCGGCCGCGCATGTCACGCGGCGTCAGGGACTCTGAGATGGGCATGCGCCCAATGCTACTCGATTTTTCCCCGCGCGGCGCAGGCGCTCACCGCGAGGTCTCGTCGACCAGCTCCACGTCCCCCCGCTCATCCACCGAGAGGGGGAGCACGCCGAACGGAGTGTCGACGTCCATCAGGGCGTCGAGCTGCAGCGTGATCTGCTCGCCGTCGGCCACCGAACCGAGGGCGTTCGCCGCGTCCTCGTAGTTGACCGAGAAGGGGATGGTGACCGTCTTGCTCGTGGCGCCCGGGACCTCGTCCACCTCGGCCATGGTGCCCCCGCCGAGGCGAACCCCCGCGACGTTCATCGTGAAGTCGAGGTTGGAGAAGTCGAGCGCGGAGCCGAGATCGTTGTCGATGTCGATGTCGAGCCCGAGGCCCAGGCCTTCGCCGGACGCGGTCTCGATCCGCAGCTGCCCGAGATTGAACTTCGGCAGGCGCAACGCGGGGAAGGATCCCTCCTCGTCGAACTCGATGGCCACGGGGCCGAGGTCGGTGTCGAAGCCGAAATTGCCCCGAAGGCCGAACCCGATGTAGTCGAGGCCGCGAGTGGCCGTGGCCACCTCGAAGATGTTCGCGAACTCGATGGTGATGGGCAACGCGAGCTCGCTCGTGCCCTCTGAGCCGAGCCGGAGGCCGTCCGGATCCTCGCCCGACAGCACGTCCACGCCCTCGAAGCCGAGCGCGTAGCTGAAGCTCGAGAGCGGGATGTCGATCGGGTTCGGGTTGTCGATGTCGAACACGAAGTCGACGTTGATTCGCTCGAAGTCGATGCTGGTCAGATCCAGCCGCTGAAACTTCACCGTGGGCACGAAGGCGGAGAAGTCGCCGCCGCTGCAGCCGAGGAGGCCGGCGAGGCCGAGCGTCGAAGCGAGGATCATTGGAACAGCTCCTGTGCGGACATTGCCGCTTGGACGCCCGTGGCGCCGAGGGATTCAAGGGCGAGCGGCTCTCCGGGGGGCAACACGACGACCGCGCGTGTCTCGGCCGAGGTGAGCCACGCGGCCAGCAGGGCATCGACCGGCTCGTCCGGTGCGGCTCCGGTGCTCACGTCAGAGGCGCCCGTACCCGCGCCGATCACCAGGGGCCGGGCGAGCGACGGCCAGGGGTTCATGGCGAGGAGCTCGTCCCCGAGGACGTTTGCCGCGGGGACGGTGGACTCGGGCGCGAACACCCGGCTGGCCTGCCACAGGGGGAGCCAGCCGCCGGCGAGCACCTGGGCCACGCGGGCGCCCACGTCGACATCGGGCGGGAGCGGAAGCGAGACGAGGCGGCGCGGCTGGCGGCGGCGCGCGACCAGCGAGTCACCGCGGCCGGCGAGCAGGGCGTCGACCGCCGGGGCGGCCGCGACGTCCGGATCGGTGGGGTGGCCCGCCACGAGGCATCGCATGTTTTCGGCGGTGACCACCAGCACCCGGGCGGCGGGGAGCGGAAGGCGCACCGCAGGGACCGGGGAGGCGGAGAGCCGTGGCGGCAGGCTGCCGAACAGCCCGGGATCGAGGCCGACGCCCACGGGGACGCCCACGACGGCCACGCTCCGGACGTACCGGCCCTGCTGGACCGCCGCCACCTCGAGCGCGCTGAGCGTCGGGAGCACCGAGAGGCGGCCCTCGGGGGCGTGGCCGTACGGATGCCCGGTGTAGATCCAGGTGTCCCAGGCACGCTCGGCGAGGGCGCGGCAATCGAGGTCGGCGAGGGCCTGGGCGGCGTCGGTGCGCGCCGCCGCGACCCGTTCGAGCGAGGGCGGCGCCGCGAGCGCGAGGGCCAGGGCGGGCACGCCCTCCACGGCGACCGAGTACACGACGGCCTCCGCCCCCACGTCGACGGTGGCGCCACCTGCCGCGGCAATCGCGTGAGCCGTGACCCACGCGAGGCCCTCCCGACCCGGTGGATCATGGGCACTGCCCGCGCGCACGGCCACACGGACGGGCTCGCCGGCCGGGAGCGGGACCGTTCGCACGGGGCCCGCCGCGGCCACGAGCGCGGGCGTCTCCGCTGGAGGGCGGAAGGCGCAAGCGCCGAGGAGCAGCAACATGCGCTCGAACTAACCGGCGCGCCGGACCTTGGCGCAGGGCCGTCGCGACCCGGCATGAACGGAGTGCGCGATAGCTCCCAGAGGCCCTACGATCTCGGCGGGCTGCGGCGACCGACGGCGGAGCGAACCCCGGCCGTGGTATGCTGTGAGGGCGTCTCGCCCGTGCCGAAACCGGGAGTTTGCATGAACGAAGTGCCCCAGATCGACTTTTCAGTCCCCACCCGTGACCTAGTGAGGCTCCTCAAGGTTCCCCCCGACACCGTCTCGTCCCTACCGGAGAGCATCCTCTGGCGCGTGTTCATGGAGCTCCGCCGGCGCGGCGAGCCCCAGGCCGCGGGCTATTTCGTGAACGGGCTCCGTACCCTTCACCGGCGTCGCACCCTCGGGGGCGCCGAGCTGTCCATCACCGACAGCGAGCCCGACGAGCACCGCCTGGCCGAAGATCCCTACCTGGCCGAGCTCTGGAAGAGCTACAAACGCTGCTTGTGCGCGAACCGCACGGGCCCCGCCGCGCAGATCCTCCGAGAGGTCGAGCAGCAGGTGCAGGCGTCGTAGGCGTGCGGAGGGCGGCCAGGCCGCCCTCCCCCCGTCGCGGCCCCGAGTGGCTTCGCGGGCCGCGTCGCGCTAGGGGGCCGGCCTTGCCGGAGTTCCCGATGCGCCAAGCTGAAGTTGTGTTGGACTGGGCGGACATCCGCGCGCGTGGCGAGCGTGGAGAGGGCATCTCGGACGACGAGGCCCGCGCCATCCTCGCGCTGAGCGCCCCCGAACAGCTCGAAGCGCTGTGGGCCACCGCCCAGGCGGTGCGCCACGAGCACAAGGGGAACTTCGTCAACACGTGCGGGATCTCGAACGCGAAGAGCGGTCGCTGCGCGGAGGCGTGCTCCTTCTGCAGCCAATCGGCGCACTACACGACCGATGCGCCGAAGTACCAGATGAAGGACGCGGGCACCCTCGTCGCCGAGGCCAAGGAGGCCTGGAACAGCGGCGTGCGCGAGTTTTCGCTGGTCGCGAGCGGCCGGGCGATGACGAACCGCAAGGAGCTCGACATCGTGAAGGAGGCCGTGGCCACCATCCGCGCGGAGACCGGGATGCAGACGTGCGCATCCCTCGGCCTGATGTCGAAGGACGGCCTCGCCGAGCTGCAATCCGCCGGGCTCCAGAGCGTGCACCACAACCTGGAGACCGCGCGTTCGTTCCACGCGAACATCGTGCAGACGCACAGCTACGACGACGAGGTCGACACGATCAAGGCCGCGAAGTCGCTCGGCATGTACACGTGCTCGGGCGGCATCTTCGGCATGGGTGAGAGCTGGGAGCAGCGCGTGGAGCTGGCGATGGAGCTCCGTGAGCTCGACGTGGACAGCGTGCCGCTCAACTTCCTCAACCCTCGCCCGGGCACCCCGCTGGAGAACCAGCACACGCTCACGGCCGAGGATTGCCTCAAGATCATCGCCCTCTACCGCCTTGTCCTCCCCACGAAGGACCTCATCGTGTGCGGCGGGCGCGCGATCAACCTCCGTGAGCGCCAGACCGAGATCTTCCGGGCCGGGGCCAACGGCGTGATGATGGGGAACTACCTCACCACCGCCGGCCGCCCCGCCGACATGGATCTCGACATGCTCGAGGCCGAGGGCCTCGTCATCCGGCCGCCCCCGCACAAGCCGCACCCCCCGAGCCTGCGCCCCGCCGTACGCGTCGAGGGCACCGACAGCAACGGCGTCGCATGAGCGCGGCTGTCCCCCCGGCGGCCCCAGAGGTGGCCCCGGAGATGGCCCCAGAGGGTCGCTACGGGGCGCTCGCGCGGCGGGTCGACGCCGCCGGGCGGGACGGGCTCCTCCGGCGGCTCCGGCTGGTCGAGCCGACCGGAGGCACGGAGGCCCGGGTCGACGGCCGCGTCGTCACGCTGTTCTGCAGCAACGACTACCTCGGGCTCGCCGACCACCCCGAGATCCTGGCCGCCTACACCGGCGGCGGCGCCGGGGCCTCGCGCCTCATCAGCGGAAACCGCCCGGCGCACGTCGCGCTGGAAGAGGCCCTGGGCGAGCTCTACGGGCGCCCCGCCACCCTGTTCGGCAGCGGCTTCACGGCCAACCTCGCGCTGCTCACGACGCTTCTCACCCCCGCCGACACCGTCGCGTCCGACGCGCTGAACCACGCCTCCATCATCGACGGCGTACGGCTCTCAGGCGCCAAGAAGGTCATCCTCCCGCATGGCCAGCCCGCCATTCCGGCGGGCGCGCGCATGGCCGTGGTCGAGGGCCTCTACTCGATGGACGGGGACGTGCTCGATCTCCCCCGGTATTTCGGGCCCGACCATTGGCTCGCCGTCGATGAGTCGCACTCGTTCGGGTGCCTCGGTCCCGGTGGGCGGGGTGCCGCGCTCGCGAAGGGCGTCGTCCCCGACTTCCTCATGGGAACGCTCGGCAAGGCGCTGGGGGTGCTCGGCGCGTTCGTCATCGGGCCGCCCGAGCTGCGGGAGCTGCTCGTGAGCTTCGGCCGCACCTTCGTCTACACGACCGGCCTGCCCGAGCCCATCGCCCGCGCCGCCCTCGTGGCGCTTCGCCTCGCGGACGCCGAGCGCCGCGAGCGGCTCGCCCACAACGCCCGCCGGCTGCGCATCGGGCTCTGGCAGATCGGCGCCTCCGCCCTTGGGGACGCCCACGTTGCCCCCGTCGTCACCGGGGAGCGCACGATGGCGATCACCCAGGGCCTCCTCGACAAGGGGTACTACGTCGCCGGGATCCGCTGGCCGACGGTGCCGCGGGGTCAGGAACGCGTGCGCATCACCGTGAGCGCGGCGCACACCGACGCCCAGATCGACGGCCTGCTCGACGCGCTGGACGGGGCGTTGCGGTAGCTCGTGCCTCCGGCCCGCCCCTCGGTTCGCGTCCTCGTCACGGGATTCGGCCGCTTCCTCGACGTGACCGACAACCCGTCGGGTCGCATCGCACGCGCCCTCGACGGCCGGGTGGTCGGGCGCGCCGTCGTCACCGGGTTGGAGCTGCCCGTGAGCTTCGTGGACGGGCCCGCGCTCGCGATCCGCGCCGCGGTGGACCTCGACGCCATCGCGGTGATCGGGCTCGGGGTCGACCGCCGCACCACCACGGTCGACGTGGAGACCCGCGCCTACAACCGCGGCGACGGCCTCGACGTCGACGATCGCGCGCTCCCCGTGCTCGAGGCCGGCGGCCCCCCCCTCCTCTACAGCAACCTCGACGCCGCCACGCTCGCAGCGGCGATCGGCGGGCGCGTGGACGACGACGCCGGCCGCTACGTGTGCAACGCCTGGCTCTACACCGTGGGCCGCGCGTTGATGCCCGCCCGCAGCGTGATCTTCGTGCACGTTCCCGCTGCCGGCCTCGACCCGGAGCGCCTGCTCCACGGGATCGGGGTGTTGTTCGGCGAGGACCCGACCGGGTAGCCGAGGATCCCCTACGCGAGGAGCCCGAAGACCGCCCCCGTGGGATCCTCCACCACCGCCACCGAGCCGACGCCGTCGATCTCGACGGCCCCGAGCAGCACGCGCCCCTCGGCCGCGCACACCTTCGCGACGGCGCCCGGGAGGTCGGCCACGCTCACGTACGGCATCCAGAACGGCGGCGCGGCGAGCGGTGACCGGAGGATCGAGGCGCGCGGCACCCCGCCGCCCTTCAACGCCCACCCGGCGCCGAGCGGCCCCATGTCGGCCACGCCGACGACATAGCCGAGCACCTTCGCGTAGAAGCCACGCACGGCGTCGTCATCGGTGAGCAGCTCGTCCCACGTGATCGCGCCCACGCCCGATGCCACGGTGGGTGCGGCTCCGCGGACAAGGCCGATGGCGGCCCCCGTGGGGTCAGCGAGCACGGAGAAGCGCCCGCCATCCGGCGCGTCCATGGGCGGGTGGAGCGGCATCCCGCCGTGCGCCATCCCCTTCCCGACCGTGGCGTCGACATCCTCGACCGCGACGTACGGGAGCCAATGCGAGGGCCACCCGAGCGTCGGATCGAGCGCGACGATGCCCGCCGTCGGTGCGGCCTCGAGCAAGAAGCGGCCGTTCCGGCACGTCCAACCGAAGACCTCCGCGTAGAACACCGCCGCGCGGGCGGGGTCCGTACACATCAGGTCGTGCCAGACGAACGCGCCGTCGCTCACGCGCCCTGCTTACGACGCGCGGCTGCGGTAGCTGTCGATCAGCACGTCGGCGACGTTCTCGCGGATGATGCGCACGTCGGGGCGCTCGCCGGAGACGAGCTGCTCGCGGAGCTTCGTCCCCGAGATGCTGTACGGCGCGACGCCCGGGTGGTTCTCGGTGAGGTCGACCCGGCCGATGGACTCGTAGAACGCGGCGAAGCCCACCTTGACCGGCTTGGTCTGGAGGTCACCCGTGAGGTTGCCGAAGATCTCCTGCGCGTCGAAGTCGCCCCAGATGGCTTTTCCGTCCGCGTAGGGGGCGTCGGCGTGCTTGCGGCCGATGACGATGTGCGAGAACCCGTGGTTCTGCCGGTAGATGCTGTGCATGACGGCCTCGGAAGGGCCGCCGTAGAACATCTTCTGGTCGAGGCACACCAGCTCGAACACGTCGTTCAGCTCGTACCCGACGGAGTCCCAGAGGGCGCGATCCGAGTCGCCCTGGCCGAGCAGCCGCTGGTCGCGCAGGATGCGGTAGGTGCGGACGCGGGTGGACGCGTCCACATCGTCCCCCTTGAGCTGCCCGACGAGCGGGTTGAGCACGGCGCCGGCGTAGAGGCCCGCGCGGGTGAGCTGCTCGACGCCGTACACCAGGGCGTACTCGTGCGCGCGGTGGAGCGGGTTGCGCGTCTGGAAGGCCATCGCGGCCTCCCACTTCTTGTCCGCGATGAGGGCGCGGGTGCGCGCGGGCGAGAGGAGGAGGTCGGCGTACTCGGCGTGGCGGCCCGCGGGCAGCACCGAGATCTCGCCGCCGACGAGGGTTCCGCGCGCATCGTCGGTCACGATGCGGGCGCCCGGGTGGTCGAGGCGGGAGGTGCCGTACACCTTCTCGACGAAGCGCTGCTTGTCCCACGCGAAGCGGCTCGACACGACCATGGTGCCGATGAGCTTGCCGCGAACGTCGTGGAGCGCGGCGTGCCCGCCGATCGTGAGGAGCGCCGCCTCTTCTTCCGCGACGGGGAGCGCGAGCGGGATGGTCCACGCGTAGGCCTTGCCGCCGCGGACGATGTTCTGGTAGTCGAGCACGTGGTCGAACTCGGCCTGGTCCATGAACCCGGTGAGCGGCGAGAGCGTGCCGTCCGCGATGCGGTAGACGACGGAGAGGTCGGCGTCGGTCACGACGATCCGCGGCATGGCCACGGCTTCGGCGGCCAACGCCGACTTCTTGCGCCAGGTGAGGATGCGATCGACCGGGGCCGCGAGACCGCCGTGGACGGGGACGAGGGACATGGAGTCGCTCCTGACGTGCTGATGATCGGAGAGCGCGCGGACGGGGCTCCACGCGCGGGGGCGTCGGCCTAATCCGCGCGTTAGCACCGCGCCATGTCTCGGACGGACCACTCGCACACCGCGTCGGAATGGGCACAGCTCGATCTGCGCCACGTCTGGCACCCCTTCACCCAGCACGACGAGTGGGTGGCGCAGCCGATGATCGTCGTCGATCGCGCCGAGGGCGTCGAGCTCATCGACGTCGAGGGGCGCCGGTACCTCGACGGCACCAGCTCGCTCTGGTGCAACGTCCACGGCCATCGCCACCCGAAGATCGACGCCGCGATCCGTGCCCAGCTCGATCGCGTGTCGCACACGACGCAGCTCGGCCTGGCGGGCACCACCGCGATCGCCCTCGCCGAGCGCCTCGCGACGCTGACGGGCTTTCCGCGCGTGTTCTACAGCGACTCGGGCTCCACCGCGGTGGAGGTGGCGCTGAAGATGGCCTTCCAGGCCCAGCAGCAGCGCGGCAACACGCAGCGCACGCGCTTCGCCGCGCTCACCGAGGCCTACCACGGCGACACCATCGGCTCGGTGAGCGTGGGCGGCATCCCGCTGTTCCACGGCATCTACAAGCCCATGCTGTTCGACGCGGTGCGCGTCCCCTCCCCCGACCGCGCCGGCGAGGGGGAAGCCGCGCTGCTCGCCGAGGCCGAGGGGATCTTCCGGGAGCACGGCGACACCCTCGCCGCCTTCATCTTCGAGCCCCTGGTGCAGGGCGCCGCCGGCATCCGCACGCACTCGGCGGCCTTCCTCGAAGCGCTCTGCCGGATGGCACGCGACGCGGGCGCCCTGCTCGTGGCGGACGAGGTCGCGACCGGGTTCGGCCGCACCGGCACGATGTTCGCGATCGACCAGACCGCCGTGCGCCCCGACATCCTGTGCGTCGCGAAGGGGCTCACCGGCGGCTACCTGCCGCTCGCCGCCACGCTCACGACGGAGGCGGTGTTCGCGTCCTTCCGCGGCCCCTATACCGAGTGGAAGACGCTCTTTCACGGCCACACCTACACCGGCAACCCGCTCGCCTGCGCGGCCGCGCTCGCCTCCCTCGATCTGTTCGAGGACGACTGCGTGATCGCGGGGCTGGCCCCGAAGATCGAGGCCCTTCGCGACGCGATGGCCGCGGTCCGCCACCCCGCCGTGATCGAGGTGCGCCAGATCGGGCTCATGGCCGCGATCGTCCTCGCCGGCGGTCCCACCGAGGCGCGGCTGGCCCACCGGGTGACCCTCGCCTGCCGGGACGAGGGCGTGATCGTGCGCTGCCTCGGAGACGCCGTCGTCATCATGCCGCCGCTCGTGATGACCCCGGCCGACCTGCGCCGCATCGTCACCGCGGTGGAGACCGCGCTCGGGCGAACCCTACCCGGTCCGGCGCAGGGGACTCAGGCGAACCGCGCCGAGTAGACCGGCGGCAGGTGGTGGCCGAGCGGCGTCCACGCCTCCCCATCGTCTTCGGACAGGTACACGTTCCCCGTGGTGCTCCCGAAGGCCAGAGTGGCACCGGAGCGATCGAAGGCGTGGCGGTACACCACGTCGAACGCCGCTGTTTGCGGCAGCCCGCGGCGAAGCGGCTCCCAGCTCTTCCCGCCGTCCGTGGTGCGGCACACCAGCAGCGCCCCGCCCACCGCGATGCGACGCTCGTCGCTCTCGGCGGGCACCACCCACGCGACCTCCGGATCGGTGTCGTGCGCGACGATCGGGAAGCCGAAGTGGGCGGGCCCACCCTTCTGGCCCACCTCCGTCCACGACGCGGCGCCGTCCGTGCTGCGCCAGATGCCACAGTGGTTCTGCTGCCACATCACGTCCGGACTTCCGGCGCACACGGCGAGCAGGTGAGGATCGTGCCCGACCTCGACGTTCGGATCGGGCAGGAACGTGGCCCTGAGCCCCTTGTTGCGGGGGGCCCAGGTGGCCCCGCCGTCGAGCGTCTCGAAGATCCCCGCGCACGAGACGGCGACCAGGACGCGCTTCGGGTCCCGCGGGTCTTCCCAGATCGAGTGGATGCCGGGCGTGTCCCGACCGCCGCCGAACCAATTGTCGGGCCGCGAGGGGTGGTTCCAGAGGCTCTCGACGAGGGTGAACCCGCCGCTGGGGTCGTCGGTGACGAAGAGCCCGCCCGGGTTGGTGCCGGCGTAGATGCGGCCCGGAGAGCGCGCGGAGCCGGCCGCGAGGCACCAGATGTACTCGAGCTTGGCGGGGACGCCCGGCTTCGCCTCTGCCCCCTCCGGGTAGGCGGGGACGGGGATCGCATCCCACGTCACGCCGTCCGTCGACCGATGCAGCTTCTGGCCCCAGTGCCCGTGATCGATGGCGGCCCAGGTGGCGCCGGTGCGCGCGTCGCGAAAGGCAAAGGAGACCGGCTGGCCGGAGAAGGCCACGGTGTCGAGCTCCCAGCGATCGGAGCCTCCCGAACCCCGAGCCCGGAACGTGAGGAGCCCCTTTCGGGTGCCGAGGAGCAGCGTGCTGGAAGAACCCGTGCTGGACATTCAGCCTCCCGAGAGGGCCTGGAGAACGTGGATGCGGGTGCCCGGTCCGACGGCGTCGGAGAGGCGCATTCGGTCATGAACCATCGACTCGTCTACGAACACGTTCACGTGCTTGCGGAGCGCGCCGTGCTCGTCGAGGATGTAGGCGGCGAGCCCCGGATAACGCACGTTCAACACCCCGAGCACCTCGGCTACGGACTCGCCCGGAACCTCCTGCGTACCCAGGCCGGGGAAGAACGATTCGAGGTGTCGGGTGAAGTGGACCGTTGGCACGGCCGGGACGGTAGCACGCCGCCGGAGCGGCTCGAGGAACAGGTGCGACGGGAGACAGGGCCCTTGAAAGACGAGCGAACTTGCGCGGGCCTCCCCTCCCCGCTAGGGTCCGCGCATGCTGCTGCTGTCGCTCCACCTCCTCGCCCCGCTCGCTTCGGCGCTCGACGTGGACACCTTCTCGTTCTCCAGCTCCGCCTTCGACGCGCAGGGCGGGATGCAGGTGGAGGCGCCCACCCTCGGCTGGCCCGGCGCCGTGTACGGAGGCCTCGGCCTCGTGTACGCGCACGATCCGCTCGTGCAGACGTTCGCCGACGGCACGACCGAGTCCGTCGTCACCGACTCCTTCGCGACCCGCCTCGCCGTCGGCTACACGCTGCTCGGCAAGGTCCGCCTCGCCCTCGATCTCCCCCTCTACCCGTACGTGGGCGGCGGTCCCGACGCGGCGTTCAACGGCGTCTCCAGCGGTGACGCACGCCTCCGCGGCGTGATCCGCATCCCGCTCGGGGAGGACGCCCCGGTCGACCTGGCCGTGATCCCGATGTTCTCGCTGCCCACCGGCGAGCCGAGCGCGTACACGGGCACCGGTGGCGTCGGCGGGGGCCTCGCGGCGGCGGCGGGCGTCCACCTCACCGACAAGCTCGATCTTGTCGCCAACCTCGGCTTCCGGGCCAACAAGTCCTCCGAGCTCGGGGAGCAGGTGCTCGGCTCCGGCCTGGACATGGGCCTCGGCGGCACCTACGCGCTCGGCCCCGCCCTCTCCGTCGGGCTCGAGCTCGACGGTACGGTCGACGTGCTCGGCGGCCTCGGCCCCTGGACCGACAACCCCTTCGAGCTCCACGCCTACGGGCGCTACGGGAGGGACTCCGGCGTGCAGGCGATGCTCGGGCTCGGCACCGGGCTGGTCGGCGGCGTGGGCGCCCCGGACGTGCGCGTGATCGGCGGCATCGGCTACCGCGCCGCCGGCAAGGAGCCCATCTACGACATCGACGAGGACGGCATCTTCGACGACGTAGACGCGTGCGTCGAGGTTCCCGAGGACAAGGACGGCTTCGAGGACACCGACGGCTGCCCGGAGGCCGACAACGACAAGGACGGAATCGCGGACACGGCCGACGCCTGCCCGAACGACGCCGAGGACATCGACCAGTTCGAGGACAGCGACGGCTGCCCCGATCCGGACAACGACAAGGACGGCGTGCTCGACGGGGACGACGAGTGCCCGCTCGAGCCCGGCACCGTGGGCGACAAGGGTTGCCCCGATCAGGACGCCGACACCCTGATCGACAAGGTGGATGCCTGCCCGGAGGAGGCCGGCCCCGTCAACACCAAGGGCTGCCCGGACCGCGACGGGGACCGCGTCCCGGACAAGCGCGACAAGTGCCCCGACGAGCCCGCCGATCCCCGCGTCGATCCCGAGCGCTCCGACGGCTGCCCCAAGCGGGTGTTCGTCACGGTGGATCGGATCGAGATCCTCGAGAAGATCTACTTCGACACCAACAAGACGACGATCAAGAGGCAGTCGTACCCCTTGCTCGAGGAGATCGCGTCGGTGCTCAACGGGAACCCCGACATCCGCATGGTCGAGGTCGCCGGGCACACCGACAGCGTCGGAAACGACTCCGCGAACCTGAAGCTCTCGCAGGGCCGTGCGGAATCCGTGGTCAAGTACCTCACGACGACCGGGAAGGTCGACCCCGCGCGCCTCACGGGCGTCGGCTACGGCGAGGCCAGGCCCCTCGAGACCAACGACACCGAGGCGGGGCGCGGAAACAACCGTCGCGTCGAGTTCGTGATCAAGTCGTTCGACGGCACGTTCGGGCCGCTCGGGGCGGCGCCGGCGCCGCGGCCGGTGGTTGTGGGTGCTTCCCATGCGGAACCGGTGGCGGCTCCGGCTCCCGTGGCGCCTCCGGCACCGGCCCCGGTGGTTGCGCCTCCGGCGCCGGTCGTCGCGCCGCCGGCGCCCGCTTCGGACCCGTGGGGCGGTGGCGCTCCGGCTCCCGCTCCGAACCAGCTGCTCGACCTCGACAAGCAGTAGCGCTCGGTCGGGGAAGAAGAGAATCAGGAATGCAGGAAGAGAGGAATGCAGGAAAGGGGAAGGGAGAGGAGGACTTCGGTCCGTGCCTCGGTTCCTTGTTCTGGCCTTCCCTCCTGCCTTCCTTGTTTCCTGCCTTCCTTGTTCTGCCTTGCTTCCGGTTACACCTGGGTTCCCTTGGCGCTCGGTCAGGAGGAAGAGAATCAGGAATGCAGGAAGAGAGGAAAGCAGGAAAGGGGAACGGAAGGGACGACTTCAGTCCGTGCCTCGGTTCCTTGTTCGGCCTTTCCTCCTGCCTTCCTAGTTTCCTGCCTTCCTTGTTCTGCCTTGCTTCCTGCTCCGGCTGCGCTGGCACTCGCTATCGGAACGGATGTCCGCGTCCCGACGACTACCCCGCCGCCCCCTCCGCGAAGAACCGCTCGCCCCGCTCCGCCATCTTCACGAGGATCGGCGCGGGCGCATACCGCTCGCCCTGCTCGGCCGCGAGGCCCCGAAGCTCCTCGACCAGCGCGGGGATGCCCTGGCGATCCATCCACGCGAGCGGGCCGCCGGTGTTTGGCGCGAAGCCGACGCCGAAGATCGCGCCGACCTCGGCGTCCCGCCAGTTGCGGACGATCCCCTCGTCCAGCGCGCGCGCCACCTCGGCCGCCTGGATGAGCATCAGACGGCGCGCGAGGTACTCGACCCCGGTCTTGGCGGGCGTCCCGGTCGCGAGTTCGCGCAGACCCGGCCAGATCCGGCGCTCGCCCTCGTACTCGTAGAAGCCCTTGCCGCCAGCCTTCCCGGTGCGGCCGTACTCGTGCACCATGCGACGCACGAGCTCCACGCCCGCGAGGTTGAGCTTCATCCCGGTCACGACGCCCCGCGACTCGAACGCGTGGAGCCCGAGCGTGAGCGTCACCTCGTCGAACTCCTTGAGCGGAGAGACGACCATGCCGGTCTTGCGGCCCGCCCACTCCACGAGGACCGGATCGTGCCCCTCGGCGACGAGCTGGCAGCCTTCGAGGATGTAGCTCGCGAACAGGCGCGTGGTGAAGAAGCCGTACCCGTCGTTGACGACGATGTTCGTCTTCTTGATCCGAGCACCGAACGCGAGCGCGCGGGCGACGGTCTCTTCGCTGGTCTCTTTCCCGACGATGATCTCGAGGAGCGGCATCTTCTCGACCGGCGAGAAGAAGTGCATCCCGATGAAGTTGGCGGGGCGCTTCGACGCCTTGGCCAGGATCGAGATGGGGATCGCGGAGGTGTTGGACGCGAACACGGCGTCCGGACCGAGGAGCGCCTCGACCTCGGCGGTGACGCGCGCCTTGACCGCTACGTCCTCCACGACGGCCTCGATGACCAGGTCGGTGCCGACGAGGTCCTGGAGATCGAGCGTGTAGGTGATGCGCGCGAGGATCGCCGCCCGCTCGATCTGGGGGAGGTGCTTGAGCGCGGCGGCCTGCGCTTCGCAGTGCGCCCGGGCGCCCACCAGCGCCTCCTCGCGGATGTCCTTGAGGACCACCGCATAGCCGCGCAGCGCGCACACAAAACCGAGGCCCGCGCCCATCATGCCGGCCCCGAGGATCGCGACCTGCTTGAACCGTGCGTCCGCGATCTTCGGCAAGCCCTCCTGCCGTTCGACCGCGTTCTTGTGGTACCAGAACGTGCGGATCATGTCCTTCGCCTGGTCGGACACGACGAGCTTCGCGAAGTGGCGGCCCTCGATCGCGACGCCCGTGTCGAAGTTCACGACCAGGCCCTCGGCCACCGCGCGGATCGCGGCCTCGGCGGCCGGGTAGTTGCCCGCGGTCTTCTTCGTCAGCATCGCCGACGCCATGAGCAGGAGGTTGCGGGCGTCCTCGCTGCCGGGCTGCACGCCGGGGGGCTTCCCGCCGCGATCCCAGGGCTGCTTCGCCCCAGGGTTCGCGAGGATCCAGGCGCGGGCGGCCGCGTGGACCGCTTCGGGAGACTCGGCGAGCGCGTCGACGAGGCCGACCTTCTTCGCCTTGCTCGCGCGGAGGATCTGCGCCTGCGCGATGATCTCCAACGCGGCCTGGATCCCGATCATGCGGGGCAGGCGTTGCGTTCCGCCGCCGCCCGGGATGACCCCGAGATTGACCTCGGGCAGGCCGATCTGGACGTGCGGCGCGTCGAGCGCGACACGGTGGTGGCACGCGAGCGCCACTTCGCAGCCGCCGCCGAGCGCGGAGCCCGTGAGCGCGGCCACGACCGGCACGCCGCAGGTCTCCAAGCGCCTCAGCAACGCGTTGAGGCCGGCGGTCACGCGGCGCACCTCCGCCGCATCGCGCAGGGCGTAGATCATGTCGAGATCGGCGCCCACGCAGAAGTCGCGGTGGCCCGACGCGAGGATGATCCCCTTGCGGCCGGGCACCGCGAGCGCCTCGTCCAGCCCCTTGGAGACGCCCTCCGCAAAGTCGCGGTTGATCTTGTTGACCTTGCCAGGCATCGCCAGGGTGAGGGTCACGATGCCGTCGTCGTTGGTGATCGTGTACATGTTCAGACCCGCTCGATGATGGTGGCGATGCCCATCCCGCCGCCCACGCAGAGGGTGACGAGGCCGGTGGAGAGCCCGCGATCCTCGAGCGCGTCGAGCACCGTACCGAGCAGCATGGCGCCGGTGGCGCCGAGAGGGTGGCCGAGGGCGATGGCGCCGCCGTACACGTTGAGCTTCTCGCTCGGCACGCCGAAGTGGCGCTGCCACGCGAGCGGCACCGCCGCGAAGGCCTCGTTGACCTCGAACAGATCGATGTCGCCGATGGACATCCCCGCCTTCCGCAGCGCCTTCTCGGTCGCCGGAATGGGGCCGTCGAGCATCAACACCGGCTCGTCCCCCACGACCGCGACTGACCGGATGCGCGCGCGCGCCCGCAAGCCCAACGACTCGCCCTTCGCGCGGCGCCCGACGATCATGGCGGTCGCGCCGTCCACGATGCCGCTCGAGTTGCCGGCGTGGTGGATGTGCCGGATGCGCTCGAGGTGCGGGTAGACGTTCTTGGTGAGCGCGTCGAGCCCGAATTGTTCGCCCATCATCTGGAAGCTCGGCGTGAGCTTCGTCAGACCTGCCATCGTCGCGTCCCGACGCGGGAACTCGTCGACCGCGAGGATGACCTCCCCGTTCTCGTCGAGCACGGGGACGATGCTCCGGCGGAACGCACCGGCGTCGATCGCCGCCACGGCCTTGCGTTGGCTCTCGAGCGCGAAGCTGTCGGCCTCCTCGCGCGTCACCCCGCGGAGCGTCGCGAGCAGGTCGGCGCTGATGCCCTGCGGCACCACGCCCTTCGCGAAGACCACCTGCGGATCGAACAGCGCGCCGCCGTCGCTCCCCATCTTCACGCGCGACATGCTCTCCACGCCGCCCGCCACCACGAGATCGTGGAAACCCGACGCCACCATCGCCGCCGCGTGGTTGACCGCCTCGAGCCCCGAGGCGCAGAAGCGGTTCAGCGTCACGCCGGGCGCGTCGGTCGAGTACCCCGACGTGAGCACGGCCGTGCGCGCGATGCACGCGCCCTGGTCGCCCACCTGTGTCACGCAGCCGACGACCACGTCATCCACTTGCGACGTGTCGAGGCCGGTGCGGTCGCGGAGCGCGACGAGCACGGTGCTCAATAGATCGAGGGGCTTGACGCCGTACAGCGCGCCTCCCTCCTTGCCGCGGCCGCGCGGCGTGCGCACGGCGTCAAAGATCCAGGCGTCGGGCTGGGGCATCGGGTACCTCTGGCGCCGAAATGTAGCGCATCCGGGGCCCGGCTGAATGACCATTCAGGTCAGGGCGCCCGAGGCCCCCCTCCGCGGTCGCCCTTCGGGCTCCGTCCGCCCGAGGCGGGCGGGACCGCCGGGCGGAACGCCCGGCGCGCTCCGGTCGGCCGGGCGCGGGGACGTCTGCCTGGTGCACAACGGGCTGGGTGACCTGGCACCCCGCCCATTCGTCCCCGCCAGGGTGCTGAGCCTTCGGAGTGAGGGCTCACCGCTCGCGTTCGTCACCCCGGGAGTGCCGAACGCCCGGAGTGACGCATCACCCTCCCCGTTGGTCACATCCGTCCGCGAACCCGGTCCATCCCCGCCGGCATGCAGGCAACCGCGTCCTCGAGCGCGAGGCGGAGGCGGGTCGCGCGCACCGCCAGGTGAGGAGCGGGACGCTCGGCGAGGTGCGCCACGGCCCAGCGCGTGAACCCCAACGCAACCTCGATCTCCACCGGGGAAATATCCGCTTGCAGGCCCAATTGCGCCACAACCACACGGGCGGCGACGACGGGCGCGGTCCGACCGATGAGCCCGGGGCCCACGCCGAGGGCCGCCGCCGCGGCTTCCACGAGCCGGAAGGCTCCGATCTCACGCACGCGCGCCGACGAGGTCCGGGAAGCATGAGCCCGACCACAGCGCCGCCGGAGCGACGAGCCCGTGATGGTCGGGTTGCGTGAGCACGTAGCGAGCAGCTCGACCATGTGCGGACGGCTGTTCACGGGCGTGATCTCCGCCGCGCGAACGGGCACCGGCGACACCCTCCGGAGCGCCAGAACCAGCGACTGCGCGAGCCGCCCGGCCGTGTCGCGCGTGCACAGCAACACGACGTGCAGGTGATCGTCGACCACACAGAACAGCACCAGGGACTCGCCAGCAACCCGGACAATCACGCGTGCGAGAGCCCGGCGGATGCGCTCTTCGGGCGCTGCGGGCTGGGTCCCCCACGCAGCCCGACGACCACCGTCAGCCGTCCGTCGGGACCTCTATCACCTGCGCGCCGTCAAGCCCCCCTCCCTCACCCGGACACGCGAGCCAGACGGCGTTGGTGCCGGTCCCGACGACGAGACCCTCGGGCAGCCGGGGTCGCCTTCGCTCACGCGCGGGGCCGCGACCTCACCACCGATAGAACCCCTCCCCCGACTTCTGCCCCAGCTTCCCCTCGCCCACGAGCTTCCGCATGAGCGCGGGCGGCTCGAACGCCGGGTTCTGCAGCTCCTTCGCGAGGTACTCCCCGATGGCGAGCCGCACGTCGAGCCCCACCATGTCGGTCAGCCGGAGCGGGCCGACCGGGTGGCGGTAGCCGAGCACCATCGCCTTGTCGATGTCCTCCGCGGTCGCGACGCCCTGCTCGACCATGCGGATGGCCTCCATGCCGAGGCACACGCCCAGTCGCGACGTGGCGAAGCCCGGAAAGTCACGGACGGTGATGGTCTCCTTGCCGATGCGGGCCCCCCAACGGAGCACGTGGTCGAGCACGGAGGGCGCGGTGCCGTCGTACACGACGACCTCGAGCAGCGCCATGATGTGCACGGGGTTGAAGAAGTGCGTCCCGATGACGCGGTTGGGCGCGCGGCCGCCCGCGGCGATGGCCGCGATGGAGAGCGAGGAGGTGTTGGTCGCGAGGATGGCACCCTCCCGCACGATGGCGTCGAGCGCGAGGAAGAGCTGGCGCTTCATCTCGAGCTTCTCGGGGATGGCCTCGATCACGAGGTCACACTCGGCGAGATCCTCGAGGCGGGTCGCCCCGGAGAGGCGGAGCAGCGCGGCCGCCCGCTCCTCCGGAGCCACCTTGCCCCTCTCCACGCCCTTGTCGAGGTTGGACCGGACCTTGGCGAGCGCCGCGGCGACGCGCGCCTCGTCGACGTCGTAGAGCGCCACGTCGCAGCCCGCGAGCGCGGACACATGCGCGATGCCGTGGCCCATCGTGCCGCCGCCGACGATGCCGATACGCTGGATTTCGTTCACGAAAAACCTCCGAGAAGCCAGGGGAGAATCAGGCCCGGTAATAGCGGGCGACCATGACGGCGATGTCGAGCTCGGGCGCGCGGATGGCCTGCACCTCGAGGCCGGTCTCCTCGCGAATCGCGTCGAGCGCCTCGGCGTCTGTCGGGTCGGCCATCGCGACGAGGATCGTCGTCTCCGTGCGCTTGACCGGCAGGACCAGGTAGCGCTCCACGATCGAGCGCCCGAGGAGGTTCAGCACCGCGTCGGGAATGCGGGTGCGGTGCAGGTCGATGCGGCCGGGCAGCGGATCGTCCGCGCCGTGGGGCCGGCCGCCGGTCCCGAACGCCTCGCCGCCGAGCTCGGACTCGTCCGGGCCGAAGTTCTCGAAGTCCTCGAAGCCCTTGAACTCTTCCCGCGAGGCGCCCGAAGAGCGGCGGCCGTCGGGGTCGGCGGGCGGCGTGAGCACGTGCCCGTGCTCACCGCGAGGCCGCTCGGGAGGCGTGAGCGCGGTCGCGGGCGCGGGGGCCACCGGCCGCACCGTGGAGGAAGATGCGGACGACGAATGGGCGATCGGATCGACACGGGGGGCGTTGCGGGGGCTCGCCCCCGCCCCAGGAGCACCACCGCTGAACACCGCCGGACGCTTTTCGAGGAAGGCGGCGAGGCCCTCCTTCGCGTCCGGCGCCGCGAAGAGGCGCATCTGGAGCTCCCGCTCGAGCGCGAGCCCCGCTTCGAGCGGCAGATCCGCCCCGCCGACCACCGCGCGCTTGATGAGACCCACGGCCCCCGCCGCCCGGAACGGCCGCGTGAAGGTAGCGGCGTACGCGATCACGGCCTCCCACCAGCCGTGCTCGGGCAGCACCTGGTGTACGAGGCCGATGGACAGGGCCTCCTCGACGGAGACGTTCCTGCCCTCGACCATCCACTGGAGCGCGCGAGCGCGGCCGAGCACGCGGGTGAGCCGCTGGGTGCCGCCGGTGCCGGGCAACACGCCGAGCGACACCTCGGGCAAGCCGACGAGGTTCGGCTTGCTGCCACTGGCGCGGCCGATCCGCAGGTCACACGCGAGCGCGATCTCGAGCCCGCCGCCGACGCAGTGGCCGTTGAGCGCGGCGATGACGAGCTTCGGCGTGTTCTCGAGGCGCAGGAGCGTCTCGTTGGCGTGCAGGCAGAAGGCGTACTTGTCGTCCGGATCGAGGGTCTGGAGGTAGCCGATGTCGGCGCCCGCGCAGAAGAACCGCTCGCCGGCGCCGCGGAGCACGATGACGTCGGTGCCCTTGTCCATCCGCAGGTCGAGCACGTGGGCGTCGAGCGCCTTGTGCATGGCGTGCGAGTAGCCGTTGGCGGGCGGGTTGTTGAGGGTCAGGATCGAGACCCGGCCTCGGTCCTCGCGGGTGACCAGCTCGCTCATCGTTCGCTCCGGTAGCGGGCCGCCTTATCCCGATTCGGGTGCGAGAGCGGAGCTCGTGCTTCGCTAGTCCACGACCTCGATCAACGTCGCGACGCCCTGACCGACGCCGACACAGAGAGACGCGACGCCGTAGCGCCCGCCGCGCTCACGGAGGGCGTGCGCGAGCGTGGTGAGGATGCGCGCGCCGCTCGAGCCGAGGGGGTGGCCGAGCGCGATGGCGCCGCCCTTCACGTTCACCTTCTCGGGGGCGAGCGCGAGCGTGCGCATCACCGCGAGCGACTGGGCGGCGAAGGCCTCGTTGAGCTCGAACAGATCGATGTCGGCGACCCCGAGGCCGGCCCGCGAGAGCAGCTTCTGGATGGCCGGAACCGGGCCGATCCCCATGATGCGCGGATCCACGCCCGCGCTCGCGCTGCCGAGGATGCGCGCGATCGGCGTGAGCCCGAGCGCCTTCGCGCGGTCGGGTGATGCCACGAGCATGGCGGCAGCGCCGTCGTTGAGGGTGGAGGAGTTGCCGGCGGTCACCGATCCGTCCTTGCGGAACGCGGCCCGGAGCTTGCCGAGCGACTCGAGCGTCGCGTCGGAGCGGGGGCCCTCATCCGCGGCGAGCGGGCCGAGCTTCGCGCGCGGGACCGGCACGATCTCCGTCGAGAAGTCGGCGGCGAGCGCGCGACGGTGGGACTCGACGGCGAAGGCGTCCTGATCGCCGCGGCTGATCTCGTAGCGCTCGACGAGGTTCTCCGCGGTCTCTCCCATGGCCTCGAGCGGAAAGAGGGCCTCCATCTTCGGGTTCGGAAAGCGCCAACCGAGCGAGGAGTCGTACACGGTGAGGTTTCCCATCTTGGGGAAGTTCGACCCGCGCGGCATGACGTACGGCGCGCGCGACATCGCCTCGACGCCGCCGGCGAGCACGAGCTCCGCGTCGCCACAGCGGATCATTCGGGCGGCCTGGTTGACGGCCTCGAGGCCCGATGCGCACAGGCGGTTGACCGTCACTCCGGGCACCGAGTGGGGCAGCCCCGCGAGCAGCGAAGCCATGCGCGCCACGTTCCGGTTGTCCTCCCCCGCCTGGTTGGCGCAGCCCAGGAACACCTCCTCGACGAGGCTCGGATCGATACCGGCGCGCGCCAGCACCGCGCTGATGACGTGCGCGGCGAGATCGTCGGGCCGGACCTCCGCGAGGCCTCCGCCGAAGCGGCCGATGGGCGTGCGGAGCGGGAGGCAGATCACGGGTGCGGACATGGCGGTCTCGGGGAGCGGGGCCCCTCTCTAACCGCCCGTGAGGACCCAGAACCCGTCGAGCCAAACCTTGCCGAGCCCGGCGTAGGTGACCTCCACGGTGAGGTCCCCGTCGGGGAGCGGATCAGCGTCGCCATCCCCGTCGAGGTCGACGAGCCAGGTCGTGTTGCCGACCTGGGCGTAGTAGGCGGCGTGGGTCTCGGCGGCGCCCGCGGCGAGATCTCCGCGTTGAACCACGTGCGTGCTGACGGCCGCGCCATCGACGAGCAGGACGAACGTCACGACGGCGTCCCCCGGGGCGGCCGCGGAGAGGTCCTCTCCCGCGATCACCGGGAGGATGGTGGCGGGGGCGTCGCGCGCGACCGTGGTCGGGACCGGGCCGGCGTACATGATCCCAGCGCCCTGCGCGGCCTCGCGGATCACCGCGGACCCCTGCGAATATGCGGACATCGCCTCGAGGACCGCCGCGCCCGACTCCGCGACGACGGTGCAGCTCCCGCCGGCGCAGGTGTCCTCGGCCTCGTAGTAGGCCACCCCCCCGCCATCCAGAAAGGCGAAGGCGGCCCGGCTGGTGTAGCTGAACGGGGGCCGCTCGTAGCCGCTCTGGACATGGAAGCTGTTCGACGGAGCGTGGTGGCTCACGTCGTGATGGAAGTAACGGACGCCCTCGGCGCCGTAGTGCGTGTCGACCAGGGCGGCGAGCTCGTCGTTCTGGCGGATCGGCACGAGCGTGTCGTAGGTGTTGAACACCTGGAAGAGCGGCACCCGGAACGAGCCCTGGCCGACGAGCAAGGTGCCGTCCGCGCGCTCGTAGTTCGGGAAGTAGGGGGTCGGCTCGCCGTCGCTGCCGTAGGCGGGGCCGCCGAGGATGTGGTCGAGGTAGGGCTGCTCGGAGGGCAGGTTGTACCAGGACGCCGGGTTGACCGGCCCGCTGTCCGCGATGATGGCCGCGAACCGCGAAGGCGTGTCCCGCCCGGCCGCGACGACGATGCCGGAGCCGCCGATGGAGGTGCCCCACCCGTAGATACGGCCGGAATCCGCCTTCAACCCGTCGAACCCGCTCTCCAGCGCGTCGAGGATCGTGTGGACGTGCTCGGTGCCGTGATGCGCGGCATCGACCGGATCGGCGTCCCCGAGGCCGGTCCAGAGATCACACCACGTGTTCTCCGGCACGACCCAGATCCACTCGCGGTTCGCGACCTCGGCCGCCACGAAGTGGTGCGCGGTCACGGTGTCGTTCACGATCTGCTCGATGCCGTCGCTCCCGCAGCGCGCGCCGAGCACCTCGTCCCCCTCGATGCCCTGGGCCGAGCCGTGCAGCCACATCAACACCGGGTGCTCGGCGTCGGCGTCGGTGAAGTCGGTGGGCCGGATGACGTGGAAGCGAGGATCCTCGCCGTCTCCGTCGCGGTAGCCGGTGGGGTTTCCGGACGTGATCGCGTACGTCACGACCTCGATGCCGATCTCGCCGTAGGTGCGGGTGTCCCGCTCGATCTCCGTGACCCACGGGATCCCGGTGCCGCCGCTGTCCGTGTCGGCATCGGTGTCGGTATCCGCGTCGGTATCGGTGTCCGCGTCGGCGGACGTGTCCTCGACCGCCGTGTCGACGGGCTCCCCCTCCCAGCGACACTTCGCGCCCCCGGAGAGCAGGGCGGCGAGGACCAGCAGCACGGGGGGACGCCGAATCATCCACGCACCTTAGAGCGGAGTCCGGGACGCGTCAACGCGAACCATGGTTCGATCGAATCGGTGGCGATCGCGCGTCCTCCGGTCTAATTGTCCATCCGATGCGACCGTTGCTCCTCCTGCCGCTCGCGGCCTGCCTCCGCTTCCAGCTCCCGGTCGAGGAGCCGGTCGACGACACGGGTGCCGACACCTCGCCCCCCGTCCTGGTCGATCCCACGATCGTGTGGGGGGACCTGCACAACCACACCAACCTCTCGCACGACGGCTGCGAGGATCCGGACAACGTCTGCCTGCCCGACAGCGACCTGCCGGCGGAGGACGCCTTTCCGCGCGCCATCGCGTACGGTCTGGGGTTCGCCGCGTTGACGGACCACGCCGAGTTCACCCGCTACCTGAGGCCGGACGAAGGCGTCGACATCGACATCTGGACGCGGATGCAGGAGCTCGTCCGGGCGACCGAGGGGACGTCCGCCTTCGGCATCATGGGCTACGAATGGACCTCGTCCTGCGACGGATCGATCGGTGACCTCTACCAGGCCACCCACCGCACCGTCCTCGTCGAGGATGTCGAGGGCTGCTCCGCGTGGCGGATCCCCTCCTGCCACGGCACCGGCGTGGTGTCGTACGGAACCGAGCGATACCAGTACTCCGCGCTCGAGCCGGCGATCCTCCCGTCCGAGCTGCTCGCCCGGCTCCAGGCCGTGCCCGACATCGAGGGCTGCGCGCCGTCGCGATCGATCGGGTTCTTCCACCACGTCGCGCAGGACCGCCCGGCCTGGGTCGACTGGGCGAGCGCGGAGAGCTGGGTGGAGGGCGACAGGGTGGTCGAGATCGCCTCGGAGCACGGGAGCTCCGAGTGTGACACTCGCGTCGCGACCGAGGGGTGCGAGTGGCGCTACAGCAGCGAGCACCACGTGGATGACGGATCCATCCAGTACATGCTCCAGATGGGGCACGAGCTGGGGTTCGTCGGCGGCACCGACAACCACATGGACGAGCCCGGCCGGGTGACCGGTGGGCCCGGGCGCGTGCGGGATCTCGAGGCCAACCCCAAGTCGCCTCAGCCCTGGCACGACCAGTACACCAACGGCACGCTGACCGGCGCGATCGTCACGGGGTCACACTTCGATCGCGCCGATCTGTTCGACATCGTAGAGGCGCGCCACACCGTCGCCGCGTCGTGGGCGGCGGAGAAGCTGGTCATCTATGCGATGGGCTTCGATGGGGAGCGCTACCTCCCGGGTGACGACGTTCCCGCCGCTGCCATGCCGATCGTGCTCACCGTCACGCTCGGCGATCCCCGGGTGACCGAATGGGCGGTCGACATCGTCGATGCCTTCGGCCAGGTGACCGCGGAGACCGTGCTGACCATCCCGTCGGGAGAGGCCCGGTACGTGCGCATCCGCGCGATGCAGGGCGAGGCCGAGCACCGCATCTTCGCCTCGCCGTTCTTCGCCGACTAGCGCCCGTCGCCCCGCGCGAGCGATAGAGGTGGCGGCGCATGTTGTGCTTCCTCTCCATCGCCACCCTCTCCGCTCCCGCCCAGGCAGCGCCGGCCCCGAACTCAGAGACGGGCCAGGCCTCGCCGTCCGTCGTCTATGACTACCGCGGGCCCGACCTCTCGGGGGAGTACACGGTCGCCGAGATCCTCGCGCTCGTCAGGGCCTCTCCGTCCGCTCTGCACGAGGTGCGGGGAGCGGACGCGCGGGAGTGGACCCCGTGGAACCACGTGCCGACCCTGGCGCTCGCGTGGATCAACGGCGCGCCGTCCGCCGATCCGTCCGCGGCGCACGCCGGAACGCAGCCCGCCCCCCCCCCCGGAACGCCACCCGAGCCGGCGGCGACGCCTCCCGCCCCCATGGTCCGCTCGGCCCCGCTCCCCGAGGCCCCCCGCGCGCTCGGCGCGTCGTCGGTGGCCCGTCCGAGCGTCACCCTCGGTGGGGACGTACGGATCGATTTCACCGCCGCAAACCTGGAGCGCCTGGGGAGCGAGCTCGACGGCGCGGCCGCCGCGGGCTTCAACGTCTCCCGCGCCCGCCCGATCCTCGACGTGCGGCTCGGCCGCGCGTTCTACGGGCGGATGGCCATCGAGTTCCGCCAGGACGACCACACCACGTCCTACACGAACACGGGCATCACGTTCGACGTGGCGGACTGGGCCGGAGGCTGGTCCGTGCAGGGCCGGGAGGTCTACCTCGGGGCCAGCTTCGGCGGCTCGACCGACGGCGCCGCCGCAGAAAACGCGCTGCGTCACGACGTGCGGGTGGGCCTCCAGGAGCCCGCGTTCGGCGTGCGGGACACCTACGAGGAGCGCTACGTGTTCGCCGGCGAGGGGCGGGCCGATCTCGCGCGGCGCGAGGGCCTCATCCCCGACGAGGATCTCGGCGTCGGATGGCACGGCGAGCTCGGAAAACGCTGGGCGTTCGATGTGCAGCTGCTCAACGGCAGCGGCGGCGCCTCGCTCGACCAGAACAACGGGAAGGATCTCATCGCCCGGGTCTCGGCCGCGCCGATCGACCTGCTCGCGGTGTCGGTGTCGGGCCTCTACGGCGCGCGCGCGCTGGATGGCTCGGGCGAACAGGCCCAGGTCGAGCTCGCGGTCGAGGTGCGCGGCCCCTCCCAGCGGCTCCTGATCGAGGGCATCGTCGGCACCACCACCGAGGATCGGCTCGACACCTTCTACTCGGCGGCCTCGGCCAGCGGCGCGTGGGTCTTCCCGGTGAAGGGCGCGCTGCTCGAGTCGGTCGAGCTCGTGGGCCGCTTCCAGTTCGTCGATCCCGTGGCCGGCTTCGACCTTCCGGACGCGCGCTGGTCGCCCGCCGCGGGTGGATGGCTGAACTGGGCGGTCGCGCCCGCCCACGTGGTGCGCCTCGGCGCCACCTGGGAGATGAACGTGCCGCAGGACAGCCTGCTGCCGGTCGCGCATGACGTGGTCGCCGAAGCCGCGTGGGCGTTCTGATGGCGCCCCGGGGCCGGCACCTGGGCGCCGCGAGCGCGCTCCTGGCGCTGCCGCTCCTCACCGCGTGCGGCCTCTCGAAGATGCTCCCCGGCCCGCCCGCGCTGTCCGCCGGCGAACGAGCCGCCTTCGAGGCCCGCGTGCCCTCCGCCGCGCGCTACACCGCCGGCCCCCGCGTCGAGTTCCCGGTGATCCCCCTCCAGGTGTGGGGCCTGCGCTACGGGCTCGACGTCGTGCTCGTGAGCACCCACCCGGATTGGGACATGCACGAGTACGCCCGCCTCGACCTCCCGTCGGGCCCGCTCTGGCTCGCGAAGGACGCCGACTCGAACGGCAACCAGGGCATCGTCGCGGACCTCCCCGACATCACCTCGTGGATCCCCGAGGTGCCCGCGCCGCGGATCTCGGGGCCGCTGGTGGTCACGGACCACTCCACCGCCGACACCGCGGATCTCCGCTTCGTCTACACGAACCCCGCGGGCGAGCCGGTCGACGTGACCTACCGCGGCCGCATGCCGACCCAGCCCTCGAAGCCGCGGAACGGCAACACGATGGGGCACAGCCGCGCCGCGGTCGCCGCGCTGCTCGACCTTCACCTCTTCCGCACCGGCGGCGAGGCCTCGGTGAGCATCGGCGGCAAGGTCTGGCCGCTCCAGCGCCTGCTCGGGCTGGTGCCGCTCAAGATCCTCCTCGCGCAGACCCAGGGCGGCTTCGCGATCGCGGACTTCGCGCAGACGCCGAGCCCGGGCGGCTTCACGCTGGTGCGCCCGGGAAGCGCGGCGCCCTGGCCGACCCAGGCCACGGAAACGTGGACGGTCGAGGACGGGTGGGCCCGGCGGGAGGGGCCGGTGGTGTCGCTCCGCTACCACTTCGTGGACGGCGAGCTCGATCGCGCGCAGGCGTGGCAGGTGGGCGTCGACGTGCCGGTGACCGACGTGATCTTCCGGCCCGCCCTCCCGGATCTGCGCCGCCCCTTCGAGGGTACGGTCGAGTCCGCCTTCGCGATCGACATCGCGGGGCAGCCGGGCCACGGCACGGGGCGCGTCCGTTGCAGCTGGACAGGGCCCGACACCGTGTCCGTCGCCATGATCCCGACGGCCCCGCGCTGGTTCGCCGATCGTCCGATGGAGACGACGATTCGCTTCGAGGGTGAGAAGATCGGCGTGAAGGTTCAGCGGATCGCGGACTGACCTCGGGTTAGACGCCCCCATGCTCCAGATCGCCGACCGCACCTTCCAGAGCCGCCTCCTCCTCGGCACCGGTAAGTACCCCGACTTCGCCACGATGCGCGCCTGCCACGAGGCGTCCGCCACCGAGATGGTGACCCTCGCGATCCGGCGCGTCGACCTGGGCGCGCCGCGGGGCGAGAACATCCTGGACTTCATCGACCAGGCGAAGATCCAGCTCCTGCCCAACACGGCCGGCTGCTACACCGCGGAGGACGCGATCCTCACCGCGCGCCTGGCACGCGAGCTCCTCGGCACGGCGTGGATCAAGCTCGAGGTCATCGGGGATCCCGACACGTTGTTCCCCTGCGCCGAGGGCACGTTGGAGGCCGCGCGGGTGCTCGTGAAGGAGGGCTTCATCGTGCTCCCCTACATCTCGGACGATCCGGTCCTGTGCAAGCGCCTCGCCGAGATCGGCTGCGCCGCGGTGATGCCGCTCGCCGCGCCGATCGGCTCGGGCCTGGGCATCCGCAACCCGACGAACCTCCGCATCATCGTCGAGCAGGCCAAGGTGCCCGTCATCGTGGACGCCGGGGTCGGCACCGCATCGGACGCGGCGCTCGCGCTCGAGCTCGGAGCGGACGCCGTGCTCCTGAACACGGCGGTGGCCGGCGCGAAGGACCCCGTGAGGATGGCGCGTGCGATGCGCCTCGGCGTCGAGGCCGGCGAGCTCGCGCGGGGCGCCGGGCGGATCCCCCGCAAGCTCTACGGGTCCGCCAGCAGCCCGCTCGAAGGCATCATCAACCGGTGATCGTCGGGATCACCTGCGGCGGCCCGGACCTCTACGACCGCGTTCGCGCCGCGCTCGTGGCGGGCATCGACCGCGTGATCGTGCGCGAGAGCGCGCTCCCGCCCGGCCTCGCCGCCCTCGCCGAGGCGTGGCCGTACCGGCTCGTGCTGCACACGCGGATGCCCGGCGCCCTCGATCTCGCGGCGAACCTGCCGGTCTCGCTCCACTACGCGAGCGACGTCGCGCCTCCATTCGGAGCCGGCCCCTTCAGCGTCAGCGCGCACTCCCCGGCCGAGGTGCGACGCGCGCGCGCCGCGGGCGCATCCTGGGCCCTGCTCTCCCCGATCTGGCGCTCTCCGTCGAAGCCGACGGATCGGCGCCGCCCGCTCGGGGTGTCAGCGCTCCGCGTCGAGGGTGCGGTGGCGCTCGGCGGTGTGTCGCCCGAACGGGTGGGGCGCTGCCGCGCCGCGGGCGCACAGGGCGTGGCGGGGATGGGCGGGATCTTCGGAGCGCCCGACGTGGCCGAGGCGGTCGGCGCATGGCGCGCCGCCTGGGATCAGACGGACCCGGATCAGAAGGACCGGCTTCAGAAGGACCAGAGGTCCTCGTCGTAGCAGGCGCCCTCGGCGATCTCCCCGCACGTCGCCTCGTTCAGGCAGGAGAGCTGGTCGTCCATCGTGGCGCGCAGCTGCGTGTCGGTCCACTTGGCGTAGGTGTCCTTCTGCGTGTTGCAGGACTCCTCGCACTCGGGGCTGTCCATCCGCTCGGTGCCCGGATTGTCGCACGCCACGAGCTTGTCGCACACCTGCTCGCAGGTGGGCTGACAACCGGTGAGCAGGAGCAGACCGCCGAGGAGGAGCGACGCGCTACGGGTAGTTCTTGACGGGCGCACAGTAGTTCTTGTCGAGGTTGTCGCAGCTGGTCTCGGACACGCAGTCCATCCACAAGGCCGCTTGTTTCTCATTTTCCAGCGAGATGTCGTCATCCCCGCTGGCCCGCTCGTTCGGAGAATAATCGCCGACGTCGCCGTTGCGGCGCATCGCCTGCTCACAGTGCGAGACGCATTGCGAGATCATCTCCTGCCGGCCGGACTCTCCCTCCTTGCCGGGGATGGGGATGTCACATTCGCCCGCGGCGTCCCCGAAAATTTTCTCGCAGGACGAATAGCAGTCGGGACCACAGCCGGTACCGAGGAGGGCGGCGGAGAAGACGAGCAGGAGGGTGGTCGCGCGCATGGGCAGCCTCTCGGCGGCGGGACGTAGCCCCTCACCGCCAGCCGTGCAACCATGGCGCCGATGCGCGTCCTGCACGTCACGCCCTGCTTTCCCCCCACGTGGGCGTACGGTGGCATCCCGCGCGCGGTGCATGGGCTCGCCCGTGCCCAGGTGCGCGCCGGGCTCGACGTCCGCGTCTGGACCACGGACGTGTACGACGCGACGCGGCGCGCGCCCGTCCCGGCGCGACGTACGCTCGACGGCATCGACGTCGTCGTCTCCCGCGTGGCCTCCAACCGCCTCGCCTGGGCCCACCAGCTCTACCTTCCGCGGGGCGCGCCGCCGCTCGAGGGCGTCGATCTCGTGCACCTGCACGCCCACCGGAACCTGCTGAACTTCCAGGCTTTCTGCGCGGCGCGCGCGGCGGGGTTGCCGGTGGTGATGACCCCGCACGGCACGCTCCCGCGCATCGAGCGGAAGATCGGGGCGAAGCGGCTCTGGGACACGCTGTTCGACGGCGACGTGCCGCGGCGCGCGGATCGCGTGATCGCCACGAGCCGCGCGGAGGTGCGCCAGGTCCTCGCGGCGGGCGTGCACGGGGATCGCGTGGCCCGAATCCCCAACGGGCTCTGGCTCGAAGAGTTCGAGGCGCTGCCGCCCCGCGGGACCTTTCGCGCCGCCCACGGGCTCGGCTCGGGGCCGATCGTCGCCTACCTGGGTCAGATCACGCCGCGGAAGGGCGTGGACACCCTCGCCGCCGCGTTCGCGGACGGCTCGATGGGCGACGCCCGGCTCGTGCTCGCGGGGCCGGCGCGCGGGATGGCGCTGCCACGCGGCGTCTACCACGCGGGCACGCTGGAGGGCCCCGAGCGGCTCGCGCTGCTCGTGGACGCGGACGTGCTCGCCTACCCCTCCACCCACGAGGTGTTCGGGCTGGTGCCGCTCGAGGGGCTGATGTGCGGCGCGCCGGTCGTCGTGGGCGGCGACTGTGGATGCGGCGAGCTCATCGGGGAGGCGGGCGCGGGGCTGCTGGTGGCGGGAGGGGACGTAGAGGCGCTGCGCGGAGCGCTCCGCACGCTGCTCTCGGACCGCGCCGCCGCGCGCGCCATGGTGGAGCGCGGGCGGCGCTACATCGCGCGCCACCTCGACTACGGGGAGGTCGCGGCGGCCCACCAGAGGGTCTACGAGGAGGCGCGCCGGTGACGCGCCGCTACGCAGCCCTCGTGACCGCCCTCCTCGCCGCCATCGTGGTGGCCTGGGCGCCGGCCATGCACGCGCCCTTCACCTACGACGACCGCATCGAGGTCGTCGGCAACCGGACGATCCGCTGGCTCGACGATGTGGGCGCGATCGCCAGCTACAACACGAGCCGCCCGCTCCTCATCGTCACCTACGCGTTCAACTGGTGGCTCGGCGGCCTCGAACCGTTCGGCTACCACGTGCTCTCCGTGGGGATCCACGCGATCAACGCGCTGCTGGCCTGGCGGCTCGCCGGTCGCCTCGTCACCCCGGGCCGCGCCGCGCTCGTCGCGAGCCTCTGGGCGCTGCATCCCCTGACGACGGACGCGGTCACCTACATCACCGGCCGCTCGGACGCGCTCGAGGCGACCGCGTGGCTCGTCGCGCTCACCGCGTGGATCGATCATCGTCGCGGGTCCCCGCGCGCACGCACGGTCGCTGTCGTCGCGGTGGGAGCTGCGCTGCTCACCAAGGAGGTCGGGGCGCTCCTGCCCGTGGCGCTGCTCGCGATCGATCGCTGGATCGTCGCGCCGAAGGAGCGCGACGCCCGGCGGTGGCGCGACCACCTCGTGTTCGCCGGTGCGGGCGCCGCGGCGGTGGCGCTCCGGCTGTGGATGTACGGGTGGCCGAAGGCTGAGGTGCCGCGGGACGCCGTGGTCCAGGTCCTCTCCCAGGCGGAGGTGTGGGGGCGCTATCTCGTCCTTTGGCTGGTGCCGATCGGGCAGTCGATCCTCCACGACCACCCCGCCGTGGCGCGGCTCGCGGGTGCGCTCTCCCTGATCGGTTGGGCCGGCGCCATGCTGTTGGTGGTCCGGCGCGCACGTCCAGCGCCGGACGGGCCCGGACGTCCCTCCCCCACGGAGGCGTCCCCCGCCGCGATCCGCGCGTTCGCCCTGGTGGTCTGGGCCGCGTGGCTGGTGCCCTCGTCGGCCGTGCCGCTGCTCGAGACGATGGCCGAGCACCGATCGTACTTCGCCGGGTTCGCGCTGATCCTCGCCGCGGTGGCCTCCCTTCCCGCGGCGGGCCTGCGCCCGGCGTGGGTGCTCGTCCCCGTGCTCCTGCTCGCGACCGTGGCGAGGAACCGCGTGTGGTCCGACGAGGCCGCCTTGTGGAGGGGCGCGGCGATGCGCTACCCGGCGAGCGCCCGCGCCTGGTACGGCTACGGGGACGCGCTCCGGCTCGCCCAGCGCTTCGCCGAGGCCGAGCCCGCCTACACCCGCGCCGCGGAGCTCGACCCAGGCGACCCCAACGCGCGGATCAACCTCGGCATCGTCCGCGCGGAGTCCGGCGATGACGTGGGAGCGCGCGCGGCGTGGCTGGAGGTCCTCCGCAGCCATCCGAAGAGCTGCGACGCGTCGAACAACCTCGGGACGCTCGCCTCCCGCGCGGGGGAGCTCGAAGCCGCGGCGTCCCGCTACGCGTCCACCCTCCGGGCGTGCCCCGACGACGCCCACGCGCACATCAACCTCGCCAACCTCGCCTTCGGCCAGGCGGACATGCGAAAGGCCGCCTTCCACTACCGGGAGTACCTCCGCGTCGCCGAGGATGGCCCCGCCGCGCCGCTGGCCCGCGAGCGGCTCGCCCGGATGGGGCTCGAGTAGGCGCCTGCTCCCCCGCAGTGAGGATCAGGACCGGATCGGCCACTTTCGCTGCTGGAAGATCTCGACGAGGCGGCCGCGAATGCGCGTGCTCTCCTCGGTCGGGTTCGCGAGCGCCTTCGCGAGGTACGGCGCCGCGGCATCTCCCGGCTGCGCGGCCATCGCCTCGATGGCGGCGTGCCGCACGCCCTCGTCGAAGTCCACGAGGAAGCGCTGCGCGGCCTCGACCACGCGCTCGCTGCGGCGCTCGGCGAGCGAGATGAGCAGGTTGCGCTTCTTCTCGGGCTTGAATTCCTGTTCGACCTGCTCGGCCGCGAGCAGGTCGAGGAGCAGCCCCACGGCGGCCTCCGGGCCCTCGATGCGCTCCACGAGGCGCACCGCGTGGTGGAAATTCGGGTTCTCGGCCGCCCAGCGGCGTGCCACCACGGCCCCACGCGGCCCGTGCTCCACGAGGAGGTCGAACACGATGTCCTTCTCCTTCCGGTCCTTCAGCCCGTGCTCGAGCTGGAGGGCGAAGCGCGCGCACATGGCGAAGAGGGCCTCCTCCGAGCCGTTCTGCGCGAGCCAGTGGGCCGAGGCCTCGCGGTCCTCCGCCTGGGCATCGCGGTTCGCCACCCGGCGGGCATGTCGCTTGAGTTGGCCGGCGGGGCCACCGAGAAGGAAGTCGAAGAAGGCCATACACGTCTCCTCGGCGGGCGCACCCGTCGACGCGACGGATGGCTATACACCCGACCGGCTTTAGGGAAGGGCCGACGCGAAGCCGACGGCCAGACCCGCGTGCCAATCGGCCGACGCGGGCACGAAACCGCCGCCGGCATGCACCAGCCCGAACCAGCGGGTTCCTAGCTGCAAGGCGATGTCCCCCTCGCTCCGAACGGGATTGCGTGGCGTCGGGAGGTCCGCGGAGGCTCGTCCGATCACGCGGACGAAGCCGGAGGTCCACGCCACCGAGCCGCGCACCATCGCCACGTCGTCCTGGTTGGCGAAGCGCAGCGGGTTGCCCAGGACCGCCAGGCCGACGCCCAGACGCGCCGAGACCGGGCCGCGCCGCCACCCGGCGGTCGCGCCGAAGCTCACGTCGGTCTCATCGGTGCCGATCTCGCCCTCGTCGCTCGCGTTGGGCAACTTGACCTCCCATCCGGCGGTCACGTCGAATTCGGAAAAGTGCGCCAGCGTCACGACGGTGCCGAGGCGGAGATCTCCTGGCCCATGCACGACCCCACCGGCTTCGCTGGCATCGACGACCCACCCCCAGGACGCCTGCAATTCGAAGGGCGCCAGTCGGACACTGGCGCTCACGGAGGGCGTCAGACGGTTTCGCGTCCCGACGCGAAACGGGGGCACATAGCCCACGGCGCCGTCGACGCCGGCGAGTGACGTGAAGGAATTGCTTGCGATCTGGTCGCCGGGAGGAGACAGTGCGCTCGGCTGCCAGCACTCCTGCGCCCTGACTGCCCCGCTGCGGAGCACCGTCGCGACGACCGACATCGCCAGCAGGCCCCGCCTGCACCTGCTGTCAAGATCGTGTTGACGGCGACGCGTTCCCATCCGTACACTGCCCCACCGAACGGGTGCCCTCACACGGCGCCCGAACCCCGTCCACCGCCGGAGCCTGACGCATGACTCCAATCCTCCGTGCCTCCTTCGGCATCCTGGCTCTGGCAGCCATCCCGGCCTGCGTGGTCGTCCCTCCTTCGGAGGACAAGGGAGAAGACTCCGCGTCTGCGTGCGCGGGCCCGTCCGTCGTCGGCTCGGCCGACCAGTCGATCACCCTCGGTGCCGCCGCGGCGCCCACGGCGTCGGGCGCGGTGTGCACCTCGGGCGACGAGGCGATCCTCACCTGGGTCGTCGAGTCCGCACCCGTCGACTCCGCGATCGACACGTCGGACCTCGATATCTCCGACCCGGCCACCCCTTCGTTCGTTCCGGACGTCGTGGGCACCTACGTCGTCTCCGTGACGGCGTCCGACTCGTCGGGAGCGGTCTCGGCCGCCGACTACATCGTCATCACGGTCGCGTCCGGCAACGCGGCGCCGCTCGCCGACTGCGGGAACAACGTCACCGCGGAGGTCGACCAGCGCGTCGACCTCGACGGATCCGCCTCCAGCGACCCCGAAGGCGCGGCGCTCGAGTACCAGTGGTCCCTCTCGTCGGTGCCGTCCTGCTCCGGACTCTCCGCCGCCGACATGTTCAACGCCAGCACCGTCAACCCCTCCGTGGTGCCCGACTGCGCCGGCGTCTTCGTCGTGGGCCTCGCGGTGACCGACGGGAGCAACTGGTCCGGCGCCGACTTCTGCAGCATCACGGTGGCGTCCACCAACGCCCCGCCCGTGGCGGACGCGGGCGACAGCAGCGCGCTCTCGCCCTGCACCGACCAGAACTTCGAGCTCGACGGCTACGGAAGCTACGACCCCGAGGGTGCCGACCTCAGCTACGCCTGGTCGCTCCTCACCGCCCCGTCAGGCTCCACCGCGTCGTTCGCGGAGAGCGAGGAGGCCCTGGCCAACCCGGTCTTCCACTGGGACATGGTCGGCACCTACACGTTCGAGCTGCGCGTGAACGACGGCACGTACGACTCGCCTCCGGACATCGTCAGCTACACGTTCACGGACGAGTCGGCGAACAACCGGCCCATCGCGAACGCCGGCGAGGACCAGACCATCGTCGTCGCCGCGGAATGCGACACGGCCTCCTACGTCTTCACGTGCGCCGATTGCCCGCAGGAGGACGTGACGCTCGACGGCACCGCCTCCGACGATCCGATCGACGGCGACGATGTCGACTTCTTGTGGTCCGACGCCTCGGGTGAGCTCACCATCGCTTCGCGGTACAGCCCGGAGACCCAGGTGCTCACCCCCTCGTTCCCGGCGACGTACAACGTCGCGACGACACGGGGCTGGGACGTCGTGTTGAGCGTCAGCGACTGCGCCGACACCGACACCGACATCGTCAAGATCACCTACACCTGCACCGGCGAGTACAGCCCGTAGGAGCACTCGGATGCGCACCTCTCTCTTCCTGGCGCTGTTCGCCGTTTTCCCCGCCTGCACCACCGGCGACAAGGACGCGGGCGACACGGACACCGACATCCCCGTCGCGGTCAACGGGAAGCCCATCGCCGAAGCCGGTGAGTCGATCAACCAGACCGCCGACACGCCCGTTGCGCTCAGCGGAGCCGCGTCGAGCGATCCCGAAGGGGACCCGCTGGCGTTCCACTGGTCGTTCGACCACGTTCCGGACACCTCCACGCTCGCGACGAGCTCCGCTCCGTTCAATCCCAATCACGGGGGGGAGCCCGGGGCGAGCTTCACGGCGGACGCGGTCGGCACCTACGTGATCAAGCTCACCGTGACGGACCCGAACGGGGCCGAGTCCGACCCCGACTACGTCATCGTCACCATCGAAGAGCCCGACAGCGTACCGGTCTCCAACGCCGGCACCGACATCCTGACGAACGTCGGAACCCTCGTCGCGCTCGATGGGTCCCTCAGCTACGACCCGCAGGGCCGGACGCTGACGTACTCGTGGTCGGTCGTCGACAAGCCGACGTCTTCGACGCTCAGCACGATCTCCGGCGCCGACACCGTGGGGGCCTCCTTCACGCCCGATCAGAAGGGCGTGTACGTCCTCAACCTGGTCGTGAACAACGGGCTCGCGCGCTCCGTGTCCGACGCCGTGACCGTGACCGCCCTCGGGGATGACCACGCGCCGGTCGCCAACGCGGGCGACGACCAGCCGGCCGGCGAGGATTGCACGACCGTGCTCCTCGACTGCTCGGGCTCGGCCGATCCCGACGGGGACCCGCTGCAGTACATGTGGGAGGTGCAATCCAAGCCGACCGGCTCGGCGGTGGGGAACACCACGTTCTCGGATCGTACGGCGGTCCGGCCGACCTTCTACCCCGACGTGGCCGGCGAGTACGTGCTCTCCTGCGCGGTGACGGACGGCACCACCTGGTCCTCGCCCGACATGATGACGGTCTCCGCGGCGGAGCGTCGCAGTAACGAGCGCCCCACGATCACGGCTGGCGTCGACACCACGGTGGACGGCGGCTCCGCCACGTGCGAGGTGAGCGGCTACACCTTCGACTGCGACGAGTGCGCCGACCAGACCGTCCCGCTCGGCTCGACCGCCACGGTCACGGACGCCGACGGCGATCCGCTGATCGTCCGGTGGGCCACCGACAACGCCGACGCGAGCATCGCGGACCCGAACACTCTGGTCACGACGGTCACGCTGGAGGACTCCGCGCCGACCGATCCGGACGTGTGCACGGAGACCCCGTTCGAATTCGAGCTCACCGTCACCGACTGCACGGGCGCCACGGTGACCGACACGGTCATCCTCACCGTCAGCTGCTGCGGCGTCGCCGAGGACACCGCGACGCCTTGACGCTCCCCACCCGGCTCGCCGCATGATCGAGCCGGTGCCGCGCGTTCTTGCGCTTCGAGGGGTCGCCGTCCTCGCGCTCGCCGCCTCCGATCTTCGGCCCGAGGTCGGCGAGCCGGTGCGGTTGTTCGCATCCTGGGCCGGCGGCTGGCCCGCCGAGGTCGGATGGCGCGGCGTGGACGACGATCTCGGCCTCGAGGCGCGCGTCACCCCCCGGAGCCCCGGCCCGCTGGAGGTCTCGGCCGGCGGGGTGTCGATCATCCTGGATGTGCAGCCCGCCGGCGACAACGGCACCGTCCTGGTGCGCCCCGAGGTCCGTTCGCTCCCGACGATCGAGGCCGGCTCCTGCCGGGATGACCGCTTTCCGACGCTGGCCGGGCCATGGGTGGTGTGGTGCTCGACCACCGGCCGCGTCGATCGCGCGTACAACCTCGGCTCGCTCGAGGCCGTCACGTTGTCGGCGAGCGCGGAGGCCCCCGGGATCGGGCCGGGGGCGATCCTCGTCCCGCAGCTCGGGCTCTGGCGGCTCCCTGACGCGAGCCCCGTCCCGAACCAGGGCCGCGTGGCGGGGGCGACGGTAGGCCCTCCGGCGACGGACGGGGAGCACGGCGTGTTCGCGTGGGCGGGCCACGTCGAGGCGTTTCCCCTCTCGGAGCGGATCCGGGAGCGTACGGACGCGGCGCCGCTGCCGTGGTACCCGGCTGCGCTGGCGTGGCCCTGGGCCGCCTGGGTGGAGGACGGAGGGCTCACCGGCGAGGACGTGTGGACGCGCACGGCAGAGGGCGAACGGTCTCCCCTGGCGAGGAGCGCGCGCAGCGAGCGGCACGTCGTCGGCGATGGGCGCTGGCTCGCCTGGCTCGATGAGGAGGGGGTGTACGTGCAGGACATGGCCCGGGGCGAGCGCCGCGTCTACGCCGCCGACACGGGCTTCGCGCACGGCCTCGGCCTCTGGGGCCCCGTCGCCTGCTGGGAGGATCGTGGCGCCCTCCGCGCCGGCACCGGCGACATCGACGTGCGCTGCTCCGACGGCGTCGAGCTGCACCGCCCCGGCCACCAGCGCGCGCCCGCTCGCTGGGGCCCGTGGTTGCTGTTTCGCGAGGGGGTCCAGCTGCTCGTCGCCACCGTTCCCGAGCTGGTTCTCGATGACGACGATCCGCGCGCGCAGGGGGTCGGGCGGACGTTGCCGGGCGGGTGGCGGGGCGCACACCGGGAGGGGCTGGTGACGTGGACGCTCGATTGGCCCGTCGAGGGCTGGGTGATGGACCGCTGGGACGGGGCGGCGTGGGTGCCCGACGGGCCCGTCGGCATCGGCCGGATCACGCTCTCCCATCCGGGCGGGGACGCCGTTCGCCTCCGGCCGTCGTCATGAGCGGGCCCGCGCCCGCCGTCGCGGAGGCCGAGGGCCCCGGGAGCCCCGCGCCTCGCGGCCCCTCCCCCCATCGAGCCGGGCTCGCCGCCCTCCTCGCGGTCGGGCTCGCCGTCGCGTTCGTGGCGCTCGACCCGGCCGGCACCATCCGACCCGAGGCGCTCCTCGCGCTCGCCCGCGGCGGAGTCCCGGCCGTGCTGGCGCTCGTCGCGGCGATGGGCGCAGGCGCCGCCCTGCTGCGCGCCACGGCACCCGACGCGCTCGACGCCCCCTCGGGCTGGCTCGCGGCGCTCGGCCTCGGGGTGGCCCTCCAGGGCGCCGGGATGGGGCTCTTCGCGCTGGGCGGAGCGATCGGCCCAACCGCGGCGGCCACGGTCGTGCTCGCAACGGCCGCCGGCTGGGCCGCGCGCCCGCGCGTACGCCTCCCCGAGGTGCCCGCCGCCGTGTGGGTGATCGGCCTGGTGTTCCTCGTGCCCGGCCTGATCGAGGCGCTCGCGCCCCCGACCGACACGGACGAGCTCTCCTACCACCTGGCGCTCCCGCGCCGGATGGTCGAGTCCGGCCATCTGCTCGGCGGCTTCCTCAACCCCGACGGCAGCCGTCCGCTGCCGGTACACCTCGTGTTCGCCCTGCTCTACGCCCTCGGAGGCGAGGCGGCCCCGCGCCTCTGGCACCTCGCCATCACCGCCGTCGTCGCGCTCGGCGTGCGCGCGCTGGCGGAGGCCCGCTTCGGGCGCGGCCAGGGAGATCTGCCCGCGCTGGCCCTGCTCGGCTCGTGGAGCTGGCTCCGCGAGTCCGGCCTGGCCTACAACAATCACGTGGTGGCCCTGTGGCTGCTGGTGGCCGCGGACGCGATGCTGGCGCGGCGCTGGGTCCTGATGGGGTGGATGTGCGGCTTCGCCCTCGCCGCGAAGTACACGGCCGCGCCCGCCGTGGCCGGTCTCGCGCTGATCGCGGCCTGGGATGGGCTCCGCACGCACCCTCGGCGCGTCCTCTACGCCGCGGTCGCGACGCTCGCGCCCGTCCTGCCGTGGTGGGCGCGAAACCTGTACGAGGGGCTGCACCCGCTGTTCCCCTTCGCCGGTTGGCCCACGGCCTCCCTCGCCGGCGACATCCCGGGGGCCGCCTTCGTGTTCGTCTACACCGAGAAGTACGGGCTCGGACGCGACCTCCTCGCGTCGGTCCTGCTGCCGTGGAACCTGCTGATGCGCGCGGAGCCGGACTCCTTCGTGTTCCTCGGTCGCGTCTCGCTGCTCTGGGCGGCGCTGGCCGCGGCCGCGCTGGCCGCGTCACGGCGGGATGGCGCGGTGCGGCGCCTTGCGTTCGTGGCGGCGCTCGGCTTCGTCGGCTGGGCGCTCGGCGCGCAGATCGTGCGGTATCTCCTCCCCATCGCCGCGATCGCCGCCCTGGCCGGAGGCGCGCTCCCCCGCCGATGGCCCGCCTGGCTCCTCCTCGCAGTGTCCCTCCCCGCCAACCTCGCCCCGACCCTCCAGCGCAGCGCCGAGCGCGTTGCCGTGGCGACGGGCAACCAGACCCCCGACGCGTTCCTCTCCGACGCCCTTCCGGCGTGGGGCGCGCTTCGCTTCCTGCGGGAGCACGTCCCGCTCGACGCGCCGGTCGCGATGTTGTTCGCGTGGCACGGCTACTACGTGAAGCAGCCGTGGATCCTCGGCTCCGTCGAGGACCACGTGCCGACCCGGTACTGGGCCTGGCAGCACGGGGACGAGGCGCTTCACGCCCTCCGCGACGGGGGCGTGCGCTACCTCCTGGTGGGCGACATCCACTTCATCAAGAAGAGCTACCCCTTCCTGACGCCGGGCGTGCTCCAGGCGCAGTTCACGGACCCCGAGGCGCGGCTGCGCGAGCAGCTTCTCCGCGATGCGACCCGCCTCTACGCGGCGGCGCGCTGGGAGGTGTGGCGACTCGATCCGCCGGTGGACTCCCCGGACGAGCCACCGGATGTGACACCGGATGTGACAGAAGTCCTGCCCGATGGCCTTGACACCGAAGCCAGAACCCCATAAACCGCTGGGCGACCGTAGAGTCACCCGCGGGGGTGGCGGAATGGCAGACGCGCCAGGCTCAGGACCTGGTGGGGTAACTCCCGTAGGGGTTCAAGTCCCCTCTCCCGCACCACATTCACTTCCGGCTTCAATTCCTTGCGGAACGGCCGCGGTGCGTGGCATGTACCGTTCGGAATCTGAAGCTCGAGGGCAACCAGCCCCCCGGGCATTCCAGGGAACGACCATGTCACGCACGTTGCTTGCCTTCTTGTTCCTCACGGCTTGCGCCCCGGGCACGATCAAGCTCGCGGATGACACGGCCGCCCCGGTCGACGACACCGCCGCGGACGACACGTCCGCCGATACGGACGTTGACGACACCGACACGGATGACACCGACGTCGAGGACACCGACGTCGAGCCGGTGATGGTGCCGGACTACTCGGTGTGGAACGCCACGCGGCGGTTCTTCTACTCGGACTTCGGCTACGAGTGCGACGAGACGGTGCTCGAGACCGGAACCGTGATCGCCGAGGGCACCAGCGATTACGACGCGCTCCACGCGCTGTGCGGGATCTGCGACTACTTCTACGAGATCGAGCCCGACCGCGAGAGCGCGTGTGATGGCTACCTCGAGTTCGGCACGGGCTGGCGCGGCGTGGTCCTCTCGGACGGCGCGGCGGCGGTGTACTTCTTCCGCGAGGCGGACGGCGGCCTCGAGGAGTACGCGTCCGACGAGGGCGCCGCGTTCGACGGCACCGTCATCGAGTTCGGCTACCAGTTCGACTACTGGAACTACTTCACGGTCGACGTGTCGGGCGCCATCACCTACCCGCTGATCGAGCAGGAATAGCCGCCGGGCCCGCGCTCTGAGCGAGCCTTTCCCGGAGCCTTCCGGCATGACGCGACGTTCCCTGCACAAGAGCTCTATCGGCGACTACGGAGTCGAGACGGTGGCCCTCCCCAACGGCCGGGTTGTCGACCTCGCGGTGCTGCGCCACCCCGGCGCCGCCGCCGTTGTGCCCCTCCATGCCGACGGCACCGTCACGCTGATCCGCCAGCACCGCCATGCGGCGGGGGGCACCATCTGGGAGATCCCGGCGGGCAAGCTCGACCCCGGCGAGTCGCCCGAGGTGTGTGCCGCCCGCGAGCTCGCGGAGGAGGTCGGCCTCGTCGGCACGCTCGCGCGCCTCACGTCGATCCACACCACGCCGGCCTTCACCGACGAGGTGATCCATCTGTACGTCGCGACCGGGCTCACCCAGGTGGCGACCGATCTGGACGCGGACGAGATCATCGACCCCGTCCGCATGCCGTTGGCCGAGGCGGTGGCGCTGATCCGACGCGGCGAGATGACCGATGCGAAGTCCATCGTCGCGTTGTTGCTCGTGGAGCGCGATCGCATGGGCGCGCGTTCCTGAGATCTCGTCCGTGACATCAACGTCATGGGCGTCCGCGGAGGCCGCCCCGCCCAGACCTCCGACCGCGTAGAAGCGCCCGTCGGAAGGAACGCTCCCACCCGTCGGCGCAGTGTGGCATGGTTCGTGCAAAGTCAGTTCGTGCAGAGCCCGACGCACGGAGACAAGCATGGAGAGCCGAATGCTGCGATCCCCCCTTCCCCTGGTGCTGCTCCTCGCGAGCTGCTCCGCCGACTACGATCTTGGCGCGGGGGACCACGCCCGTGACGACACTGGCGACGCCTCCGAGGGCGACGCCGATGTCGATGCCGACGCCGACTCCGACGACGACGGCCCCCCCGAAGAGGAGGACGACTTCCTCTCCCTCGCGCCCTCTGCAACGGATGCCTATGTCTTCGTCGCCAATCCGACGCGGGACACGGTCACGCGCATCTCCGTCCCGAGCCTCGAAGTGCTCACGACGGCCGTCGGCGCGGGCCCGTCGGTCATCCAGACCACGGCGGACTACTCGCGGGCCGTGACGTTGAACGAGGGAAGTGACTCGGTCAGCATCATCGAGGCCTCCACGCTCGCGGTTCGGGAAGTGGCGATTCGCCCCAACTTCAACCGGCTCGCGCTCTCGGGGGACGCCGCCTGGGTGATGGCCTGGTACGACCCCGACCTCGACGACGGCGGCGGGGACGGCGGCGTGCAGAGCTTCAACGAGGTGAGCTTCGTGCACCTCGACACGGGCGCGCACACACCCCTCGCTGTGGGATTCAACCCACGCGGCGTTCGGTGGAGCGAGGACGGCACCCTCGCCCTCGTGGTGAGCGACGCCTCCCTCGCGCTCATCGACCTGACGGCGACCACCCTCTCGCCCACGCTCATCGAGATCTCGGACGACCCGGTGGACGCCCCGCAGGCCGAGGAAGTGGAGCTCTCTCCCGACGGCAGCTACGCGTACGTGCGCCAGTTCGGCTCGAACGATCTGGTCGTCGTGGACCTCGTGACCCTCGGCGTCGACCGCGTGACCGTGGGCGACAACCCCACCGATCTCGACCTCTCTCCCGACGGCAACACGCTCACGGTCGTGTCCCGCGGGGCCCAGGAGCTCTGGGTCCTCGAGGCTACCAACCCCTTCGCGGTGGCGACGGTCGTACCGTTCGACTCCCCGTACGGCTCGCTGCTCTACACCGGGGACGGGAGCCAGGCGATCCTCTACACGAACGCCTCGTTGCTCGCGTCGTTTGCCGTGTGGGACACCGCCACCGGCACGATCACGGAGCGGAGCCTCGTCAAGCCGGTGCAGAGCCTGGGCGTGAGCCCGACGGGCGGCTCCCTGCTCGCGTTCCACACCCAGGCGGACGCGGCCGACGCCGACCCGGACAGCCCCTTCGCGGGCGAGTGGGCCCTGACCCTCATCGATCTGGGCGACTTCCGTCAGAACCCGATGCTGCTCCCGGACGAGCCGGCGTCCTACTCCACCAGCGACGACGGCCGGTACGGCTTCTTCGTGATGGATGGGAACAAGTGGCTGGAAGTCCTGGACTTCGACACGCTTCTCTACGAGGAGGTGACCCTGAAGAGCCCCCCGGTGCACCTCGGCGTGCTCCCCGGCAGCGAGATCGCCTGGGTGAGCCAGGACCACGATCTCGGCCGCCTCTCCTTCTACGACCCCGATGCAGACGCGCTCGACACCATCACCGGCTTCGAGCTGAACAGCGAGATCGAACATGACTAGCGCCCCACGCCTCCGCCGCCTCCCCCTCCTCTGCGCCCCGCTCCTCGGCCTGCTCGCCGGGTGTGACCCCTGGGATCTCCCGGGCCAGAGCACCAACTACCTCGACGACGCCACGTGGGATCCCGCGGTCGTGCCCGCCGAAGACGGCGTGTACGTGCGCCTCCCCGCCGCCGGTGACCTCGTTCGCGTGCGGCCCGACGGCTCCTTCGCCGCCGTGGATCTCGCGGGGGCCTCCCCCGACCGCATGACGCTCGCGCCGGACAACCAGACGATCCTCGCGTTCGTCTCGTGGCCGGTGTGCTCGGACGACGATCCGACGATCGTGTACGTCGACGATTGCCGGGACGAGGACCTCGACACCGCGTCCGAGCTCGTGCTGATCCGCGACGGCGCCGTGGAGCACGCGCTCGACGTGCCCGCCCAGTACAACGCCTTCGCCTTCAACGACGCGGGCACGTTGGCCGTGGCCTACCTGGACTTCTCCGCGGGCGCCTCCATCGACGTGTCGGGGGTGCTCAACCTCACCGAGGCCGTGTTCGTCGACATCGCGTCCGGCGAGTCGCACGCGGTGCCCGTCGGCTTCGCCCCGGAGAACGTGCTGTTCAGCGCGGACGGCGGGAAGGCCCTCGTGCTCTCCCGCAGCAAGGTCGCCGTGGTCTCGCTCGTCGGTGAAGACGCGTGGACCCGAACCGTCGTCTACCCGCTCACGCTCGACGTCGATCAGGAGGTCGATCCCGACAACGCCGTGCTGATCTCCGACGACGACGGCGACACCGAGTACGCCCTCGTCAGCGTGTCCGGTCAGAGCGAGCTGTACGTGCTCGATCTGACGAACGAGAGCATCGACATCGTCGAGCTCGACGGCGTGCCGGCCGATCTGCTCGTCGACGCGGCGACCAACCACACCCTCATCGTCTACGCCAACCGCGCGGCGCTCGACGTGCTCGAGCACGAGCTGTTCGAGGTGGAGAGCTTCCCCCTCGACGAGCCGTGCACGCAGCTCTCTGGCGGCGACGGGCAGGTCGTCCTGTACAACGACCGCGGCAACACGCACGACGTGTACCTGTTCGACACCCTCTCGGGCACGCTCCACGAAGAGCGCGCCGAGAACCCGGTCATGGAGCTGCGCCTCACCGAGGACGCCGCCTGGGGCGTCGCGACGATGCGCACCGAGAGCTCGGGCGGGAACGACGTGTCCGGGTTCTACGATCAGTACTACGGGCTCGGCTTGTTCGAGCTCGGGCTGGCCCCCCGCGATCCGGTCGCGCTGCTGCTCGAGGGCGAGCCGGTCGGATTTGCGCTCACGACGGCTGACACCGCCAACTACGCGCTCGTGCTGATGAGCGGCGTGGATGCCCTCCAGAAGATCGACGTGGCCGCCGCCACCGCGAGCGAGATCGTGCTCGAGGAGCCCCCCGTCGGCATCGACGCGATGCCCGGCGGGCTGTTCGTCGTGACCCACCCCAACGCCCTCGGCCTCGTCACCTTCGTGGACGCCGCCACCGAGACCCTCACCACCGCCGCCGGCTTCGCGTCGACCGGCCTGCTCGATCGACCGCTGTTGCCGCGCCGCAACGTGGAGGAATAACATGCTTTCCACGATGATCTCCCTGCTCGTCACCCTCGCGTCTCCGGCGGCCGCCTCGTCCAACGAGCTCAGCTTCGAGGTCGGCTGGATCGGCGCGAACGACCCGGCGTGGGATCTCTTCTCGTCGGGGGACTCGCTGGCCTCCGTGGGGCTCCGCGGCGGCTTTGCCGTGCACCCCAACGTGGCCATCATCGCGGGGTGGCAACACGCCACGAACGGCGCCACCGTGTACTTCAACGGCGCCGGTGAGGAGGACGACGACTACTACGACGAGAGCGGCTCGTTCCGCGCCGCCCTTTACACGGACCAGATCACGGTCGGCTCCAAGGCGGACGTGAAGGTGTTCAAGTGGCTCCATCCCTACGTCACCGCCCAGGTGGTCGGCATGCGCGGGCTCGCCCGCCTGGATGACGACAGCAACGACGACGAGAACCTCACCCAGGTGCAGCGCGCCGGGCTGACCGGCGGCTTCCTCGCCGGCGGCGGGCTCGACTTCATCATCCGGGTCCGCGGCCAGGTCGCGATCGCCCCGTACGTCGAGCTCGGCTACGGCTGGTTGGCCCCGATGGTCCTCCCGGATCTCGGCTCGGTGCAGTTCTCCGGGTTCGCCGGGCGCACGGGCGTCGGGGTGCGGTTCTGATGCGCGCCGGACGAGCGATGCTCGCGCTGCTGGCGCTCGGCGGGTGCAGCGAGAGCGGACTCAAGTACGCCCAGGACGCGAGTAGCGACACCGGCTACTCGGGCGCCGAGCCCCCCAGCGATACCGGGGACCACGACGACACCGACGTGGACACGCCCCCCGAGGAGGAGGACGACTTCCTCCGCCTCGCGCCGGCCGCGACGGACGCCTACGTGTTCATCGCCAACCCGACGCGCGGCACGGTCACGCGGGTGTCCGTGCCCTCCCTCGCCGCGCTCACGGCCGACGTGGGCGCCCTGCCTGCCGTCGTCGCGACCGCCGCCGACTACTCGTACGCCGTCACCCTCAACGAGGGCAGCGACGACATCAGCATCGTGGACGCGCCGACCATGGCCGTGACCAATGTCCCGGTGCGGCCGAACCTGAACCGCCTCGCCCTCTCGGACGACGGCAAGTGGGCGATGGCCTGGTACGACCCCGACGCGGAGAGCGAAGACCCCGCCGACGGCGTGCTCTCGTTCAACGAGGTGAGCCTCGTGAACCTGGGCACCGGCATCCACACGCCGATGGCCGTGGGGTTCAACCCGCACGGCGTGAAGTGGAGCGTCGACGGCGCCCTCGCGGTCGTCGTGAGCGACGCATCGCTCGCGCTCATCGATCTGACTGCGGACGTGCTCGCCCCCCGGTTCATCCCCATCGAGGAGGACGCGATGAACGCGCCCGCCGCCGAGGAGGTGGAGCTCTCTCCCGACGGCGCCTTCGCCTTCGTGCGGCAGTTCGGGGCGAGCGAGCTGGTCGTGGTGGACCTGGTCGGGGAGGCCGTGGAGCGCGTGCCCGTGGGCGAGAACCCGACCGACATGGACCTGTCTCCCGACGGGGAGCGGATCTCCGTCGTCGCGCGCGGCGCCCGCGAGGTCTGGACCTTCGACGCCCGCGATCCCTGGGGTACCCCCGTGATCGCGCCCATGGCGAGCGCCTACGGCTCGGTGTTGTTCGCGGATGACGGCACCGCCATCCTCTACACGAACGCGGCCCTTCTCACGACGTACGGCGTGTGGGACGTGACGAGCGGGACCATCACCGAGCGGAGCTTGATCAAGCCCGTCGCGTCGATGGGCGTGAGCCCGACCGGCGGCTCGCTCCTGGTGTTCCACACCCGGGCGGACGCCGAGGGAGCGGACGGCACGAGCCCTTTTTACGGCGAGTGGGCGCTGACGCTCATCGATCTGGACGACTTCCGGACGAACCCGCTCGTGCTCGACGCCGAGCCCACCAACTTCGCCACGTCGGATGACGGTCGTTGGGGCTTCTTCGTGCTCGATGGGCTCAAGTACCTGGAGATCCTGAACTTCGAGACCCTGTTGTACGACGAGGTTCGGCTCCCGAGCGAGCCGGTGCACCTCGGGGTGCTGCCGGGCGGCAACACCGCGTGGGTGAGCCAGGAGCACGATCTGGGGCGCATCAGCTTCTACGAGCCCGCGTCCGCCTCGCTCGACACCATCACCGGCTTCGAGCTGAACAGCGGGATCGATCACTGATCGGATGAGATCGTCCGGGGGGCACGATGCAGGCCGGACCGCCAGAACCGCATCAGGGGCCCCCGGCGGTCCCCCCCAAGGGGCCCCACCGCCGGACCCTGCTGCAGGCGGTCCACCCCGCCTCGTACCGGCGCTCCGATCAGCCCGAGTCAGGGCCTCGTCCGCGTCCACCTCGGACGACGGAGCGGCGCTTCACGCCGCCTTTCGCATCGCCGCCTTCGACCGGGTGCTCAACATCCAGACGCCGAGCAGGGTCACGATGACGCTGCCGTACTGGGCGGGCGTGAGCCCGGCGAGGCGGCCGCCCTCGTCCACCGGGGACGAGCGGCCGAAGTCGAGCAGGAACCGGAACGGGCCGTAGAGCACGGCGATCCACGCGACGTAGAAGCCGTGGAACCGGGGCTTGCGGTCGAGGAGGGTGAAGAGGAGGAAGACGCCGCCCGACCAGAGCGCCTCGTACAAGCCGAGGTCGTGGCACGCGATCGTCGGGTTGCCGCCGGGGCACATCCCGTACACGCCGAGCCAGAAGTTGGTCTGCGCGCCCGGGTGGTCGTGGGCGGAGAAGCAGCCCATGCGCCCGAAGAACCAGCCGATCGCGAAGCCGAACGCGAGGGAGTCGAGGTAGGGCCAGGGATTGACCTTTTCCCGGTGGAAGAACCAGATGCAGAGCGGCACGCACATGGCGAAGCCGCCGAAGCTCGAGAGCCCCTCCCACACGCGGAAGAGCAGCATCGGGTCCTTCGCCAGGTCCTGCGGGTGGTACATCAGCACGTCGCCGAGGTGGCCGCCGACGAACGTGCCGAAGATGAGCCAGCCGACGAGGCGGTTGATTCGATCGGACGCTTTCGGGTCCCCGGTGAACTGCGCCGCCTTCTTCTGCGCGACGCTCCCGCCGAGGAGAAAACCGATGGCGACGAGGATCCCGAAGCCATGGATGGCGATGGGGCCCAGATCGATGGCGAAGGGCTCGAACGCGGGAATGAGCGGATGCATGGAGAGCCTCGGCGTGGGGGCGAACGGCGGGCAGCGGTCTTAACGCTTCCGACCCCGCTCATGGCCCGGATCCTGTATGATCCGCCTCCGCTGGCCCCGGGAGGCCTGGTCGATGGCGCTGATCAACTTCGCGCGACGCGAAATCGAAGTGAAGATCGTCTTCTACGGGCCGGCGCTCTCCGGCAAGACGACGAACGTCGAGGTGCTGCATCGCCTCATGCCGGCCGGGCAGCGCGGCGAGCTCCACTCGTTGCGCACGGAGCAGGACCGGACGCTCTTCTTCGACTACGCGCCGCTGCGCTTCGGTGAGATCGCGGGCTTCACCGCGCGGTTCAAGCTGTTCACCGTACCCGGGCAGATCTACTACAAGGAGACTCGCCGCGTGGTGCTCCAGGGCGCCGATGCCGTGGTGTTCGTGGCGGACTCGAACCCCGCGCGCGCCACGGCCAACCTCGAGGCCCTGGTCGACCTCGAAGACAACCTTCGCGCGCAAGGCCTGGACCTCTCCAGCATCCCGCTCGTGCTCCAGCTCAACAAGCGCGACATCGCCGGCGCGATGCCGGTCGACAAGATGACCGCCGAGCTCAACCCGTTCGGGGTGCCGGTGATCGAGGCGGTGGCCTCGGAGGGGCGCGGCGTGCTCGACACGCTCCGCCGCATCACCGACATCGCGGGCAAGCGCATCCGGGAGAACCTCTCCGGGCAGAGCAACGCCCTGCCGCTGACGGCGGTGGAGCGCGCCGAGCCGGAAGACGAGCGCCAGGTCGTGCGCGACCAGATGGACGCCATCCGCGCCGTGCGCCCCGGAGAGGACGAGGCCGTGCGGCGGCTGCGTGCGGAAGGAAAGCTCGACGCAAGCCAGGTCGACGCGGTGCTCTCCGAGCTCGTGGTGCGCAGCGAGGACGTGACGCCTCCCGAGCCGATCGGTCCGATGGATGGCCCGTTCGACGAGCTGCCGGTCCCGCGGGATCCCGTGGCGCGGCCCATCCAAGGGCCCGTCCTGCACGGCCCTGGCGCCGCGGGGCTCGCCGCCCTCATGGGCGACCGCTCGCGCAGCCACCCCCTCAACGGGCTCCCCGGTGGGCTCTCCAACGGGCACCACGATGGGCACCTCGGGGGTGAGGCCACCCCCGTCAACGGCATCGAGCCCCCCTCCCCGGAGCTCCCGATCGGCGCCCCCTTCGACGCCGCGATCGTCGCGCCCGGCGCGGTCGTGGTGGACGTGCGCTCCGGCGGGGTCGATCCCGACGGCCTCGCGCGCATCGAGATCGTGGCGGACTGGAAGGGCGAGCGGCGGAGCCACGTCGTGACGCTCCGCCTGGGGGACGCCCCCGCGGCAGGCGCGGCTCGCGCGGGCGGGCGGGCGGACGCCCGGCACGAAGCGTTCCACGTAGACGCTGCCGCCCCCGGCAGCGCCGCGGCGCCGCCCGCACGCGGGGGCCTCAAATGGGCGGTGTTCGGAAGCGCGGCCGTGGTGGCCGCCGTAGGCGGCATGGCGCTGGGCGTCGGCCTCGGCTGGCTCGCGTTCGCGGGCTGAGGGATCGCGTCCGGGAGTGGCGGCCGGCCATGGCCGGGGTGAAGCCCGAGCGGTAGAGGCCCCCGATGTGGACCTCCCGAACCGGACGCCGCTGGGAGCTCACCCCCGCCGCCGCCCCCGTGATCGACGCGCTGCGCGCCTCGCTCGGCATCCTCCCCCTCACCGCGCGGGTGCTCGCCGCTCGGGGCCATGACGTCGGCAGCGCCGTGGCGTTCCTCTCCCCCCTGGACGGGCCCCTCCACGATCCGGAGCTCCTGCTCGGCCTGCCGCGCACCGTCGAGCGGATCGAGCGTGCCATCGCCGCATCCGAACATATCCGCCTCGTCACGGACTACGACGTGGACGGCACGACCTCGTGCCTCATCCTCCACGCCGCGCTCGACCGCCGCATCCACGCCGCGGGGAGCCGCGCCGTCGTGAGCTACCACGTGCCCGATCGCTTCCGCGAGGGCTACGGGCTCTCGGCCCTCGCGGTACAGACCGCCGCCGCGGACGGGGTGACGCTGCTCATCACCGCCGACATCGGCGTGCGCGACCACGCGACCGTCGCCCAGGCGCGCGCCGCCGGCCTGGATGTCCTCATCGTCGACCACCACCTCCCCGCCGGCGAGTCCGTCCCGGCCGATGCCTACGCGGTGATCTGCCCGCCGCAGAAGGGGTGCCGCTACCCCAACAAGGCGCTCGCCGCGTGCGGCGTGTCCCTGAAGCTCGCGACCGCGCTCCTCGCGGACGATCCCCGTCGCGACGACGTGCTGCGCTCGCTGTTCAAGCTCGCCGCCATCGGTACGGTCGCGGACGTGGTGGATCTCGCGACACCCGAGAACCGCGGCATCGTCGCGCGGGGGCTCGCCGCGCTCAACACCGACCGCCACGGCCCCGGCCTCGCCGCGCTGCTCGAAGTGGCGGGCGCGGAGCCGGGCAAGCTCGACGCCGGCGCGCTCGGGTTCCGCATCGGTCCCCGCATCAACGCCGCGGGCCGCCTCAAGGACGCGAACGCCGTCGTCCGGCTCCTGCGCGAGCGCGACCCCGCCGCCGCCAAGGCCCAGGCCCAGGCCCTCGATGGGCTCAACCGCCAGCGCCAGGGCATCCAGGAGGAGCTCGCCGTGGCCGCCCTCGAGCAGGTACCCGATCCGGTGCCGGGCTTCGTGGTCGTGTGGGGCCCGGAGGACGAGGGCTGGCACCGCGGCGTGGTCGGCATCGTGGCGAGCAAGGTGCGCGACCGCGTTCACCGCCCCGCCGCCGTGGTGGCCGTGCTCGGCACCGTCGCGACCGGGAGCGTTCGTTCGGTGCCCGCGGTGCACGCCGTGCGCGCGCTCGACGCCGTGCAGGATCTGCTCGTGCGCTACGGCGGGCACGCGGCCGCGGCCGGGTTTACCGTCCCGACCGACAAGCTCCCCGAGCTCGCGGCCCGCCTCGCCGCGTGGGTCGACGCGAACGCGGGCGCCGAGGATCTCGTGCCTGTCGAGCCGGTGGACGCGACCACCCCCGGCGCGGGCGTGACCCTCGCGCTCCTGCGCGAGCTCGAGCGCCTCGAGCCCTGCGGAAAGGGCAACACCGCCGCGCGCATCGTGGTCGAGGGGGCGGTCACCGGCATCCGCGTCATCAAGGACCGCCACATCTTCTTCCAGATCGACGGCGCGGACGCGGTGTGGTGGGGCGGCGCGGACCAACGGGAGCTGCTCGTCGGGGCGCGCGCCGTGCTCGGCACCCTCGGCATCAACGAGTGGAACGGAAGGACGAACGCGCGGATCACGGTCGAGGACATCGCATAGGCCGACGCGTTCGTCGAGGAGCGCCACCCACCGCCATCGCCGGCATGGCCCAGCTCCCCCCGACGGCTTAGATGGGCCCCCCTTCCAGGAGACCCGATGTCCACGGCCGTCACCCCCGAGCTCGCCGCCGCGAAGGTCCTCTACGCGACCTTCCCCGCCCGCCACGCAATCGCCCGCCGCCGCCTCGGCCGCGCGATCACGCTCGCCGAGAAGATCCTCTTCGCCCACCTCTCGGACCCCGAGAACGCGCTGTTCGTGCGCGGCAAGTCCTTCCTCGATCTGAGCCCGGATCGCGTCGCGATGCAGGACGCCACGGCGCAGATGGCGCTCCTCCAGTTCATGCTCGCCGGAAAGGCGACCACCGCGGTCCCCTCCACCGTGCATTGCGACCACCTCATCCGCGCCCACGTCGGCGCGGGCGAGGACATGAAGGTCGCCCTGTCGGAGAACTTCGAGGTCTACGAGTTTCTCCGCACGGTGTCGCAGCGCTACGGCATCGGCTTCTGGAAGCCGGGCGCCGGCATCATCCACCAGGTCATCCTCGAGAACTACGCGCTGCCCGGCACGCTGATGATCGGCACGGACAGCCACACGCCGAACGCGGGCGGCCTCGGCATGCTGGCGGTGGGCGTCGGCGGCGCCGACGCGGTCGACGCGATGGTCGGCCTCCCGTGGGAGGTGCTCTGCCCCAAGGTCATCGGCGTCAAGCTCACCGGCAAGCTCTCCGGCTGGACCTCCGCGAAGGACGTGATCCTCAAGCTCGCGGGCCTGCTCACCGTCAAGGGCGGCACCAACGCGATCATCGAGTACTTCGGCCCCGGCACGGAGAACCTCTCGTGCACCGGCAAGGCGACGATCTGCAACATGGGCGCCGAGCTCGGCGCGACCACGTCGGTCTTCCCCTATGACGCCCGCATGGCGACGTACCTCCGCGCCACCACCCGGAGCGCCGAGGCCGACCTGTGTGACGCCAACGCCGCGTTCCTCCGCGCCGACCCCGAGGTCGAGGCCAACCCCGCCCTGTACTTCGATCGCGTCGTCGAAATCGATCTCGACACGCTCGAGCCCCACCTCGTCGGCCCGCACACGCCCGACCTCGCGCGCCCCATCTCCGAGATGCGCGCCGCCGTGGAGAAGGAGGGCTACCCCGCCCACATCTCCAGCGCGCTCATCGGCTCGTGCACAAACTCCTCCTACGAAGACATCGGCCGCAGCGCGCACCTCGCCCGCCAGGCCGCGGCCGCCGGTCTGAAGATCGCCACGCCCTTCCTCATCTCCCCGGGATCGGACCAGATCTACGCCACGATCCAGCGCGACGGGCAGATGGCCGCCCTCAACGACGTAGGCGGCACCGTGCTCGCCAACGCCTGCGGCCCCTGCATCGGCCAGTGGAAGCGCGACGACATCAAGAAGGGCGAGTCGAACTCGATCGTCTCGTCGTTCAACCGCAACTTCCCCGCCCGGAACGACGGTAACACCGAGACCCTCTCGTTCATCGGCAGCCCCGAGATCGTGACCGCGCTCGCCTTCGCGGGTGACCTCCGCTTCAACCCGCTCACCGACACCATCACGCGGGACGGCGTCACGTTCAAGTTCGTCGCCCCCGAGGCCGAAGAGCTCCCCCTCCAGGGCTTCAAGCCCGGCTTCGACGGGTTCATCGCCCCCTCCGAGGCCGGAAAGTCGACCGAGGTCGCCATCGCCCCCACGTCCGATCGCCTCGAGCGCCTCACGCCCTTCGCGGCGTGGGACGGCAAGGACATCGGCGGGCTCGTGGTGCTGCTCAAGGCCAAGGGCAAGTGCACGACCGACCACATCTCGGCGGCCGGCCCGTGGCTCAAGTACCGCGGCCACCTCACGAACATCTCGGGCAACCTCTTCCTCACCGCCAACAACGCCTTCACCGGCGCCATGGGCACGGGGAAGGACATGGTCTCGGGCGAGGCCGGCGTGGCCTACCCCGCCCTCGCGAAGCGCTACCGCGCCGCGGGCCAGGGCTGGGTCGCCATCGGAGACGAGAACTACGGCGAGGGCAGCTCCCGCGAGCACGCCGCGATGGAGCCCCGCCTGATGGGCGCCCGCGCGGTCGTCGCGCGCAGCTTCGCCCGCATCCACGAGACCAACCTGAAGAAGCAGGGCCTGCTCCCGCTCACGTTCGCGGACGCCGCCGACTACGAGAAGGTGCGTGAGGACGATCAGGTCGCCATCGAGGGCATCGCCGGCATCCCGGAGGGCAAGGCGCCCACCCTCGTGCTCACCCACGCGGACGGCACGGTCGATCGCATCGCGGTCAAGACGACGCAGTCCCCCGACCAGTTCAAGTGGTTCGTCGCGGGCAGCGCGCTGAACCTCATCCGGGAGACCGCGGCGCGCGAGGCCAGCAAGGCGTAGGCGACCCGCGCGTGGGGGGGGGCCGCTGGGCTGCCCCCTTCAGCGATGCCCCTACGACCGAGGGCTCAACGCCCGGCGAGCGGCGCGCACGTGACGGTGAGCCGGTAGGGGCCGGCCTTCGCGCGCTTGCCCTCTACGGCGACCAGGTATTCGCGCGGCTTGAACGTGTTGATGCGCGCGACATCGCCGCCGGTCCTGTTCTCGCCCCCGCACTCGGGGATGAGGTGGTTCACCCCGGGGCAGCTGCCGCCGTACTCCCAGGCCAGCACGGCGAGATCGAGGTCCACACAATCGGACTGGAGCTTGATCGTGATGTCCTGGTTGGCGGGCGCCTGGAATCGGTAGACGCGCTCGGGGCCCGAGCGGTCGTCCCCCGCGGGGAAGCAGAAGATGCCCGCGTAGAAGTCGTCGTTCCAGTTGGAATCGCCGCCGACGGTGGTGCCCTCGATCACGTCCCCGCATTGCAGCGTGCCGCTGAGGCACCCGGTGGGCGCATCGGTCGAGACCACGGAATCGCAGGGGAAGGCGGGGGTGGTGGCCTCTTCCTTCACCGAGACCACGGCGCGGCGCACCTTTTCGGCGGCCACCTGGGCCTCGCGGCAGCCGAGGAACAACGAGGGCGCGAGGAAGAAAACGATCATTTCAGCCACTCCGAACGCAGCAGCCCGTAGAGGAGAGCGCCGTCCGCCTCACTACGCTCATGCCGGATGCTTCCTTCACGCACGAACGCCAACCGCTCCAACAAGCGGATGCCGCTCGCGTCGGACGCGCGGACCCGCGCCTCGACCCGCTGCAGCTCCGCGAAGCGCCCGAACAGCGCGCCGAGCAGCGCTCCCACTGCCTCGCGCGCCAGCCCCTTGCCGGTGAAGGCGGGGTGGATGACCCAGCCGAGCTCCATCGTGGGCGGGGACATCCAGATCTGCCGGTACGCGACGCCGCCGATCAGCTGCCCTTCGAACGAGATGGCGAGGTCGGCTCGGGGTGGGCGGCCGTAGCGGGCGATCGTGTCGACCAGGTACCGGGCGGCGTCCGCCGGGCCCGCGCCGCCGAGCCAGGACCCGTACTCGGCGGCCGACTGCGCCTGCGCATACGCGCGGAGCGCCGGGAAATCGGACGCGGTGAACGGCCGGATCACGAGCCGGTCGGTGCGGAGCGTGGGCGGGTTCCAGGTGGAGCTCTCCATCGCTACGCGGCCTCGGCCGGGCCGCCGGCGGCCTTCCAACCGGCCATCCCGCCGGCGAGCACCCACGCATCCTCGATGCCTCGCTCGCGGAAGAACGTCACGGCGAGGCTGGCGGCGCCCTCGTCATCGGACCAGGCGACCACCAGCTGGTCGTCCGAGAGCTCCGACACGCGGTTGGACACCTCGGAGAGCGGCATGTGGAGCGAGCCCGGGATGGCCTCCCCCGCACGCTGCTCCCGCACGTCCAGCATGACGACGTTGCGCCCCTGCCCCTGGGCGCCGCGCACGGCCGCCGCGTCCATCCGGATGGTCGCCGGATCGAGCGCGGCGAGCACCACCGGCAGCTTGGAGGGCTGGAAGGAGTTGGCGACATCGCCCGGATCCTGCGTGGCGCCGTACTTCTCGCGGGCCTTCGCGTCCTCGCGATCCTGAAAGGCCCGAGCGGCACGGTTCGCGACGGAGAACGGGAGGTTGACGAGTCGCCTGAACATCTCCGCAACGTAGCCCGACCGCCCCGCGCTCGGAAGGATCGCATCGCCAGCGCCCAGGGCATTGCCCTCCCGCCGAACCGGTTAGGCGAGGCGGCAATGCTCCTCCTCCTCATCCCGATGGCCCTGGCCGGCAAGTGGGACGGCGCCGAGACCGACATCCACGCCGAACGCGTGATCGCCGCCCCCCCCGAGGCCGTGTTCTCCTACCTGCTCGACCTGGGGCACCTGCGCGCGATCTTCCCGACCGACTGCGTGGGGAAGTGGGAGCCCGGCGAGCGCACGTTCGGGGAGGGCGCCAACGCCATCGTCCGCTACGACATGGCCGCGATGCACCGCACGCTCCCGATGACGCTCGTGCGCGCCGAGGCGCCGCGCATCATCGACCTCGATCACCTGGGCCCGCGTGGCTTCATCACCCGCTGGACGCTGACCCCCGAGCCGCCCGGGGAGGAGGGGAGCGCCACCAAGGTGCGCCTCGAGACGCCGCTGAACGCGCCGCCCGCGCCGTTCCGGGGCTACTTCCAGAACGTGGTCCGCCCCGAGTGGATGGGCTGCTACACCCGCACGCTGGACAACCTCGCGGGCGCCTTCAAGCCGTGATCTGGCTGGTCGCCGCGGCGTACGCCTCCCCTGCGGGACTGCAAGGGCGCGCCGACGGGGACGCCGCGAGCGCGGCCCGCGATTGGGCGGGGGCCATCACGGCCTGGCAGGCGTGCGCCGCGGCCGACCCGACGGGGCGCGACGGCCGCTATTGCGCCACGCGCGCCGCCGCCCTCGCGCCGCATGCGGCGGACGGGTTCGCGGGCTGGACCGCGCTGGAGGGCGTACGTCGGGAGTACCGGACGCTCGGATCGGACGCCGCGATCGTGCGCGTGGAGGCCGCCCTCGCCGCGGATCCCCAGGGCCCGGCCGCCGCGTCGATGCGGGTGTGGCTGGCGAACGAGCGGGCCCGCCGCGGCGAGGACGACGCCGTCGCGCGAATCGGCGCGGACCTCGCGGCGGACCCGGGCGCGACGGACGCCCAGCGCGCCTTCGTCGCGGGCCGCGTGGCGTTCGACCGCCGCGAGGGCCAGCGGCGGGTGCTGGCGGGGGTCGGCGCGGCGCTCGGCGTCCTGTACACGATCGTCGCCCTGCGCGGCCCGGGCCCATGGCGGTGGCGCTCGGCCGCGCTCGCCGCCCTCGTGCTCGGCGCGGTGCCGACCGTCTTCGCCGCGCTCTACGAGGAGGGCATCGCCGCGAGCTTCGCGGCGTCGGCGCTCGTCGTGACAGGGGCGGTGCTCCTCGCGGGCCGCGCGCCGCGGTGGGTGTCGGTCGGCGGCACGGTGGGCGCCTACGCGGCGGTGGCGTGGGCCAACGGCTGGTACCCTTCGTTGGGCTTCTGAGGTCCGCGCTCCGATGACGCACCGATGATCCGTCGCATCCGCCTCGGGCACGCGCCCAACTGCTCGTCGCTCGGCAACGTGCTGAACACGCTCGTGTGGACGCAGGTGGCGGTCGCCGCGCTCTGGGTGGCTGCCGAGGCGTGGCCGGCGCGGCGTCGGCGGCCCGAGCCGGGCGGCGGGGAGACCCGGGCGGTCGACGTTCCGCCCGCGCTCGTCCTGACCGGGGAGCCGCACGCCCCGATCGAGGCCCACGTGCAGGTCACCAAGGCCTGCGGGCTCCCCTGCCCTTCCTGCCACATCGAGCCCACCGCCGACGGCGCGCACGTGCCGATCGCCGCGCTCGAGGCCCGCTTCGCCGGGCTCGCCGGGCGCGGCGTGTTCCGCGTCGCGATCGGCGGCGGCGAGGCGCTCCGGCACCCCGACCTCCCCGCGATCGCGGCGGCCGCGGCCCGCAACGGGCTCACCATCGGGCTCACCACCTCGGGCGTCGGGCTCACCGAGCGCCGGGCCGCCGAATTGGGAGGCTTTTCCCAGGTGAACGTCTCGCTCGACGGGGTGGGGGCCACCTTCGCCGCAGCGCGCGGCTACGACGGTGCGGAGGGCGCGCTGAAGGCGATCCGTCTCCTGGCCGAGGCCGGCGCACACGTCGGCGTGAACGTGGTGCTCGACCGGGAGACGTTCGAGCACCTCGAGGAGACCGTGCTCGCCGCGGTCACCGCGGGCGCGCGCGACATCCAGCTCCTGCGGCTCAAGCCCGCCGGGCGCGCGACCGCCGCCTACCTCGATCGGCGGCTGACCGCCGCGCAGGGCTGGGCCCTCTGGCCGCGAGCGCGCGACCTGGTCGAGGCCCACCCCGGCGTGACGTTTCGCGTGGACTGCTCGCTCGTCCCGTTCCTGGCCGCGCACGGCCTGGACCCGGAGCGGATGCGCGCGTTCGCGTTCCTCGGCTGCCACGGCGGAGACGCGCTCGTGAGCGTCGACCCCGCGGGCGCCGAGCATCCGTGCAGCTTCGTGAGCGGCGCGATCACGCCGCAGTGGCGCGAGGGCGTCACGCGCGGGCCGTGCGCGGGCTGTGACTACCGCGACGTGTGCCGAGGTGGCTGCCACGCCGTCTCCGCGCACCTCACGGGGGATCTGTTCGCGCCCGACCCCGAGTGCCCGATGGTGCTCGCGGCGAGCCCGGCGTGAGGCCACCGGACGCGCGCGCCGCGAGCATGCGGCCAGAAGCGGGCCCCGGCGCGGCCCCAGCCCGCCTCGATCCCCGCACCTCGGCGATCACCTCCTTCGTCGTGGCCGCCCTCCTCGGCTACGCCCTGGATCGGCTCCGCAGCGCGATCGGGGAGGCGGATCCACGCACCCTGGGCCCCAGCCTCCACATCGGCTACTACTGGCGCCTCGCGACGTCGTTGTGGTGGGGCGTCCTCGCGGGCATCGGCGGGTGGCGCTTTCCCGTGGCCGGCACCCTCGCGGCGCGGGCGCTCCCCTTCGTGCTGGTCGCGGTCGTGCTCGCCGCGTTCATGGTGCCGTGAGGCGCGGAGCCGTGACCCGCTATCCCCACCGCTTCGGGAACAGCGGCGCGCGGAGCAACAGCCCCAGGAGCGTGAGGCCCGCGAGCGCGGCGGGCGCGGCCCCTCCGTAGAACGGCAGCACGCCGCGCTCCGAGAGGCCTCGCGCCACGACGTCGGCGACCAGGAGCACCGCGGCCGCGACCAGGGCGGGGGCGGCGCCCGCGTAGAGCCCCAGCGCGGCGCCGAGGGCCCCGGCCGCGCCGGCGTTGAGCACGTCCGTCGGGAGGTCGCGGTGCGGAGCCGGCCGGGCCCGCACGCCGGCGGCGCCCGCCTGGGCGTCGGGCCACCCCTCGTCGTCGCGGATCCATCCCCCGTCGCCGCGCTCCCAGGCTCCGGGAACGTCGGACGGGGCCGTGACCACCCGGCTCGCGACGCCCCCGACCAGCGCGCCCGCGAGCGCGCCCACCAGCAGCACCATCCGGGGCGTCGCCCCCAGCGTTCCGAGACCGAGCAGGACGCCCTGCCGACGCAGGCGCGCGACCGCCAGCGCCGCGCCGCACAGCGCCAGGACCGAGGCGGCCTGCGCCCACAAGGTCGGCAGGCGCGCGCCGATCGTACGGAGAAGCGTCGGGAGCGGCTCGTCAGCGGCCTCGACCGCGATGACGACCGCGAAGAGCAGCGCGCCGCCGAGCTGCGCGGCGAGCACGCCCCGGCCCACGGCGCGCCCGAGGAGGGCCACCACGCGCCTCACGCGGCCCCGGGGGGTGGGGCCTGGCCGGCGGCGGGCCCGGAGCCCGAGCGAGCATCCCGGACCGGGCGACGGGAGGGAATTCCGGTCAGCTTCTCAGCCATCCGCCCACCCTCGCCACGCGAGCGCGACCCACAGGAGCGCGGCCGCGAGGGTGGCCACGGCCGCTCCCGCGATCCCGACGGTGCCGACCCACTGGTCGGCCACCCGGACCACCCCCCACAGCGTCACGACCTGCGCGGCGACGATCCCGAGCAGCGGCCATCGGCGGCCGAGGCCGAGCGGCACGGCGGCCAGGCCCAGGGGGAGGAGGCAGAGGGGCAAGAGGCTGCGCTTCCACAAGATCCAGCGCTCGTAGGTGTCGCGGCCGAGCGCGGCGCTCACGAGGAGCTGGCGCCGAAGGTCCGGCGTGGTGCGCTCGGAGGCGTGCACCTTGCCGGCGCTGCCGGTGAGCGGCACCGGCATCTCCAGCGTGGCGAAGCGGGCGCGGCTCGTCCCGTCGGTGCTCCGGAGCTCGCCCGAGCCGAGCGCCACCACGACGCCGGTGAGCGCGGGCCGGACCTCCCAGGTGCGGGCATACCCGAGCCACTCGCCCCCCGCGAAGTGGAGCACCCCGCCCTCCACCGCCGCTGCCCAGCCGCCGAGGCGCACGACGCGCCCCTCGACGGGCACGACGCGCACGGCGGCGGCGATCCGGGCATCGCGCAGCAGCGCACGCGCGCCGGGCTCGACGGTGTGCGTGATCCCGAGCCAGACGGCGACCACGGCCACGAGGAACAGGCCGACCGGCGCCGCCACCGCCCGGCCCCCGACGCCGAGCGCACGGAGCCCGAGCCACGCGCGCCCCTCGGCCATCCCGCCGAGCCCCCCCGCGACGCCCCCCAGCGCGCCGAGCGGCACCGCGACGCTCGCCCCGACGCCGAGCGCGCCCGCGACCATCCGGAGCAGGAGGTCGGGGTCAGGCACCACCGCGCTCGTCAGCAGCGCCTGGCCGAGCCCCACGATCACCACCACGATCCACACCAGCGCCCCCAGGGCCGCCCCGCGTGCCAGTACCGGCGCGAGCACCAGGCGCGCCAACAGCACGCGCGAGGATGCTCGTCGAGAGGGCTTGGAGACGCCGCTGGAGCGCGTTCGCGAGGGGAGGTGTTGAGGCAAGGCGGCGATTGGGGGATCTTTTGCTTGGATGGAGTCCCGACTTCGAGATAAGAGGCCCACGCTCGATCGCCCAGCGCGTCCGTGCGGGCTCTCTCAGATCCGCTCGGTTGATCCGACCCCAGGCTCCCTCGGCCCCCGCCGGTCGGGAGCTGCGGTGGGCGGTACGAGCGCAGCGAGGATGTATGGAGTTCAATGTCGGCGACAAAGCGGTCTACCCTGCTCACGGCGTCGGGATCATCCGCGACGTAGTGACCCAGGAGATGGACGGTGAAAAGGTCACGGTCTACGTCCTGAAGATCCTCGACAACGGGATGACGATCCGGGTACCGATCCAGAACGCCCGGTCGATCGGCATGCGCGGCGTCATCGCCCGCGAGCACGTCGACAAGGTGTACGAGATCCTCCGCGACCGCGACGTTCCCACGGACAACCAGACGTGGAACCGGCGCTACCGCGACTACATGAGCAAGATCAAGACGGGTGACCCGCTCGAGGTGGCGAAGGTCCTCCGGGATCTGGCGCTGCTCAAGAGCGAGAAGGCCCTCTCCTTCGGCGAGCGAAAAATGTTCGACCAGGCGCGGAGCCTGCTCGTTCAGGAGATCGCGGTCGCGAAGGACGCCGATGAGAAGCTCGTCGGAGAAGAGATCGACGCCCTCTTCGCGCTGAAGGCGCAGTAGCGCGTCGCGGACGGTGGCCCGCGCGTGATAGACGGCGCCCCATGTCCGCACCGATCCGCCTCTACAACACGCTGCACCGCACGATCGAGCCGCTCGAACCCCAGGAAGTGGGCAAGGTCGGCCTCTACGTCTGCGGGATGACGGTCTACGACTACTGCCACATCGGCCACGCGCGGGCGATGCTGGCGTTCGACTTCGTCGTCCGGCACCTCACCCACCGAGGCTACACGGTCAACTTCGTCCGCAACCACACGGACGTGGACGACAAGATCATCGCCCGCGCCAAGGAGCGCGGCACCGATCCGTTGGCCCTCTCCGCCTTCTTCGTCGAGGCGCTGGAGGAGGACCTCGCCGCCCTCGGCCTCCGGCCGCCCACCCGCACGCCGAAGGTCAGCGAGCACATCGCGGACATCCTCAGCCTCATCGGCAGCCTCGTCGAGAAGGGGCACGCCTACAAGGCCGAGAACGGGGACGTGTACTTCGCCGTCGAGAGCTTCCCCGACTACGGGCACCTCTCCGGCAAGAAGCTCGACGATCAGCGTGCCGGCGAGCGCGTGGCGGTCGAGACCGCGAAGCGGCACCCCGGTGACTTCGCGCTCTGGAAGGCGGCCTCCGGCGACCCCGCCGAGCCCGGCTGGGACAGCGCGTGGGGGAAGGGCCGCCCCGGCTGGCACATCGAGTGCTCCGCCATGGCGCGGCACTACCTCGGCGACACGTTCGACATCCACGGCGGCGGCATCGATCTCGTGTTCCCCCACCACGAGAACGAGATCGCCCAGTCCGAGTGCGGCACCGGGCACGGGCCGTACGCCCGCTACTGGATGCACAACGGCCACCTGACGCTCGACAAAGAGAAGATGTCGAAGTCGCTCGGGAACATCGTGCGCATCCGCGACATCCTGCGCGAAGTGCCCGGAGAAGCGCTGCGGCTCCTCTTCGGAGAGACCCACTACCGCTCGCCGCTCCCCTACTCGACCGAGGGGCTCGTGCGCGCGCTCGGGGCGCTCGACCGCATCTACAGCGCCAAGGAGACCGCGATCGAGGTGGCGGCCAAGGGCTCCCCGACGCCGATCGAGCAGGTGGGCGAGGCCGGGCAGGAGCTCCACGCCCTGGCGGTCGCCTTCCCCGCGAGCTTCAACGCCGCGATGGACGAGGACTTCAACACCGCCGAGGCGATCGCCCACCTCTTCGACCTCATCCGCGCGGTGAACCGCTTCGGCAACGACAAGAAGGCGCGGGCCAAGGGGGCGCTGGTCATGGTGCCCGTCCTCGCCGCGTTCGCGCTGGCAGCGGACGTGCTCGGGATCGCCACCATGGAGCCGCAGGCCTTCTTCGACGAAGTGAAGCAGAAGCGTTTGACTGCGGCGGGCAAGTCCCCCGACACGGTCGAGGCGCTCATCGCCGCCCGCGCCGCCGCGCGCGTCGCGAAGGACTGGGCCGAGGCCGACCGCCTGCGCGCCGAGCTCGACAACGAGGGCATCGTGGTGATGGACAACCCCACGGGCTCCACGTGGCGGATGCGCGTGGAGTGAGGATCGTCCTCGCCACTCGCAACGCGCACAAGATCGTCGAGATGCGACGGATCGCCCCCCACGTGGACTGGGTGGCGATGCCGGACCACCTGCCCGATCCGCCGGAGACAGGCGACACCTTCCTGGCGAACGCCCTGCAGAAGGCCCGCTTCGTCCACGAGCACACCGGCCAGCTCGCGCTCGCCGACGACTCCGGGCTCGAGGTCGACGCGCTGGGCGGCCGCCCGGGCGTGTGGAGCAAGCGGTACAGCGCGGAGGGGACGGACGCCGCGAACAACGCGAAGCTCCTGGCCGAGCTCGGGCCGCGCGCCGATCGGACCGCGCGCTTTCGCTGCGTCCTCGCGCTCGTGGGGCTCGGCCTCGAGCGCACTGCGGCCGGCGCCTGCGAGGGCAGCATCAGCCTCGCGCCGAGCGGCGGCGGCGGGTTCGGCTACGACCCGCTCTTCATCCCGGCGGGGAGCACCCGCGCGATGGCCGAGCATTCGCCCGCGGAGAAGGACGCCATCAGCCACCGCGGCGTGGCGATGGCCCAGCTCCCCGCGCTGCTCGCCGGGCTCTAAGAGCACTTGGGGAGTGCGGACGCCCGAGAGGCCCCCCGCTACTGCGGTGTGTCGTCCGCCTGGCGGTCCCGCATCATCCGGTAGCCCTCCCACAGCGCGAACACGACCGCCAACCCGAACAGGATCTGGACCGTGAGCGCGCCCTGCGCGGCGGCATCGCCGGCCGTGGCCGGGGCGATGACGTCGAGGAAGGGCAGCACGAGCACGCGATCGGTGTGCTGGCCGTTCTGCCAGCCCACGTAGGCGGCGGCCGCGGCGAAGAGGATCGGCGTGATGAACCGCATCGGCGGCTTGTATTCTCTCCGCCGCCACTTGACGCCCCCCGACCGACGAAGGCCTCTCCTCCAGCGACGAAGGCCGGTCGGGCTCGGCTCGCGCGATCGGCCTCAATCCATTCAAATTGCCGGAATCCGGACGAGCGGACCGCCGGCACGCTTCTCGGGCAGGAGGGCACTCCCTCGCGGGCCCGTTGCGGCCCTTCCCTGTCCTCGTTCGAGATCGTCCGGGGGTGCACGGCCGGGAGAACGGGATAAACGCGCGTCATCGGGGCGTAGCTCAGTCTGGTAGAGCGCCTGCCTTGGGCGCAGGAGGTCATCGGTTCGAATCCGGCCGCCCCGACCATACCGGATGGCGCAGAGTTCCCCCAAGGGATTCTGCGCCATCCTCGTTTTTGGCACTCGCGAGTTCTGCAAGTGCATCGAAGGGTTTCCGGTACTTCGGCACAACGGTGCCGGAGCGCAATTCGCAGTTCGAAGCAGCAGATTGAGCAGCTTCGACGCGGCCCTCGAGCTTGTCCTCGTAGGCCTTGTCGAGCATGCGGCGGAGTCGGTCGTAGCGCGCGCGGGCGTCGGCCAGGCGCACGGTGGTCTCGCGCACCACGTCGACGCGGGCCGCCTTCAACGCGCGCGTGACGAACGCGAGCTTGTCGGGCGGGAGCTGGAGCCCCTGGTGCCCCTGCACGCGCTGGGGCTCGTCCCCGTGAGTGTGCTCGAGCTCTCAAAACTCTATGGGAGGCGCGCGTGAACAGGTCGATTCTCGAGCACGAATTCGGTCACCGGGGGCGTGCCGGGCGTCCTGACGGTCCACTTCGGCCACGTCATCGACTTCCTCCGGACCTACGTCCGGGAGAACTGGGAGGAGATCATGGCCGGTCGAACGAAGGATGCGACGCTCGACTGGATCGTCATCGAGGAGAAGGCGCGGAGGGCTCGTGACCGGGACGAATGACACGGTCCGGGTCGCGGTCGTCGGGGCGGGCCACGTGGGCGCGACCTTCGCGTTCGCGCTCGTGCTCTCCGGGCTCGCCTCCGACATCGTGCTCGTGGACGCCGACATGGCCCGGGCCGAGGGCGAAGCCATGGACCTCGACCACGCGATCCCCCACGGGCGCCCCGCGCGCGTCCACGCCGGGGGCCTCGACGCGTGTGCGGGTGCCGACGTGGTGGTGCTCACCGCGGGCGCGGGCCAACGGCCGGGCGAGACGCGCCTGGACCTTGCTGCGAAGAACGCCGCCATCTTCCGTGGGCTGGTCCCGGAGATCGCGCGCCACGCGCCCGACGCGGTCCTCGTCGTCGCGACCAACCCCGTCGATGTCCTGACGCTCGGCACCCTGCGCATGTGCGGGTTCCCCCCAGCCCGGGTCATCGGCTCCGGGACCATCCTCGACACCGCCCGCCTCCGCTTCCTCCTCGGCCGCCACTTCGGCGTGGAGGCGCGGAGCGTGCACGCCCACGTGGTCGGGGAGCACGGCGACAGCGAGGTCGTCGTGTGGTCGACCGCCAACATCGCGGGCGTTCCGCTCGACGAGCTGTGTCGCGCCGGTACCCTCGCATGCGGCCCGGACGAGCGCGCGGAGATCGCCCGCCAGACGCGCGTGGCCGCCTACGAGATCATCCGCCGGAAGGGCCACACGGCCTACGCGATCGGCGCCGGCCTCGTGCGCCTCGTGGAGGCCATCGTCCGCGACCAGAAGACGGTGCTCTCGGTGTCGACCCTTCAGGAGGGAGCCTACGGGCTGTCGGGCGTGTGCCTGAGCCTACCGACGGTCATCGGGCGAAGCGGCGCCGAGCGCGTGCTCCCCCTGCCGCTCTCGTCGGACGAGCAGGCCGCCCTGCTCCGCTCCGCGGAGACCATCCGGGAGGCGGGCATCGCCGTGGGGTTCGCGTGAGGGTCGCCGTGCTCACGAGCGGCGGCGACGCGCCCGGGATGAACGCGGCGATCCGGGCCGTCGTCCGCACCGGGGACGGCGCGGGGGGAGACGCGGTGGGCGTCCGCCACGGCTTTGCAGGGCTCCTCGCGGCAGACTGGCTGCCCCTCGGCGCGCGGGACGTGGGCGGGATCATCGACCGCGGCGGCACGATGCTCGGGAGCGCGCGCTGCCCCGAGTTCCGCAGCACCAAGGCCCAGGAGCGCGCGGCCGCCAACCTCCGCGCCGCGGGGATCGACGGCGTCGTGGTCATCGGAGGCAACGGCACCCAGACCGGCGCGGATGCGCTCGCGCGCCTCGGCTTCGCGGTGAACGGCGTGGCCTCGACCATCGACAACGACCTCGAGGGGACGGAAATCACCCTCGGCGTCGACACCGCGTTGAACGTGGCCCTCGAGTCCGTGGACCGCCTGCGCACCACCGCCGCGTCGCACGACCGCGCCTTCCTCGTCGAGGTGATGGGCCGAGACTGCGGCTACCTCGCGGTCGCGGCGGCGATCACCGGCGGCGCGGAGGCCGTGGTCGTCCCGGAGCTCCCCAGCACGCCGGACGAGCTTGCCGCCACACTCATGGCCTCCCGGGCCCGGGGGAAGCGCCACGCGATCGTGATTGTCGCCGAGGGTGTCCCGGGCGGCGCGATGGGGCTCGCGCGCGCGTTCGCAGACCGCCCCGATTTCGGGCTCGATCTGCGGGTGACCGTGCTCGGGCATGTCCAGCGCGGCGCCCGGCCCAGCGCGTTCGACCGCCTGCTCGGCACGCGCCTCGGGAACGCCGCCGCGACCGCGCTCATAGAGAGGCGACACGGTCTTCTCTTCGGGCTCTCCGAGGCGACGATCCGCGCGGTGCCCCTCGCGGACGTGGCTGGGCGGGTTCGGCCGCTCGACGCCGCGCTCCTCCGGCTGGCGGCGGCGATGGCCCGATAGCCGTGACCGACCAGAGGGAGGAATGTGACATGCGCTGTTACAGTAACAGTTGTCGAGTTACTACCAACAATAAATCGTCGACAGCACTCGACCGGAAAGCATGTAACGATGTGTACCCATAAGGTGCATCCATGACAATTCGTCTATTTTGTGATGCACGCATGCCTTCACGGAAACGATCGCAAGGATGAACCAGTGGATTGGCCCGATGTACCACTGCCGACATCCAAACAGCGCAACCGCCCCCCAATCGTTACAGCGACGAGGCAACCCACGGAACATCCATGCCGACCAATCCTGTCATCACCTTGATCCTCCTGTTCGTCGCCTGCGAAGGCACCTCTGCCGACCCGGCGGCCGAGCCCGCTCACCCCACGATGCACAACGCGACGCCGAACGTGACGGCAGAGGCGCCGGGACCCGAAACGGCTTCGTCCGACCGGATGTTCCTCGACATGATGGTGCCGCACCACCAGGGCGCGGTGGACATGGCTCGTATCGCCCTCGAGCGCGCCGAGCACCCTGAGCTCAAGGCCCTGGCCGAGAGCATCATCACCAGCCAGGAGGCCGAGATCGCGACGATGACGGCGTGGCGCAAGACCTGGTTCGGTAGCGACGCTGCACCGGCAATGGGCGCAGGGATGGAGCACTCCGGCATGTCCGGCCACTCCGGCATGTCCGGTTCCGGCATGTCCGGCATGATGGACATGTCCAAGTCGATCGAGGCGCTGAAGACCGCCAATCCGTTCGACCTCGCGTTCATCGACGCGATGATCCCGCACCACGAGGGCGCGGTCCACATGGCCGAGATGGCGCGCGGCAAGTCCGAACGCGCGGAGATCAAGGACCTCGCCGCCAGCATCACCGT
>JAUXQH010000012.1 GCA_030685065.1 Pseudomonadota bacterium | reverse complement strand
ACGGTGATGCTGGCGGCGAGGTCCTTGATCTCCGCGCGTTCGGACTTGCCGCGCGCCATCTCGGCCATGTGGACCGCGCCCTCGTGGTGCGGGATCATCGCGTCGATGAACGCGAGGTCGAACGGATTGGCGGTCTTCAGCTCCTCGATCGACTTGGACATGTCCATCATGCCGGACATGCCGGAGTGGCCGGCCATGCCGGAACCGGACATGCCGGAGTGGCCGGCCATGCCGGAGTGCTCCATCCCTGCGCCCATGGCCGGTGCAGCGTCGCTACCGAACCAGGCCTTGCGCCACGCCGTCATCGTCGCGATCTCGGCCTCCTGGCTGGTGATGATGCTCTCGGCCAGGGCCTTGAGCTCAGGGTGCTCGGCGCGCTCGAGGGCGATCCGAGCCATGTCCACCGCGCCCTGGTGGTGCGGCACCATCATGTCGAGGAACATGAGGTCCGACGAGACCGCGCCGGATTCGGTCGCGTTCGGCGTCGCGTTCGGCATCGCGTTCGGCATCGCGTTCGCCGTCGTGTTCGGCATCGCGTTCGGCATCGCGTTCGCCGTCGCGTTGTGCATCCCGGGGTGGGAGGGCCCGTCCCCGTGGTCGGGAGAGGTGCCTCCGCACGCGGCGAACAGGAGGATCAAGGTGATGACAGGGGAGGTCGGCATGGATGTTCCGTGGGTTGCCTCGCCGCTGTAACGATTGGGGGGCGGTTGCGCTGTTTGGAGGTCGGCGCTAGTAGAATGGGCCAATACACTGGTTCATCCTTGCGATCGCCTCCGTAAAGGCATGCGTGTACTACGAAATAGACGAATTGTCATGGATGCACCTTATGGGTACACTTCGTTACATGCTTTCCGGTCGACTTCTGTAGGCGATTTATTATTGGTAGTAACTGGATAACTACTACTGTAACAGCGCATGTCACATTCCTCCCCCTGGTCGGTCACGGCTATCGGGCCATCGCCCCCGCCAGCCGGAGGAGCGCCGCGTCGAGCGGCCGAACCCGCCCAGCCACGTCCGCGAGGGGCACCGCGCGGATCGTCGCCTCGGAGAGATCCGGACGAGGACCTGGCCCGCCTGGACGGCCTCACCGACGCGGGGAACGCGCTCCTCTCGGAGCTGGCCACCCGCGGTGACGGGGACGCGGCGGGTGCGGGCAGGGTCGAATGTGGCGGAGGCGGGGGCGCGGTGCGGCGTCGCGGCTGATCCGGCCCGGGCGGGAACCGTGCGCACGCCGATCGCGGCGGCGGCCTGTGGACTGACGCTCACGGGCATGACCATGTCCGCATCGGGCGCGGGGGCTCCCGGCGCGGCGGGCGTCGTGTGCCCGGCGTGCGGATCGGCGGCCTCCGTCGGTGGCGCGGTGCCGGGCTCCTCGTGCCCGGCATGCGGATCGTTCCGGCCGCACGCGACCACCAGCAGCACGTACACCCACGGGAGCTGCTTCATCGAACCTCCACGCGCGCACGTTCGGCCGCACGCAGGGCCTCGTCCCGCTCGGCTGCCACCAGGTCGCCCTGCGCGGCCAGGAGCCCCTCCCAGGCGCGGAGGGCCTCCTCCACGCTCGTCTGGCCCGCGGCGTACCTCGCGAGCGCGGCCTTCCAAGCGGCCTGCGCGCGTGGCACCGCGACTCCCCGAAGCACACCGGATCGCGCTGTCGCCGCAGCCTCGGCGGCCCGCGCAGCCGGCGGCCCGCGCGTCTTCCGCGGCGGCACGGGCGTCGAGCTCGGCCGCGGCCGCCTCCGGATCACGTTCCAGCGCGAGGCCGACGAGCCCCTCGAGGTCCGCGGGGGCCTCCGCCAGGGCGCGGGCGGGACAACCCAGCGACTCCGCGGGGCGCCTACCGGGCCGCCGCCGAAGGCACCAGCCGGCGGGCGCGCGCGAGGATCTCCGGGCCGGCGTGCGGCTCGGTGGAGGTGACGGTGACGGCGAAGCCGCTGCGCGTCGACTTCACCTGGGCCTGCGCGCCTTTCGGGACGAGGGGGCAGTTGGGCATCTCGGGCACGTCGTGGCCGAGCGCCGCGTTGCGGGCAAGGTGGCAGTCGACGACACGCTGGAGCCACTCGGCGGTCAGGCCGGGCACCGCGAGGAAGGTGATCGTGGCCCCGTCGACCAGGGAGGAAACGCCTCCCTTTCCGCCCCGGCTCAGCGTGTGGCTCTCCACGCTTGCGATGTCCGTAGTGTGGTCGAACGGGCTGATGTCGCGGTCGTCCGGCGCGATGCCCTGGCACGCCTGTTCCTCGGCGGCGGCGAGCGCGGAGGACGCGGCACGGTGAGCCGAGGCGGCCTTGCGTGCCCGCTCCGCCGCACGAAGATGTTCCTGCGTCGGATTGGTCACCGAGGTCCAGCAGATCGGGTAGCTGTGCCCGCTCCATGAGGGATTGCACCGCGTCACCGCGGCCTCCGCGGTCGGGTCGTACTCCTCGGCGTGCGCGGCCGCGGCGTTCTCCTGCCGCGCCGCTTCGGCCTCGTGTTGCGCCTCGCTCAAGTCGTGCGGCCGGCTGCCTTTCGGCGCACAAGCCAGGAGGGGCAGCAGGCCCAGCAGCGCGAGTGTCGTGGTCTTCATCGAATGGTCCTCTCGGGTGGTGCGCGGGGCCCCACTGACTCCGCCAGCGGATGGTCAGGCAGGAGCCATCCCCAACCGCGCCTGGCCCCGGTATGGCTCGGGGTCCTCGGCGAACGCCGCGCGACAGCGTTGGGAGCAGAACTCCCATGTTTGGCCGGCGTCCACGAGGGTGACGACAGGCGCCCCCTCCAGCACCATGCCGCACACGGGATCCCGGTGCGCGTCCCAGTCGGGCGGCCGCACGATCGGTTGCTTGTCGAGGAGTACCTGCATCAGACGCAAGTCGTTCAGCACCAGCCGGGGCGTCAGGAAGTGCTCGCGGACCCGCTCCCGCCCAGCCGCGCCCAACGCACGCGCCCGCTCAGGGTCGCGGAGGAGTGCCACAATCGCCTCGGCGCACGCATCCACGCTGTCGACCAGTAC
>JAUXQH010000007.1 GCA_030685065.1 Pseudomonadota bacterium | reverse complement strand
GTAGGAGTCATCGAACGCCAGGGCGCCCGCCTCCTCTCGACGAAGCCATCGACGAACGGTGGCCTCCCCAATGCCGAACCGAGACGCCACCTCCACCTGGGTGCCCTCCCCGCGCTTGTAGGCCCCGACGACCCGTTCTCGAAGATCCAGGGAGAGTGCCTTGCCCATCGGTTGACCTCATCGTGTGTGCTGATCACACGTTTGGACGAGACGATCAAGCCTTTTGCACACGGCAATCAGAGGGCGGCCTCGGGCACCCATCGGTCGAGGACGTCCCACGCGCGGGTGATGTCCCAGACGGTGACCAGGATTTCGATGCTGCCGACCACCCCGCAGGATGTGCCCTCCTCGTCGCGTCGGCGGCTCCCCGGAGCCGCCGACCTGGGGGCATCCCAGGACCGCACCACCGCCTGCTGCGCGCCGCGAACGGCGTGCCCGTGCTTGCTGATCCGCTGCGGATCCGCGACGACCGTCCAGCCCAGGCTGGGGAGGGTGGCGTCGAACTCGACGTCGGACGTGACGCCGGCCCGGAGGAGCCCGTCGAGGATCTCGTCGCTCGCGGCCATGTCCTGCAGCTGCACGGTGTACACGGCATCCCCGACCGCACGGTGCGCCCAGTCCTCCCCGAACCCGTACTGCGTGTGGACGATCGCGAAGCGGCCGTGCTGGTCGCCCCGGCTGGCCAGGCACCAGATCTGTTCGAACTTGGTGTCGAGCCCGTTCCGGTCGCAGCTGTCCAGCGTCCATCCATCGCGAGCGAGGAACGTTCGGATCAGCCCCTCCTCCGCTTCCCGGACGGCCGTGGTGCGACCGGGCCAAGCCCCCTCCTCACGTTCGGGGGCCGCCGCGCCCGGTTCTAAGGGGCGGGCGGTCCCGCAGGCGAGCAGGACGGGGACGAGGACGTACGTGCCGCGCCATCTACCACACACGCGAGCGGCAGGCAGCTCGTGCTCCAGGGGGAACCCCGACTACCGCTGGATGTACAGCGATTCGCCGCGGCGTACCACGGGAAACGCCCGAAGCCCGCGCGTGGCCGGCCCGAGCACCGTGTTCACGAGCGCGATGGCGTCGCGGTCGAAGCCGACGCTCACGGCCACTCCACCCACGTCTCGCCGTCCTCGCTCACGCCGTCGGGTCGGCGGCGCCGATGGCACTCGCGACGTGAGCGCCGCCGATGCCGTTCGAATTTCCTTTCCGGCCCGCCATCGTGCGGGAGGGCGAGAACGAGTACCTCATCCGCACGCTCAACGAGTTCCGCTCCGTCGACGACGTGCGCGCCCTCGAGGTGCGCCCGGCCCGACGGCCCGACGGTGCGGGTCGGCGATGTCGCCGACGTGCGCGAGGGGAGGTTCACCTCACCACCGGTCGCCTGGAGTCGAATTGCCGACGCGTAGACACTGACTTCCCAGCCCTCGCCGAGTGAGTGCCGTCGAGCACGGACGTGCGCCGCGGCGTCGACCCACGCGGCGGCGCGCTCGGGCGCGAGGAGCGCGTCGATTAGCTCGGAGCTAAGCGCGTTGAAGCGCGGGATGTCGACGCAATTCGCCCGCCTCCGCCAAGACGACGACGGGTGATCCCGCCTGGGCGACCCACCCCCAGGCCTGTCGCTCCTCCGCGGGCGTGTGAGTCTGGCGAACCGCGCTGGCGGAGCGGAGCCGAACGGTCACGCCCGCAACCAGTCTTCGAGCACCAACCCTGGAATCCGATCGTAGTGCTTGCGGTTGCCCGTCACGAGCGTCGCCCCCCGGCTCAGTGCGATCGCGGCGATGAACAGGTCCGCGTCCGCGACAATCTGCCCGGCGGTCGCGAGACGTGCTTTCACCTCGCCGAAGAGCCGGGCGCTCCCCAAGTCAGGTGCCAGGACAGGGACAGCGTCGAGGAAACGCACGACGAGCGCCGCGTTCGTGTCGGGCTTCGCTGACTTCGCAGCGCCGTAGAACAGCTCGGAGGCCGTGACCCAAGTGGTGACGACCTCGTCACGCTCCGCCGCCCGGCGTTCCAGGACGTCTTCGCGCCCCCGGAGGATGCCGATGCACGTGTCCGAGTCGAGCACCTTCACAGGTCGACGTCTCGGCCAGGCGTGCGCGCGGCGTACAGCTCTGCCACCTCGTCTTCAAACGGGCGGTCGCTCACCCAGCCCCCGGCGAGCGCGCGCCACGCTTCTACCTGGCGGAGCGCCCGCTCCTCCGCAGTCTCGCGCGCGGCAAGGCCGCCCTCGATCAGCACGAGCGCTTCCTGGTTCAGGCTGCGCCGCTCGCGCGCCGCGGCCCTGCGGAGACGGTTGAGGAGCTCCTCGGGGACGTCCTTGAGGGTGATCGACGACATGGCCACCTCCATGGTTCCATTATGGTGCAGAAGCGGAACCCGTCAAGGGCCGCGCGCGCGCCAGCTCACCGACCAACGCCGGGTTTTCCCGAATCCAGTGAAGAAGTCTTCCCGTTAGGCTCACCAACTCCAGATAAGTCGACGCAAGGCCGCTTTTCTCTTTTTTGAGCGGGTGTGGTGTCGCGACGCGGATCCGGCAGAATGCGGCAGGATCGGGTCCTCCGTACGTACCGAGTACGTACGGGAATCGCACCGCTGCTCCGGGTTCGGGCGCCCGAGAACGAGGCGCGAGCGGTCGAGCTACCGCAGCCCCCCCCCCCCCTTACGGCCCCAGCCACTTCTTGAGGTAGGCGATCACGAGCCCAACGGCGAGGCTGAAGAGGTTCGAGAGGTAGAGATTACGCCGGTCGTGCTTGCGCTGGTTTAAACGGGTGTGCTCGTCGTCGTCCCCGTTCTCCTCGACGTGCAGGTCTCGCTCGGTACGGCTGCGGTACGCCGCGACGACCCGCACTACGACAAGGCACCGTGGCGGCAAGAAGGTCGATGAGGCGGGGGCGGTCGAGGGTCTGGAGGAGCCTCGCGCGCCACTCGCCCCGGCCGACGAGCGCGGCAAGGAGTTCCGGGTCGTCCAGCCTGCAACGTGAACCAGTGGCTTCAACCGTTGGACACCGTGCTGGTGCGCCCGCCCTGGGCGGGGCCCGCCGAGCCCGTCCCAGCCCTCTCGGCCGACGACCCGATACCCTCCGCCCGGTACCCGTCCGACCACCTGCCGATTCGGGTGCGGGCGTGGCGTTGAGCCGAATTGGCGGCCGCGCGCGGACGACGCTACGCCCCGGTATGGGCTTCTCCTTCCGCCGCGCCTTCGCGTTCGGCCCCTTCCGGCTCAACCTCTCGACAGGTGGCGTCGGTGTGTCATTCGGCGTGCGGGGCCTACGCGTGGGGATCAACCGCCGGGGCCTCTACCTGCATATGGGGTGGCAAGGGCTCTACTACCGGAGGTACCTGACCGGCCGAAGGGAGCACGCAGGGAGGGACGACCCGTGAGCCCTCGGCAGGCGGCGGCGGCGCCCGGGAAGCTCTCCTCCAGGCCGTTCATGCCGTTCGTGCACGGTTCATGCACGTGCGCGCCGATACCCGCAGCGTGCGAGGTGACCGTACGGTCCAAACCGCATTTTTGAAGGCACACGCGTGGCCGATGTCTTGCGTTGTTCTCCGTCGCCCCTTCCTGGGGCACCCAACCGGAGACTACAATGCTCGCCCTTCGCCTTCTCCTTCCGATCGTGGCGCCCGCTCACGCCGCGATCTACAGCGGCAACCCCGAGCTCTGGATCAAGGTCGATCGCCCCGCCCACGACTTCGTGGAGGGAGGTGTCGTCCTCCACGAAATCCAGACGCACACCTGCGCGGGCGGCCTGGCAACCTACGTCTATGACGTGGCAATCGATCCGGTCGCCGGGTGGTCGACGCAAGTGGGCGGCGGCAACCTCTGTGGGATCACCCTGGTGTGGGGGAGCCCTCTCGGGATCGACGGGCCCGCCTACGCGGTCGTGTACTCCGAGGAAGTCACGGAGGTGCTCCTCGGGGCGACCATCCCGCCGGTGGCGCTCACGCCCTTCAGCGTCGTCTACGGGAACTACTCGGGAACCGCTCCGCATCTGTTCCTGACCCTCAAGTAGCCCTCGTCGTCCGCGCGGACAGAGGCACCAGCTGGACGCTCAGCTGGACCACCTGCTCCAACGGCGCGGTCGCCGCGTATCGGCCGGTCGTCTCTTCCACGAACCGGCTGATCGCATCCTTGACCTCGGCGATCGCCCGAGCGGGCACCGCCAGGGTAACGGTCGTGAGGTGTCTCTCCTCCCGAGGAAATCGCTCGAGCGCCGATTGGGCGAGCATCAACATCTCACGATGGATGGTCGCCACCTGCACGCTGACGACCCGAGACACCTCCCGATCGGTCGCCCAGATGCTCTCGGCGGGCTCGAGGCGGCCGTGCTCCCCGCGCCGGAGCACGCCGCCGGCGATCAGCATCGCCAGCCCTTCGGCCGCCTCGTCGCGGGACACCGTAGGGCGGAGGATCTCGGCGATCCAGTCAGGATCTTCCTGGAAGCCCTCGCACCGCGCCAGCTCGACGATGGCGGAGACGTACCACCGGGAAAATAGCAGATAGGCCGCGTCGACCTCACGTTGGGCGCCGTGGAACCGCCGGGTGGCCATGATGCGCTCGAGGGCCGCGTGCCGGCGCGGCCGGGTGGGCGCCTGGTCGAACTCCACGAGCTCGAGGAACTGGGCACGCTCCTCCGGTGCGAGGCGCGCGATCGAGCAGAATTGGTCCGCAACCGTGGGCGCGAGATCCCGTGTGCCCGCCAGCACGCTCGAGATCGTCGCGGGGGAGCAGCCGGCGCGTTGCGCGAAGCCGCGGATGCTCGGGCGCCGCTCCTTCGCGTCGAACCACGCCCGCATCCACATCCGGTAGTCAGTGTACGCGAAGATGTCGGGCGAGGTCACGGCCGGGATTGTGGGTCGCGGCTTCGGCGAGCACAAGTAGGGGCTCGCGGTCCTCTGCGCTCCGGAAGCCACCGACGCGCTCGTGGTGGTCCGAGCGGGTCGGGTGGGCGTGCTTCACAACGTCCGGAGAGTTTGGACGTTTGCCGGCGCGCGGCCCACCGCTCTCGGTGCCCTCCGCGCCACGGGTGCGCGCCGCGGCGTGCGTCGCAGGCGCCATCGGCATCTGGAACCGTTCACCGGTCGTGAACGCTCCTACGAGGAGTGTGGATTGAGCCCCCCTGGCCTCGTCGCTAAGGCCGCGTGGAGAGAGGGGTAACCGTGGGCTTCTGGGGGCTTCCTGTTCGGGCAGCCGTATGCGCGGTGTTGGCAGCCGTAGGCGGCGGTAGGGCGGTGGGTGCCCCGTACGTCTGTCAAGTCAGCGAGCCCAAAGGAGAGACGAGGAGCGAAGCTTCGCGGTCAGCAGAACGCGAGTCCGCTGTCGAGACCTTTCGGAATGCGGCCACGGAGAACGAGGAATCCCCCGCCCGCGGCATGATGTACGAGCCGCGCGACGCCTGGGGGAGAGACCTCACGACGCTCGCGGACGATGGTCCGGCCCGCATCGATGTCGTCCTCGACGTGTCGATGAGCGTTCAACTTGGCACGTTCGACTGGTATTCCGAGGTGAATACCGCCGTGCTCCAGCTCCTCGCGGACAAGCGAGACGACCGCCGCGTGGAGCTCCGCATCCTCACGCTTCCAGATCTCGCGGCCGCGGCGAAGGGAGACGGGGACGAGGCGATCGCGCTGGACGCCGAGCCCGCCGTGCCACTCGCAGGCCTCGCGACGGCCATCGATCATCGTGTCACCCAACCGCTCGCCGCCGCTGGCACGACCGTCACCTACACGCCGCTCTCCGCCAGCCTGGAGCGGCTCCTCGCGGACGACTTCCCCCGGGGGCGGTACCTACTGCTGTTCACGGACGGCTGGGACTGCACTCCGCCGGCGAACGGCGATTCGGCGACGTGCATGGAGGGCGTCGATCCGCGCCACGCGGCGCGGGCGGCCGAACTGATTGCTGCGTTGCAGAGGACGTACCGCGGGGGGGTGTCGGTCTGGCTGTACCGTGCGAAGGCAAACGCGAAGATCGTCCACCTGATCGCCCCGGGCTCGAAGGGGTGGGAGCCCGTGCGGTGTGGGGAGAGCCCCGACGCGTGTCTCGCGGGCGCCCGGACGACGCGGCCCTTCCAGCGCCTGCGCGCGCGCTACCCCCCACCTGCCAAGGACAAGATGCCTCCGGAAGCCCGTCCCGTCTTGGTCCCGGCTTTCACCACGGGCAACGCGGGCGGAGGTGTCGCCGATCTGCGCCCAGTCGAGGCAGAGCGGTTTGGTACCACGGCGGCGTTGGGGCAGGAGGGCCAGTGGCATTGCTCGGGGGTGCTCGTGGGGGCAGGCGTGGTGTTGACCGCCCGGCACTGCCTGCCCGCAGCAAAGGTGACGTTCGCGATGCGGGTCGACGAGCGCGCCCGCATCTACGCGGTCGTCGAGGCGCGGGAGCACCCCGACCCCGCCGTGGACGCCGCGCTCGTGCGGCTCGACGCCGACCCCCTCCTGGAGCCCGAGCCTCTCCGCCGGGCGGTGGAGACCCAGCCGCCGATCGGGACCGTGCGGGCCGCGGGCTACGGCGCGGTGGACCGAGGGGGCGCCGAAGGGTCGGGCCAACGCCACATCACCGACCTTCCCGCGATGGGCTGGGGGTGTAACGGGAGCCGCGCGTCCCTCCTCGGATGTGCCCCTGACTGGGAGATGGTCCTGCGCTCGGCCAGCCGCGACACCTGCAACGGGGACAGCGGTGGGCCCGTGTTCGAGCCCTGGGTCGGAAGCGCGGAGGCGGCGCACGCCGTACACCTCGACCCCAACGAGCGCCTTTGCGGTTGGCGCCTCCTGGCCATCACCTCGCGTCCGGTCGCCATCAGCCGCGTCGCGTGCGGGGACGGTGGGATCTACACCCGTGTCGACAGGCTGCAGCCGTGGCTCGACGACACCATCCACGCTCTGGAGCTCCGATGACACGACGCTTGATCCTTCTGCTCGCGCTCCTGGTGGCGCCGCTCCCAGCGTGGGCGGTCACCGTCGAGGAGACCTGCACAATGAATGGAAGTGGAACAAGGAAGCTGGCGAACTCGCTGAGCATCGCTCCGGACGTCCAACACACCGGTCGGATGCTGGTGCGGCTGTCGGATCGCCCGCCGAGCCGCCTCCGTTTATCATTCGACCGATCAGACGGGGAGCCGGGCCACCGCCAGTTGGTGTGGGATCCTTTCGAGGACGCCTCCCTGTCCCGAGCGATCTCGCTCCCGAAGGGGACCTGGGAGGTGAGCGTGGACGCGGAGCCGTTCCCGTTCGGCACGGCGGGCTCCCAGCCTCTCGACTACGGTTGGCGGCTCTGCCGGGACAAGGGTGCCGTCGCGGCGTACCTGCACGCCCTGGCGCCGAACGCGGTCGTAGGGTCGAACACGATCACCACCCCAGGCGAGTCGTCGACCATCCACCTCGTCAGTGTGCGCGGTATCGACACCTTCGGCAAAGTCACAGATCCCGAGCTCCACACGATCCGGCTGGACATGGTGCCCAGGCCCAGCCTTGCGACCGGCCTCCGAAGCCTGACCTCGGCGGCGGGCGGCTCGGCGGCCACGGCGCCCCTCGCGCGGCGCTCGATGGGCGTCGACGCGGCAGCGATCGCGACGCAGTTGGTGGAGGTGGCGGGCGAGGTGATGATCGAGCGCGCCCAGGTCGAGGGGCTCGAGGCCGTACGAGAGGAGCTGCAGCGCTTCACCTGCGAGGAGCTCGTGTTCGAGCCTCGGGGCGACGGTGTGCCGCCGGAGCTCGCGGCGCTCATGCAGCGGCTCCGCCCGCGGTCCGTCGCCGACGATCAGCCCGTGTTCGCCAACACCTGCACCGCGCTCGGCACCCTGCGTATCGACCAGCTCGCGGCCTCGGGGGATCTGATCCTCCGTTCGATGGTGCAGGACGGGATCCAGCTCTCGGGGCTCCTCCTGGTGGACCAGTCCCTCCGCGCATCAGGCGACAACCCGTTCGTGCGGCTGCTCGAAGGCCCCGTGCTTGCCGTCGTGGACCTCGGGGTGGCCGCGGTGCGGCCCGAGGGTGTCACCGACGCCGACGCACAAAGGGTGCTGGTTCGGCTCGCCGGGGCGGTCGCAGGGCCCTTCGAGGACCCCGCGGCGTTCGCGCTCTCCGTGGTGCCGATGGTGCTGCGCGGGGTGCTCGGGGAGCCACCGACGGACGCGGAGCTGGAGTCGCTCCTCCACGCGCGAGGCGCCACTGCGTGGAGCGTCGACGAGCGCGCCGTGCTCCTCGGTTGGCTCGGGCGCGTGGGCCTGGAGCTGCTCGCCGAAACGACGTTGGGGGGAGCTCCACGGCACACACCGCGGCAAGAGGCGCTGCTGGTCGAGGTCGGGAAGCTGACGCTACCGATCGGAGGCGGCGATGACCTCGTAAGGGCCGCCTCGGCCCTGGCCACCGCGTCCGTGGCGAAGAACCCGGCCGACGTGGCGGCAAGCCTCTCCTCGCTCGCCGCTACGGGCCACCCGGCGCTCGACACCTTGGCCGGCCGGCTGCAGCTCCTCCCAAGCCTGGTCAAGCCGCTGCAGGCCCTCGAAGCGGCATCGACTAGCCAGGACGAGAACGCAATCGGGGCAGCGATCGATACGATCGCCGCGGTGGTGGCAGGGCCGAACAGAAGCGGCCAGCTTCAAGCGCTCCGCGGGGTCCAGTGCGCTGCTGGAGTCGCGCTCGCCGTCGCGGCTGAGTGCCAGGCGCAGTCCGGCTGCGACGCGCGCGCCATCTCCGATCTGCTCACCCACCCGGAGCAAACGTTCGCCACGGGGATGTGCAAGCTCGACGAGGTACGTGACATCTACGCGCGGTGGGGCCGCTCAGAATACTTTGTCGCCACCAGCCTGGACATCCTCTCGCCACCGCGGAACGCGACCCCACGCAGCCAGGCCGTTGCGGTCACCGGGCTGGTGTTCGACCTGCTCGAGCTGGTAGTGGTCTCGGACACGGAGTTCCGCGCCGGCCCAGCGCCCCTGTGGACAAGCCAGCTCGCCGCTGGCACGGCGGCAGGCCGGAGGATCGTCATGGAGGCCATGAACGGCGATACGAAGACTGCGCTCACCACCCTGCTCGCCTACGTCGGTGATCAGCTGCCCAGCTGGTTTGGGAACGCCAAGGGAACAACTCTCAACGAGGCGCGTGCGGCCGCGCTCATGGCAGTGGCGATGCCGGCGCTGGAGGAGGTCCTGCAAGCGCCGGGCAAGGCGACAGATCCGGCCGCCACCGCGAAGTTGCTCGGCGACTCCTACACCCAGGCGTGCGATCTGTTGGGCGTGGACGCGCCGAAGGCGTGCGCACGTGGAGCCGATCGCAAGGCGCTCGTCGCAGGCGCCGCCGCGGTCAACTCCTCCGCGAACCTGCACGCATACGCCCGCCAGATGGCGACCGTGCTCTCACCGCTCGCCGAGAAGGTGCTCGCCACACACGCGGGCGAGGGCAGCACCCGCCTGCTCTCCCGGGTGATCGCGTTCGGCGTGTTCGCCAGCGATTTCGCAGGGGCGTCGCAGATCACGGATGACAAGTCCAGGAAGGAGGGTCAGAAACAAGCCGTGCGTGCGCTATCGCGCTCCACCACGGACCGGACCCGTCGCCGCTCGGATTGGGTATGGTCCGTCGGCGGTACCGTCGGCACCGCGGCGGGCCTTCGCGCGGGTGAGGCTACCGATATCGAGTCGTTCGCACCGGCCCCGGCTCTCGGCGGTCTGCCCATCCATCTCAACATGGGCTTTGCGATGGACCAGGTGCCGACAGGGAGGAGTCGCCTCGGGTGGCATTTCGACGCTACCGCCATCGAGCTCGGGCGCATGGTGGATTGGGGGAGCGACGAGGCCGCCATCATCACGGTGGCGAGTCCCTCCGACATGCTCCGCTTCGGCACCACCGCGGGGTTCACGTTCGGGCGGCCGAACGTTCCCCTGCTTCTCGGCGTGCACGGCTGGATCGATCCGGCGTTCGCGACGGACCAGATGCAGCAGAAGCCGAGCGGCGGTGGTTACCTGGTGTTCGGCTTCTACGTACCGCTGCTGGACTTCAACTGATGACCGACGGGCGCCTCGAGCCCTAACTGCCTTTGCCGGCGCACCATTGCTCCGGAACGTTCTGAACGCCCCCGCCCAGGGTCTTCAGATACTCGATCACCGCGGTGCGCTCGCCATCGGAGAGCGGATCGCCGCCTGGCCGCCACCAGAAGTCATGCCCGATGTTGGACTGCCCCGTCCTCTCGGTGCAGTATTCCAGTCGGTCGGCACCCGTTGGGAACGCATCGGGATCAACCGTGCACGTTGCCTTTCCGCCCGGAACGCTCAGGCCGCCCATCACCGGGTCGAAGCCGGCCACGGTCGACGCCTCCGTCAGGTCGAAGGCGACGGGGCGCTCGGCGACCGGCCCGAGCAGGTGCCAGAGCGTCGGCACGCTGCCGTTGTGCAGGTACGGGAAGCGGGCCCAGATGCCGTCCAGCCGCGGGGCGAAATAGCCGATCGCCACGCCGCCGGGCTCCGGCCGCCACCGCGAGCGCTCGATGCCGCGCCTCGAATCGACGGCGGCGACGGCGTCGACAGCGGCGCGGCCGCGCTCACAGAACGCTCCCGGCGCACACCGCGCCCCTCCGGAGAAGTCGCTCGCGGCGGCGATGCGGAGCCGCTCGGGGTCGGTGCCGACCACGCCGATCGCCTTGATCTTGGGAGCCTCCCGAGAGATACCCGAGTGGTCGCCATGGCAATCCTGGCACCGTTCGGCGAACACCACCTTGCCCGCTTCGCTCAACTTCTGGTCGACGCTGCACGGAAATGCGGGCGGACCATCGGCTCCCACGAGCCCCGCGAGCAGGGTCGCGATCTGTTCGGCGCGCTGCTTGTAGCCCTTGTAACCGAGGGTTGCGGGGTGGGGGTCGGCGCCGAGCTCGGCGCCGGCCAGCAAGCCGCGCCCGTGCGCGAAGCCATCGGCGAACAGCGGAACCGGGTACGGTGCGTCCGGTGTCGATGGGCCGGGCCGAAGACCGCGTCGCGTGGCGAACCCCCAGAGCGCTGGCACCTTCACCTCGCCGCGGGGCGCGCCCTCCTCCATCTTGTCGTTGTTGTGACCGAGAAACCACCACATCACCAAACCATCCGGCACCAGGCCCCGGGTGCGGCTCGCCCATGGCTCGTAGGCCATCCGTCCCGTGAGCGCGATGGCGCGGGATATGAGGGTATACCGACCAAAGCTCGGATTCGTCACCCTCTCCACATCGAGCATCGGGCGCCGAGGAAAGAGGAGAGCAGGATAGTTCGCCGCCATGACGCGGTGGAGGACGCGGTTGGCATTCCACACGTCGATCGTCTTGTTTCCGAGGCCCCGATACACCTTGCCGGCGACCCGCCCCGTATGGCAGAGCGCGCAGCCGGCGACCGTCACTCGAACCTCGTCCGCGATGCCACCCTCCACGATTCCATTGAGCGAGCCCCGACGCTTTCCCTTGTCATCGACAATCACGCCGAGCTCCTGCTCCAAGCGATGGAGCCCACCATGCTCCTGCACGACGGCGTCCGGGCAGCCACCGTACGGCCCCCCGCACCCCGGCGTCATGAGCGACGCGGCGAAGCGGCGGAACGGTTCGATGAGCGTCGCGTCGTCCCCAGGAAGCGTGCCGGGCGTGCCGGGCGAGAAGATCGACCCGATCCGCCCCACATACGCCAATGCTCCGCGTCCATTGCAGAACATGTTCATCTCGTCGAAGCCGGTCGTCGCGTCGAAGGCGATGGGACAGTCAACCGCCTGTGCCCACGCTTGTGCCGGGAGGAACAGATGCAGGAGCATCACCAACATCAGCCAGCGCATCGCGACATCTCCTCGGCGGAGTATACGGCATGCCGATTGCCCGATAAGGGCCTCCGATGCTGTTGCCCGACACCGCGCCCCCCATTCCGAGTGAGGTGCGAGGCCGGTTCGAGCTCCGTGGTCGGCTCGGCGCTGGAGGGAACGGGGTGGTATACCGGGCCCTCGATCTTTCCTCTGCCGAACACGTGGCGCTCAAGATGCTTCACCACGGGGGTCCCGAGCAACAGCGCGCGCTGAAGAGGGAGTTTCGTTCGCTCGCGGACGTGCGGCATCCAAACCTCGTGCTGCTGTACGAACTCTTCGCCGAGGCGACGCCCACGTTCCTCACGATGGAGCTCCTGGACGGCGTGGATCTACTCACCTTCCTCCGCCCCGGCCTCGTCGGGCCTCCCGACGCAGCGGGGATGGCCCGCCTCCATGATGCCTTCGCGCAGCTCCTCGCGGGAGTTGCCGCGCTCCACGACGCGGCGCGCGTTCATCGAGACCTCAAGCCCGGCAACGTGATGGGTTGCCGTGACGGAAGGATCGTCCTGCTCGACGCTGGCCTCGTGACCCGGTCCGAACCCTCGACCCTGTCATTCGGTGCGGGGGCTGGCACGCCCCGATACATGGCACCGGAGCAGGCCCTCGGGGCCGACGCGCGGCCATCCGCAGATGTGTTCGCGGTCGCTTGCCTCTTCGCGGAGGCGCTCACGGGGCTCCCCTGCAACGACGCGCGAGCGCGCGCCGCCGCTGGCGGTCACCCGCTCCTCACCGAGGAGTGGAGCCAACTCGGAGCGTCTCCCGCGCTCGCCGAGGGGATGGCGGCGGCGCTCGACCCCAACCCGCAGGCGCGGCCTGCCCTGGAGGTGTTGCGCGCTGCGCTCCCTGCGCCCCGGCGCGGCGCTCCGCCCCTCGCGGCCGCTCCGAGTGAGCCACCCTTCGTGGGCCGCGCCGCTGAATTGGCGTTTCTCGACGACACGGTCGGCCGGTGGAACCGCCGGGATCCGACGTTGTTTCTCCTGGAAGGTGCCTCCGGCGTAGGCAAGACGCGGCTGCTGCGCACCTGGCTGACTCGCCTCGACCGCCAAGAATATGTCGTCCTGGAAACCCGCTGCGATCGCACGGAAACCGTCACGTTCCAGGCCCTCGATCGGGCGCTCGACCGGATCGGATCCGACCTGCTGTCTGGCGCGTTCGAAGCACCGCCGCTGCCGCGAGAGGCCGTCCGCGCGCTCGCATCCGTATTCCCCGTGCTCGGATACGCGCTCGACGCGCGGGCGATCGACCTCTCGCCGGACGGCGCATCCCCACGGACCCGCGCGTTCGCCGCCCTCCGCGAGCTCCTGCGCGCCTACGCTCGGCGCCGCCCGACCCTCCTCGTCATCGACGACGCACAGTGGATGGACCCGGACAGCGAAACCCTGGTGCAGGAGCTTCTTCGGCCCCCCGAGCCGCCCGCGGTCACCGTGGTGCTCGTGGCACGGGCGGCGGTTCCAGGGCACCCCGGGGCGCCCACCCTCGGCTTCCGCGAGCTCTCGCGCCTCGCGATTGGCCCGCTCGACCCGCTGGAGGCGGCTCAGCTCGCGAGTCGCCTCGGGGCATCTCGGGCCGAGGAGGTAGCGCAGGCGTCCGGCGGCCTGCCGTTTTTCGTGGCGGCGCTCGCGCGGTCCGGCGGTCTCGATGGATGGATCGACGGTGCTCTTGCCGTCGCGGGGCCCTCCGGTCGCGCCTTGCTCCGAGCGGCCGCGGTCGCTGGCGGGCCCCTGCCGCGTCTCGGCGTGCAGCGTGCGCTCCCCGCGGCCTCGCGAGCGCTGGACTCGCTCTTTTCGGCCCGCGTTCTGCGAGAGGCCCCCTGCGAGGTCGGTCCGGGCGTCATCCTCTCGCACGATCGCATGGCGGAGGCCGTCCTGGCCGCGTTGTCCACGGAGGAGCGGCGGCAACTCCACGAGCTGGTCGCGCGCGTCCTCTCCTCGGCGGACGATCCGCGCGCCGAGCTGCGCGCGGGCCACCTGCTGGCGGCCGGCGAGCAGTCCGAGGCCGTCGGAGTGGCCTTGGAAGGCGCGGAGGCCGCATCGCGCGCCCTCGCGTACGAGCAGGCGCTCCGGCTCTACACCCTCGTGCTCGAGCTGGAGCCCGAGGGCCGAGGCCGGGAGGCGCGCCAGCCGCGCGCGGACCTCCTCGCGTCGCTGGGGCGCTCCACGGCCGCCGCGGCGGCCTACCAGGAGGTGCTGCGGGACGCACGGACGCCGACCGCGAGGACGGCCGCGGCGGTCGCCCTCATCGAGCAGAGCTACCGCGCGGGGCTCGTGCACGAGGGCCGCGCCCACCTCGTGGCGTTGCTGGGCGAGCTCGGCTTCGCCGCCCCGCGATCGCGCTTCGGCTATGCCTTCGGCGTCCTCGCACAGCGCGCCCGCCTTGTGCTCCGCGGCCTCGCGTGGCGCGTCGCCCCCGCGGGGGACGCCCGCTCCGCCCTCGGGCTGGACGCGCTCTGGGCAGCGACCACGGTGACCGCGTTCTACGACGGTGTCGAATCCGAGTATTGGTCGCTCGCCCACCTGCGCGCGGCGTTGGAAGGCGGCCCCGCCGGCTCCGTGGCCCGCGCACTCGCGTGGGAAGCCACGATGCGCGCCCGCTTCTCCGGCACGTTCCTGGCCCACCGCGTGGACGAGCTCCTGGCCGCCGCGCACCGGCTGGCGGAAGGGGGCTCGGCCTACGACCGCGGGCTCGTCGGAATCAACGAGGTGTTCGTACGGTTCCTCGAGGGGGACGCGAAGCGCTGTCTCGCGGCCGCGGAGACCGCCCTGCGCTCGCTCGCCTCCCATCCGGCGCCCACCAGCTGGGAGCGGGTGCACGTCGAGGTCTTCGCCGTCGGAATGCGCTGGTACTCTGGCGACGTACGCCGGATCCGCGAGCTCGCGCACGCGTTGGACCTTGGTTCCCTCTCCCCGGATCGCGCTGGCCTGCTGGACACGGGGCACTTCTGGAGCGCCACGCGCGTCGCCCTGCTCGAAGGGCGGACCGCGGACGCGACCCGAATTCTCGACGCCTGCGAGGCGCGGTGGGCGCACATCGGGCAACCCCTCGGGGCCTGGTCGAGCGTGCTCGCCCGCGCGGAGATTCACCTCGCGGCGGGCGATGCGGCGGCGGCATGGGACACGCTCTCGAACGGCGCGCCTCGCGTTCGATCGAGCGGCGCGCTGCTGCTCCCGTGGGCCCGTGGGACGTGGCTGTTCCAACGCGCGGGCGTCGCCATCGCGCTGATCCAACGTGACCATGCTCGGCGTCGCCACCTCCTACGCGAGGTGCATGCGGCGGCCACCTGGCTCCGCAGGGCCCGGTGGAGCGTGGGTCCATGCGCCGCGGGCCTGCTGGAGGCAGGCCTCACCCTGACGCTTCAGGGCGGGGTCCCGGCCCTGCCGCTCCTCACCGACGCGGCGGAGCGTGCCCGGGAGGTGGACGCCGGACTGTTGGCCTGGACCGCGGAGTACATCTCCGCGGCGGTACGGGGTGCGCCCCCGCCCCCCTGCCTCGACGCCGAGATCACATCGGCTCGCCTTGCCCACGCCGTACTGCCGATTCTGCTGCCGAAATCGGATCAGCTCCGAATCCCCGAAACATAGACGTTCGTCCCCGACGAATGGACGGTGAGGTCGAGATCGGCGAGGCGCTCCGTCCGCCCGAGCACCTCGAGGAAGCGGTCGGGAGAGCGATGCACCACCCGCCAGCCGCCCACCAGCTCCATGAGCGCGCGCCAGCGGTTCGGACCGCTCACGTTGGAGACGAGGAGGAGGCCGCCCGGCCGCAACGCCGAGCACAGCGAGCCGAGGAAGGCGACGCACTGGGCGTCGTCGAGGTAGTCGAGCAGGCCGAGCACCGTGACCACGTCATAGGGCCGATCGGCGCCGAGGAGCGTGAGGGCATCGCCGCCGGGCATGTGGAGGGCGTTCGCCTCCACCCCGCGCACGGTGGACGCGTTCCCCCGGCCGCGAATCACCTTCCAGAGCTGGCGCCCGGCGTGCGAGAGCGCGTGGGTGTCGTGGTCGGCGAGCGTGATGTCGGCGACCCCGCCGGCCTGGACCCAGCGCCGGAGGACGACCTCCGGACCGCATGCGAACGACAGGATGTGGGGACGCTTGGTACCCGACTGCACCAACCACTCGTCGATCCGCGCGTGCGCCCATCCGGCGCGGCCGCGGTGGGCCTCGCAGGGGCCAGTGCCCAGGGTGTAGTTGCCGAGCACGTTTCCGATGGGCGTGGTGGCGGCCTCGCGGCCGGCGAAGACCATCTCCACGGCGCGATAGTCACCGGGGTAGCCGAGCGGCCAATCGACGACGCGGCGGCAAAACGGGGAGAGCAGGAACCAGGGATGGAGCAGCATCCGGACGCCAGCCTCCTGACGACGCAGCTCTTCGGTGGGGAGGAGGTCCATCTGCTCGCTCATCGCGGCGAACAATGCGTCGAGCTGGTCCGTCGCCGTCGGCTTCCAGTCGCGGCCGAACGCCTCGGCCGCCCCGACGGGATCGGCGGTCTCGGCGAAGCGCTGGTGCCAGTCGCCCTCCATACGCCGGAGGAATTCGTACATCTGCCAGGACAGCGTGTTCAGGGTCTCCACCAGGATCTCCAGAGGGTGTCCCCGGGCCGATTGCAGGCGGCGTGCCATCCATGAAACCCCGATAATCGGCGAGACTCGCCGCCCGGTGCCCTGCCGCGGATGAACGTGCGTGAACGGCGCTTGCACAACGCGGGGGTGTGCAAGCGGTCCACACGTGTCAGCCGACCGGTACGGTCAGCCGCCCTCGTCCTCGATCGCGGCGCGCAGGTTGGTGGGCAGGCGCAGCCCAGCGCGCTCGACGAGCCCCTCCGCGCGCAGGCGCCCCACGAGATCGACGCGCAACGGCCCGTTCAGCGGGCTCTGGTAGAGGCGGGCGCAGGATTGCGTCGGGTGCGAGGAGAGGAGGGCCGCCCGTAGCGCTGGGCTCTCCGACGCCATCAGCGCGGCGCGGAGGTGGGGGGCGAAGTCTCCGTCGCCCTCGACGAAGCCCACGACGATGGTGTTGAGGAGAGCGATCTCCTCCGGGGAGACGGCCCACGCGCGGGCCGGGCGCGCGGCCCGCCGGGTGTCATCGACAGCGCCTGCCAGGCGGGCGCGGAGGAGGGGCTCTGCCTCGGCGAGCGCGGCCTCGCCGGCGAACAGGAACAGCTGGAGGACGGGTTCGCCGTCGCGCAGCACGCGAAGCTCCCCCGCGCGCCCGAGCACCACGGGCTCGTCCACCGGGACGACGGCACCGTCGAGCGGCCCGGCGAGCGTGGGGAGGGCGGCGCCCGGCGCCAGGCTGACGACGAGGCCAGCGGGATGCCGCTCGACGAGGACGTGGGCGCGGGACAGCTCGGCGAGGTTCGGGAAGGCGAGGAACCCGAGCGAGTCGACGCGTCGCGCGAGCCACCGGCGGCGGTCGTCGTCCAGATCGGCCCGCGCACGCGCGCGCCCCACGACCAGGGCGGCGTCGTGGTGGGCGGCCTTCCATCCGGCCACGCCGCCGTCGTCGCGCACCGACGGGGAGAGAAGAGAGACGATGGGCTCGCGCGTGGCGCCCGCCCCGATCTCCGGAAAGAGCGCGGCGAGGGAGGCGGTGTCCACCGGGCCGGGCGAAGCCGCCCGGAGCGCGCGGAGCTTGCGCTCGATCTCCACGAAATTGCCCCACCACGGCCAGGCGACGAGGAGCCGGAGGGCGTCCGGCGTGATTGGCCGCCCGCCCAGCCCGGCGAGGATCGCGCTCCGGAGGCAGGCCTCGCCGCGTTCCGCCGGCGCGGCGACGACCACGCTCAGCGCGGCAAGCGCTTGCGCCTCACGCCGGGCGAGTCCGCTGGGTCGCTCGAGTACGTCGGAGGTACCGGTCACGAAGAGCGGGACGGTCGGCGCGATCCGGAGGTGCGCCGCGCTGATCCTCCCGCCGAGATCGCCCGCGGGGACCCCGCCGGTGTCCCGATCGGAGGCGTCCGGCGCCTGGGGGGCGGCACGCGACCCACGGGCCTCGCGCGCCGCCACCTCGACGACCTGCCGTAGCTCCCGCACGTTCCCCGACCACGGTCGCGCGCGCAGCGCAGCGTGGGCGTCGTCCGCCAGCCCGCCGGCCCCCGCCCGGCGGGCAAAGTGCTCGGCCAGGAGGGTCACGTCCTCGCCCCGATCGCGCAGCGGCGGCAGGCGGAGCACGATGCCGGCGAGCCGATGGTAGAGGTCGCGGCGGAACGTACCGGCGTGGACCATGCCTTCGATGTCGGCGTTCGTCGCCGCCACGACCCGCACGTCCACCGGGTGGCTCGCGTCCGACCCGAGCGGCTGGACCTGACCGAGCTCGAGCACGCGCAGGAGCCGCACCTGGGCCGCGAGGGGGAGGTTGCCCAGCTCATCGAGGAAGAGCGTGCCACGGTGGGCGCGGCGAAAAGCCCCGTCGCGGGCCGCCCGCGCCCCTTCGAAGGCACCGGGGACGTGCCCGAACAGGTCGTCCTCGATGAGGTTCTCGTTCCGGCTCGCGAGGTCGACCGGCACGAACGGCCCGCGCCGACCGCTCGCATCGTGGACCAGCCGCGCGAGCGGCTCCTTTCCCGTGCCGCTCTCGCCGAGGATGAGCACCGGCGCGGTGGTGGGCGCATGTCGGACGGCGGTGGCCAGGACCTCGCAGAAGGCGCGGTCCTGCCCGACGATACCCGCGACGACGGCCTGCGCGGGCGGCTCTGCCACGCCGCCGCCCCCCCACCCGAGCGTGGGCGCCGCGAGCCGCGCGCGGAGCGGGCCGAGGCGCTCGGCCCCGACCTCCTCCAGCTCGCGGAACAGGATCCATGCGCCCGGGGGGGCATGGGCGGGGCGGTCGGGCGTGATCTCGACCAGACTGGGCGCGTCGAGCGCAGCGGCCGCCCACCGCGCGAGGCTGGCGCGCCCGGAGCCCTCCGGGCCGCGCAGATACACCACCTCGGCGGCGCGCGCGTGGGCGAGCAGGGCGGCGCGGGCACGCGCGAGGGTCGGGTCGACGGCGACAGCGTGGACGGCGTCGAGGCGACGAAGCGCCTCCTCGACGACGGCGCGCGTGTTGCCGTGTCGGAGGAGGAGCACGCCCAGGCCCACGGGGCACTCCACGCCCGGACCGAGGTGGAGGAGCCCGTCTCCCACCGCGCGCGCGGCATCGCGCACGTCCTCGGCATCCCGAACGTGCGCCACGTCGATCGCGAGCAGGGGGCCCCGGCCGCCGGCGGCGAGCCATCCCCGATGCGCCGCCCGCCCGAGGAGGGCCCAGTCAGCACCCACGTCGGGCAGTACGGCGAGGCGGCGGGTCTGGAGCGCGCGGACCGCGTCCGCGACGAGGGAGTGCATGGGGCACGGGCGATACCTGAGCGGGACCCTCGCTGCAAGCGTCGGGCTGCCGGTCGGAGAGGTCATCGGGGAGATGCCGGCTTCTCAACGCCACAACGGTGTCATCCCTCGCGGCATCCCGCGCGGGGCCGGCTCTCCGACGGCGCCTTCGACGGTGAGCGCGCGGTTCCACGGTTCGAGGCTCGCTGATACGCGTTCACACGCGGTGAACACGCATCGTGAGCGCGAGCCCAGCAGCATGGCTACGAAGCGCGCCGAGGTGGACGATGCGCTTGCTGCTGTTGTTGCCGTTTGCAGGGTGTTTGTACACGAAGGTCCACGTGCCGGCCTCGCCGGCGGACCCTCTCCAGGGCGAGGGCGCTCGCGTCGGCGCCGACGACTTCCCGATCAACCCCCCACTCGGGCGCGTCCTGGGCGGCCACGGGCCCAACGGGCTCACGGCGCTCGCTCGGCGCGGCGGCCTCGCGTGTCAGGCCGTGTACCTGTCCGCGAACCAGGACGCCTTCGCCTGGGTCACGTGTGACCTCCCTTTCGTCTCCGCCGCGCTCCAGCGTACGGTCGTGGAGAAGGTGCGGGCGACCGGCACCAACGACTGCGCGCACCTGGGTGCGGACAACCTCGCCCTCTCCGCGACTCACACCCACGCGGGCCCGGGCTCCCATTTCGTCGAGCGGACCTACACGGACTGGAACGTCTTCGAGCTCGACTCGTTCTCTCCTCGCGACTCAGGCTATGACCGGGACTACTTCGACCTCCTGGCTACACAGATCGCCGGCGGGGTGCTGGCCGCATGCACGAACGCTCAGCCCGGGGCGTCGGCGCGGTGGGTCGACGCCAGGATCGATACCTCGATCACGAGCAACCGCAGCGTACTCGCACATTGCGACAACCCCGAAGCGGCCGTGGCCTGCGCGGCCTCCATGGATCCGCGAGGCCACACCGACCAGACCCTGAACGTGCTCGAACTGTCGGCGTCAGGGAGCCCCAAGGCCGTCCTCGCCTTTTTCGCGGTGCACCCCACGGCCGCTCCGAACGGCAACGACGCGTACCACGGCGATCTCGTCGCGGAGGCGCGCGCGAGCTTCCGTGATCGGTGGCGGCCGGCCGACGGGGCCGTCCCCGTGGTCGCCTTCATCAATGGGGCGGAGGGGGACGTGTCGCCCGCGTGGCCGTTGAAGCAGGGTTCCATCCAACCGAACGAGCCTCGAGCGCCGGGGTTCGCGCTGGCGCGTGCGGTGGCGGACGAGCTGGCGGCGGCGACCCTCGCCGCGGTTTGGGCCGAGGGGCCCGACGCTCCGCTGACGCTCCGCCGTGCTCACGCGGACGTCGAGATCGCAGGAGGACAGGACGCGTGCCCGACGACGACCGTCCCGTGTGCCGTGAAGCTCGACAAGCTTGGTTCGCTCGGCACGGCGGCCGGTGCGGGCGCCGAAGACGGCCCCACCGTTTACCGTTACTCGGAGTTCGCGTTCGCGGAGGGGCAGAAGTCGGGCGGCGCCGATCCGAAGCGCGTCCTACACACGGCGCTGCCGACGCGGTTCGGAGCCCTCCGCTCTCTGCTGCAGCCCAAGGAGTGGAGCTTTGCGCGGATGGCGCCGCTCGGGCTGGTGGAGATCTCCGGCAAGCGGATCCTGCTGTTCCCGGGCGAGGCAACCGTCGTGGCGGGCGCGCGCCTCCGGGAAGCGGCTCGCGCCGATGTCATGGCGGGTCTCACGTCGGGGTACCTTCAGTACCTCACCACTCCCGAAGAGTATGCCCGCCAGCAATACGAGGGGGCCTCGACGCTGTACGGCGCCCACGAGCTCGACTTCTTCGTCGGGCACCTGATGACGCTCGCAAGCACCCTGGGCACCCGGCCGTCCGTCTCACTCTCCGAGGTGGAGGCCCATCCGCGGCAGATCGCGATCGGACGCGGCCTCATGCACGCCGGCGGGGCGGTGCGCCCTCGCCTCCACCACTTGAAGCAGTTCACCGCGCAGGGGACCAACCCCCATGGTGACACCCGTCCCGTGCACGCCTCGACGCCGGACCTGGGGGCCTCCGCGATGCCGTTCGAGCTCGTGATCCGTCAGGCTGGGAAGGCGTTCTGGCAATCCACACAACCGTGGGCGGTCGACATCACCCAGAATGGCGTCGCCGTGAAGAACCGGCACGGAGCCGTGGTGGACGCGCACGATCAGGACGTCGAGACCCGCCTTCTCCCGAGCTTCTTCAATCGTATTCCGGTGATCGTCTCCTGGTTTCCCGACCAGGTGCCCGTCATCGGCGCGACGTACTGCATGACCGTCACCGTGCCCGGGTGCGCCGTCGGGTTCGACGCATGCCGCGAATTCGCGGGGCCGGGTTGGTCGGAGGTCTCCGCCTCGGAGCCCGGGAAGCGGCAAGCTCCGGACGCGTGCGCGGCACTCTGAATCTGACGACTTCAAACGAACAGGAGAGCAAAGATGCCAAACAACACTGCCGAAGAGAACGCCCGCCTCGCCAACATCGAGCACATCGTCGTTGTGGTGATGGAGAACCGCTCGTTCGACCACATGCTGGGCTACCTCTCCTTGCCCGTGGTCAAGGGAGGCAAGGGCCGAACGGCCGGCCCTGGCAAGGTCGACGGCCTGACGGGGGGCGAACGCAACCCCGACGACGAGGGGAACGGCGTGCCCGTGGGCCCCTGCAGCGCGTACAAGAGGGTCAAGAACACCGGCGCCATCCTGAAGGACCCGCCCCACGAGTGGACGGCTGTGCACCGCCAGATGGATCGGCGCTGGAAGACCGGCTTCACCCCGGCCTTGGGCGAGTCGTGGGCGATGGACGGCTTCGTGGACCAGTTCCAGGAAAAGCACCCCGACGTACCGAAGGGCCTGGTGATGGCGTACTTCACCGGCGAGGACCTTCCCGTCTACGACTTTCTCGCGGAGCACTACGGCGTCTGCGATCGGTGGTTCTGCTCGCTGCCGAATTGGACCATGCCCAACAAGCTGATGATGATCGGCGGTCGTTGCGATGTCGATGTCGCCAAAGGCGAGGGCGTCGCGGGAGGGGCGAAGGCGTACGCCTCGATGACCGGGAAGTCTCTCTTCCAGCTCCTCGACGAGCAGCAGGTGCCGTGGCGCGCCTATTACCAGGACCAAAGCCACGTCGGGCTCCAGTACTTCGGGCTCGGGGCCTACTTCGAGGAGCTGTCCTCGAACCCACACTTCGTGGGCTGCGACACCGATCTCGCCCCGTTCGCGGCGGACTGTGCGCAGGGGCGGCTTGCGCCCGTCACGTGGGTCGAGCCCAACTTCGTGGTGCTGGGCAGCAAGGGCGAGGGGCGGACCGCCAACGACGACCACGCCCCCGCCAGCGTCCGGGCCGGCCAGCGCTTCGTGGAGCGCGTGTACCGCGCCCTGGCCAACTCCCCGAAGGAGAAGTGGGAGAGCACGCTGCTCCTGGTCGTGTACGACGAGCACGGCGGATTCTACGACCATGTGCCACCCCCGGCGACGGGTGAGAAGGCGCCGTTCGACTGGCTCGGCGTCCGCGTGCCTGCCCTCGTCGCGGGCCCGCGCGTGGCGCCCGGATCCGTGTGCCACGAACCTCTCGACCACACGGCGGTCTTCGCCACCATCCTCGCGCGGTTCTGCCCGGGGGCGAAGCTCGCCAAGCTCCCGCGACTCGCGCGTGCGAAGCACCTCGGCTGCGCGCTCTCGGACGCCGTGCATCCCGACCCGGCCCTGCCCGCCGAGATCGCCCCGGCGGCATGGGACCAGGCCCCCTCGGCACATGCGCCGAACGAGGCGGCCCTGCCCGCGCACCTCAAGCTGTTCTCGCTCGCGACGAAGGGCTGATCGGGTCCACGCGGCCGCGCGTCTAGAGCCGGAGCTCCACCGCCACGTGGCCCCCGAACCAACGCAGGATGTCGCCGCCGTCCGCGCGCTCGGGCGTCGCCGTGAGCCCGAGCAGCAGCCGCGGGCGCAGGTGCGCGAGGAGCCGGGCGTAGGTCGGCGCCTCCGAGTGGTGGAATTCGTCCACGATCACCACGTCCCACGCCGCCGGGTCGACCGTGGCGAGGTCGATCCGCGCGAGGCTCTGCACCGAGGCGAACACGTCCTGGCCGGGGCGCGGGCGCTCCCCACCCACGAACAACCCTCCGAACGCGCCATCCTGGAGCACCTGCCGGAACACGGCGCGGCTCTGTGTCAGGATCTCCTCTTGAGCCGTGCTCCGGGCCCGGGGATTCCCATCCTCGTTGACATACCTACAGCGTAAGCCTACAGCGTAGGCCTCCCCACGAGCCCCCATGGAATCCTCCCTCCCCCAGAGCACGCGCGCCCCCTCGATGAGGGCGGTCCTCCAACCGGTCTACGGCCTGCCCGAGGTGCTCGTGCAGGGCGAGGTCCCCCGGCCCGTGGTGCACGACGATGGCGTGCTGGTGCAGGTCGTCGCGTCGGCCGTCACCAAGGGCGACTGGCACCTGCTCACGGGAAAGCCCTACCTCATCCGGCTCGCGGGCTTCGGCTTCAAGAAGCCCAACCAGCCGATCCCGGGGATGGCGGTCGCGGGTCGGGTCGAGGCCGTCGGCCGCAACGTCACCGCCTTCCACGTCGGCGACGAGGTGCTCGGAGAGATCAACCGCGGCGGCTTCGCGGAGTACGTCTGCGTGCGCGAGGCCGAGCTGGTGCACAAGCCCGCGACCCTCTCGTTCGAAGGGGCGGCCGCCATCCCCGTCTCCGCCACCACCGCGTTGCAGGGCCTACGGGATGCGGGGCGCCTCCAGGCGGGCCAGTCCGTGCTGATCAACGGGGCGGCGGGCGGCGTGGGCACCTTCGCGGTGCAGATCGCCAAGGCGCTCGGGGCGGTGGTGACAGGGGTGTGCAGCGCCGGCAACGTCGAGCTCGTGCGGTCCATCGGGGCCGACCACGTGATCGATTACGGCCAGGAGGACTTCACCCAGGGAGGTAGGCGGTACGACGTGATCTTCGACCTCGTCGGCAACCGACCCCTCGCGGCGTGCCGGCGCGTGCTCACCGCGCGCGGGCGGCTGGTGGCATGTGCGGGCGGGGTCGGACACGATTGGGTCGGGCCGATGCTCCTCGTCCTCGCGGGGCTCGCCACCAACCTCTACTCCCCCCAACCGTTCGTTTCCCTCATGGCCAAACCCAACAACGATGACCTGCTCACGGTGTGCGGGCTCGTCGAAGCGGGAACGGTCCGCCCGGTCATCGACCGGCGCTACGGCCTGGGTGAAGCGCAGGAGGCGATGCGCTACCTGGGTGCGGGCCACAGCCGCGGCAAGAGCGTCTTCATGCTGTGACCCAACCCCGTCGGCCTAAGCACCCGTCGGTCCACCCAGAATGCGGAGGCACCCCTGTCGGCAACATCCGAAGCACCCGAGTCCCGGCAGCCGCTGACACGAGAGCGGGTGCTCCGCGCCGCCATCACCATGGCCGACGAACAGGGCCTCGCCTCGCTCACCATGCGGGCCCTCGGCGGGGCGCTGGGCGTCCAGGCGATGTCGCTCTACAACCACGTGTCCAACAAGGATGACATCCTCGACGGCATGGTCGACCTCGTGGTCGGCGAGATCCAGGTCCCCTCCGAAGCCGATCCGTGGAAGATCGCCATGCGCAAGCGGGCCCTCTCGGCCCACGAGGTGCTGCTCCGTCACCCCTGGGCCTGCGGGCTGATGATGTCGCGCGCCAACGTCGGCCCGGGGATGTTGCGCTATGTCGACGCCACGATCGGATGCCTCCGTCGCGCCGGCTTTTCCCTGGCAATGGTCGACCACGCCTGGAACGCGCTGGACAGCTTCATCTACGGCTTCACCCTCCAGAAGCTCAATTTCCCCTTCGAGGCGGACCAGTACGCGCAGATCGCCGCGAGCTACCTGCCGAGCCTCTCGGCGACACGGTACCCCTGGATGCGGGCCCTCACCGAGCACGTCGCATCCGGCGCGCACGACGGCCTGCACGCCCTCGACTTCGGCCTCGACCTGATCCTCGATGGGCTCGAGCGGGTGCGGGCCGCGGGCAACCAAACCTGACACGGAAACAGGGGCCGCGCCGCGACCCCGCGGCGATCGTTCGCACGGGCGTGCGCGTCCGGTAGGGGGGGCGCGCGCCCTGGTCTTCATCGGGCCGCCGGCTACCCGACCACGCGCATGGCCTCGAACGCCTCCCCCGGAATGGGGTGGACCAACCGCCACACGATGTCGATGGGGCGCTCGCCCTCTGCCCGCTCGAGCGCCACGGGCCCCAGGAATTGGTAGGGCACCGTGTAGCCGCGGCTGTCGGTCTTGCTCGCGCGCACGAACAGCAGCGGGGTCACGCCCAACGCGCGGTGCTCGAGGTTGCGCTGCCCACGCTCGGAACGTTGGGTGGTCCTCCCCTGGCTCTGCCAGTGAAACAAGTCGGGCGAGATGGCGTGGTCGTTGTACATGGTCGAAGGCGAGTATTGCTCCTTCGCCTTTTGAAGCGTGACGAAGAACACGTCGCTCCGCGTGGGCTCGTGAAACCACACACCCTCGCGCGGGAGCAGGAGCGCGCCGTCCTTCACCGCGTCGAACGCGGCCATCACCTGCTCCAGCCGATACCGGCAATGGATGGAGAGCGGCACGGCGGGGTGCGCGAGCGCCAGGGGAACGTGGGGCACACGCCCGCGCAACAACACCAGCAACGCGCGCAGCTCGTCTCGTAGCGCCGGGTTGGCCCACAAGCGGTGCAGCGCCGCGGCCGGATCGGCGCCGCCGAGCTCCTTGTCGATCGTCGCGAGCAGCACCCGGTGCTCCCGGGTGACCGCGGGCGGCGCGCTCCCCGCGAGATCGACCACGAAACGGTCGATGAGCGCCGGATCGTCGGTGTGCAGCGCCCGCCCCAGGCCGAGGGAGAGCGCCTGCTCGGCGGGGCCGGCCGCCGGGAGGGCGTGGCCCGCCTCTCGTCGCAGCTGGGTGAACGACCGGCCGTTGTAGAGCTCTTCGAGCTCCAGGCCGGTGTGGTCGAGGAACGCGCCGAGCGTCACCCCCTGGCCGAGCGCGCGGAGCTCGGCTACCAATCGATCTCGGCGTGGCGACAACGCCGCCTTCAGTTGGGTGAGGATGACCTCGGCGGCGTCCGGAGCGAGCGTGAGTGAGCACCCCGCGGGGAGCACGGGAAAGCCCTGGTCCACCTTCTCCTTGAGCTCCGCCCGGGTGCCGCCCACCAGGGCCCGGAACCGCAGATCGAAGCGGAACGAGCGGTCAGCGGTGGCGATGAAGTCGAGCACGGTGAGGCATCGCTTGCCCTCGCACAGCCGCAGCCCGCGCCCGAGCTGCTGAAGAAACACGGTGGCGCTCTCGGTGGGGCGGAGGAACAGCACCGTGTCGACCTCGGGCAGATCCACGCCCTCGTTGAGGAGATCGACGGTGAAGATGGCGCACAGCCGCCCGTCCCGGAGCGCCGCGAGCACCTCGGGCCGATCGCGATCGCCGTCGACCAGCGCCCGCGCCGGGAGCCCCGCCGCCACGAACACCCCCGCCATGAACCGCGCGTGGGCCTTGCCGGCGCAGAACCCCACCGCGCGCATCCGTGTTGGGTCCGCGACGTGCGAGAGCACCTCTTCGAGCACCTGTCGCGCCCGCGCGTGGTGGCCCGAGTACACCCGATCCAATGCCTCGAGGTCCACGCGGCCGCGCGTCCAATACGGAGCCGCGTCCTGCACGTCCTTCAGCCCGAAGTACAGGAAAGGCACGAGCAAGCCTCGGTCGATCGCCTCCCAGAGCCGGAGCTCCACCGCCACGTGGCCCCCGAACCAGCGCAGGATGTCGCCGCCGTCCGCGCGCTCGGGCGTCGCCGTGAGCCCGAGCAGCAGCCGCGGGCGCAGGTGCGCGAGGAGCCGGGCGTAGGTCGGCGCCTCCGAGTGGTGGAATTCGTCCACGATCACCACGTCCCACGCGGCCGGGTCGACCGTGGCGAGGTCGATGCGCGCGAGGCTCTGCACCGAGGCGAACACGTCCTGGCCGGGACGCGGGCGCTCCCCATCCACGAACAACCCTCCGAACGCGCCGTCCTGGAGCACCTGCCGGAACACGGCGCGGCTCTGTGTCAGGATCTCCTTCCGATGCGCCACGAACAGCAGGCGCGGCGGGCGCCCCTCTGCCCGAAAGCTCGCGCGCACCCTCCGGAAGTCGAGGGCCGCGATCACCGTCTTGCCGGTGCCGGTGGCAGCCACCACGAGGTTCTGCCAGCGCTGGTGCACCTCCCGCTCCACCTGGAGCTGGTCGAGGATCCGCTGCTGGAACGGAAAGGCCGACACCTGGAGCCGGAGCGTCAGCGCCTCCGCGCCGCCCCCCCGCTCGCCCTGGATCGCGAGGTCGAACCGAGCGGCGTCGCGTACCGGATCGTATTCCTCGAACGCCGGATCCTCCCAATACCCATCGAACGCCGCCTCGAACTTCTTCAGCACGTCGGGGGCGTCGGCGCCGATCCGCACGTTCCACTCCAATCCTTGCGACAGGGCGGCGGCAGAGAGGTTGGACGAGCCGATGAACGCGGTGGGGTAGCCCGTGTCGCGATGGAGCAGCCAGGCCTTCGCGTGCATGCGGGTGGCACGGGTGTCGTAGCTCACCTTGATCTGCGCACCTTCGGCGTGCAGCGCGTCGAGAACCCGCCGATCGGTCGCGCCGCAATACACCGTCGTGAGCACGCGCAGCGGACGGCGGCGCAGCACCAGGAGGTCGTGCAACGCCTCGCGCAAGCGTAGGTATCCCGTCCATAACAAGAAAGAGCACAGCAGATCCACCCGGTCCGCGGACGCGATCTCCCGCGCGATCTCCCCGCCCACCCCGTGCTCGCCGCGCGCGTTGATGAACAGGTGGGTCTGGTTGAGCGGCGTGGCGGGCCGCGGCAGGTGCACCACGCCCGCGAGGGCGTCGCGGCGCGCGAGGGAGAGCAGGAGCGCTGGTGTCAGGAGGTCGGCCGCCGGCTCCCCCGGCACCGCGCTCGCGAGGCGGGAGAGGAGCTGGTTGGCGACGTCGAGCTGGCCGGACAGCGGCAAGCCGCGCACGGCGGCAGCGACGAGCCCGGCGATGTGCCGCCCGAGCAGGGCCGGCGCCTCGGCCTCGTCGAGGCCCACCGTCATCGGGTCGAGGTCGGCGCGGCGCTCCAGGGCTTCGGCCAGCGCGGAGGTCAGCAGTCGTTCGTGCAGGCCGGGAGCGAGGGGGTCGGTCATCGTGAGCGCAGGGTACCAGGCGGCGCCGATCCGGGAGCGGGGGCCGCCGGGCTACATCCGGGTGATCGTGGACGGCGGCGTCGGCGTCCGGCGGGCGTGGTTGTGGCACCCGCCGTATTTCTACGGGTCGCGATGAACTTGATTCGCGGCGCCCCCTCCCTTGGGTCGCGGGAAATCCGCCGACGCGTGGACTCCGGCGAGCCCCCCGCCGGCGCCAAATTTCCACTTCGTCCCGGACGAACGCAAAAAATGGCGCCTC
>JAUXQH010000003.1 GCA_030685065.1 Pseudomonadota bacterium | reverse complement strand
CGATTGCGACCGGAGTCGAGGGAGACCCTGACATCCAGGCGAGTGCGGTCGCCGAAAAGCGCGGAAACACGACCGGAGTCGAGGGAGACATCCCACGGGATGCGGATCCAGGTTCTGGGCATCCGAGGCCGAATCGAAGCCTCGCGGCACGCCGCGGCGCCAGAAGTCAGGCGCTTGCCGCCACCTCCTACCTGCGCCCGTTTCGTAGATCGTCGCGAGTACAGCCGCCTTGAAAACACGTTTTCTGGGGCACAGTCGGGTTGAAAACACGGATCCGGCCCGCGAGGTGCCTTCTATGAGGCGGGCGCTCGGCCCCCACTGCGTGCCGGCCCACGAAAAGCTGGCGTTTGTTGGTTCGAGCCCGACGAAGGAGCGTGTGCGTCGCCCCGCCGCGTGTTTTGGACGGGACTCCGCTGCGTCGAACCCGTTTTGGACCCCGCTCTGCTCGCGGCGCCACGACCACGGCCTGGCAGTGAGCGTTCCACCTGCCGTTGATGGATGCGGATCCCGTGGCCCCCTGGCGGGGGCGTTGCGGGGGCAGCGCCCCCGCCCCAGCTACTCTGCCGCGCCCACCCTCCACCCACACACCAACAATCCCCACCCCTCGCGCTCCTTGGCCTCGCGAACGACCAACCCCGCCGCGACCACCACCGCCTCGACCCGCCCGCGCGCATCCACCCCGAAGCCGGACACGACCAACTCCCCTCCCGGCGCCACGCGCGCGGCCATCGCCGGGATCAGGGCGAGGAGCGGCGCGAAGTAGAGGTTGGCGACGACCAGGTCGAACGTTCCGGCGGGCAGCACCTCGACCACGTCGATGACCGCGCTGGCGCCGTTGTCCTCGACATGGCGACGCGCGGCCCAGAGCGACAACGGATCGATGTCCTGCGCGACCACGCGCGTCGCGCCGAGGCGCGCGGCCACGAGCGCGAGGATGCCGGTGCCGGTGCCGACGTCGAGGACGGACGACGGTGCGGGGCCACCAGGCGCGGCCGCCCGCCGCTCCAACGCCTCCACGCACAGGACGGTGGTGGGATGCAGGCCGTCGCCGAAGGCGAGGTGCCCGTCGAGCACGATCGCGTCCCGACCCGGGGGAGCCGCCACACCGGGGGCCACCACCACGAACCGGGCGCCGATCGAGGCCGCGGGGGGCGCGGCCTCCCACGTGACCGCGATGTCCCGCCACTCGCAGCGGGCGTCGGGACCGAGGCGACGCCGGAGGCCCCGGATCGCGCGGCTGGCGGTGGGCGAGGGCGGCAGCCACGCCACCACGTGAACGCGGCCGGCGGGGGCGCCCGACTCGGCGTCGCGCACCTCTACGCCCTGCACGCCGAGCCGGTAGACCGCCGCGACCACCGACGCCTCGCGGTCCGCGGGCGCGTCGACGGTGAGCTCGCGGAGCCGCGGTGCGCCGGGCGGATCGGTCGCAGGTAGCTGCCCGCTCACTGGCGACGCGGCGGGATGGGCCACTCCTGGTCGAAGTCCTCCTGCTGGTAGAGGCCCACGGCCTCGCGGTGAACGACGAGCTCCCAACGTACGCGCAAGGCCTCGCTCCTCTGCTCGTCATAGCGCGCGAGGCGCGCCGCGCGCTCGTCCGGAGGTGACACATCGAGGGCAGCCGCGGCCTCGGCGACCGTGCGGTACGCGCGCTCCACCTTGGCTACCGCTCGCGCGAAGCTCTCCGCGCGCTCCTTGGCCAGCTCGGCCTGGATCGAGCGGTGGAGGCCCTCGGCCCCCCCGCGGAGCTTCGTGAACCGCTCGACCGCCGCCAACTGCTCGCTTTCACTGTCCGTCATGGCCGCGCCTCCGTCTCAAGGTGCCCCTCCGTGTCGAGGTGCGTGAAGCTCCCCTCTTTTAATCGTCTGCAACCGCTGGCGCGAGGCACCGGCACGACGCATCTGTAGTCCCGGATAGAGCCGCCCGTGGATTCCCGCCTCATCCTGTTCGCTGGCCTGCTCGTGGGCGCCACCCTCGCGTGGTGGCTCCCGCGCGCGCTCAGGCGGCGCCGCCTCGGCCTGCGGTTCGCGCGGTCGCGGCGGCTCGAAGCCGAGGGCTCCCGGATGCTCGCCGACGCGGGCTACGAGGTGCTCGCCACCCAGGTCACCGCGCCCTGCGTCGTGTCGCGCAACGGCGAGCCCATCGAGGCCGACATCCGCGCGGACTACCTCGTGTCGCGATGGGGGCGGATGTACGTGGCGGAGGCGAAGAGCGGCCCGCGCGCCACCGACCTGCGCGAGCGCGCCACGCGCCGGCAGCTGCTCGAGTACGCGGTCACCTACGACGTGGACGGCGTGCTGCTCGTCGACACGGAGGCCGGGGAGGTCGTGCAGGTGGCGTTCCCCGCGCTCGCGCGGCGCGCGCAGCGGGCGTTCTGGGCGGGCGCGGGGGTGGGCGCCTCGGTCGGCGCGGGCGCGATGGCCGCGGCGTGGTGGCACCTCCGGCCCTGAGCGCCTGCCCGACCGCGCCGCGCGGACGATCCACGCCGAATGGGCTAATCGTGGCGACCCGCTCGCGGAGCTCTCGATGGTCTCGTTCCTCTTCGCCCTCTCCTTCGCCCTCCCCGCGTTCGCGGAATCGCACGTCGACGCGTCCGCTCCGGCGCCGGCCGCTTCGGCGGCGGAGGATCCGTACCTCTGGCTCGAGGACGTGGGCGGGGACAAGTCCCTGGAGTGGGTGCGCGCGCGCAACGCGACGAGCGAGGGGGAGCTGGCGAAGGCGACGGGCTTTGGCACCCTCGAGGGCCGCCTGCTCTCCATCCTCGACTCCGACGCGAAGATTCCGTACGTCGGAAAGATGGGGAAGTACTACTACAACTTCTGGAAGGACGGCCAGCACCGCCGCGGCATCTGGCGGCGCACGTCGTGGGCCGAATACCAGAAGCCGGAGCCGGCTTGGGAGGTCGTGCTCGACCTCGACGCGCTGGGCGCCACCGAGAAGGAGAGCTGGGTGTGGGGCGGCGCATCGTGCCTCGCGCCCTCCTACCAACGCTGCCTCGTGTCGCTCTCCCGCGGCGGGGCGGACGCCGTGGTCGTGCGGGAGTTCGACACCAAGGCGATGGCGTTCGTCGCCGGCGGGTTCACGCTCCCCGAGGCCAAGACCGACGTGAGCTGGATCGATCTGGACACCGTGTGGGTGGGCACCGACTTCGGGCCCGGCTCGATGACCACGTCCGGCTACCCCCGCGAGGTTCGGCGCTGGAAGCGCGGCGCCGCGCTCGCGACGGCGGAGAAGGTGTACGCGGGCGAGGAGTCCGACGTGTCGGTGTCGGGCTGGCACGAGGACACGAAGGGCTTCGAGCGCGACTGGGTCGACCAGAGCCCCACGTTCTGGACCAGCAAGCGCTTCCTGGTGCGCGATGGGGCGCTCACCAAGCTCGACAAGCCGGACGACGCGATCGCCCGCACCTTTCGCGAGTGGCTCTACCTGGAGCTGCGGAGCGACTGGACGACCGGTGATCGCACGTGGAAGGCGGGCTCCCTCCTCGCCATCCGGCTGGACGCCTTCCTGACCGGATCCCGCGGCTTCGACCTGTTGTTCGAGCCCGGCCCCCGCACCTCCCTCGCGGGCTACTCCCCCACCCGCCACCATGTCGTGGTGCAGGTGCTCGACAACGTGCGCAGCCGCGTCGACGTGCTCACCCCCGGCAAGACCGGCTGGACCCACGAACCCCTCGCGGGCCTTCCCGACCTGGGGACCGTCAACGTGTCGGCTGTCGACCCCGAGAAGACGGACGAGGTGTTCGTGACCGTCACCAACTACGTCACGCCCACCACGTTGTCCTGGGCCCGTATCGGAAAGGGCGCCCCGACCCCGCTCAAGCAGCTCCCCGCCTACTTCGACGCCGCCGGCCTCGTCGTGAGCCAGCACGAAGCAACCTCGAAGGACGGCACGAAGGTGCCCTACTTCCAGGTGTCCAAGGGGGATCTGGCGCTCGACGGTGACAACCCGACCTTGCTCTACGGATACGGCGGCTTCGAAGTCTCCCTCGTACCCGGGTATTCGGGCTCCGTGGGGGCCGCGTGGCTCGAGCCCGGCGGGGTCTACGTCGTGGCCAACATCCGCGGCGGCGGGGAGTTCGGCCCGTCGTGGCACCAGGCCGCGCTCAAGGCCAACCGGAACAAGGCATACGAGGACTTCGCGGCGGTCGCTGGGGATCTGGTGGCGCGAAAGGTCACGGACAAGGACCACCTCGGCATCCAGGGCGGCTCCAACGGGGGGCTCCTCATGGGGAACATGCTCACCACCTACCCGGAGCTGTTCGAGGCCGTGGTGTGTCAGGTTCCGCTGCTCGACATGCGGCGGTACAACCAACTCCTGGCCGGAGCCTCGTGGATGGGCGAATACGGAAATCCCGACATCCCCGAGGAGTGGGCGTTCATCGAGCAGTACTCGCCCTACCACAACCTTCGCGCGGACGGCGCCTATCCGCGCGTCCTGTTCACGACCTCGACGCGTGACGACCGCGTGCATCCCGGCCACGCCCGCAAGATGGCCGCGCGCATGTTGGAGCAGGGCCACGATCTCCTCTACTACGAGAACATCGAGGGCGGACACGGGGGCGCGGCCGACAACAAGCAGGCGGCCCACATGTGGGCGCTCTCCTACACGTTCTTGTGGAACGAGCTCCAGTAGCAGGCTCCGGGAGCGGCCTATTCGGTGGGCGGATTCGGCTCGGGGAGCGGGGGGATCTCGCATCGCCGCGCCTCTTCCGCCACCACGTCGTGGCGGTGCTCGACCTCGTCGAGGACGTTCTGCACCTGCACCTGCCACGCTTCATGGGACAGGAACGGATCGTCCTGCATCGCGCTGTCGATCTGGGCCGCGAGCGCCGAGATGTGGGCTTCGAGCGCGGCGGCGCCGGGATCCTCCGTGAGGGCGAGGACGCGATCGCAGAATTCGGGCGCGTAGGCCTCGCGGAGCCGTCGCGGCAGCACCGGGAGCAAGGGTTCCCACGACGGTCGCAAATCGAAAATGGTGGTCCCCACCAGGTCGACTTCGCGCTGGTAGAAGGAGAGGTCGAGGTCGTAGGGGTACACCACCAGGCGCCCGTCGAGCGGGCGGTGCAGGAGGAAATTCTGTGCGGTCGCGGCCATCCCGTCGACGTTGGTGAGCAGCATGTCCGCCGCCATCTCGCTGAGCCACTCGTCGACGTCGATCCACTGCTCGACGCACGCGCGGAGCTGCTCGTCGTCCAAGCCGGTTTGCACGCACGAAAGCAGGGGGACGATGTCTGTCGCGAGGTCCGCCACCGTGGTGGTGCCCTTGGGCTCGAACCCGGCGTAAGCGGAGACGTCGACGCCGGCGTACTCGAGGTTCGTGCCGTCGCAGTACCCGGCGACCTTGTAGAGGTGCCCGTCGTCGCGCCCGAAGTGGGCCCGGAGAAAAGCCCGATCGTCCGCCTCCTCGACGAGCGGGAACACGCCGAGCGGCTCCCCGTTCACGACGAGCTTCGCGTGGTTCGCGCGAGGGGCCGGCACCCCGGCGGCGCGCATCCAGTCGAGCGAGACACGCTCCCGAAGGAGCGAGGTGTCACCCTCCGTCCCGAGCAGCGAGAGATGCTCCGCGCCATGGAACGTGCGGTCGCCCAGCGCCTCGAACGACAGCTTGAACCCCCAACGATTTCCGGCCTGCTGGTTGCCGGTCAAGAGCGCGCTGTGCCCCCGGTATCGCACGCCCACCCGACGCCACACCTCCTCCCGGCCGGTGAGCGGATTGGTGAACAGCAGATCCGCCTCGAGGTAGCCCCGGTCCCCGCAGCTGTCTGCCACGATGAGCGACGAGAGCGCAGTCTCCCAGTCCGCGTCCGCGAAGGTGAGGGAGAAGACGGGTAGCTCCTCCGCTACCCAGAGCGCGTCCGGATCGTCCAACGAGGCGTCGGCCGGGGCCGCCCCGAGCTCCTCCCTCTCCTCCTCGGGTGGGCCCGCGGCGCGGCCCGACGAGCCGGGAGGATCGGGCGCGACGCAGGCAAGCAGGAGCAGGAGCATGACTGAAAGGTAGGATTCATGCGGCGGATGGGAAGGGTTGCCGGTCGCGGGTCAGCTCCTCGGGCGGCCCGGCGTCGCCGCGGACGGCGCCGCCGTCGCTCCCCTCCGCGCTCGCTGCGCTCGGTCCGCGAGGACGCGGGACCGTCCGGGGCGCCAGGGGCGCGCCCCGGCCGCGCTGCGGGCAGCTGCCGCGGGACGCGCCCGCTTTGTCACGCGCCCAGGCGAGCCTGCAACGTGATCTCCACTCCCGCGAGCGCCTTCGACACCGGGCAGCCCTTCTTGGTCTCCTCGGCGATCGTCTGGAACTGGGCCGGATCCGCGCCCGGCACCACGGCCTCCGTCGTGAGCGCGATGGTGGTGATGGCGAATCCGGCGGGCTGCTTCTCGAGCTGGACGGCCGCCGACGTGCGCACGCTCGTGGGCTTGAGCCCCGCGCGCTCGAGCGCGCCGGTCAGCGCCATGGAGAAGCAGCCCGACAAGGCCGCGCCGATGAGCTCTTCCGGGTTGCTACCCGGCTGCCCCTCGAAGCGCGTGGAGAGAGAAAAGGGCGCCTCGGGGGCATGGGCGGGCTTCATCGCGCCCTTTCCATCCTTGAGGCCGCCGGCCCAATGGGCGCTTCCGTTGCTCATGCTCATGATCGTGCTTCCCAGGTAGCTCCGCCCCGTAGCACGGCCTCTACCCCTCGGCCTCCCGCAACGCGGCGGCGCACGCCCGGAAAACACGCCCGAGCCGGGTCTGATCCTCGATCATCGGGAGCTTGGGCCAGGTGGCGCGCTCGCCCTCGCGGATGAACAGCGCGAGGTCGGAGCGGCTCGGGTTGGACACCACTTTTCGTAGCAGCTCGGCGCGGAAGCGCGGGTGGATCTCGATGTCGCCACGGTAATCCTGGGTGACGAGCGCATAGGCGCGATCGGCCGCCTGGCGTACGGGGCCGCTCCACGCGGGGGTCAAGCGGCGCACGACGTCGGCGGTGTAGGCGCCCTGGGTGCGCGCGGTGGCGGTCGCGACGCCGGCGACGGCGGGCACGACGCCCCGATCGCCCTGCTTCCCCACGAAGAAGGTGACGTGCGGGTTGGTCTGGCTCACGATGAAGTGGTTGACGTTGTGGAGCCGCGCGAGGCGGAGCTTGGGAAGGTCCCCGTAGATGGAGCCGTCCACCCAACGCTCGCTGGGCACGTACGGAACCGTGCGGCCGTCCGCCCCGCGCGCATCGAGCACCACGGGCGGAAACAGGCCGGGGAGCGCGCTCGAAGCGAGCGCGGCGCTCGCGACGAACACGTCAGGGGACGTGAGGTGGGAGAGCACCCGCGGCTTCTGGCGGGTGCGCGTGGGCGAGACCGAGATGTTGAGCGCGCGGCCGCTGCGGAGATAGGCCTCCGCGAACGTCCACTCGCCCACGTTGTGACGGAGCACCTCGTGCAGGCGCTCGGGGTCGAGGACCGCGCCCGCCAGGAGGGCGCGGCGCGGCGAGAGGGGGAGCAGGCCGTCGAGCCGGATGCTGTCGGTGTCGGCGAACATCTGCGCGACCTCCGCATCCGTACGCGTGCAGACCCCCGCCGCGATCATCGCGCCGGTGCTCGCCCCGGAGAGGATGTCGGGGAGGACGCCGCCTTGAAACAGGGCCTTGATGACGCCGAGGTGGTAGAAGCCCCAGGTGGCGCCGCCCGACAACATCAGGGCGGAGCGGCCGTACACCTTCCACGCGTCCTCGAAGCGCCGGCGCTTGTCGCCCGGCGCGAGGCCCTTCACCGGGTTGGCCACCACCCAAGTCAGCGCGGCCTCGACCTCGTCCAGCCACTCGCGCACGAGGTGCTTGGGGCCCGCGAGCGCCGTGACGTAGAGTTCGTGCGCCGCGATGTCGGCCTGGTGGCGGTACACCGTGGCCGTGAGGGCCTCGACGAGCGCCCGACCGTCCCCCGCCTCCCGCAGCGCGCGGAGGACGCGCACATCCTTCCGGACGAGCACGTGGTCGTAGTAGAGGCTGTCCCCGTCCTCCCGCCAGTCCGCGGCGCCGGTGAGCTGGTCGTGGGCCTCGGCGGCTTGTTTCCAGGCGGCGTAGGACTCGGCGGCGTCGAGCGCGGCGGCGGCCTCGCGGAGGGTGCGGGTCAGGGCGGAGGTGCGGAACATGGGGCGTCGGGACTACCCGACTCATCGTGGGGTGTCGAGCGTGGGCGCGAGCGCGGGGCGCCGAGGCGGCGTGTCCAGCGCAAGATCGTGGGCCGGGAGCGCCTTTTCGTTTGCCGGCGGGCCCTTGGTCAACTAGCATGCGAGATGCGCCCCACCCTGGTCCTCCTCGGCCTCCTGTCCCTCGCCTGCGGCACCGGCAAGCCCGCTGCCGAAGAGGAAGAGAGCCGCACGATCTTCGACGATCAAGACAACGACGACGACGGGTATCCGTACACCGAGGACTGCAACGACGAGGTCGCGTCGATCAACCCGGGGGCGGACGAGGTCTGCGATCCGGGCGACGTGGACGAGAACTGCAACAGCCTCGCGGATGAGGCCGACCCGGGCGTGACCGGCGGGATCACCGCCTACCCGGATCGCGACGCGGACGGCTTCGGGGACGGCGATACGCCGGTCACGGTCTGCGCGATCGGGGGCGGCTACGTGGTCGACAGCGCCGACTGCGACGACACGGACCCTGCCATCAACCCGACCGCCACGGAAGCGTGTGACGACGCGAACGTCGACGAGGACTGTGACGGCGGCGCGGACGACGCGGATCCCGAGGACGCGACCGGGAAGGGCCAGGCCTGGTACGACGGGGATGGCGATGGTGTCGGCGACAACGCGGGGACCCGGTGCGACCTGGTCGGCGGCTGGGTCGACCAGCGCGGGGACTGTGACGACGATGACGCCGCCGTGGAGCCGGACGCCATCGAGATGTGCGACGGTATCGACAACGATTGCGACGGCGCGGTCGACCCGACGTCGGCGGTCGACGCCCCGACCTGGTACCGCGACTCCGACGGCGACGGATACGGTGACCCAGAAGACGACCGCATCGCCTGCACCGCGCCCTCCGGGTACGTCGCGGACGACACCGACTGTGACGACGCCGAGATCACCGCGCACCCGGGCGGCACGGAGTCCTGCGACGACGCCGACAACGATTGCAACGGCACGGTCGATGACGGCGCGTACGACGCGCCCACCTGGTACCGCGACAGTGACGGGGACGGCTACGGGACCACCGCATCGACACGCATGCAATGCGACGCGCCCGGCGGCTACGCGGCCAACGATGACGACTGTAACGACGGCTCCGCCGCCATCAGCCCGGGGGAAGCCGAGGCCTGCGACAGCGCCGATACCGACGAGGACTGTGACGGCCTCGAGGATGACGCCGACAGCCCCCCCTCCGGCCGCACCACCTGGTACCGCGACGCCGACGGCGACCGGTACGGCCTCACGGCGTCCACCTCGTCCGCGTGCGACGTCCCCACCGGGTACACCTCGGTGGGCGGCGACTGTGACGATGCGAGCGCCGCCGAGAACCCCGGCGCCACCGAGGTGTGTGACGCGTCCAACACCGACGAGGACTGTGACAGCCGCGCGGATGACGCGGACACATCCGTCTCGTCCTCGACAAAGACCAGCTTCTACAGCGACTCCGACCGGGATGGATACGGCGCGGGAAGCGCCACGGCCTACTGTGACGCGCCGTCCGCGGCGTACTCTTCCGCGACCGGCGACTGCTCCGTGAGCGACCCGGCGATCAACCCCGGCGCCACCGAAGTGTGCGGCGGCGTGGACGACGATTGTGATGGGCTGGTGGACGAGGCCGACAGCTCGCTCGACGCCGACGCGTGGTACGTGGACGCCGACGAGGACGGATACGGGGACGACCGCGGCGTCGTGATCCACGCGTGCACGGAGCCGAGCGGCTACGCCGCCTTCGGCGACTGTGACGACACCGACCCGGCCACCCACGCCGGCGCGGAGGAGCTCTGCTTCGACGGCATCGACAACAATTGTGACGGCATCGACAGCTGCGCGGGAAACACCAACGACGCCGAGTTCACGATGACCGGCACCTCGTCGTACGGCTACACCACCTTCGGGATCGACGTGGCGTTCCTGGGCGATATCGACGGGGACGGCGTAGGTGACGTGGCCGTCGCGAACAGCCTCGGCGCCGACTACTACGGTACGATCGAGGTCTTCTCGGGTGCGAGCACGGGATCCCTGCGCTCGGCGGACGCGCTGCTCACCGGGGTGGGGCCCCAGGCCAGCGCCCAATTCGGGGCCACGATCGTCGCGGTCGACGACGTGACGGGGGATGGCCTGCCCGACCTGTGGGTGGGCGACTATCGGTACGACCTCGACACGGTGTACGACGTGGGCGCCGCCTCTCTGCTCGACGGCGCCGACCTCTCCGAGATCACCCGGCTGACCGGCTCGGTCGCGAGCGATTGGTTCGGCACCGATTTCCTGGCGCTGGGCGACATCGACGACGACGGTGTGGACGAGATGTTGCTCGGGGGAAACCTGAGCGATGGGCCCGGCTACAAGGGTGTCGCCTACGTTGTCGACGCCACGGTGACCGGGGAGTCCGTCGTGGACGACGTGGCGCAGTCGCGGCTCTACGGTGACAGCAGCATGATCGTCGGCGGCGAGCTCTGCGACCTGGGAGATCTCGATGGAGACGGCACGGACGAGGTCGGGCTCTCGGGCTTCGCGTCCTCCAACGGCCGCACCGTCATCGTCTCCGAGTTTCCGGCGGGTGACGTGGATATCTCGAGGGAGAATTACTTCTCGAGCGGCTACACCGTCGACTGCGAAGGCGGCGACGTGACGGGTGACGGCTACTCCGACGCCCTCATCCTGCACCACGCGGGCTTGACCTACACCCTCTCGCTCGTGCGCGGCCCGATCAGCGCAACCACGGTCGTGGCGTCCGCCGCCGTGGCCAACTTCCAGCCGAACTACACCGGCTCGTCGTCGGCCGCGCCGATCGTGCTCGATCTCGACGGCGACGGCGATCTGGAGTGGGTGACCGGGTCCCCCGCCGGCCGCGGCACCCTGCTCGGCTTCGACGGCACCGAGACCGGCACGCTCGACGCGGATGACGCGATCCTGCGGATCGACGGTTACGACTCCCGGAACCAGATCGGGACCAGCTACCGCTTCGGGGACCTCGAGGGGGATGGTGACACCGAGATCCTCGTCGGCGGCCAGGGCAGCGCGTGGCTCTTCCGCTACTCGGGGCTGTGACAGCGCCGTGATCTCCTCCTCCTGCCCTTCGTGCGGCTCCCCGCTGACCTTCCGGTCCGGCGCGGCCCTCACCGCGGTTTGCGCCGCGTGCCAGTCGTGCGTGGTGCGCGAGGGGGACCTTCTGCGCGACTACGGGAAGGTCGCCCGGTTTCAGCGCGATCTCTCGCCGATCCAACTCGACGCGCGCGGCAACCTCGACGGGCGCGGCTTCCGGGTGGCGGGCGTGCTCCGCAAGGCCCGCGTGGGCGTGCGCTGGAACGAGTGGTACCTCACCTTCGACGATGGGGGAGATGGCTGGATCGGCGAGGGGAACGGCCAGTGGTTCGCCTACGGCGAGCGCGTCGAGGTACCGATGTCCCAGCTGCGCGGTGGCCGGCCGGGCCGCACGATCGCGGTCGGGGACGCGGAGTGGAGCGTGATGGAGGACGCCGAGGCCGCCGTCGTCGCCGCAGAGGGCAGCCTCCCCTTCCCCGTCGCCCCCAACGAACGGGGCCGCTACCTGGACCTTCGGGAGGTCGGGGGGGCGCGCGTCGCGACGCTCGACTTCGCCGATGATCCGCCCGTTCTCTGGCTCGGCCGGGACATCACCCTCGTGCAATTGCAGATGGAGGGCCTGCGCGCGTTCGCGGGCTGGTCCGATCCGGTGCTGGTGCAATTCGCGGGGCCCGAGGTCACCGCCGTGCGCGCGCTGCGTTGCCCCCAGTGCGGCGGCACGCTCGAGCTCCACGCCCCCGGCGACACCCAGCGGGTGGGCTGCCCCTCCTGCGGCGCGGTGGTCGGCGTCGACGCCGAGGGAGATCTCGCCACCGCGGCCCTGATCGCCCGCGCCGAAAAGGCCGTCATCAAGCCCGCCCTCCCGCTCGGCGCGCGCGGCACCCTCCGCGGGGTCGACTGGGTGGTGATCGGCGCGATGGTCCGCTTCGTCGTCGACGAGGGCGAGTGGTCGTGGACCGAATACCTGCTCCATAATCCGTACCGCGGGTTCGTTTGGCTGGTCGACGACACGCAGCGGCACTGGAGCTTCGTCGAGCCGCTCCGGGGGGAGCTCCCGCGTGGAGAGGGCAACGTGGTGCGCGCGAAGGGCCGCACGTTCCGGAAGTTCCAGACGGGAGACGCCTTCGTCCGTCACGTCCTCGGCGAGTTCACGTGGGAGGTGGCCGCGGGCGACCGCGCGTGGACCGCCGACTACGTCGACCCGCCCCACATGCTCTCCGCCGAGCGTACGGACAACGAGGTCACGTGGTCGCTCGGCACCTGGCTCCCCGCGGCCGAGGTCGCGAGCGCCTTCAAGGTCAAGCTGCCCACGCCGACCGGCGTCGCGCCGCACCAGCCCAACCCCGCGAAAAATGCCGCCGCGATCGCCCGGGCCATCGTCCGCGGCTCCCTGCTCCTCGCCGCCGCGGCCGTCCTCCTCGCGCTCGCGTTCGTGCTGCCCGCGCGGGAGAAGGTGATGGCGCACGAGTACCTCGTCGTGCCCGGCGAGAACGCGTGGGTCACCTCGCCGCTGCGCCTCGACGAGCCCGCCAACGTCGACTTCACGCTCGACAGCACGCTCTTGTCCTCCCCCGACATGCTCGTGTCCTTCATCCACGAGGGCACCGGCGAGGTGTGGGACTGGACCACCTACGGGGACGCCACCGCCACCGCCAGGCTCGCCGCGGGCACATGGAACGGGCGCGTGGCCCTCGCCGTGCCGGCCACCGAGGCCGACGCCGGCCGCCTCCTGAAGCTCGCCGCCGTGCGCGATCCCGGGTGGGCCCTCCCCGCGATCCTGCTCTTCGTCTACGCGCTGTGCGCCCCGATCCTGTACTTCGTCGACATCTCCTCGTTCGAGCAGCGGCGCTGGGCGCAGAGCAGCACCGGCCAGGGAGGCAGCTGATGTTGTTCAAGGCCCACAACCTGCTCGGCGTGGTGGCCGCGGTCATCGTGAGCGCGATCGTGCTCACGGGATGGGCGCCCGCGTCGGCCCCGCAGGGCAAGGTCCCCGAGAGCGTGCGCGCCAACCCCGGCTCGTACCGCCCCGTGTACATCCCGCTCTACCGCGGCGGCTCCTCCGGGGGCGGCAACGGCGGCGGCTGGAGCGGCGGCAAGTAGGCGACGCCTTCCACATCGAATCCCGGAGATCCCTTGGAGAACCCCCTCGACCCCACCCTGCTCGGCGCGACGCTGCTCTACACGGGCGTGGGCGTCGTCGTGTTCATCGTCGCGTTCTGGATCATGGCGAAGGTCGCCCCCTTCTCCATCCACAAGGAGATCGAGGAGGACCAGAACGTCGCGCTCGGCATCGTGCTCGGCTCCGTCGTGATCGGCCTCGCGCTCATCATCGCCTCCGCGATCGGATGACCCGCTGATCGCCGTGGAGCGTCAACGCACCGGCACCGCCGCGGCTCCGTCCGCACGGGTGCTCTTCCTCTCGACGATCCTCATCGCGACGTGTGGCCTCGTCTACGAGCTGGTCGCCGGGGCGCTCGCGTCGTACCTCCTGGGCGACTCGGTCTTTCAGTTCAGCACGATCATCGGCGCCTACCTGACCGCCATGGGCATCGGGTCGTGGCTGTCCCGCTACCTGGAGCGCGATCTGGTCGCGCGCTTCGTCGAGGTCGAGATCGCCGTCGCGCTGATCGGGGGCTTCGAGGCGCCGATCCTGTTCGCCGGGTTCACCTACACGCCGGGCTTCCGCGCGGTGCTCTACATCGTCGTGGGGCTGGTCGGCATCGGCGTCGGCCTCGAGCTGCCGCTCCTCATCCGCATCCTCGAGAGCCGGACCTCGCTCAAGGAGCTCGTCGCGAGGGTCCTGGCGCTCGACTACGTCGGGGCGCTCGTCGCCTCCTTGCTCTTCCCGCTGTTCTTCCTGCCGATGGTGGGGCTCCTGCGCACCTCGCTCGTGCTGGGCCTGGTCAACGCCCTGGTGGCGCTGTGGACCACGTTCCTGTTCGAGGCCCCCGCGCATGTCCTCACCCGGCTCCGCGTGTTCGCGGGCGCCGCGGTGGTGGTGCTCGCGGTCGCCCTCGGGCTCGCTGGAGAGGCCGAGAAGCGGATGGAGGCGGATCTGTTCGCGGACCCCGTGGTGATGTCGATCCAGACCTCCTACCAGCGCCTCGTCCTCACGCACGCGGGCGGCGACACCCGGCTGTTCATCGACGGCGCCCTGCAATTCAGCTCGGTCGACGAGTACCGCTACCACGAGGCGCTGGTGCACCCGCCGATGGCCGCCGTCGCGAACCCCGAGCGTGTGCTCGTGATGGGCGGCGGGGACGGCCTGGCCGTGCGCGAGGTGCTGCGCCACCCTGAGGTCACGTCCGTCGTCCTGGTCGACCTCGACCCCGAGATGACACGCCTCTTCGCCGAGCGCAGCGATCTGGCCGCGCTCAACGGCGGCGCCCTGTCGGACCCCCGCGTGACCATCGTGAACACCGACGCGTTCGGCTGGGTGCGCAACTACCGGGGACCGGGTTTCGACGTCGTCATCTCCGACTTCCCCGACCCCAACAACTTCGGCCTCGGCAAGCTGTATTCGCTCACGTTCTACCGGCTGCTCACGCGCGTCCTGGCGCCGGGCGCCGCGATCTCCGTGCAGGCCACCTCCCCCTTGTTCTCGCCGCAGGCGTACGGATGCATCGTCGAGACGATGCGCGAGGCCGGCCTGGCCGTGCGCCCGTACCACGCGTACGTCCCGGCGTTCGGGGAGTGGGGGTTCGTGTTGGCGGGCCTGGAGCCGATCGAGAGCTTCCGCCCCCTCCCCGCCGGCCTGCGTTTTCTCGACGCGGACACGCTCGCGACGCTGTTCCACTTCCCCATCGATCTGACGCCGAAGAGCGACGTGGTCAACCGCCTCGACAACCAGCTGCTCGTTCGGTTGTATGCAGAGGACTGGCGGGAGATGGCGAGGTGAGGGCCTACGGGCAGATCACGTCCGTCCAGATCGCGGTGTTGTCGTCCTCCACACACTCTTCGGCGATGCCCCGAGGGGTGCCGTCGTCGTCCACGGCGAGGTGAAAACCGTCCGTGCCGAGATCGGCGATCCCTACCTCGAAGGTCAACACTTCTGTCCGGGTGCCGCTGGGGATCGCCGGGAGCGTGCTCGTCGCCACGCTTCGGGTCACGCCCCCGTCGTTTGCGTAGAGCACCACCGGCACGCCGGCCGCTACGGGCACGGCCCCGACGTTCTCGACCTGGTAGGCGACCGAAACCGGCCCATACGAGCAGTCCGCCACGCACACGGCGGTGATGGCCGGGAGCAGGTCCGGGAGCAGGAGCACGTCGGCCGGCCGGCCGGCCCGAAGCGTGTTTTCCGTGAGCCACGGCGTGGGCGCGACAGGGATCGCCCCGTCCTCGCCAACGTCGGTGAGCGCCCAGCCCCAGGCCGGCCACGCGCGAGTGGAGGCGGGCCAGCCGGCGCCATCGTGCTCGTAGACCCGGATGGCGGGGCGCCCACGCGCCTCGCTGTCGCTCATCGCCACGACGATCTCCACGTCGCCGTCGAGATCGAGGTCAGCCGGGACCGGCGTCTCGATGGAGGTGTAGGACCGGTGGTCGGTGGCGGTGTATCGCTCCGTGCCCCTCCGGCCGTCGAGAATGCGAAACGCGACCTCGTCGGCGTAGAGCACCTCGAGCGCGCCGTCGGCGTCCAGGTCGTAGCCCGAGCAGCCCGCGGCCGTGCTCCGGTCGCTGCTCTCGACCGACCACACGACGGTCCCGTCCAGCTCGTAAAGCGAGATCCGGGTCTGCTGCGGAACGACCAGCTCCGAGGCGCCATCCCCGTCGAAGTCACCGAGGCACGGCGCGCCCGGGTGTTCGTCCGCGTCCGCGAACGCGAAGCGTCGAAGCAGCGTCCCGTCGTGCTCCCAGATGGAGACGTCCTCGTTGAGGAAGGCGATCTCGGCCTCGGGGTCGGCGTCGGCCTGGAGGGCCAGGACAAACGTGTAGCGGCCGCTGAATCGCTCGCTGGTGTCCCAAAGCAGCGCCCCGGCCGCGTCGTAGAGCCCCGCCCCCGCGAAGACCTCCTGCCGGCCGTCGAGATCCACGTCCGCCACCGCGGTCGTTCCTGCGGACCACTCCGGCGCGATGTCGAAGACGGCCACCTCCGCGCCCGTGCGGCCGTCGAGGGTCCGGCGGACGTCGATGATCTCGGGCCAACCATCTCCGTCGAGGTCCGCGATCTGGATTGGCAACGTGTTGGCTGATGTCTGCCCCGGTTCGCTCGTCCAGAGGCACGTGCCCCCGCCCGTGTAGGCTCTGGCGACGCCGCTCCCGTCGCGCGCCACGATCTCCGGCTCGCCGTCCCCGTCGAGGTCACCCACGGCGATGGCCATGTACATGTCCAGGTCGTCATTGGACCAGGTCTCCGTGCCGGTCGCGCCATCGATGACCGTGAGCGCCGCTGGCCCGGCCCACTCGAAGATGCCCGTCACGAGGTCGGGGATGTCGTCCGCGTCGACGTCGCCGTCCCCGTCGTCGTCATCGAGGCTGGCGACGACGCTGGTGGAGTAGTTGCTCTGGCCGTCCGGACTTGCCGTGGGGTGGTCGAAGTCCCAACTCACGCGCGCGGCCCACGGATCGACCACCGGAGCGACCGCGCAGCCGCGCACGGCCACCGTGCTGGTGTCCCCCGGCCCGGGCGACGGGCAGGTCACGTCCACACAGTCCGCGCGGCCGTCCTCATCCGCGTCGGAGAAGCCCTCGTCGACGACTCCGTCCCCGTTGTCGTCCACACCATTGCAGGCCTCGGATGGCGTTTCCGCCGTGTCGGTGTCGGCCGTGTGGCCGTCGGACGTGTCGCCACCGGACGCGGCCGTGTCGGACGTGTCCGCGATCACCGTATCCAAAGCGACGTCCTTCCCCTCGGGAGCGTCGCTCGCGGCGGGCACGCAGCCGGCCAAGGGGAGGAGCGGGAGGAAAAAGCGGATGAACATCCCGTGGAGGGTAACCAGAGACGACCGCGACGCGCGCAGCTCCGCCCAAGGTCGGACATACTTGCTCGCCCCGGAGCCAACCATGCCCTCCCTCCTGCTCGCCCTCCTCGTCTCCTGCACGTCCGTCTCGGAGTCCGACACGGCCGACACCTCCGCGTCGGACACCTCCGACACCTCGCCCCCCGACGCCGACTGTGACATGGCGGTGGACGCCGCTGCGTTGGCCGGATCGGGGGCCACCGACTGCGGCCTGGTGGAGCCGGGCGCCGACGGCACCGAAGCATGGGCGTGCGCGCTCACCCAGTTCAACGCGGGCGCCCCGTATTTCGTCCGGGTCCAACGGTGGGGCACCGACACGCTGCTCGAATCCGCCCTGGTGTCCAACGGCACCAAGACCTGGCGGCTCGCCCAGGATCGCGAAGACAACCCGCCCTGGAACATCGACGCATGGGACTGCCTCTCGCCGGTCGAGGGGATCCAGCCCGACGACGAATACGATGACGAGGACATCAGCGGCTACCCCATCGTCACCTGCACGAGCACGGCGCCCGAGGGCAACCACTACCAGGAGTGCGGCGAGATCTGCGACGCCTGCTCCCCGCAGCCGTTGCCGTTCGAGCCCTGACGTCGCGGTCGGGGTTACAAGCGCGCCCGCCCACATCCCGGTACACTCCCGGGATGCGCCCCCTGCTCGGCCTCGCACTGCTCGCCGCCTGCCAACCCTCGTCGGCGCGGGTCGAGCGCGCGGTGTCCCACTTCGACCCGCTCTCCGGCACGACGCTCACCGAAGAGTCCGCCAGCGTGGGCGTGATCGGCCTGGACGACGCCGAGGTCTGCTACACGGTGGACGGCGGAGATCCGGGGTATGGCGAAACGTGCGCGGCCCTGCTCGATGCCACGCGTCGGATTCCGTTGGAGTGCGGGTTCCACGCGGTCACCATCCGTTGGGCCGAGGGCGAGGCCACCGAGGAGGCCTCCTACCTGGTCGACTCTCCTTCGTGCGTCTCGGTCGATGGGCCCGTCGCGTTGTGGCAGAACGACGAGCTCGTCCGCGCCTTCGTCGCCATCAAGGACGACCTCCAATGCCGCATGAACGACTGTGAGAACCCCGCCGGCACGGGCGAGTGGACCACGAACTGCGGAGAGGGTCGCGTCGATTGGGATGTCAGCTTGAGCGGGCTGCGCGCGATCAGCGTGTTCACGTACAGCGACTGCCGCGCCTCCACCACGGTCGAGGTGCACGACCCCGCCGACCCCTATTGGTTGGACGCGGCCGCCGTGCTCCCGCTCGAGATCGAGCTGGTGCTGAACGGCGAGATCCGGCAGGACACCGATTTCTCCGGCAACGGCGAGGAGGCCGGTACGGTCGAGATCACGGCCGACTTCACCGGCCGGGTCGAGTCGATCATCACGATCACCGACGCGGCGCGCGGCGGCGGGTGGTTCGAGGCGGGCTGCGCCACCGGCCCCGTGCCGGGCGAGGTCTGCGCGCCGGGCGAGGCGATGATCCGGTACGACTACCCCGACTGGAGCTGCCACGGATCCATCTGCCCGGAGCCCGGGGATCCGCCCGTCGAGGGGCCGGATCGCGACGGGGACGGCGTGGGAGACGACGCCGACGTGTGCCCCGACGTGAGCGATCCGTACCAGCTCGATCGCGACACGGACGGCCTGGGCGACGCCTGTGACGATGTGCCCGGGTTCTACCTCCTCCAGTTCAAGAACGGCGAGCGGTGCCTCGTCTCGGGCAGCGGCGGCGAGGTGTCGTCGACCGATTCGTGCATCGCCACGGACCCGAGCCAGCAGTGGGAGGTGGCCCAGGTGTCGGGCCACACCACCTTCCGCAGCGTCGGGACCGGGGCATGCTTGTCCCACACCGACTCGTGGATCGGCCCGTGGACGGTCGACGCCGCGAGCTGCGACGAGAGCGACTCGTTCCAGCAGTGGGATCTGGAGGCCTACGACCAGGGCGGCGCCGACGCCCAGTGGCCCGCGCGCATGCACGCGGTGTCCGACGATTTCTGCGCGTACACCGACCTCACCGGGAGCGTGTACGGGACCATCGGGAACTGCGACCTCGCGGGCACCGACGCCGGCCGCAAGGTCGGGATCTACGCCTACGGCGACTTCACCGGGGCGCCCCTGGCGCCGTGACCTCCGTACGCGCGCCATGAACCGCCGCCGCTTCCTCTCCGGAACCCTCGCGAGCACCGGCCTCGCGGCGTGCGGCCGCCCGCCCGAGCGCCCGGCCCTGGTCGGCGCCGACGCGTCTTCGGGCCTCGCGGGCCGAGGGCACCGCTGGCAGGAGCCGTTCGGCGCCCCCGGCGCGGGGGGCGACGTTCAGCGCGCGGACGTCGTGATCGTGGGGGCCGGCGCCGCCGGGCTCTCGGCCGCGTGGCGCCTCGCGGGGCAGGGCCTCTCCGTGCGGCTGCTCGAGCTCTGGTCCGCCCCCGGCGGCACCGCGATCGCGGGTTCGGGGGCGCGCGGCCCGTTCCCCTGGGGCGCCCACTACCTCACGCTCCCCGGCCCCGACGCGCGCCATGTGCGGCGCCTGCTTCGCGACGTTGGGGTCATCACCGGCGCGGACGCCGAGGGCCGCCCCACCTACCACCCCGATGCCCTCTGCCTCGCGCCCGAGGAGCGTATCTGGGACGCCGGCACGTGGATCGAGGGGCTCTGGCCCGAGGCCCACGCCGAGCCCGAGGACCGGCGTCAACACGACGCCTGGCTGGCCCTCGTCGCGTCCTGGAGCGCGCGCATGGGCGCGGACGGGCGCCCCGCGTTCACCATCCCCGTGGACAAGTGCTCGGTCGATCCCGAGGTGCGCGCCCTCGTGGACGTGCCGTTCTCCGCGTGGCTCGACGCCCTCGGCTTCACCGCTCCGGTGTTCCGGTGGTGGCTCGAATACGCGACGCGGGACGACTACGGCACCGCGCTGGCCGACACCTCGGCGTGGGCCGGGCTGCACTACTTCTGCGCCCGGCGCCCCGACCCGGGCGACGCGCGGGACCTCGGCACCCACGTGCTCACGTGGCCTGCCGGCAACGGCTGGCTCGTGGAGAAGCTGGTCGCACGCGCGGGCGTGCCGGTCGAGACGGGCGCGGTCGTCCGGTCCGTCGAGGTGGAGGACGGCCGCGTGCGCGTGTGGGCGGAGGTGTCCGGACCCAGCGGCGAGGGCCGGGTGATCGGCATCGAGGCCGGCGCCGTGGTGATGGCGGTCCCGACGCGCCTCGCGAAGCGCTTGTTGAGCGCGGGGCCGCTCCTCGACCCGCTGCTGAACCTTCCGGACAGCGCGCTCCCGGACCAGGCGCCCTGGCGCGTCGCCCAGCTCCAGGTCTCTCGCCTGCCGACGGCCCACGGCGTCCCGACCGCGTGGGACAGCGTGGTGTACGGCGCCGAGAGCCTCGGGTACGTCACCTCGACCCACCAGGCCGGCACCTACGGCGGGCCGAGCGTGCTCACGTGGTACCAGCCGCTCCTCGGCGATCCGTTGGCCGCGCGGCGGCGGCTGATCGACGAGCCCTGGGAGGCCGCGAGAGACCTCGTCCTCGATGACCTCGCCCCCGCCCACCCCGATCTGCTCGACGTCCTGGAGCGCCTGGACGTGTGGCACTGGGGCCACGGCACGGTGCGGCCCGTGCCCGGCCTCCATCGCGTGGGCCGCCTCGAGGCCCTCCGCGCGCTCCACCCGCGCGTCCACCTCGCCCACACCGATCTGTCGGGCCTCTCCCTGTTCGAAGAGGCCAGCTTCCACGGTATCCGCGCCGCCGAGGCCGTGCTCGCGCTGTTCGGGCGCCCGGCCGACACCTGGACGTGAGGGCCGCCCCCGTCGCTAACGAGGTGCCCGCCGGGCCTTCCGGGTGGCTCGTGTCCCCGGCCTACGACCTCGCCTGGTTCAGCGGCCCCGCGCTCCTCGCCTCCGCCGCCGCCCTCCTGCTCCCCGACGGCGCGGAGATCGGGCTGGTGGGGTGGCTGGTGCTCGTCGTGATCGTCGACGTCGCGCACACCTGGGCGACGCTCTACCGCGCCTGGCTCGATCCCGTTGCCCGTCGTGACCGCGCGGAGCTTCTCTGGGGCGTCCCTCTCGTCGCCTTCGCAGGAGCCACCGCCCTCCACACGCTGGCCGCACCGTGGTTCTGGACGGGGCTCGCCTACGTCGCCGTGTTCCACTTCGTGCGCCAGCAGCAGGGCTTCGCCGCGCTCTACCGCGCGCGCGCCGGCGTCCCGCATGCGTCGCTCGAAGCGCGTGTCGAACACTACACGGTGGCGATGCTCTGCATCTTCCCGATCCTGTCGTGGCACGCGAGCCTGCCGCGCCGCTTCGTTTGGTTCACGGCCGAGGACTTTTTCGTAGGGCTGCCGCCCCTGGTCGCCACGGTCGCCGGCATCGTCACCGCGATCCTATTTGCCACATGGGCGGCGCTCCGCCTCCGCGGCCGGGTGTGGCAGCCCGGGCGTGACCTCTGGGTGCTCTCCACCGCCGTGAGCTGGACGGTCGGCATTGTGCTCACGAACGGGGACGCCGCCTTCACCCTCGCGAATGTCGTGGCGCACGGCGTGCCCTACTTCGCGCTCGTGCACCACGTGGGCCGCCGCCAATGGAGGGAGGGCGAGGGCGCGCTCACCGCCCGGTGGTTCGAGCCCGCGTTCGTCGCGGCGTTCCTCGCGCTCCCGGTGGCGGCGGCGCTCGTCGAAGAGCTGGCGTGGGACGCCCTGGTCTGGCGCGAACACCTCTTTCCGCCCGCCGATCTGCCCGATTGGCTATCCGCCCTCGCGGTCCCTCTCCTCGCAACGACGCAGCTGACCCACTACCTGCTCGACGGCTACCTGTGGCGGTTGGGGCCGAAGGGATCCGGATTGCGACGGTGGTTGGTGGGGTGACAGGGGGGACGCAACCCCCACCGCCACCCCATCCCGCACCGTCGCCGCGCCCTCGATGGGGCTCGGCCACTTCCGCAGCACGTCGCCCGACGGCGCGACCAGGAAGGCGTCGCTCGGCACCGCCATGCCGTAGCCCATCTTCACGTGTGCCCCGATCCGCGCGCGGTGGCCGATGGCGACGCCGAGAAAATGCGTGTCAGCGCTGACGACGGCACCCTGGTGCACCACGCGCACCGGCTGGCCGAACGAGAGGTCGAACGCGGTGGCCGTCATGGCCACGAAGGCGTCGCGGCCGAACACGCACATCTGCCAGCCGCCACCCGCGCTCACGAACGCCCCTGGGTACAGCACGGAGAAGTTGCACATGGCGGTGCGCCCGAGCCGGGCACCAGGGCCGATGACCGACAGCGACGTGTGCGCGTAGTCCTCGATCTTCGCGCCGTCGCCCACCACGCAGCCGCGGATCAGGGCGAACGCCCCGACCTCCACGTCGTCGCCGAGCTGGCTCGCCTCTACGACCGCGGTGGGGTGGATCTTGCAGCGCTTTCCCACCCGGTTGAGCGCGCGGCCGATCGCGTGCGGCTTCAGGCTCCGCGCCCGCAGCAGCACCGCGAGCACGACGAACACCTTCTTCCAGATCGGAGAGGCCTCGAAGTCGGCCTTGGCCTCCTCCGCGGTCGCGACGAGCGCGAGCAGGTTCACCCGCAGCACGTGGGACCAGTGCTCGAGCCCGTGCACCAGGCGCGTGCCGGTCACGAGCGGGCGCTGCGCGTGCGCGAAGGCGGGGTGAAGCTCCATCGGCGCGGCAGCGCGCAGCTGGAGATCGATCGCCAGGTCGCTTCCGTCGAGGCTGGGCGGCGCTCCCGCCGCCACCATCGCGACCTCGGGGCGCTCGGGCGTGCTCTGGAGGGGGCCGGTCTCGCGCAGATACGTCGCATCCGAGATACGCACGCGCCCCACGCCGCCCGCGGCCTTGACCGCGCGGAGGAACGACGCGGTGAACCACACCCGGTCGGAGAACACGAGGTACGGCGCGTCGTCGGGAGGGGTCGACACCAGCGTGAAGCCCGCCGCCGCGAGCGCCTTGTCCTGCGCCTCTACGAGCGTGCCGCGGAGCACGCGGGTCTGGCCCACGGGATCGTCGAAGGGGGGGAACGTCGTCCCGGAGGCGATGCGAACGGCCAGCATCCCGCGAGTGTACAGCCCGACGCGGCGCCGCGCCGCTCGACGGGCGAGCGAGGAGGATGGTTGACAGGGACCGCGCGGCTTAGCTCCTGGGAATGACGACGCCCGGCCCGGACGACATCCTCCTTTTCTGGTTCGGCTCCGCGGATCTGCGCGCCCTCCCCTCCGCCGCCACGCAGAAGCGCTGGTTCACCGTCGACCCCGCCTTCGACGCCGAGCTCGCCGCCCGCTTCGGCGCGCTGCTCGACGATCCCGAGGCGGTCGAGGCCTGGGCCACCCGCGCGGGCGGGGGCGGCGCGGCCGGCACGCTCGCCGCGATCCTCACCCTCGACCAGCTCCCGCGGAACATCTTCCGCGGCCGGGCCCGCGCCTTCGCGACCGACGCCCGCGCCTTGCGCCTCGCGACGGCCACCGTCGCCGCCAAGCTCGACCGCGAGCTGGGGTTGTCGCAACGCGTGTTCGCCTATCTCCCGTTCGAGCACGCGGAGGACATCGCTTCACAAAACCGCTCGGTCGCGCTCTTCACGGCCCTCGCCGCGGACTCGGAGGGGGCCGCGAGCTACGTCGCCTTCGCGGAGAGCCACCGCGCCACCATCGCGCGCTTCGGCCGCTTCCCGGGCCGCAACGCCGCGCTCGGCCGCACCGACACGCCGGAGGAGGCCGCGTACCTCGCGGAGGGTGGACAGACCTGGGGACAGGCGAGCCGCTGAGCGCCCCGCCCGCCCCGCCTCACTTTTCCGCAGCGGCCGCGCCCGGCGCGGTCCGGCTGCCCCGCCTCACCCTCCGCGCACGCTCCCGACCAGGCACAGCTTCTTCCCGCTGACCTCGAACGCGAGCCCCTCCGCGCCCTCGCGCGGACCCTCTTCGCGCTTACCTGCTTCGAAGGTCACCGTCCCCGGCAGCGACACGGGCGAGACGAAGCGCACGTCGACCGTGCAGGCCTCGGGCACGTCGGTATCGAGCTCGGCCAGGGCGCGGGCGAGCGTCCACCACCCGTGCGCGATGGGCTTGGGAAAGCCGAACGGCCGGGAGGTCCACGGCGAGAGGTGGATGGGGTTGTAGTCGCCGCTCACCGCCGCGTACCGACGCCCCTGATCGGCCGGGAGCCGCCAGCGCGTCGAGCGGGTCACCTTCAGGGGGGCGGCCTCGGTGGGCTCGCGCTCCCCGCCGTGGCCCCGGATCCCGCGGGTCAGGATCGTCGTGATCCCCTCCCACACGATCGCGCCCCCCGATGACACCTCCACGACCATGTCGAACTCGCCGCCCGCGCGCACGACGCGGTGGCCGTCGACCACGCAGCGCGCCGAGAGGACCTCCCCAGCGCGCACATGGCGGCGGCGGGTGATCTGTTGGCGGGTGTGCACGATGCCGGCGACCGGGAGCGGGAACGCCGGCGACGTCATCACGGCGAGCTGGAGGCCGATCGTCGCGACGCCGGGCCACGTGAGCGGGAGGGGGTCGGCGTGGGAGAAGCCGCAGACCCGCGCGTAGGCCGCCGCGTCCGTCGGGATGGTGTCGGCCACGGCCTCGATGCGCGGGAGCTCGCCCTTCCACGCGCCGCGCTTGATGAAGCTGCTCCAGAGCGAGACGCTCGGCGCTGCCGGGAAGTGGAGGCTCACCACAGGGCCTCCGACCGCCACGCGTCCGGCCACGCGGAGCCCCGGTTGCCCGGGATCTCGCGCCCCGCGCCGTCGATGACGAAGTTCCCGACGTCCGCGAAGGCACGCTCGGCGTTGATCCGCCCGTCGCGGCTCCGCATCGCGACGATCGTGCCCGCACGACGCACCGCGGCGACCTCGTGCGGCGCGGCGCGCAGATCCACCAGCGCGCCCTTCTGCTTCGCGTTCATGAGCTGCTCTTCGTTGCCGATGGGATCGGCGACGGTCTTGGCCTTGAGGGTCCAGACGAGCAGCGCGCACGGGTCACGGCCGGGAAACGCGTCCTTCAGCAGATCGGCGTTGCCGTAGAACTGCTTTCCGATGTCGTTCTGGTTGACCGGCCCCGCCATGAGGCAGACGCCGGCGAGCAGATCGCAGCCCGCGGGCAGGTCGATGCAGCCCGCGAGCTCGCACACCAGCGCGCTCCGCGCCGCCGCCGCCCCGAAGGCGCGCACCGCGTGTGGGAAGGCGATGCCCGCGGCCTCGACCTCCTTGGGGGAGAGCCCGCCGACGTAGATCCGCTGCCCGGCGAGCCCGAAGGCCTTCTTGCCGCGGGCCGCGTTCTTGGAGAGGGCCTTGCCGGTCGGGAGGTCTGCCCAGAGCGGGATGCCCGCGCAGACCTTGTCCGTCACCAGCTCGAGCTCCGTGCGTACGCCGCGGAGGCGCTCCTTGCCGTTCGGCGTGAGCACGTCGATGCGCTCGAGCAGGAGCAGCTCCTTCGCCCGCTCGCGCTCGATCCCGGACCAGCGGCAGAACGCGTTGTACGCGGCGCGCGCCGCCATCTCGGTGAGCGCCTGGGGCACGTCCATGTCCTGGCGGCCCTGGTAGGCGGGCGGCGCCTTCTCCTCGGCGTTCACGCCGGGTTGGATGCGCTCCGAGCGGAAGGCGAGCAGGTTCGCGCCGAGCTTGCGACACACCTCGGGCGTGATCGGCGAGGCCTCGGCCACCGCCCCCACTTGCGCGACGAGGCACACGCGCCAGCCGAGGGCACGCTCGGCCGCGGACAGGCCGACGAGCGCCTCGATCTCGCCGAGCACCGCCAGCGTCGAGGCGGGCGGCTTCGCCATCGCCTCGGGCCCCGAGAAGGGGGCCATGAGCACGTTCGCGCGGCGGCGCCCCCCGGAGGCGAGCAGCGCGGCCCGCTCGAAGGCCTCGGCCCAGATGCCGACGTGCAGGTGCTGGAGGTAGCCGATCGTCGGGATGTCGTCGGTGTGGTGGAACTTCTTGTTCCACGCGCGGACCGGCACGGTCACCAGGCTCGCGAGCGGCTTGTGGCCGATGAACGTGAGCAGGAAGGTGAAGGGGGTGCGGTAGGGCCGCGACAGCGCCACATGGGTGTACGCGGCGCCGTCGAGGATCGGCTCGGTGCCCCCCAGGCGTCGCAAGAGGCCGTTGAGCACCACGGAGTCCGCCGGGCCGAGCGTGACCTGCCGATGGCCGCGGTAGTTCGTCGATTGGCGCGAGGAGAGCACGCCCAGCGCGGCCTCGTCGAAGAGCTCGCCCTCGGTCGGGGCGGGGCCCGGCACAAAGGCGGTCGGCGGGGAGAGCGAGAGCAGCGCGGCGGCCTGCTGGCCCTCCTCCGTCGTGAGCGACACGCGCGTGCGGAAGCCGATGGGGTTGGCGGAGTCGAGCGCTTCGGGGAGGTGGTAGCGGCCACGACGCTCGCCCTCGGCGGCGAACTGGGCGTCGCGAGCCACGCGCTGTTCGGGCGGGGGCGGCGGGATGGGAGAGAGGAGGATGGGCTTCTGATCGGCGGGCTTTTGCACGGTTCCGGTCGCGGTTGGGCCGAAAGGGTAGCACCCAGCGCGCACGCGGGGGCGGCAAACGCGAGGGCGCAGGCGGCGGCGCACGGCGGCGCGTCACGTCCTCCCAGGTGCGCTATGCTCCCGGCCCCTTCCCCAGGACCCCCTCGATGGCGCTGCAGCACCTCACGGAAGAAGAGATCCGCACGTGGACCCGTGAGCAGAAGGACCGGTGGTGGCTCACCAACGTCTACCGCGGCCACATGCCGCAGCTGACGGTGCGCGCGGCGGTCACCGGGTTCCTGCTCGGCGGCGTGCTCTCGGCCACGAACCTGTACATCGGCGCGAAGACCGGCTGGTCGCTCGGCGTCGGCGTCACGAGCGTGATCCTCGCCTTCGCGATGTTCAAGACCCTCGGGAAGCTCGGCGTCGGGAAGGACTTCACGATCCTCGAGAACAACGCGGTCCAGTCCGTCGCGACCGCGGCCGGCTACATGACCGCGCCGCTCATCTCGAGCCTCACCGCGTACATGGTGATCACCGAGACGGTGCTCCCCTGGTACCAGATCTTCGCCTGGATGACGGTCACGTGCATCCTCGGCGTGCTGGTCGCCTTCCCGATGAAGCGCCGCTTCGTGAACGACGAGCAGCAGCCCTTCCCCGAGGGGCGAGCGTGCGCCGTCGTGCTCGACTCGCTCTACCCGGACGCCCCGCTCGGCGGCACCGACAACATGGTCGACGAGATGCCCGCCCCCAAGGTGGGCGCGGGCGCGACCGCGCATGAGCAGTGGCTCGGCAACCTCAAGGCACAGGCCCTGTTCGGCTCGGCCGCCATCGCCGGCGGCATCGAATTCCTGAAGCTCGAGGCCTACCAGGTGCTGCTCCAGGAGCGGATCCTCGGCCGCGCGGCCGGCACGGCGTGGCACCTCCCGGAGAAGATCTTCGGCTGGTACTACGACCTGGGCGCCCAATACTCCTGGTGGGTGCCGAAGATCATGGGCACCGATCTGCGCCAGCTCGGCATCACGCCCGTGCTCGATCTGACGATGTTCGGCGCCGGCGGCCTGACCGGCCTGCGCATCGCGAACAGCCTGATGATCGGGGCGTTCCTCAACTTCGGCGTGCTCGCGCCCTGGATGATCTCCATCGGCGAGATCCTCCCCAAGGCAGATGGTACCTTCGGCCGCGCCCACCTGCTGAACACCTGGTGCCTGTGGTGGGGCGTCGCCATCATGGTCGCGGGCTCGCTCGCCGGCCTGTTCGCGAAGCCGCAGATCATCATCAGCGCATTCACCGGCTTGTTCGCGAAGAAGGACGCCTCCACCGACGTGCTCGCCCACATCGAGCTCCCGTTGCGGGTGAGCTTCATCGGCGTGCCGATCTTCGCGGCCCTCTCCGTCTTCCTCAATTGGTACTGGTTCGGCATCAACCCCTGGCTCGGCCTGCTCGCGGTGCCGATGATCATCGTGCTCACGCTCATCGCGGCCAACGCCACGGGCCTCACCAGCACGACCCCCACCGGGTCGCTCTCCAAGATCACCCAGTTCACGTTCGGGGCGCTCGATCGCGCCAACCCGGCCACCAACCTCATCACCGCGGGTATGACCAGCGAGGTCGCGAGCAACGCCTCGAACCTGCTCATGGACATCAAGCCCGGGTACATGCTCGGCGCGAAGCCCCGCCAGCAGGCGTGGGGCCACGTCATCGGCATCATCAGCGGCGGCATCGCGGCCACGTTCCTGTTCTTCCCGCTGTTCCTCCCGCACTACGACCCGTCGCTTCCGCTCGGGCCGCAGGTGATGACGGAGAAGTTCCCGATGCCCGGCGTCGAGATCTGGCGCGGGGTCGCCATGCTCATCGCCGAAGGCGGGAGCGCGCTGCGCACCTCGTCGATCATCGCGATGGTGGTCGCCGCCTCGGTCGGCGTCGTCTTCGAGGTGCTCCGCGTCGGCACGAAGAACCGCTTCCCCATCTCGGCCGTCGCGGTGGGCCTCGGCGTCGTGATCCCCGTCGACTCCTCGCTGATGATGTGGTCCGGCGCGCTCTTCTTCGCGCTCATGACCCGCATCAACAAGAAGAAGGACCCCGCCACCACCGGCCACGGACTCTGGATCGAGAGCCAGGAGCCCATCGCCGCCGGCCTCGTGGCGGGCGCGGCGCTCACGGGCATCGGCGACCAGCTGATCAGCGTGTTCATCTTGGGGGGGTGAGCGAGCGATGCCCTTGCGCGCGGTCGGCCGTGGCGCCGGCTACTCCTTTCCCCGTGCCGTCCAGGAGGCGGTGCTCCGCCGGGCGTACGCGGGCGGCTGGCCCGCCCGGCTATGGGGCCGCGTGCCGGGGGCGCTCGAGGTCGCGTGTCGGCATGGCACGCTGGCGGTGCTGCCGCCGGGCGCGGCGCCCCTCCGCCTCGGCTTCGCGTCGGACCTCCACATCGGCCCCACCACGCCGCCCGCGCTGCTCGACCGCGCCGCCGATCTGCTCGCCGCCGCCGACCTCGACGTGCTCCTGCTCGGCGGCGACTACGTGTTCCTCGAAGCGACCGACGCGACCGCCGCCACGTTGGCCACCTTCGCGCGGCGCATCCCGGCGCGTCACAAGCTGGCGGTCCTGGGAAACCACGACCTGTGGACGTGGCACGGGCGCCTGGAGCGGGCGCTCGAATCCGCGGGGGTGTCGTTGTTGACGAACCGGGCCATCCGGATCGGGGACGTCGCCGTCTTCGGCCTGGACGACCCATGGACCGGCGCGCCGGACGCGGACGCCGCTCTCGCCGCATGCGGAGACGCATCCGTACGCATCGGCCTCGTCCACTCGCCCGACGGCATGCCGCTCGTGTGGGATCGCGGCGTCGCGGCGCTGTTCTGTGGGCACACTCACGGCGGCCAGGTGGCGCTCCCCGGCGGGCGCCCCATCATCGTGCCGGGCCCGGCGGGCAAGGTGTGGCCGTGGGGCCGGCACGAGGTGGGCGGCACCTCCCTGTTCGTGTCGCGCGGCCTCGGCGGGGTCGAGGTGCCGTTTCGGGCGAACGCGGAGCCGGACGTCTGGGTGGTGGATGTGACTTCGGTCGGGGGATGAGCCTCGGTCATTGGTGGTGACGGTAGCGTGCCCAGCGAGCTCACGGGTGTCCCGGGCTCCGTGGTACCAGGCGGCCTTGACCGCGAGGGAGCGCGCCTCGCCGCGGCGGAGCAACGTCGAGAGCGGTGCCCGGCACACGGCGCTGGCCCCGTCTCGCGCGTCCGCCCAGGACACCTCTCCCCACATCGTCGAGGGCAACGGCGTGCTCGCCACGTGCACCGAGGGATCGCCGGACACATAGGCGTGGAAGCCCTCCGGGTCGCGGTGGGCGGGGCGGACGGGGTCCGCTACGAGGCCGACCGCATCGCGGTGGGTCGACCAGGGCCACGCGAGCGGATCGTTCACGAGGCGTGCGCGGCAGGGATTGAGATGCACGTAGCGGACGGCTCGCCGCGCGTGCTCCTCGTTCGGCAGCGCCTCGACGGGCGGCCGCACGTCCCAGACCGCTCCCTGGCTGCGCCGGTGGCTGTTGCGCCAGCGGGCAAAGGCGCCCATCGCGACGGTGAGGCGCCCGCCTGGATCCGGGTGCGGAAGCACGAGGTGAAGGTGGTCGGGCATGAGGCAGAGCGCGGTCAACTCTGGGAACGTTCGCGTCACGATGGCGAAGAGCGAGGCGGCCTCCACATGGGTGCGGAAGAGGAGGGTCTTCGGGCGGGCGCTGGCGACGAGATGGAACATGATCCCACGCCACAGCAAGCTCCGGGCCGCGCCGGGCCCCAGCTGAAACCGAGAATGGACGCCGATCGGGGCGCGTTGGTGACGGTCGACGTCGGTCGGGTTGTCGGACGTCCGTCAGTCCGCACCGCGGACCGGCAGAGCCGCCTCGAAAGCCCGATATCGGATGCGGAGCCCTCTCGAAAGACCGCCTGACCGTCGATTCCGTCCCCCGGGAGGACGAGGCGCGCGTCGCCTCGGCACCATATTCAAACAAACCGGCGTTTGCCCGTCCAGGACCGGAGGGTGGGCGTACGCGGGGCGGCCACCGCGGTCTTTGGAGTGGGCTGCGCCGAACGGATCGGTCCTTCGAGCGGACTGCGCTTACGATGGCGCCCCTCCGCCGCCCGGCGCCCCTGCGCGCCCGGCGCCCCAACGCGGCCGCTCGCCACGCTCCAGAGCACGCACGCGCTCCCCGCGACTCCCCCCGCGCGATAATCCCCCCGTGATGACGACGTCACCGCGGCTCCAGCTCCCCAACCTCGGCGCTCCGGCGTTGGAGGCCCTGCTGGAACGCACGAACGCGCTGCTCTATGTCCTCGACGAGCAAGAACAGGTCCTGTCGATCAACAAGGCGCTGCGGAACCGCATCGACTACGAGCTGGCCGCCCTGCCCGACCTGCGCACGATGGTGCGCCTGCTCTACCCGGACCCCACGTTCCGTGAGGCGGTGCTGGCCGCGCACCGCAGCGCGCTCACCGGGGCGCCGGCGCGGAACGTCGAGTGGGTGCTGACCTCCCGCCAGGGCGATCAGCGGCAGATCCGCTGGCAGTTCGCCGCGTACGGAGAGGCCGGCGCGCGGATGCTGGTGCTCGTCGGTGAGGACGTGACCGACCGCCGCAAGCTCGAGCAGTGGGTGCGGCTCCAGAACGCCCTGTTGGAGCGGATCCCCGAGGCCGTGATCGTCGCGGACCTCGAGGGCCGCATCATCCACTGGACCGGCAGCGCCGAGCGCCTGTTCGGCTACACGCCCAGCAGCGCGCTCGAGCGGCCTCTTTCGAACATCCTGGCCGACGAGAACGCTCGCACGCTCGCCCTCGGCTGGGTCGAGATGCTCCGGCTGCAGGGGCAGATGGAGTGGGTGCACGCGCTGCGGCGCGAAGCGGGGGACACGCTGGAGTGCAGCATCCAGGGCGCGCGCGTGCAGAACGAGCGCGGCCAGATGGTCGCCATCTCCCTGGTCGTGACGCCCGTGTCGGGGCCGCTGAACGTGGCGGCCACCGAGAGCAGCGAGCCGGCCCTGGAGCGCGCGCTGGGCCAGGTGGCCTCGGCGGCGGTGGTGGTGACGGACAGCCAGGGCGCGGTGCGGATCTGGGGCCGCGGGTCCGAGCGGCTCGGGGGCATGGGGTCCGCCAAGGCCGTGGGCAAGCGCCTTTTCGACGAGGTCATGTGCTCGCAGGGCCAGTCGTGGGACGCGCTGCTCACCCGCCTCGTCGGCCGAGGGCGCTTCCAGGCGCGCCTCACGATCGATCGCCCGAACGGCACGCGCGCCCCCGCGGATCTGGACGCGCAGGCCCTGCGCGGGCCCGACGGCGCGGTCATCGGCGTGTTGTGTGTCCTCGCCGACCGATCGGAGATGCTCGCCCTCTCGGTCGAGGCGCTCGCCACCAAGACCCAGGCGTTGGACGGCGTGTTCGTCGAGGGCGTGGTCAAGCGCCTGGTGGACGCCTGCACCTACTTCGAGCCCGACCACCGCCAGATCCTCGCGCGGCTCCACGATCTGCGCGCCATCGCCCGGATGGTGGGCACCGGCGCCACGATGCGCGAATTCGAGTCCTTCACCCGCCGATCGGGCCTGATGGAGCTCGACCGCGAGCTGGACGACGTGATGTACCGCCTCGGCGAAGGGGTCCACCGCCTCCGCACGCTGGTCGACGACATCGGTCGCTTCGAGGTCGGCGAGGCCGACTCCCCCGGCTCGGTGCGCCTCACCCGCGAGCTCGACGCCGCGCGCGAGCTCATCGCGCACCACTTCGAGAACCGCATCCAGATCGAATACGTCCTGGACGACCTCCCCGCCGCGCGCGCGTCGCGACGCCCCCTCCTCCGGGGCCTCGTGTTGCTGCTCC
>JAUXQH010000173.1 GCA_030685065.1 Pseudomonadota bacterium | reverse complement strand
TGCTTGTGCGGGCCCCCGTCAATTCCTTTGAGTTTCACCCTTGCGAGCGTACTCCCCAGGTGGATCACTTAACGCGTTAGCTACGACACCGACCCTGAGGGCCGACATCAAGTGATCATCGTTTAGGGCATGGACTACCAGGGTATCTAATCCTGTTTGATCCCCACGCTTTCGAGCATGAGCGTCAGTAATGGACTAAGTGGCCGCCTTCGCAACCGGTGTTCTTCATGATATCTACGCATTTCACTGCTACACCATGAATTCCGCCACTCTCTTCCACACTCAAGATCATCAGTATCGACTGCTGTTTTGCGGTTGAGCCGCAAGATTTCACAATCGACTTAATAATCCGCCTGCGCTCCCTTTACACCCAGTAAATCCGGACAACGCTTGGGTCCTACGTATTACCGCGGCTGCTGGCACGTAGTTAGCCGACCCTTCCTTTGAGGGTACCGTCTCAGTAGGTCTAACCTACCATTCGTCCCCTCCGACAGTGGTTTACGAAGCTAAGCTCCTTCTTCCCACACGCGGCGTCGCTGCATCAGGATTTCTCCCATTGAGCAATATACCTTACTGCTGCCTCCCGTAGTAGACTGGACCGTGTCTCAGTTCCAGTGTGGCTGATCATCCTCTCAGACCAGCTACCCATCGTACCCTTGGTAGGCCATTACCCCACCAACTAGGACTAAATAATGGGACGCAGGCTGCTCAACTGGCGCCTTCGATTTCACTCGAGGGCTTTCACGCCGAAGCACGATATGCGGTATTAGCCATGGTTTCCCACGGTTATTCCCCACCAGAGGACACATTACCTACGTGTTACTCACCCGTCCGCCGCTAAAGACCCGAAGGTCCCCGCTCGACTTGCATGTGTTAGGCCCGCCGCTAGCGTTCGCTCTGAGCCAGGATCAAACTCTCCAGTTTGTAATCCGTGTGTTTCTTACGAAACTTGGTCGCAACGTTGCTGGCTAAAGCAACGTTCGAGCCGAAACTCTATTGAACGTTACAGAAACTACTACCAATTTTTCAAAGACCGCTGCGAGAAGCCGTTTGGGCGGCGACTCTCTTGGTCCGCGCCCTTTATAGGGGCGGGTTGACGGCGTCAAGGTTTTATTCTTGCGTCGTCACCTTCGTACTCGCTTTCGCGCTTCGAAGGTCCCGCCTTCTATCGAAGGCGGTCGGCGGTGTCAAGAACTTTGTTCTCGTCCGCCTCCTCTGAAGTGATTGAGTCACTTCGGAGGCCGCCCTTCTATCGAAGCGCGGTAGGCATGTCAAGAAGATTTCTCGACCCGCCTTGCGATGCCTTTCGGAACCGCCCTGAACTGTATGCAGTGTAGGCGCGAGCGTCAAGGCCCGCGCGGCAGGCTAGATCGCCTCGTCGTCGTCGAGGGCATCGGCACATTCGGGATCGAGTCGGTCAAACGCCAGATCCAGGTCATTGTCGACGGCGTCGTTGCACTGGGTCGTCCCGAACCCGATCTCTTCGGTGCCCCCCGAACAGTCGGGATCGTCGAGATCCGTCCACCCGTCCAGGTCGCCGTCGAGCAGGTCGGAGCAGCCGGAAGGCGGGGCCGTGGCTTCGTCTCCATCCTCTGCGCTGTCGCAGTCGGGGTCGAGCGCGTCCACCAGGGTGTCTTCGTCGTTGTCGTTGCCATCGTTGCAGTCGGTGGTGCCGAAGCCAGCCTCGGCGTCACCCGTGAGGCAATCCGGATCCTCGAGGTCCGTCCACCCGTCACCGTCCCCGTCCAGCCCGTCGGCGCAAGCGTCGAGCTCCGCGGTGTCCCCCTCGTTCCCGCCCGCCAGGCACTCGGGATCCTCGAGGTCCTCGAGCCCGTCCGCGTCGTCGTCCAGGCCGTTCGAGCAGTTGGACTCGTCGTCCAGGTCTCCGGAGGTGCAGCTGGTGTCCCGGCTGTCCACCCGGCCGTCCCCGTCGTTGTCGACACCGTCGTTGCAGGCGGTGCCGCCCGTGCCGGTCTCGGTGTCGCCACCGGCGCAGTCCGGATCGTCCGCGTCGGTCCAGCCGTCGTCGTCGCCGTCGAGGCAGTCATGGCAGCCGTCCGCCTCGGTGGGGTTGTCCCATCCGAAGAAGCCGAAGTCGCCCGTGGTGTAGGAGAACACGACGGTGCCTCCCGCGTTCGTGCGGATCGAGTAGTCGGTGACGCGCTCGAACGTCGTCAACAGGTAGCCCCAGTTCGATACGCCGGAGGAGAGGAGCCCGGAGCCGGCCAGCCCGCCCGCCTGGGGGAGGCGAACCGTGGGGAACTGGTAGAGCACCGACGAAGGAACGTCCAAGGTGGGCCGCTCCTCGCGCGTGCTTCCGTCCGGAACGACGATCGTCGCCCGCACGGGGTAGCCGATGGTGCCGAACCAGTTGAGGGACAGCGATGTCAACGTGAGCCGGACGTAGGTCCTCTGCTCACAGAGCTCGCCCGGCTCCTCGCACGCGTGCGTGCCGTCGTTTTCGGACACGGTCGAGCGGTCCCAGGCGAAGCGTACGGCGACATCGTCCAGGGTCTCGGTCCCTCCCGCGTCGTCGAAGCAGCCTTCGAGGGCGGTGATCGACCAGATGTCCGCGGAGCCTTCTACTCCCTCGACCACCGGCTCGAAGCCCTGCTCGTTGTAGACCACCACGCTCTCGGGGATGTCGACGACGAGCCCCTCGATCCCCACCTCGGGCGCGCGGATGGTGATCGTCGCCGGCTTCGTGTGGTCATTCTTCTTTCCCGCGAAGAAGTTCTTCGCGACGGGCCAGTCGGGCTTGTAGACGTAGCTCGCGGTCCCGTCGTCGTTTGGCGTGGTGCAGAACTCCATCGACGACAAATCGTACGCGCCCTCTTCACCGAGTTCGCAGTTCGAACCCTGGATTACCTCCACCGCCGCGGGGAGGCTGACGGCGTCGAGGTAGCCCTCACGGCCACCGCCGTAGCGATAGCTCGCCTGACCGTCGAGCTCGGGGCACCAGGCGTCGCCCTCCCAGAGCTCGTTCTCGAGGGTCACGGTCCCGATGTCGCGGTGGAGATCCTCCACGCCGAACGCGAAGCTGTTCTGCCCGGGCCGCTCGATGACCCAGGAGGAGCTCGCCTGATCCGTGCCACCCAGGAAGCCGATGTTCTCGGCGTGGAGACGGGGGTACACGAAGCTGAGGGCCTCGGCCACGCCGTCGATCCCGCCGTAGCCGATGTAGGACACGTCCGTGCAGCCGATGCCACCGTATGCGTCGTCCAAGCGGCTGGAGAGGCCGCCGAGGCAGCTCTCCCAGTAGTTGTTCACCTGGATGTGCCCGATCTGCTCGGCGTAGAGCTCGCCTACGTCGTACACGTAGCTCTGGGCGGCGGCGGTGAATCCAGTCGGGGTGGCGATGCGCACCTCGACCGCGCCGCCGGTGATCGGCCCCTGGGGCACGCGGACCTCGAGCCGGCCGTCCTCGATGACGAGGACCTCGGCGTTGTGGTCACCGAACTGGACGACGATCTGCTCGGGGTCGGTGCCGAAGCCCGATCCGGTGATCTCGAGGGTGCCGCCTCCGATGTTGCCCGCCTCCGAGGTGACCGAGAGCCCCGATACGCTCGGCGGGCTCCAGTTCTCGTAGTAAGGCTCGAACGTGCTGAACGGGGCGCAGCCGACGCCGGCCAGGAAGAGCAGGAACAAGGAACGGTACATGGGCATCACTCCTAGTCCAACCAGAAGCGACCGATGTCGATCGCGCGGCTCGTGAGCTTGATGGGGCTGATGTCCAGCTTCTGCCGGTACTGGTCCTTGGCGGGCGGCACCTTCGCCTCGACCTCGGTGGAGCGGGCGAGGTAGAACACTGCCCCTTCGGCGCCATGAATGCGGGCGTAGGTGAGCGCCTCCTCGATGATGGCATTCGAAAGCACGAAATCTCCGTCATCCTTCAGGCGGCACGTCACCTCGGCGACGTTGTTCATCGGATCGCCGCGCAAGGCGGGGGACAGGCCCCCGTCATCCGTGAGGTAGGTGTCGTCGAACACCCACTCGCCCGGCTCGCAAGCCGTCGGCGCCCGGCGACCCTGCGGAATCTCCGCGTCGCTCGGGATGGTGCCTGCCCGGACGGCAGCGCGCCAATCCGCGTCGATTTCCTCCGTGGCGTCGACCAGGACCACCCGCTCCCCGAAGCCACGGTCCAGCCGGTCGACCGGACCGAGGAACCGGACCGCCAGCGATACGAACTCATCGGCGTTCTCGCCGTCTCCCGCCGTCCAGCGGAAGGCGACCTCGCCGTTGTCGGTGTCCCAGGGCCCGGTGTACATCTGTCCGGTGAACTCGGTGGTGCTCGGAGAGTCGGCCCCGTTGCAGGCTTCCGCGCTGTCGGGCGCTGTTCCCGGCGCGGCGTAGCTCAAGCAGGTGGCCTGCTCTCCCTCCCCCGTGACGTGTCCGAAAGCATCGTAGCGAGCACCGCTCCATGCGAGCCGGACGCCGCCCGGCGGATTCGGAAGGTCGAGCGTCGTGTTTCCGACCGATGCAGACGGACGCGGGAGGGACCCGATCGGTGCCTCCTGACGGGCCAACGCACCCGGAAAGCTGAATTCGACCGACTCGCCGAACGGGAAGTTCCGCCGCCGCACGAGGGTCGGGTCCATCCGGTCAGGGCGATCGCTGTCACCGCGGGGGACGAGGCCGTAGATGGGCTCGGTCGCCCAGTAGTCCACCGAGGTGTAGTAGATGAACAGGTCCTGCTCGTTCTCCGGGTAGTCGCCTGGGAGCCGGTCGAGCCGCATCCCGCCTTCCCCGTCCTCGGTGGAAAAGTCCATCCAGCTTCCGACGTCGACCGTCTTGAAGGAGCCGAGGGGGCCGGCCGCCTGGAAGGTGGTGTAGCAGGTGTCATCCACCTCGGGCGGCACCGAGGTGACGCCCCCGAGGCTGTCCGCGGCGGAGAGCTTGGTGTCGAACACGTACGAGAAGCCGTACACCGCGGCATAGGGCGGGCTGTACCCCACCATCTGCGGGCCGACTTCGTCGAAGCTGCCGAGGCCCATGAGCGCCAGCGACAAGCCGCCGCCGGCGAAGTTGACCCAGCTGTACTCGACCACCCCGCCGTACGGGGTGGGCGAGGGGCCGATCTCGTCCGGGTCGTAGCCGACCCCGACGAGCTTCACGGGGATGTCTTCGTACGCGGGGGCGCAGGACAACCCGGGCAGGAGGACGAGCAGCGGGAGGAAGGTCTTCATGGTCATCACCACCCCGTTCCGAGGCCGACGTAGACGCGGACGCCCGGCTTCTCCGTCTCGTTGGAGAGTTCGTCGCCGATGGCACTGTCGGTGCTGTCCTGGATGTCGTCCCCGTTCACGTCACCGTACCCGCGGATCTCGTTGAATCCGTAGACGACGCGCACGAAGCTGTCCCAGGAGGCGCCGCTGAAGATCGAGGCGCTGACACGAAGCTCTGCGCCGGCGTCGAACAGCATCGCGTTTCCGTTCTTGTTGGCCAGGCCGAGGAAGGGGACTTCCCGGGTGACGGTCGATGCGTCGCGCGCGACACGCTCGCCGTACTCGTTCCGGTAGAAGTCGGCCTCGTCCTCGGGCGGCTGGTAGGACCAGAAGTTGCCGGCCGTGCCCATCACCTGTCCGGTCACGTCGTAGAAGTAGAACGGCCCCAGGCGCTTGTTCAGCTCACGACGGATCGGGAAGCGGTAGGCGACGTTGACGAGCGCCATCGTCTCGCCCGAGAGGCTGTTCGAGGGATAGCCCGCGAACAACGTGTTCGGACGCAAGGACCCGGATCCCCAGTTGAACGGATGCTGGCCACCGCCGCGGAACTCGTCGTTGCGATCGACGTTCCGGTCGATCACGCCCGCCTGGAAGTCCACCTGGATGGTGTGGCGGTAGTCCTGCGCCTTCTGCATGAAGGGCAGCCAGCCCGGGACGGGGATCTGCTCGGTCCAGCGGAGCTCGACCTTGTTGAACGGGTACTTGTCGAGGAGCTCGCCGTCGTCTACCGAGTGCCCGCCCTGGGCCTGGTAGACCACGTCGGTGTAGCCGAACGTGTACGTGAGATCGACGTTGCGGCCGCCCGTGGGGTTGGCGCTGTTCCCGAAGAAGCCGATGTTGGTGAAGTTCGCGGAGATGCCCGACTCGATGCCGAACTGGTAGGGCGCGAAGTTCGCCTCGGTCGTCGTGCGGAACCCGTACTCCTGGTAGCGACTGAACAGCATCGTGCTGAAGCGGTCGTTCCAGGGGTAGTCCGCCTGCAGCATGAGGATGTTGCCGTACTGCTGGTTCTTTCCCTCGAGGGTCGACTGGTCCTGCGTCGTGTCGACATTGTTGTCGTCATCAAGGAGGAAGCCGTAGTTGATCTTGACCTCGTAGTGGTACGCCGTCAGGTAGAACGTCGGGTACCAGCCCTGGTAGAAGTACTGGCCCATCACCATGAGGTCTTCGCCCACGAGCGCCTGCACGAACGCGCCGTGGTTCTCGACGAAGTCCTGCATGAAGATCTGGCCGCCGACCTGCAGCGCCAGGTTGTCCCGCCCGTCGTTCGTGACGCGGATGATCGGCGCGCCGGTGGGCGCCATCAGATCACCGTCGTACTTCTTGGGGACATAGGCCGAAAGATCCTCGCGGAACTCCCACCCGGCCTTGACGGCCGCCGGCTCGTAGTCGAGGTCGAACTGCGCGGTGGCGTCCTTGTGGAAGAAGTCCGACCCGGCGAGGCCGTAGGTCTTCCAGCCGTGGGCGGTGTACGCGCTGTACACGAGGTTGCCCTGCGGGGTGAGCGCCGGGGCCTCGGCGCCGCCGATCACGTTGGTGACCTGCTCGATCTTCTCGGTCTTCGGATCGTAGGCGTAGACGTTGAAGATGCCCGAGGGGTCGGAGGAGAAGTAGATCTTCCCGTCCTTCGCCCAGTTGGGATCCTGATCCTCCCACCGGTCGAACATGATGGGGTGGATGTTGGTGCCATCCGCGTCCATCACGTAGAGATCTTGCTGGAAGTTACGGAAGATCGCGACGACGAGCTGGGAGCCGTCGGGTGACCAGTCGGCCCGCTGCATCCAGGTGCCGTCCGCGAAGGTCGTGAGCGCCTTCTTCTCGGACCCGTCGAGGTTGATCGTCACGAGGTTGAGGGTGCCGTCGGCGTACTCGAGGTAGGCGACCTTCTTGCCGTCCGGGCTCACCGCGGGCTCGGAGCCGCGGAACGTGTTCGGGATGGGCTGCCACGCCTTCTTGGTCTCGGGCGTCATGAGCTTCTTGCCGGACGCCTTCGAGAACTTGAAGCCCTTGTGCTTCAGGTTCTTGTCGCTGACCTGCTCATTCGCGAAGTCCGCGATCCAGAGCTGCTTCCAGTCGTACCCGTCCGTCTCGAGGCGGATGCCGGTCGCGACGGTGAAGTCCGCCGGCTTGAAGTGCTCGTTTCCGGTGAAGACCACCGCGTCGCGCCCGGGCACGAAGTCCCACGCGTGCATGAAGCCGACGCCCGGAACGCTGCCGCTCTGGAGGTCCCGCTCGGCGATGATCCCGGCGTCGGAAGAGGGCTCTCCACTGAAGGCCGCCCAGGTCTCCTCGGGCGCGCGCGTCAGCTTGATGCTGCCGCGGCTGTTGACACCGAGCCACTCGCCGTCGTCCGAGTAGCGCGGCACCATCTGCCAGGTGCCCGTGCCCTCCTTGGCCTTCTCGCGCTCCATGCGGGCGAGCTCGCCGCCGGTGACGCCGGTCTTGCGCTTCCATCGCGGGGAGAACCACTTGTCGCGCCCATCGGGGTCGGTGTACTGCCAATCCTTGGCCGCGGTGAGGAGCTCGAGCCCCGCGACCTCACCCTCCGCCTTCACCTTGTCGTACTGCTTGCCGTACCGGTCTTTTACGTAGACGACCCAGTCGTTGTAGAGGGTCTCTCCGGGCACGCCGGTGACCTTCTCGATGACGACGCTCCAGTCCGGCTTCCAGCCCTTGCTGTTCTCGAGCGCGAATTGGTTGTAGGTGTCGGGGCCAAAGCGCTGCCGCAGGTACAACGCGAACGAATACCCTTGCTGGTAGCCGCGCTCGCCGTCACCCCACCGAAGGGTCTGCACGCGGGTCTGCCACTCGTCGTACGACAGGAGGCGGTCCTCGAGCACGGTGGTGCGGATGTGCATGTCGCGGCTGGGGGTCCACCAGTTGTAGCCGGCGTTGTCCGACCAATACTCGGCGCCGCCCTCCGTCCAGTAGAAGGGGTCACCGTCGAGGATGTTGATCTCCGCGCCGCTCTCGGTGTTCCCGAGCCCATCGCTGTAGAGGCCGCCGATCGAGACCGCCTGGGTGCCCTCCGCGAAGGTCGCGTTGGCCTTGAGCGAGACGACGTGGGCGTACTCGTGCACGAGCACGTCGGGCAGCCAGTCCATGCGGCCGCGCTGCCGGTAGAAGTCTCCGCCGGGGTTGGCCGAGATCTCGATCCAGTCCCAATTCGGGATGGTGAAGCCCTCCAGATCGTCGCTCTGGTTGAGCAGGACGATGTGGACCTTCTCCTTGATGTAGTAGTTGAACTCCGCGCACATGCGCGGGTACATCTCTTCCGCGATCTTGGCGGACTTCTTTGCCGTCCACTCGGTGTCGAGGAAGTGATCGTTCCCCTCCTCCTTCTTGCTCTTCGGGTAGTGCACCACGAAGTGCTCGGTCTCGATGGAGTACCAGTCGAGATCGGGATGGTTGTAAGGGAAGACGAACTTCGCCTCTGCTGGCTCGGACCACGTGGCCGTGAGCCCGACGAGGGAGGCGAGAGCGAGGAACCGGAGGGTGCTGCGCATACGACCGGGCTCCATCAAAACCGGAATTCGGCGGTGCCGCTGTAGGTGAACCCACGCGTCGGCGTGAGCTCCTCGAGCGGGAACAGGAGATCTTCGCCACGGAGCGGGACGCCCATGGCGACACGAAGGTCGACGCCGCGGGTCAACGCGACGGTGACGGCGGGCGTCACGTCGAGCGACCACCCGCCGGACCCTTCGATGGGTTCGAGGTAGGCGTCGGGGAAGAGGCCCGGGCTGGTGGTGCCCGTCGCCGACTTGAGGCGCAAGCGGTACAGCACCTCGGCGCTCACCGCGACCGGGCCGGCCTGCAACATCGGCTCGACGGCGACCTGGGTCTCCGAGCCGGGGCGAAACCGCCCGAGGAAGTAGTGATTTTCAGTCTCGACGGCGAACTGGGTGACGCCGGAGAAGCGGTGCACGTAGCCGACGGACCCGGTGACCGCGAACGGGCCGAACTGCTGCTTGCCCCGGAGGTGCAGCGCGGCGTCCATCGTGCCGGTGGACAGGACGAAGTCGCTGACCGTGTTGGGCCCGCCGATGTAGGTGCCCGGCGACTCGGAACCCGCGGGGAGCTTGAACTGCAGATCCGTCACCACCGACGTGGTGGGGGCGTTCTTGCGCACCCACTCGAGCTTCCAGCCGAACCGCGGATCGCCGAGGCCGAAGTCCGAGGTGTCCGTCTTCAATTGGTCGTTCTGGAGATGCACGTAGTGGAACGGCACGCTCCAGTAGATCTCGCCGCGCCGGCTGATGCCGTACCGGATGTCCAGGCGCTGCGTGGTGTAGGTCCACCGGGCGTGATCGAAGGGATCGACCGCCCCGTCGGCACCCCATGCCCCCGTCTCGGCGACGCAGGTGTCGGGCGAGGGCCAGCAGTCACCGGCGACCTTGTAGTCCATCCCCAACCCGACCTCGAACCAGCCGCGACCGATGACCAGGGGGCGCTCCACCTCGACGGCGGCCAGCGGGGCGCGCATGGTCTTGGCCTGGAATCCGGCCGCCTGGGCCGGGCCAGACCCGAAGGTCAGCGCGAGGAGAAGCATCACGAGCACCTCGGAGAGCTTGAAAAGCGGGCCATAGAACACGGGGACCGGGGGGGTGTCAAGGCCGCCGGCGGCCGCCCGCGAGGCCCCCTCTCGCCCGTGCGCCAAGGTGTTCGGCGCCCCACGGGGAGATTCACGCGCCGGGCAGGGATCGGGTTCCCGTGATGTCGCCACGATCCGATGGGGCTTGCCTTCGCGACCTCCTCCGTATAGACCCCGCCGCCCCAGGGAGAGCCGGTGCGACGCGCGCTCATCGCCACACTCGTGCTCTGCTGCGGATGTCTGCCGCTCGCCTACGACGGCGACGCGCCAGACCTCACCGGCCGCGCCGTCCGGATGACGTTTCTCCACACGTCGGACATCCACGGCCGCGACTTCGAGTACGACTTCGATCCCAGCTTCACAGACGAATCGCTCGGGCTCGCGGACGAGGCAGGCCCCTACGGCGGCCTCGCCGAGATGGCGTTCATCCTCCGGCGCGAGCGGGCGAAGGCGGGGCGCGTCCTCCACCTCGACAGCGGAGACTCGTTCCAGGGCGCGATCGTCTTCAACGAGTTCCGGGGCGAGGCCGAGTTTCGTGCCCTCACGGCCGCGGGGCTCGACGGCGCGGTCATCGCGAACCACGAGTTCGACGTCGGCGCCGAGAACCTGGCCGACAAGGTGCTGGCCCACGCGGGGTTTCCCCTCCTCGCCTCGAACTACGACTTTCAGGACGCCGACCTCCCATGGGCGACCGAGCTGGAGGACCTCGTCCTCCCCTCGTACCTCTACGAGCTCGACGGACTGCGGGTCGGCGTCATCGGCCTCGCGAACCTCTCCTCGCTCAACTCGCTCGACGAGCAGCTCAACTCGCTCGGAATCCGCGTCGTCGACATCGGCGAGGCCATTCCGCGCGAGGCGGCCAACCTGCGCGCCGCCGGCGCCGACATCGTGATCGGCCTGTCCCACATGGGCCTCGACGACGACAAGGAGATCGCCCGGGACTTCCCCGAGATCGATCTCATCCTCGGCGGCCACCATCACGTGGCGCTCGATCCCCCGCTCGTCGTCGAGAACGAGGCCACTGGGAAGCAGGTGGTGGTGTGCCACTCCGGGGCGTTCGCCAAGTTCGTTGGGCGGCTCGACATCGTCGTCCTGGACGGCGAGATCCTCTCCCACGACTACCAGCTCTTCGCGATCGACGGGTCCGTGCCGAAGGATCCGGAGGTCGAGGGCATCCTCAACGAGTACGCCGACGCCTTGTCCTGGGAGTACCCCCTCGACCAGATCATCGGGTACGCCGAGGTGCAGCTCAACCGGTACGGCTCCACCGGCGGCGACTCGGCTCTCGGCAACTTCGCGTCCGAGGCGATGCGCGCCTTTCCCGGCGTCGAGACCGAGATCGCGCTCACGAACACCCTGGGCATTCGCGCGGACATCCCGGCGGGCAACATCACGCTCGACACGCTGTTCAACGCCATGCCCTTCGACAACACGATCACGACGATGTTCCTGTCGGGGCGCGAGGTCGAGGAGCTCCTCGACTACGTCACCGCGCGCTCCTCGGAGCGCGGGTGCAGCTCCCAGGCCCAGGTGGCCGGCATCGAGTTCGTCATGAACTGCGACGCCCAGGTGGCCGAGGACATCAAGATCAACGGCGTGCCGCTGGATCCCGCGGGCACCTACGAGCTCGCGACGAACAACTACATCGCCCACGGCGGCTCCGGGTTCGAGGTGCTGGAGCGCAACACCACCCAGGTCGATACCGGCATCTCCATCCGCGACGTTGTCCAAGCCGCGATCATCCAGTACCAGAGCCTGCCCCAGTCGGGTGTGGCCGAGGAAGATGGTCGCATCACGCCGGTGTACTGATGTTGCTCCTCCTCGCCTGCGCGACACCGTCCCCCGCCGCCCGGGTGGAGCCCTCGTTCATCGAAGTGAGCCTCGACGGCTTCTCTCCGGGCACGCGAGAGGCGCCCCTGGCCTTCTCGACCGCCGCGTTCGACGTCCCGATCACCGTCCGCACGCTCGACGTGACCGGGGCCCCCTACCCCTTCGAGGGCGACCTGAAGCCCAAGGTGCGGCCGGGCGTGCTCGACAGCGAGCCGTGGATCAGCGTCTCCGGCGGAGAGTGGTCCGGCTCCGTCACCATCCGCAACGGCTTCGGCCCGACCCGCATCTGGTTGACGGACGAGGGCGACAAGGACGAGGACACGGAGCGCGAGGCCTCCTGGGGCGCGGGCGTGACCGAGGCGATCTGGTTCGGCTCGCCGACCATCGGCGAGTTCCAGTCGACGGACGATCCCGAGACCAACCAGCTCGCCGGTGAGTTCGCCACCGTGCGCGTGGCGGACCGCCAGGTCGTCGTGACCGCGCGATCGGCCGCCGGGTTCTGGGTGACCGATACCGCCGATGCCCCGGGCGCCTACAACAGCGTGTTCATCTACACCTTCTCCCGACCGGACGACGCCTATGCGGTCGGCGCCCGCGTCACGCTCCTGACCGGGATCGACCAGGAATACCTCGCGTCGACCCAGCTCTCCTTCCCCACCCTCGCGACCGACGGCACCACGATCGCGGTCCCCGAGGCCTTCGAGCTGACGAGCTGCGGGGACGACGAGATGGAGGGCCTGGAGAGCGCGCGCGTGCGCGTGTCCGACGGCGAGATCGCCTCCACCTTCGCGGAAGGCAGCGAGGAGTACGCGGACTTCCTCACGTACGGCCAATGGCCGCTGACGTTCGGAAGCTGCACGGTCTACATCGAGTCCGGCACCACGGCGCCGGACTTCGACCCCTCCGCACGGGCCGGCCAGGTCATCCCGCGCGTCGAGGGGATGGTGAAGCAGATCTTCGACAAGTGGGTCCTCGTGGTGGTCGACGCCGAGGACATCGAGGCGGCCGCCGCAGGCCCCACAACCAGAGGCTTTTGATGTTGCTCGCACTGCTCTTCGCGCCCGCCTCCGCCGGCGACTTCATGGACGTGTGGGTCACGACGGCCCTGCAGGACGAGAACCTGCGCGCAGGCCCCGAGGCGAACAGCCCCAAGCTGAACTTCGTCACCCGTGGCACGAGCACGTTCTTCGAGAACTACGAGACGCGCTTCACGGACGACGTGAGCCAGTCGTACCTGGTGCTCTACCGGCGGGACGACGGGTTCTCGAAAAACGTCTTCACCGAAGCCGCGATGGTGCTGCGCTTCGCGCCGTACGTCGACCCGAACGACTCCAATCCGGGCGTCAAGATCCGCGATGACGGGAGCTACGTCCGCGTCGGGTACAAGATCGGCGGGGCCGAGGATCACCTCATCTCCTTCACCGGGTACGCGGTCGACGCCAACCGCTTCCGCCTGGGGTACAGCTACGACCTGACGTGGGGCGGGCGCGACGTGTTCGCGTTCGATCCGAGCGTCGCGCCGGGCGTGCGCCTTCAGTGGCAGAAGGGGCCGTCGTACGCGTTCGCGGGCGCCAAGACCGCCGTGGGCGACTTCACGGACCCCGTCACCAGCCTCCCCCTCGAGGAGGCCTACTGGGGCGGCCTCGTGGGCGCGGGCACGGTCATCGCCAAGCACCTCCGCATCGAGGGCGGCGCCGGCTCGTTCCAGCAGGGGCAGCTGGTCAACATCAAGGACGTGACGAGCCCGCTCTACGCCGCCCCGATCAACGCGCTCGGCGCGAGCGTGCAGATCGGCTTCCGCACGACCGAGGAGATGGACTGGGTCACCTCCAACGAGCTGAAGCTGTATCGCAACGCGCCGGAGTTCGTGAAGGACAGCTACATCACCCACCGGGAGACCAACGGCGTGGGCCTCCTCGTGCAGGCGGAGGGCAACTACCTGGCCCACAACCTGCTCGACTTCGACAACCCGGGCGACTCGGTGGTCGAGACCGCCTTCGCGGGGGACGTCCAGGCGGTCATGGGGTTCGGCACCACGGAGATCGGCGCCGACTTCGTCTACAAGGACCTCACCTACGTCCTCTTCAACGTCCCGGGCCTCACGAGCGGGTACTCGATGCCCGGAGGCTATGACGTGACGCCCCAGGTGTACGGCCGTCTCCGCGGCTCGCACTTCTTCCCGGGCCCGCGCCTCACCCCGCAGCTCGGGGTCGGGCTCATGCAGCCGGCGACCTACGGGGATGCCGAGAACGGCTACTTCGTCGTCCGCGACGAGACCGATCGGTCCCACGTCCCGAGCGGGCAGGCCCCCTCGGCGCTGCTCTCCGGCGTGGCCGGGCTGCAATGGGACATCAGCAAGTCGATGGTGGCCGTCGGCGAGGTGCTCTACACCGTCGACAACAACGTCTCCGACTTCGTGAGCAACGAAGAGGGCGGCGCGGGCACCTATGTCCCGGCGCCGGACACCTGGCGCAACCAGATCGGCGTGAACATCATGGTCCGCGCCCGGTTCTAAGGACCCGCTCGTCGGCTCAGCGCCTCACGCTCAGCGCCGCACTCCGAGGCCCCGAAAGCTCTCGGTGTTGCGCACGCGGCGCGTCACCTGGATGTCGGCATACCCGGCCTCGGCGTACCAGCCCTCGAGCTCCTCGCCGGTGAAGTAGCCGGTGACCGGCACCCGCAGGCGATCGTAGACGTCGGCCACCACCACCCCGAACGGCCAGCGGGAGTGGTCGTGCACCGGCAGGTGATTCACGATTCCGCCGACGAGCGGCACCTTGCCGAGCATGCGGTGCGGAGTGTGCGAGAACACCCGAAGCCCGGCGGCGAGGCCCTGGCTGAAGCGATGAAGCTGGTTCGGGCTCATCTGCGCGGTGGCGCCACGCAACGCTCCGGCCGCGATGCGGATGATCCCCTGACGCGGCCCGTAGAGCCAGATGGCGAGGCGACCATTCGGCTTCACCAGCTGGTGCAGCGACAAGAACCCGCCGCGCGGGTCGGGCGCGTGGTGGAGCACGCCGAGCGAGTAGACGATGTCGAAGAGGTTCTTCTTGAGCGGCGGGCGGTGGATGTCCCCCTGGACCACGTGCGCGCGCATGTTCCCGTCGAGGTTGCGCGACGCGGAGGCCACCGCCTCGGAGCTCGAGTCGAGCGCGATGACCTCGGCGCCGTAACGAGCCGCGAAGAACGCGTGGCGGCCGAACCCGCAGCCGGCATCGAGCACGAGGCGGCCCATGAGATCGGCGGGGCCGAGGGGCTGGAGGAGGTCGAGGAAGTTCTCCTCGAACTGTGGCACGGCCTCGGCGAACTCGGTCCAGGTGTGGCCCGTCGCGGGGCCGGCGGGCACGCCTTCGGGCAGGAGGCGGGGGATGCCGTCCGTGACGGGGAACACGGCGGCGCAGTCGCGACACCGCAAGCGCCCCTCGATGACCTCCGTGACGGAGCCCGCTCCGCGCCCGGGCACGTCCTCCTTGGGCTCCCAGTGGCCATCGTACGCGGGGCGCTCTTCCGAGCGGGTGACGGCGAGGTCGAGGCTGCCCTCGCCGCACGTGGGGCAGGCGAGCCAGTCGAGAAGGCGGAGTTTCATGGTGCGCGGAGCGCTAACGGACCGCCGGTCGATTTGCCATGGACGCCACCTCTTCGATCACCGCGGCGAGCCCGCGTCGCTCCTCCAGGTCGTCGCCCGGCTCCACCACGACGAGCCGCCCGAGCGCCACCCCCGCGTCGCTCCAAGCCCGCGCCTCCGCTTGGGATGGAAGCAGGAGCCGGTGGAAGCGGCGGCCCCACCAGGGCAGCGGAGCGGCCGGCCCCACCGGCAGGTAGATGACCGCCGCGACGCCCGCGATCGTCGCGCCGAGCGCCGCGAGCATCATCCCCTCGAGGGGGCCCCGCAGGAGCAGCACGTGAGGGCGGCGGCGCGCGAGCGCCCGCACGGACACGATCGTCGGCACGTCGAGCAGACGTCCGATGCGCGCCACCGCCGGGTCGGCGACAGCAGCTAGAACGCACACGCGGAGATCAGGACCCACCACCGGCAATCATACACATTCACCGCATCGAGCATCGCCGCGCTTCCAGACCTCGGGCGCCGGTGATAAACCGTTGCCCCCACGGGGCGCCCTATCGGCCGCCCGGAGGTTGTGAGTCGCATGAAGCCGGTCCAAAGCCTCGAGAGCGTCGTGATCCGTTTCGCCGGTGATTCCGGTGACGGTATGCAGGTGATTGGGAGCCAATTCACCAACACCACGGCGCTGGTCGGAAACGACCTCGCCACTTTCCCGGATTTTCCGGCCGAGATCCGCGCGCCCGCGGGCACGCTCGCCGGCGTCTCGGGCTTCCAGCTCCACTTCTCTTCGTCCGACATCTTCACCCCCGGCGACACGCCGGAGGTGCTGGTCGCGATGAACCCCGCCGCCTTGAAGGCCAACATCAAGGACCTCAAGAAGGGCGGCCTCCTCATCGTGAACGGGGAGAAGTTCATCCAGCGCGAGTTCGAGAAGGCCGGGATCACCAGCAACCCGCTGGAAGACGGCACGCTCGATGAATGGCGCCTCGTGAAGGTCGACATGGCCCGCCTGACGCGCGAGGCCGTCGTCGGTCTCGACCTCGGCACCAAGGAGATCGACCGCACGAAGAACTTCTTCGCGCTCGGCCTCTGCTACTGGCTCTACCAACGCCCGCTGGACACGACGACTCGCTGGATCGAGTCGAAGTTCAAGCAGCCGTACAAGGAGGCGAATCTCCGCGCGCTCAAGGCGGGCCACGCCTACGCCGAGACCATCGAGCTGTTCGAGACCCGGTACGAGGTGCCCCCCGCGCGCCTGACCCCCGGCATCTACCGCAACATCATGGGCAACCAGGCGGTTTCGCTCGGGTTGGTGGCGGCCGCCTACAAGACGGGCCTCCCCGTGTTCCTCGGCAGCTACCCCATCACGCCGGCGTCCGACATCCTGCACCAGCTCTCCTCCTACAAGGCGCACAACGTCGTCACCTTCCAGGCGGAGGACGAGATCGCCGCCATCGGTGCCGCCATCGGCGCGTCGTTCAGCGGCTCGATCGGCGTGTGCACCACCTCGGGGCCGGGCATGGCGCTCAAGGCCGAGGCCATCGGCCTCGCGGTGATGACGGAGCTCCCGCTCGTCATCATCGACGTGCAGCGCGGTGGCCCCTCGACCGGGCTCCCGACGAAGACCGAGCAGTCGGACCTCATGCAGGCCATGTACGGCCGCAACGGGGAGGCCCCGGTGGCCGTCATCGCCGCGTCCACCCCGTCGGACTGCTTCGACATGGCGCTCGAGGCCGTGCGCATCGCGGTCACGTCGATGTGCCCGGTGATCCTGCTGACCGACGGCTACATCGCGAACGGTTCGGAGCCCTGGCTCATCCCCGATGTGGACGCCATCCCCGACATTCCGGTCCATTTCCGCACCGACCCGGCCGACTTCCAGCCGTACGCCCGCAACCCCGAGACCCTCGCGCGCCCCTGGGTGCGCCCCGGCACTCCCGGCCTCGAGCACCGCATCGGTGGGATCGAGAAGCAGGACGTGACCGGCAACGTGAACTACGAGCCGCTGAACCACGAGCACATGTGCAAGGTGCGAGCGGCCAAGATCGCGCGCATCCAGGTGCCGGACCTGACCGTGTACGGGGATCCCGAGGATCTCCTCATCCTCGGCTGGGGCTCCACCTACGGCGCCATCCGCAGCGCCGTGGACCAGGCGCGCTCCCAGGGCATCCGCGTCGGCCACGCACACCTGAAGTACCTGAACCCGATGCCGGCCAACACCGCCGAGCTGCTTCGGAGCTTCCAGCGCGTGCTCATCCCCGAGATGAACCTCGGGCAGCTCGTCCGCATCATCAAGGCCGAGTACCTGATCGACTGCATCTCCCTGCCGAAGATCCAGGGCCAGGCCTTCAAGGTCCGCGAGATCCTCGAGGCCATCTACAGCATCCAACAGAACGAGGCGGCCAAATGAGCGAGCTCCCTCCCGTCGATTCGGCGAAGAGCCGGGCCTTGACGAAGAAGGACTTCATGTCCGACCAGATCATCCGGTGGTGCCCGGGGTGTGGGGACTACGCGATCCTGTCGCAAGCGCAGACGGTGTTCGCGGAGCTCGGCATTCCCCGGGAGAACTTCGTGATGATCAGCGGAATCGGCTGCTCGAGCCGCTTCCCCTACTACGTGAACGCCTACGGCTTCCACACGATCCACGGGCGTGCGCCGGCGTTCGCGACGGGCATCAAGACCAGCCGCCCTGAGCTCTCGGTGTGGATCGCCACGGGCGACGGCGACGCTCTGTCCATCGGCGGAAACCACACCGCGCACATGCTCCGTCGCAACGTCGACGTGCAGGTGCTGCTGTTCAACAACCGCATCTACGGGCTCACGAAGGGGCAATACAGCCCCACGTCCGAGCTGGGCAAGAAGACCAAGTCGACCCCGATGGGGAGCCTCGACCACCCGTTCATGCCCCTCGCGTTCGCGCTCGGCTGCGAGGCGACGTTCATCGCGCGCTCGGTCGACATCTTCACGAAGGAGCAGCGCGAGGTCATGCGCGCCGCGCACGAGCACCGGGGCGCCGCGTTCGTCGAGATCTACCAGAACTGCAACATCTTCAACGATGGTGCCTGGGACTCCCTGATCGAGAAGCCGGTGCGCGAGGAGCGCTGCCTGTTCCTCAAGCACGGCGAGCCGATGCTGTTCGCCGGCGGAAAGAAGGGGATCAAGCTGGACGGGCTCCGGCCCAAGGTCATCGAGCTGGGGGACGGCCTCACCGCGGACGACTGCCTCGTCCACGACGAGACGGACCCGTACCTCGCGGCCCTCCTCGCGCGGATGGACTACCCCGAGTTCCCGGTCCCGATGGGCGTCCTGCACAGGCACTCGCGCCCCACCTACGACGCCCAGTTCAACGAGCAGATCGAGCAGGCCAAGGCCGCCGCCCCCGACGCCAGCCTGAAGAAGCTCCTGTTCGCCGGCGACACCTGGCGGGTCGAGTAGCGCCCGTTGCCGGGAACCTCGCTGCAGGGGGACCGCCTCCGGCCCCTCGGTGAGCTCGCGGCCGCCGACGTTGCACCGCTCGTCGGCATCCTCTTCGACATCGACGACACCGTGACCTTGCACGGGCGCATCGTCCCCGCCGCGTTCGACGCGATGGCGCGCGCGCGCGACGCCGGGCTTCGGATGGTGCCGGTCACCGGGCGCCCCGCGGGCTGGGTCGACCACATCGCGCGCATGTGGCCGGTCGACGGCGTGGTGGGCGAGAACGGCGGGCTCTGGTTCCACATGGGGCGCGGGCCCGACGGCGTGGTGAAGTTGCAGCGGCGGTTCCTCCAGCCCGAAGCGGAGCGCGCGCTGAACCGGGCCCGCCTCGAGGCCGTGCGGGAAGCGGTCGTGCGAGAGGTCCCCGGCTGCGCGATCGCGAGCGATCAGCCCTACCGCGAGCTCGATCTGGCGGTCGACTTCTGCGAGGACGTGCCCGCGATGGGAGACGAGGCGATCGACCGCATCGTCGGAGTGTTCGATCGCTTCGGTGCGACATCGAAGGTCTCGAGCATCCACGTGAACGGGTGGTTCGGCGTGTTCGACAAGCTCTCGGGCTTCGAGCGGCTCGCCGCCGATCTCGGAGTGACCGCCGCGCCGCCCGCATGGGCCTACATCGGCGACTCTGCCAATGACGCCCCGATGTTCGCGCACTTTCCGGTGTCGGTGGGCGTCGCGAACGTGGACGCGTTCCTGCCTCGCATCCCGGTGTGGCCCCGATTCCGGACGGCGGGAGAGGGGGGCTACGGGTTTACCCAGCTGGTCGACCGGATCCTCGAGCTCCGGGGTTAGATCCCCGAGGAACTGGAGCTCACGAATGTCCGACCTCACCACCCGTCGCTGTGTCGCCTGTGAGGGGGGCATGGCCCGGCTCTCCCCCGACGGCATCCGCCAGATCCTCACCGAGGTCCCAGGGTGGGCGCTGGTGGACGATGACAAGGCGATCGAGCGCACCTTCACCTTCGAGGACTACTGGGAGACGATGGCGTTCGTGAACGCCGTGGCCTGGATCGCGCACACGGAGGACCACCACCCCGACCTGTCGGTGCATTGGGGCAAGTGCGTGGTTCGCTGGAACACCCACGCAGTCAAAGGGCTCACGGACAACGACTTCATCTGCGCCGCGAAGGTGAGCGCGTTGTTGCCGGGATGACGCGCTAAGGCTCGCCTTCCACCGAATCGGGCACAAGCGTATGGGGCACGGGCATGCCCGCGAGGATCGCGCGCACGGCCTCGGCCACGCCCTCCGCCACATCCTGGCCGAGGCGCGGGTGCCAGCCGGCGGCGTGGGGCGTGAGCACCACGTTCGGAGCGGCCCAGCGCGCGAGGTCCGCGGGTTCGGCCGGGAACACGTCGAGGCCGAGCCCGGCGAGGTGACCGGCGCGCACGGCGGCCACGGCCGCCTCGACGTCTACCAGCTTGCCGCGGGCGGTGTTCACCAGCACGGCGCCGGGCCGCATGGTCGCGAGCGCGGCCTGGCCGATCATCCCGAGGTTCGCCGGGTTCAGGGAGCAGTGAAGCGTCACGACGTTTGCTCGCGACAGCGCTTCGGCGAGGGGGACGCCATCGGCGAGCCGGGGGTCAACCCGAAGGACGGTGGCGCCCAGGGCGCGAAGCACCGTGCACATATGGCTTCCGATGACTCCGACGCCGACGACCGCGACCGTGCCGATCCGCGTCGCCCCGTGCTCCACGAGCCGCGCGCGCTCCCAGCGCCCGGAGACCGCGGCCTCCTGGAGCGCACCCAGGCGACGGGTGAGCCCGAGGATCATCCCCAGGGCCGTCTCCACCACGGCATCCCGGCGCACATGCGGAAGGCGGCTCACGACGATTCCAGCACGGGCGAGCGCGACGAGATCGAGGTGGTCGTGCCCGGAGGTGGTGGTGATGACCAGGCGGCAGCGGGTCAGCCGCCGCACCACCTCGGCGTCCACGCGAGCCTTGCTGGGGACGACGAGCACATCCGCGGCTTCGAGCGGGGCGTCGGGGCCGGTGGCCAGCACCTCCACCACGTCCGGTGGCAACCCGACGAGAGGCCCGTGCTCGTACTCGGCCATCCCCCAGCGGAGGAGCGTCACGCCCACGCGGCGATCCGCGCGTGCAGCCACTCGACGCCCTCGACCAGCCGCGGCCCCGGGCGCCCGAACAGGCACTCCTCGGCCGCGAACACCTGCCCGCTCCGAACGCCGGGAATGTCTCCCCATCCCGGGCGCTCGCCCATCCTTCCGGGCTTCTGGTTTGCGTGGGGCACCCCGCACCAGCACGAGAGGAGGATGTCGGGCTCGCGCTCGGGCACGGCGTGGGTCTCGATCGGCGTGGAGCGGACATCGAGGTCCGCGAAGGCGCTGCGCCCCCCGGCGATCCGGATCATCTCGGTGGTCCAGCACTGGCGCCCGGGGACGATCACCGGCTTGGGCCACCATTCCAGGAACACGGTGGGATGGCGCGGCAGGGCGGCCGCCCGGGCCTCGACCGCGTCGAGCCGCCCCTGCATCGACGCGACCAGCTCGGACGCCTGCCTACCCCGCCCGAAGAGCCGGCCAACCGTCCGAATGCTGGTGTACACGTCCGGGATCGACCGCGCGTCGAGCACCAGGTGGGGGATTCCCGCGGCGTCCAGCGCGTCGAGGTTGGCCTCCATCCCCGGCACCGAGAGCGAGGAGAGCACGAGATCGGGCTTCAGCGCGGCCACCGCGGCGATGTCGATGTCGATGTCGGCGCCGACCCGCGGGAGCCCGGCAACTTCGAGCGGCCAATCGGACGAGCGATCGAGGCCGACGAGCGTGGGCCCCAGCCCGAGGGCACAGGCAATCTCGGTGTTCGAGGGACAGATGGAGACGACGCGCATTGGGCGCTTCTATCCTGCCGGGTGCGCGGGCTCCTCCGATCGGCCGGACAGATTCTGGCTCTCGGAGGGCTTGCATCTCCGGAACAGGCGTTTAGTAGTTCGGCTCGCGGTCCCGCCGCGCCTCCCGCCCCCACCGCCCACTTCCCGCCCACAGAGAGCGCGCGCTTCCATGGCCAAGGTCCGCAACGTCTACGTCTGCCAGCAATGCGGGCACATCACCCAGACCTGGATGGGCCGGTGCGCCGGCTGTGGCGAGTGGAACAGCCTCGTCGAGCAGAGCGCCGCCGCGCCGAAGGCCGCCACGTCGAGGGCCCCGGGTACCTCCAAGGCGCGGCCCCTCTCCAGCGTCTCGCTCGGGGAGGGAGGCGAGGTGCGGCTGCGCATCGGCATCGGGGAGCTCGACCGCGTGCTCGGCGGGGGACTGGTCTCGGGCGCGCTCACGCTCCTCGGGGGGGATCCCGGGGTGGGGAAGTCCACGTTGCTCCTGATGGCCATGCAGGCCTTCGCCCGGAAGGGCATCCGGGTCCTCTACGTGAGCGCCGAGGAGTCCGCTCGGCAGGTGCGCCTCCGCGCCGACCGCCTCGGCGTCAGCGGGGACGAGCTGTTCCTCCTCGCGGAGACCGGACTCGACGCGGTGGTGGCCGCCATCGACGACGTCAAGCCCCGCGTGCTCGTGCTCGACTCGGTGCAGACCCTCCAGGAGCCCGAGCTCGACAGCGTCCCCGGGTCGATCTCGCAGGTGCGCCAGGTGGCGGCCAAGGCCATGCAGATCGCCAAGGGAAAGGACATCGCCACGTTCCTCGTCGGTCACGTCACGAAGGACGGGAACCTCGCCGGCCCGCGCGCCCTGGAACACATGGTGGACACGGTGCTCTACTTCGAGGGGGACGGCTCGAACGCGCTGCGCATCCTCCGCGCCACCAAGAACCGGTTCGGCTCCACCGGCGAGATCGGGATGTTCGAGATGCGCGAGGAGGGCCTGGCCGAGGTGCCCGACGCGTCCGCGCGGCTGCTGAAGGAGCGTGCTCGCGGCGCCGCGGGCACCGTTGTCACCTGCACGATGGAGGGCAGCCGCCCCCTTCTGGTCGAGGTGCAGGCGCTGGTCGGCCGGCCCACCCAGGGAAATCCCGCGCGCACCGCCGTCGGGGTGGACCGCGGGCGGCTCGCGATGTTGCTCGCCGTGCTGGGGAAGGCGGGCCTCGATCTCTCCGACCGGGACGTGTTCGTGAGCGTCGCGGGTGGCGTAAAAGTGCAGGAACCGGCCGCGGATCTCGCGATCGCGGTCGCGCTCCACTCCAGCGCGCTCGACCGCCCCGTCGAGCCGGACCTCCTCGTGTTCGGAGAGGTGGGGCTGGTCGGCGAGCTACGCGGCGTCAGCTCTCCCCAGCTGCGCCTGCGCGAGGCCGAGCGGCACGGCTTCCGCCGAGCCCGGGTCCCGATGTCGGTCGACGGGGAGGGAGCCGGCCTCATCCTCGTGCCGTCACGCACCTTGGGAGAGGTGCTGATGGGAACCTGAGTCGAGGCCGCCCGCCGGGCGCGGCCGCCTCGGGACGGCCGCCCGGGACGGCCGCCTCGGGACGGCCGCCTTGGGACGGCCGCCTCGGGACGGCCCTGAGTGCCCCCTGTGGGCTACCCGATCGGGTGCTTCGCCGGGCGGACGAGCCGACGAGGCCCGTGCATGGAGTACGGGCGGAACGCCGGCCGCTCTTCTTCCGCCGTGGTGCCCGCGGGTTCATCGAGCTGGATGACCCGCTCCAGCGTGGTGCGCACCCGCACCAGCACCCCGTCGACGAGGGCGCTGTTCTCCCGCACGCTCTCCAAGACGATCTCGCCGCCGTAGGCCGGCACGACCCACCACGGAAGCGTGGTGCCGGCAGCCGAGGTGCCGCACACCAGCGCGCCCGCGGGCCCGCTTACCCGGACCTCGGTGGCACCCACCGTGGCGGGATCCCAGCCCACGACCACGTCACCCTCACGCTCCCGCTCCACACGGGTCACGTCGGGCAGCCCGCCGAAGCGCACGACGTCCTCCGCGAGATGCGAGGTGCCGTCCAGGTCGGTCCAGGTCACGTCCGCGACGCTCCAGGCGGGGTCGAGCACCTGGCGGGGGCCCTCCGCGCGCCATCCCCCGGTGGCCGAATCCCACGACAGCCGTGCCCCCGCGGCCCCGGAGACACCGATGTCCTCCGCGCCCGGCGCGCCGACGGCGAGCTCGGTGGCGGGGCGGCGGCAAACACCGACGGCGAGGGGCGGCGGCGAGCGCGGCGTGCCCCAGGCGGCACGAACGGTCCAGGCCGCGGGGGCGCCGGGCTCGGCCACTCGCGCGGAGACATCCACGAAGAGGGTCTCGACGGCGGGCACCGTCGTCTGCGCGACGGTGGGTGAATCCCCCCGTCCGCAGGCTGTCAACGCCAGGAAACCCAGCAACATGCGCCCTCCGTGCCTACAAGGGAAGCCCCCCGAGGGGGAGCGTCCACCCTGATCATGCCCTGAGAAGTCGGCCGCAGGCACATCCTTGCTCCCCAGAAGCTGACGCCTTAAGCTGAATGACTATTCATTCATTCAGCACCCGAGGTACCTCCATGAGCGCGACCGAGTACACCCTGGATCTCCGTGACATCCGCTTCGTCCTCTTCGAGCAGCTCAAGGTCGACGAGGTGTTGAAGGACGTCCCGCGCTACGTCGACTTCGACCGCGACCTCTACGAGACGATGCTCGAGAGCGCCGCGGACATCGCGCGGAACGTCCTGGCCCCGATCAACAAGATCGGTGACCGCGTGGGCTGCAAGGTCGACCGCGAGGGGAACGTCACCACGCCCCCCGGCTTCAAGGAGGCCTACAAGGCGCTCGCCGAGGCGGGCCTCGTCGCAGCCGGGATGAGCCCCGACCACGGTGGAATCGGGCTTCCCCACGCGATCGACGTCGCGATGCACGAGATGCTGACCGGCTCGAACACCGCGTTCAGCATCTACCCGGGCCTCTCCCGCGCCGCGGCCAACCTGCTCGCCTCCCACTACACCCCCGAGTGGCTGCGCGACGTGGTCGTGCCCCGCCTCGTGGGCGGCCAGTGGGGTGGCACGATGTGCCTCACCGAGGCGGGCGCCGGAACCGCCGTGGGCGACAACCGCACCAAGGCCGAGCGCACCGACGAGGACGGGGTCTACCTCCTGACCGGAGAGAAGATCTTCATCTCCGGCGGCGACAACGACATGACGGAGAACATCTGCCACCTCGTCCTGGCTCGCGCGCCGGACGCCCCCCCGGGCACGCGTGGCATCTCCATCTTCCTGGTTCCCAAGTTCGATTTTGACGCGGCCGGCACCCTCGGCGCGCGCAACGACATCAAGGTCGTGGGTATCGAGCACAAGATGGGCATCAACGGCTCCGCCACCTGCAGCATCGCGCTCGGTGCGAACGGGCCGTGCAAGGGCTGGCGCCTCGGCAAGGAAGGCCAGGGCATGGAGATCATGTTCCACATGATGAACGAGGCCCGCATCGGCGTCGGCATCCAGTCGGTGTCGACGGCCTCGTCCAGCTGGCTCAACGCCCTCGCCTACTCCCAGGATCGCGTGCAGGGCTCGGCGATCGAGAACATGCGCGAGGGCGATCCCCCGCGCGTCACCATCAACCAGCACCCCGACGTGCGCCGCATGCTCATGACGATGAAGGTGCAGGTCGAGACCATGCGCTCCCTCGTCTACACGGTCGCCAACCGGCACGACCGCGCCGAGAACGGCCAGGAGGAGGAGCGCGAGTACCTCATGGGGCTCGTCGAGCTCATGACGCCCATCGTGAAGTCACACGGCTCGGACGTGGGCTTCGAGGTGTGCTGCATGGCCGTGCAGGTGTACGGCGGGTACGGCTACACCGGCGAGTACCCGGTCGAGCAGAACCTGCGGGACTCCAAGATCAACTCGATCTACGAGGGGACCAACGGCATCCAGGCGATGGACCTGCTCGGCCGCAAGATGCGCAAGGGCAACGGCGCGTTGTTCATGTCCTGGCTCAACGAGTGCAACCTCGAGCTCGAGGCCGCCAAGGCCACGAAGCGGATGGATGACGAGGTGAGCGCCCTCGAGCGCGCCCGCGACCAGCTCGGCCAGACCGCGATGTACCTCGGCGGCCTCGGCATGCAGGGCAACCTCAAGGGCGCCATGCTCCAGAGCTCGCCGTTCCTCACGCTGTTCGGCACCGTGGTGCTCGGGCTCCACGCGATCTGGCAGGCTCGTGTCGCGCTCGAGGCGACCGACGCGGGCGGCGTGTCCGCGGCCGACCAGAAGTTCTACCGGGGCAAGGTGCTCAACGCCAAGTTCTACGCCAAGAACATCCTCCCCAAGGCCACCGCGCTCGCGAAGAGCATCCAGGCGGGCGACGAGTCCTGCCTCGAGCCCGGGCTGTTCGAGTAGCCCCGGGCCGTTCGAGCGCGGAGCGAGCGTTCGGGGGCGACCAGCCCCCGGCCCCCCGAACTCGCCCGTCGAGACGACAGAACGCCGTGTGAGGAAGTGCCACGCCGGGATTCTCACGCTGCGCCATCGCGGCCAGCGCGGTAGATGGGCGGACGTCACGGATACGTCATGGCCGGGGTTCTCGACGGGCTCAAGTTCCTCTCGCAGAGCTTCCGAAACGGCGCCACCGTGGGAGCGGTGTGGCCCTCGAGCCGCGGCCTCTGCGAAGCGATGGTGCGGCCTGTGGTGGGCGGAGCGGGCGGGCCGCTCAGGGTGCTGGAGGTCGGCGCGGGCGTCGGCCCGGTCACCGCCGAGCTCACGCAACGCCTGCTTCCGGGCGATCACCTCGACGTGGTCGAGCTCAACGTGGCCTTCTGCGAGACGCTCCACCAGCGCTTCGACGGCGCCCACCCCGTGGCGCCGATCATCCACAACGAGGACATCCTCAAGTTCGATGTGGGGCTGCGCTACCATCACATCGTGAGCGGACTTCCGCTGGCCAACTTTCCGTCTGAGCTGTCGGAGAAGATCTACGCGCGCTTCTTCGAGCTGCTCGAGCCCGGCGGGACGCTCATCATGTTCCACCACATTCTCGGCCGCGAGGTCCTGCGCATGTTCGGCCCGCCGAAGGATCGCAAGCGGGCCCGGCAGCTGATGGAGCTCGAGGAGCGCCTCGCGCCGCTCGTGGTCGGCAGCCGGAACGTGCTGTTCAACATGCCGCCCGCGCGCGTGCTGGTGCGCCGCCGTCCCAACACGCCCGAAGACACCGCGGCGCCCGTGCGGCCCAAGCCCAACTGATGCGTCCGCCGCCCCCTCGTCGGGCCTCGAACCGTCCGGTCGGCTAAGGGCTCGGGGTGTCAAGGAGTCCGGCCCTGCGGCCCGCCCGATCCGTGCCCGCGCTGCTCGTGCGCCTCCTACGCCCCGCGTTCTCCTTCGTGGTGAGCCTGGGCCTGCATGTCGCGTTGACCGCCCCGCTGTTCGTCCTCTGGTGGCTCGACTCCGATCGACTCGACGAGATGCCCGGCGAGCAGGGAACCGAGGACGGCCCGATCGGGAACGACGGCGGGGAGGTGCCGCTCGGCGAGCCCGATCCGGTGCGGATCTCCATGTACGTCGAGCCCACGGCGGCCACGGCGCCGGCCACCGATACGGAGAGCCTCCTCGCCACCGGCCCCGCTCCCGCCCCGACCACCAAGCCCGCCGCGTCCGGCCCCAAGGGCGCTGCCGACGGGGACCCGAACGTGCCGCAGCCCAGTGTGGCAGCAGTGCGCCAGGGCCTCCAGGGCCGCCGTCCGCGCGGCAACCGGGCACCGTGCGAGGCCATCGAGGAGATCAGCTCCCTGGGCGACGACAAGTGGCGCGTCGAGCGAGACGTGATCGACTACTACGCCGTGCACATGAAGGAGCTCGAGAACCAGGTGGGGGTGTCCACCCACTTCGGGGACGGCGGTAAGCCCGACGGCGCGCGCATTTTCCTGCCGCGGTGCAGCCTTTTGCGGCAGGCAGGCCTACGCCACGGCGACATCGTGAACACCATCAATGGCCGACGCGTCGCGACGCTCACCGATGGCATCGCCGCCTACCTGTTCCTCCGCAACGACGAGAACCTCCGCGTCGAAGTCACGCGGAAGAACGGCGACAAGACGACGCTCCGGTACCGCCTCAAGCGGTAGCGGCGCGGCGGACCCTACTCGAACGCCTGGATCCCCGTGATCCACCGCCCCAGGATGAGGTTGTGGATGTCATGGGTGCCCTCGTAGGTCTTGACCGACTCGAGGTTCGCCATGTGGCGCATGACCGGGTACTCGTCGAGGATGCCGTTGGCGCCATGGATGTCGCGCGCTTCCCGCGCGATCTGCAAGGCGATGTCGACATTGTTCATCTTCGCGAGCGAGATCTGCTCGGGGATGATGGTGCCGGCATCCTTGAGGCGTCCGAGCTGCAGCGACAGGAGCTGCGCCTTCGTGATCTCGCGGAGCATCCAGGCGAGCTTGTTCTGGACGAGCTGGAAGCTCGCGATGGGCTTGCCGAACTGGATGCGGGAGAGGCTGTACTCGCGCGCGCTGTGAAAGCACGCCATCGCCGCGCCGATCGCGCCCCAGGAGATCCCGTAGCGGGCGTTGTTGAGGCAGGAGAACGGGCCCTTGAGCCCCTTCACGTGGGGAAGGATGCGGTCCTTCGGGATGCGGCAATCGAGGAACACGAGCTCGGAGGTGACGCTCGCCTTGAGCGAGTGCTTGCCGTGCATCTCCGGGGCGCTGAAGCCCGGATCGCCCTTCTCGACGATGAAGCCGCGGATCACGCCGTCGAGCTTCGCCCAGACGATCGCGAGGTCGGCGATCGTGCCGTTGGTGATCCACATCTTGGCGCCGTTGAGGACGTAGGTGTCCCCGTCGTCGACGGCGCGCGTGACCATGTCGCCCGGATTGCTGCCGTAGTCCGGCTCGGTGAGGCCGAAGCAGCCGATCAGCTTCCCGGCCGCCATGTCGGGCAGGTACTTGTTCTTGTGCTCCTCGGTCCCGAAGGCGTGGATCGGGTACATGCAGAGGCTCGTCTGCACGCTCGCGAAGCTGCGGATCCCGGAGTCCCCCCGCTCGAGCTCCTGCGCCACGAGCCCGTAGGAGACGTTGCTCATGCCCGGGCAGCCGTAGCCCTTGAGGTTCACGCCGAGCAGCCCCATCTCGCCCATCTGGGCGACGAGGTGGCGCGGAAACGTCGCCTCCCGGCAGTGCTTCTCGATGATGGGGATGACGTTGTCGTCCACCCAGCCGCGAACGGCCTCCCGCACCATGCGCTCGTCCTCGGACAAGAGGCTGTCGATATTGTAGAGGTCGACGCCGTCGAACTTACGCATGAGCGACTCCCGTGAGGCTGGACAGAGAACGCGCGAAGAGGTCGACGGCGACGGTCGCCTCGTCCTCGGTGATGACGAGGCCGGGACAGAAGCGGATGGTGTTCTGGCCGCACCCGAGGATGACCATCCCGTGCTTCAGGAACGCGTCCATCACCACGTCGTTCCGCAGGTCGATCGCGCGCGCCTTGGTGGCGCGGTCCTTGACGAGCTCGACGCCCACCATGAGGCCCTGGCCGCGGATGTCGCCCACGTTCGGGTGGTCACCGACGCGACGCCGGAGCTCGTCCATCAAGAACGTCCCGACCGCCGCGCTGTTCTCGACGAGGCCACCCTGGAGGAGGTCGAGCGTGGCGTTGGCGGCCGCGCACGCGATCGGGTTGCCACCGAAGGTGCTGGCGTGCGATCCCGGCTTCCACTTCATCACGTCCTCGCTCGCGAGGGTCGCCGAGAGCGGCATGCCGGAGGCGATGCCCTTGGCGAGGCTGATGATGTCGGGCTTCACGCCCGAGTGCTCCCACGCGAACATCTTGCCGGTTCGGCCCATTCCGCACTGCACCTCGTCGAACACGAGGAGGATGCCGTGCTGATCACAGAGCGCGCGCAGCTTGGGGAGGAAATCGTCGGGAGGGACGATGTAGCCGCCCTCTCCCTGGACCGGCTCCACGAAGATCGCCGCCACGTCGGACGCGGGGGTGATCGTGCGGAAAAGGGTCTCGAGGTGGTCCATCGCGATCTGCGTGGCCGCGGCGCCGTGCCGATACGGGTCCGGGTAGATCGCGTGGGTGACGGGCAGGAAGGGGCCGAACCCCTCGCGCTGCCGCGCCTTGCTCGCGGTGAGCGACATCGCGCCGTACGTGCGCCCGTGAAAGCTGTCGAGGAAGGCGATGAACTGGGTGCGGCCCGTGTGGTACCGCGCCAGCTTCATCGCGGCCTCGTTGGCCTCGGCTCCGGAATTACCGAAGTAGACACGGCACTTGTCGCCACGGACGGGCTGCATCGCCACGAGGCGGCCCGCGAGGCGAGCCTGGCTCGGGTAGTAGAAGTCGGTGCCGCTCATGTGGATCAGGCGGGCGGCCTGATCCTGGATGGCCTTGACCACGACCGGGTGGCAGTGCCCGGTGCTGGTGACCGCGATCCCCGCGGACATGTCGAGGAACTCGTTGCCGTCCGGATCGGTGATCCAGAGGCCCGAGGCGAGGTCGGCCACGAGGGGGTGATCCCGCGTGTAGGATGGCGACACCGCGCCATTGCTGCCCTTGAGGATTCCCCGGGCGATGGGCCCAGGAAGCTCGGTTCGCAGGACCGGACGGCGTGACACGGGCACCTCGGGGGAAGGGCGCCGTCTAACCCGAAGAGAGCCTCGCGGCCACCTCGTGCGCCGCCTCGCGTCGTCAATCGCCCACGAACGCCACCGCGCGCGCGATCACTTCGGCGTCGTCGAGGATCCGCTTGTGACCGAGCTTCTCGGTCGTGTGCAGCGTGGCGCCGGGCCACGCCTCCACCATGCGTTCGCTCGACGTGTAGGCCACCTCCCGGTCGTCGATATCGTGGATCACGAGCAGCGGCGTCCGCATCCGGGGCGCCACCACCGCCAGGTCCAGGTCCGCCCAGGGCACCTGCAGGCGCCCCTCGATGCGGCGCTGCAGCTCCGCGCGCACGTCGGCGCCCAGGCCGAGCACCTCCGAGAAGGTCCGCGCCCACTCGCTGACCGCGGTCGGCGGCGCCACGAACACGGCGCGCGCGAGGTGGAGCCCCTCGACGAGCGCGAAGGCGGTGGCCGCCCCCCCCATGGAGTGCGCGATGACCGCGTGAACGGGGCTCGGCAGCGCCGCCGCCACCCCCCGGACCGCCCGCGCGACCTCGACGAGCGAGGAGGTGCGCCCCTCGGAGAGCCCGTGCCCGGGCGCGTCGTAGGTCACGACGGAGTACCCCGCCGCGAGGAGTCCGGGGACGAACCCGGCGAGCTGCCCGCCGCGCCCACCCCAGCCGTGGACGAGCAGGACCGTGGCGCGCGGCCCCTCCGGGTGGCGGATGGGGACCCACGTCCAGGTGGCGAGGCGCTGCCCGTGTACTACGACGCTCCCGACGTGCGCCGTCGCGAGCGCCGCGAGCTCCCTGCTCGGCGCGGGCGGGCGCGGCGCCGTGAGGAACAGGCGCTCGGCCCACGCGGTGGCGAGCGGCGGGGCGAGGGTGCCGAGGGTGGCGAACCCGGCGCGGACGTACCAGGGGGCGGTCGGCGCCCTGCTCCGCGGCACCGATGGCTTCGAGCCCGCCATCTCCAGCGCGGCGACGGCTTCGTCCGCCCACGCTCTGAGAGCGGGATCCCGCTCAACAACGCGAACGTTCGTGCTTTTTTCAGCGGAAGCCTCTGCCGATGCGGACGACGACCAGGCCATGGGGCCTCCTCGAGAAAAAGGGACGCCTCAGAGCGCGCGGCGGGCGGCCACGATCAGACGGTCGACAGCGGCGCGCGCGCGCGCCTCGGAGTCGGGCGCGCCGAGCAGACGCGCGTAGTGATGGTAGGAGAGCGCGACGCCCCAGAGCTCGAAGGCGACCTGCTCCGGATCGGTGTCCGCGCGCAGGTGCCCCTCGACGACGCCGGTGCGCAGCGCGTTCGCGAGCACCTCGATCCAGTCACGCTGGCGCTGCACCACGGCGTCCCGCACGGCGCCGTGACGGTCATCCAGCTCGGTGGACGCCGCCACGAAGAAGCACCCGCCCGCGTTGTTGCTGGTGACGACCCACGCGAACCACCGCTCCATCAGCGCGCGCACGCGCGGCTCGCCGCGAGGGGCCTTGAGCCCAGGCCGCACCACGCGCTCGGTGAAGCGTTCGGAGGCGGTCTCGACCACCGCGAGCTGCAACGCCTCCTTGGACTGGAAGTGCGCGAAGAGCCCGCTCTTGGACAGGCGGAGATCCGCCGCGAGCTGGCCGATCGACAGGCCGTCGAGCCCGACCGTGGTGGCCAGCGTGGTCGCGTGTTCCAGGATGGCCTGGCGGGTGATGTCGCCCTTTCCCATGGCCCGACAATAGCACGACCGTGCGCTTCGGCGACACAGAAAAGAACGATCGTGCGGATCAGCCTCCGGGTCCGCGTCGGGCCCGCCCTCGGCTTCGGATAGAAGGGTTCCATGCCCCAGTGTTTCCTCCTCGACGGGGCCCCCTGCCCCGACGGCCGCGGCGCCCTGCCGCTCGACGACACCGCGCTGACCCTCGGGATGGCCGTGTTCGAGACGTTGCGCACCTACGGCCGGCGCCCCTTCGGCGTGGATACCCACCTCGCGCGGCTCGGCGCGAGCGCGCGCTTCTGCGACATCGCCTGGACCGACGCGATCGCGGGCTCCATCCGGAGCGAGCTCGCGACCGTGGCCGCGGCGATCCCCAGCGAGAGCAAGCTCAACGTGCTCCTGACCGGCGGCGGCCACCGGATCGTGAAGGCCGAGGACCTCGATCTGTCGCGCGCGGGCGCCCCGGTTCGCGTCGCGACGCGCCCATGGGCGCCCTCGCCCTGGCTGCCCGGCCGGGTCAAGCACACCAGCCGCATGGCCTGGGTGCTCGCGGCGCGCCAGGCGGGCGTGGACGAGGTCATCTGGGTCGCGCCGGACGGGGTGTGGACGGAGGCGAACCGCAGCAACGTGTTCGTGGTGCGCGGCGGTGTGTTCTGCACCCCGCCCGACGACGGGAGAATCCTCCAAGGCGTCACCCGCGACGCGATGCTGGCCGCGGCCCTGGGTATCGGCGTTCCCGTCTGCGAAGACCCGCTTCCCGCCGGCCCGTGCGAGGAGCTCTATCTGTGCTCGACCCTCAAGGAGCTCGCGCCGGTCGTGGAGATCGACGGCTACCCGGGCCCGGGGGGAGGGCCGGTGGGCGCCGCGGTGCTGGCCGAGTTTCGGCGGCGCGCCCGCGTGATGGCCGGCGCCTGAGCGCGGCACCGCAGGCCGCATCTACCGAGGCCCGACCCTAACGAGGCCCGAACCTAACGAGGCCCGAACCTAACGAGGAATGTGCGGCCGAACCTGGTCCTCGGTCTGCCCGGGAGGCACCGTGAGGCCCTTCGTATAAGTGCAGCCATTCTCCATCAAGGTCCCCTCGAACGTGGAGATGACCTCGGTCGGGTGCGGGGATCCGGGGACCGTCGGCGAGCCGATCTCACGGAGCTGGAGCTTGTTGCCCTCCTGCTTCCAGATGCCCGCATACGCGACGATGCCCGACCACATGCACTGCTTGTCGGGCGGGCACGGGGAGACCAGATCGACCCCGGCGTAGCTGTTGTCGCTCTCGAAGCGCAGGTTGCGCGCGTAGGTGCGGCCCTCGCAGCCCGGGCTCGTCCAGTCTCCGACGAACGCCACGCCTGGCACGTCCCCCAGAAGGGTCGGCACCGTGGGCGCCTTTGGCCCGGAGGCTCCGCTCGGAGCGACCGCGCCGGTGGGGGCAGCGCTGGTGGGGGCAGCGCTGGTGGGGACCGGGCTCGTAGGCACCGGGGGCGTAGGGACCTGGCTCGCGGGGTCCGTCGCGCAGCCGAGCGCGAGGAGTACGGAGCCGCCGTTGCAGGCGAGAAGGGTGAGGATCAGCACGGAGGGAGGATATCCGTCCCTGCCGGCGGATGCATGGCGCCCGAACGCTCCCAAACAGAAGAAGCCGCGCTACGGCGGGGTTTCGGGCGGCTTCACGTCCCCGAGCGCGGCATCCCCGCCCGCCGAGGGCTTGAAGAGCAGCGGCTTGACCGCCGCCCCCGGGGGGGCCGCGAGCACGAAGGCGGCGTCCGAGGGCTCCGCCGCCTTCCACTCCTTGAACTCGAGCGTCGCGGTGATTCCCTGCTGCGGCAGCACCGCGACCAGGCGCTCGGGCCACTGCGCCCCCTCGACCTGGGCGTCGAGCAGCGGCGCCCCGACCTCGTCCGCGAGCGCGAGCGCGACGAGGTGGGCGGTCCGGGGATCGAGCGCGGCGTCGACGTGGCTCTCGCCCGGCCCGGTCCACCGGTAGGTCGGCTTGCTGTCGGCGCGCACGAGGTCCGGCGCGCCGAGCGCGGGCAGCCGCCCGAGCAGGAGGGAGGCGAGCGCCTCCATCCCGGCCTCTCCGCCGGTGTAGGCCGCGATGCGCGCGTCCGCGTCATCGGCCGTGTAGAGCTCGTTTTTTCCGGCTAGCCAGGTCCGGATCCCCTTCCCGTCGCTCACGACGACCACCTGGGGCGGGCCGATCGGCCCCCGCACCTCGATGCGGAAGCGGTCCGGCGGCGAGACGAGGAGCGCGCCCTGCGCGTTGATGCGCTGGTCCGGCAGGTCGAGGCGGAGATCGAAGCTGCTCGTGGCGGGGCCCGGCGCCGGCTCGCCGAGGGCGCGCGTCAAGAGCACTTCCGGGCTCACGGCCTCGATCGGGCCTTCCGGCGCCGGTGGCTTGGGGCAGCCCGTCAACAGCGCCACCAAAGGGAGGGCGATCCAGGGGTGATTCATGACGGGCGGCTCATGGCTCGATGCGCTCCTCGATGGCGTGCGCCTGGGCTTCGCGCCCCACGGCGCGGTAGGCCTCGGCAAGGGAGGCCAGCAGCGCGGGATCGGCGGGGGCATAGCGGCAGGCCTCCTCGAAGGCCTCCACCGCGCGGAGCGGCTGCTTCAGGGCGTACTCGACGCGCCCGAGCGCCGCGAGCAGCTCGGCGTCGGCCGGCTGACGCTCCAGCGAGGCCAGAATCCAGCCACGAACCTGCCGCAGGCGATCCGCGGAGCCGTCCAGCGCGACGGTGCGCGCGTACCAACGCACCGCGCGGGAATCGGCGGGATCGAGCCGGATGGCCTCCCGCATCGCGACGAGGGCGGCCTCTGCCTGCTGCGCGGCGGCTTGGGCCAGGCCGAGCTCGGCCCGCAGGGGCGCGCTGCGCGGAAAGTGATCCACGCCGCGCACGAGCCAGTCCGCCGCGTCTCCAGCGCGCCCCGCCTCTCGGAGCAGCGCACCGCCGACCATCCAGCTCTCGGGCTGGGTGAGCCCCGCGGCACGGAGCGCGGCCAGGGCTGCCTCGACGTCCCCGAGGCCGGCGAGCGAACGGGCGCGGGTGCGGGCGCGGGCCTCCGGATCCAGCATGGCCATGCGGTCGACCGCGGCGAGCGTCGCCTCGCGGTCGCCCTCGGCGGCGCCCACGGCCACGAGGGCGCCGAGGAGCACGTAGTCGTCGGGGAGCGCGGTGAGGCCCTGATCGAGGACCACCCGGGCGTCCGCCGGACGGCCGAGGTCGAGCAACAACCGCGCCCGGAGCGCGATCGCGTCGGGGCGGTTGGCGCCCGCCTGCGGCACGAGGAGGCCCTGCAGCGCGTCGGCGCTGCGGCCCCCCGCCCGGAGTACGCGCGCGCGATGGAACGTCGCGTCCGCCAATGGCGGCTCACACTTCGCTCCGGCGTCGATCGCGATCCGCGCATCGTCGTGCCGCCCGAGCGCGCTGTAGGCGTCCGCGAGCCAGGCCTTCACCTGCGCCTCGTGCCCGCCCAGCAGCAGGTCGAGGGCCTCGAGGGCCTCGACGGCGCGCACGTGATCGCGCGCCGTGGCGGCCAGGTGGTAGGTGCGCAACAGGACGTCGGTGTCGCGCGGCACCACGCGGTGGAGCACGGCGAGGCGCGCGAGCCCCTGCCGATACAGGCCGCTCCCCGTCACCGCGGTGAGGTACTCGTCGAGCAGGCGCGCGTCGGCCGGGGAGCGCACCAGGGCCTCGCCGAGGTCGCCCACGGCACCCGCGAGATCTCCGACGAGGAGGCGCAGGCGCCCGCGCTCGCGCAGCGGCTCCAGATCGCCGAGAGCCAGCGCCGACCAGGCCCGCACGGTGCTCGCCGCGAGCGGGTCCTCGCGGGCCACGAGGAGACGGCACAGCGGGCCGTAGGCCTCGGATCCGCCTCCGTGGTCGACGGCCTCTCCGTAGGCCTCCACCGCGCCGCGCAGGTCGCCGGAGCGGTGGGCGACGCGACCGAGCCGGGTCCATGTCTCGGGGAAGGTCGGCCCCAGCCGTACGGCTTCCTGGACCCGACGGCGCTCCTCCGCCTCCTCCCCGGTGCCCTCGGCGACCTCGGCCAGCGCGAGCCAGATCCAGGGCGATCCGGGGTCGTGGAGGAGCGCCGTCTGGAAGGCGGCCTCCGCCCCGGCGTAATCAGCGTCCTCCAGCGCCAGCCGACCCGCGAGGTAGTGGTAGCGCGCGCGCGCGGGCACCCCGCCAACCTCGGCGGTGCTGACCGGAACGGGCGGCGGCGCGATGCGCGAGAGCACACCGCCACAGCCCACCAGCGCCGCTACAACCCACGCGACCACAGGATCTCCGCGGCCCTACCGACGGGCCAGCGCCCGACGAACAGGCACAATGCAAACGCCAACGCAACGGGGATCGGGGCGAGGGCCCAGGTCTCGCCACCCTGTCGCAAATAGAGCCACACCCCCACCGCCTCCAGCGTAAGCACCAGGAACACGACCACCAGCGCCACGACCATGAAGAACACGGCGGCGGGGCTGGACGCGGCCCGCGCGGCGGTGTCCGCGCGGAAGTCGGGCCACACCGCGCCCATCGCCAGGGCGAGGCCAGAGATGCCGTACGCCAGGACAACGGTGGTGACGGCTTCGAGCGCGAGGAGCTCCCCCGGCGCATCGAGCAGCAGGCCGCTCCCGATCACGACCACCAGGCCCACGACGATCATGGGGATGAGGCCCAGCACCGCCTTGGCCCTCAACATCGTCGCCGGCTCGATCGGCGCGCCGCGGAGCACCCACCACGCGCGCCCCTCCCGGCTCACGGCCGTGAACTGGAACCTCGCCGCGATCGCGGCCATCACGAACCCGCCCATCCCGAGGTTCAGGAAGGCGACCGCCTGCTTCATCGCCTTGAGGATGGCGCCCTGGAACGAGTTGATCGGCAGGGACTGAACGCTCACGAGGTAGATCCCGCAGACGCCCATGAGCAGGAACACCTGCGACCACTGCGACGGATCCCGGGCGAAGATACGGAACTCCTTGCCCGCCATGGCCCGCCACGCGAGCGGGAGCGGGCGCACGATCCAGTCGAACCCGGGGGAGCGGTAGAACCGGGCGGCGCGGGCTTCCTGGGCGCGAGACCAGCCCGTGTCGAAGCCCCAGGCCACCACCCATCGGGACAGCGCCGCGCTCGCGAGGGCACCGGTGAGGAGGAGCCCCGCCTCGATCCACGGGAAGGGCGTGTACAGGAGCGTCGCGGCTAGGACCTCGCTCGCCCAGCGCGGGGGGAACAACGTCGGGGCGGGGAGCTGGAGCTCGGAGAGGTAGGCCGCGAGCGACTCGAACTCCTGCGCGTTCACGAGCCGCTCGGGGCGGAGCGACCGCATGGCGATGAAGAGGGCCGCCACCAGCATGAGCCCGAGGATCACCATCAGCTCGCGCGTTCGCTTGGCAGAGAACACGTTCACCAGAACGGTCGCGACGACGATGCCCGTGTTCGTCGCGATGATGAGGAGCGCCGGGACCGCCACGACGAGCGACAGGTAGTAGCTGGGCCCCGCCCCCATCCGCAGCCCGTAGGCCAGGAACACGGGCAGCCCGAACAGCGCCATCATCCAGCTCGACTGGGACAGCGTGTCGACGAAGCGGCCGTAGTGGAACGTGGCGCGGCTGACCGGGAGCCCGAGCACCAGCTCGAGGTCATCCGACAAGAAGTACGTGGAGAGCGCGGTGATGATGTTGGAGAAGGTCAACATCACGAAAAGGCTCGCGAGCAGCATCTCCAGGAGCTTGCGGGCCAGGAAGGGCCCGAAGCCCTCGATCACCCAGAACTGGCCGACGAGGAAGTACATCAACCCGAACAGGCTGGCCCAGAAGCCCACCCCTACCAAGCCGAGGAACGCGTACAGCCCGCGCCGCTCGGTGCGGACGAGCGTGTTGCGGAGCCCGGTGATCCGCGGTGACAAGAGCGTCAGGAGCACGGCCACCTATTGCCCCGCGGACACTACCGACCACCCCGGCTGGGGTCGTCGGAGGGGGCCTTCCAGGCGGAGCCGTTCTCGTCGCGACCGCGCTCGACCGTGGCGCGGATGTACGCCCGCAAGAGCGCGTTGCGCTGCGCGCCGCCGAGCAGGACGCGGAGATCTTCGTACAGCTGCGGATCCCGAACGAGCAGGCCCGCCGTGCCCTCGCCGGCGTTCACGGCATCGGTGATGCCCCGCAACGACACGGCCGCGCCCTCGAGCTCCGTCACGATCTTCGCGCCGTTGGGATCGTAGAGGAGGGAGTGGGCCATCGAGTCCTTCGTCCGCACGTCCGTCAGCAACCCCTCGACCGCCGCCACGGCATCGGAGATCCGCGTCGTGAGGGCATCCCCATTCTTGCCGTAGATGAGCGAGGTTGCGAGACCGTCCCCCGTCTTGAGCTGGTGGGTGATGCCCTTCACGTCGGCGGTGATGCCATCCACGTTGGAGAGGATCGAGTTCACCTTGGCAGCCGCGTTCTTGTCGTAGACCAGGGTGTGGACGATGCCCTTGCCCTCCTTCGCGTCCGCGAGGAGCAGGCCGATGTTCTCGATGCTCTTGGCGATCTCGGCGCGGCTCGCCGCGTCTTCGCTGCCGAGCATCAGGTCGACCTTCTTGGAGATGCTCGACGCGTTCGCCACGATCTCCGTGGCCTTGTCGGCGTAGGAGAGCATGTCCAGCGCGGCGATGCCCTGGATGTGGCCGTCGTTCGGGAGGGTCTCCTTGTCGGACGAGCCGACCGTGAGGCTCACGTACATGTCCCCGAGCACGCCGATCTGCTGGATCGCCGCGACGGAGTCCGACCGGATGCGCGTCTGGTAGTCCTCCCGAATCCGGAGATCGACCTCGATCTCCTTCACGGCCGGGTCGGTGGAGAATTCGACCCGGGAGACCTCTCCCACGTCCATGCCGGCGAGGCGCACCACGGCCCCCACCTTCATGCCCTTCACGTCCTGGTAGCTCGTGTGGAGCAGGTAGTTCTTGGCAAAGATGTCCTCACCCCCGCCGAGGATGAAGGACGCCGCGGCGATGAGGGCAAGGAAGACAAGGACGAACAGGCCGACCTTGATTTCCTGGGAGAGGTTGCGTTCCACGGCGGCAACATAGCCCACGTTCCGAGACGCCGGTCAGCGCAACGGGATCTCGATTGCCTCGCCGCCGCGCGTCGCCCAGACGCGCACGTGGCGACCGTCCACGACGAACGCCGTCGGATCGACCGACCATCCGCCGCCGTGATTCCGGTCGAGGATCCGCTGCAACCGCTTGGTTCGCCAGGAGAAGTAGCGCGGGTCGTAGGCCTCGAGGGTGGTCGGCACGCCCGTGCGGAGGTCGTACGTGACCGCGCGCGTGATGGCCTCGCGATCCGGGCAGCAGGCCCACTCGGTCAGCCGCACCGAGAGGTACGGCCCGTTCTCCCCCAGCACGTCCACCATCCGGGCGGCCTCGAACGGCGCGAGGCACCAATGCTCCCCCTCCGGGGGCTCCGCCGACCACAACGGCTTGCCGTCGTAGAGGAGCGACTCCGCTTCCCACGCGCACCACACCCCCTGGCGCGTCATGTCCTCCCGCCGGAGGAACGCGACTTCCCACGGCGGGCCCGGCGGCGCGAGCGGCGGGGTGTGGACGAACGGAGCGATGAGCCAGAGCACGGTCAGCTCCCTCGGAGCGTTCGGGGAAATGCGGACCGAGTCCGCGCAGATCGTGTTCGAGGGGGCTGCTGAGACGGGGCTGCGTGGCTGACGAGGGAGCAGGTCGAGACCTGTGACCGAGGAAGACGCGCGGCCGCGGCCAGCAGACGCGAGCGGGCGACGGGAGCATTTCTCCCGAACGCTCCTACGGCGCGGCGCGTAACCGCTCGGTCAGGTCGTCCACCACACGGAGCGTGAGGCCCCACACGAACGTGCCGTCCAGGCGCAGGCACGGCAGCTCGCGCTCGATGCCATATCCGCGGAAAACAAACGTCTCGCGCCCCTCCCCCGCCAGGATGCGCGGCAGCGCGAGGTGGTGGATGGCGGCGACCTCTTCGCTCGTGACGAACGAGGGCCACGCGTCCAGGCGGTACAGGAAGGGGTGAATGACGAAGCCCTGATTGGGCGCGCGCAGCGGCGACGCCATCGGTTGGAGCGCGCCGAGGAAGGTGGCGCCGGAGAGATCGACACCGACCTCCTCGAAGGTTTCCCGCTCGGCGGTCGCGCGCGGGTGCGGATCGATCGGCTCCTCGCGCCCCCCGGGAAAAGCCATGTCGCCGCTCCAGGGATCCCCCTTCCGCTCGGCGCGGCGGATGAACAGGATGTCCTCCCCCGGGCCGACCACGACGGCGACAGCAGCGCGGCTGCGAACGGCCTCGGGATCGGGGAGGGAGGGCGGCAGGTTCAGGCGTAAGAGGCGCGACACCCTGACGACGTAGCGCGATCCATGCTAGATAGCCCCGCCCCGCGGCCAACGGTCACTCGACGTGGTTCCGCGAAAGGAAGCTGGTGGCTGACGGCCTCGACATCGATCTGCGCAAGGACCTCCCCAAGGAGCAACCTCCGGACAACCGCCCCCTGCTGCGGCGGGCGATCGACTGGTGCATCGACCTGGTGCAGTCCTGGGGCCCCGCGATCCTCATCGTCCTGGTGATCCGCTCGATCCTCATCGAGCCCTTCCAGATCCCCTCGGGCTCGATGGTTCCAACGCTGGCAATCGGTGACTTCATCCTGGTCTCCAAGCTCGCCTACGGCCTGCGCGTCCCGTTCACGAACATCGAGATCCTCCCCCGCGGAGAGCCCGAGCGCGGCGACATCGTGGTGTTCATCCACCCGCCCACGCAGAACCCCGACCCGTGGTGCAAGCTCAAGCGCATCCCCGCGTGGATCTCGGGCGGCGCGCTCCCCGGCCCCCGGGAGGATTGCGAGACCGACTACATCAAGCGCGTCGTCGGCCTCCCGGGCGACACCGTCGAGGTCCGGGACGACGTGGTGTTCGTCAACGGCGTCGAACAGACCCGTACCTTCCAGGCCGGCTACAGCTACACCGACCAGTTCTGCCGCAGCGACGACATGCGGATGTTCGAAGAGGTGCTGGACGGCAAGCCCCACCCCGTGCTGCAAAGCACGACCTACGCCCAGCGCATGGCGGACTGGGGCCCGAAGACGGTGCCGGACGGCGAGTACTTCATGATGGGCGACAACCGCGACAATTCGGCCGACAGCCGCGTGTGGGGGTTCGTCCCCCGGGACAACATCAAGGGCCGCGCGATGTTCGTCTGGCTGTCGTTCAATGGCTGCGAAGGCACCATCCGGGCGCTCGGGAGCATCCGCACCGAGCGGATCGGTACGATCCTGCACTGATCACTGCGGAGCTTTCCCCGCGTTACCGAGGCCCCGTGCGCACGCTCATCGTCGTCGAGGCCCTGTTCGTGGCGAGCTTCCTCGCCGTCGCCGCGTTCGCCCTGGTCGAGGCCGAGCCCCCCCTGGCCCCTATCGACGTCGGCGCGCTCACGGTCGGCCCGACGGAAGAGCGCTGGCAGGGCATCTTCGTGCAGGACACGCACGTCGGCTACGCCGTCACGCGGGAGGCGGCGACCGCCGACGGCGGCCGGATCTTCTCCGGGCAGTCCGCGTTCCGCATCGCCGCCCTCGGCGCCTCCCAACAGATCGTCACGGCCGGAACCGCCGTGACCGGCGCGGACGGAAAGCTGCGCACCTTCGACTTCCTGCTCTCCGCGCCGACCAAGCTCACCGGTCGCGGCGAGGTCCAGGAGGGCAAGATCCACGTCGAGATCGCCCAGGACGGAGAGGTGCGCGTCATCGACGTCCCGATCCGCGAGGCCCCCGTGCTCTCGATCACGCTCGCGGCCCAGCTCCGCGGCCGCACGCTCGCGCCGGGGTCGAGCTTCACCGTCCCCTACTTCGACCCGCTGACGATGACCAACGCGGATGCGACGCTCACGGTCGAGTCGACAGAGATGCTGGCGAACGGAGAGGCGGGGTACTGGGTGCGCACCCGCTTCGGAGGGGTGGAGGCGCGCAGGCTCGTCGACAGCGCCGGGGACACCCTGCGGGAAGAAGCCGCGATGGGCCTCCGCACCGAGCGGATGACCCGGGAAGCCGCCATGACGATCGACGGCGGCGATCCACCGGACTTGGTGGCGCTCTCCGCCGCGCAGCTCGAGGGCAACCTGGCGAACGCGCGGGACACCAAGGTGGTCACCCTTCGCATCGTCGGCATCGACCCGACGCGAATCCCCTCCGAGCCCCCCCTTCAGACCCGCGTGGACGACACCGTCACCGTCTCGGTGCCGCTCCTCGAAGAGCTCCCGACGCTCCCGCTCGCGGAGCCGGGCACGCACCCCGACCTGGCCGCCACGCTGTCGATCCCGTCCGGCCACCCGGAGATCGTCACGCGCGCCCGCGCGATCGTGGGGGACGCGACCGATCGACTCACCGCCGCCCGCCGCCTGCACGACTTCGTGTTCGACTACCTCCAGAAGGTCCCCACCATGGGGGTTCCCGACGGGCTCACCGTGCTCCGCAGCGGCCGGGGCGACTGCAACGAGCACACGGCGCTCTTCGTGTCCCTCGCGCGCGCGGTGGGAATCCCGGCGCGCATCGCCGCCGGCCTCGTGTACAGCGACCGCCTCGGGGACGCGTTCTACTACCACGCGTGGCCCGAGGTCGAGCTGGGCGGCCCGACCGGCTGGGTTCCCATCGATCCGACGTTCGGGCAGTTCCCGGCAGACGCCACACACCTGAAGGTCACGACGGGTGACCTCGACCAGCAGGTACAGATCATGGCGTTGATGGGGCGGATTCGGCTGGAGCTCGTCGAGGCCCGCTGAGGGCCTGCCCGGCCCGAACGAGCCTACCCTTCCGACCTCCTCGGCATGCCACCAATCTCCTTCGTCAGCAGGGCCTTGAGGTTCGCGGCGGTGGGCGCCGCGTTGAGCAGCTCGATCCACCCCGGGGGCTCGTCGGGGGCGCGCGGAGGCGTCGGCACGAGCGGGCGGTCCTTCGTGAGGAAGGCCTTCATGTCCTCCCTCGTGACCGCGCGAGCGCGGGTCAACAGGCTCACGGGTGCCGCGACCGGCACCTGGGCGCGATGGCGACGGTGCAGCTCGCCCCCCACGACCGACTCGATCGCCTCGGGCTCGAGCACCGCCTCGCTCCAGCCGTTCACCCCGTGCCACGTCGCGATGCCCTGCCGCTCCGATGCGGCGGGGCGACGCGCCCCCGGACGCATGTCCGCGGCGCCGTGGACCAGGATGTAGACGTCGGGCCCGACCAGCGCCCGCAGGGCCTTCCCGGCGACCAGCCCGTTGTCGTCCGCCTGGCGCAGCGTCAGCACGATGGCGTCGGGCGGGTGCCCCTCGTTCAGCACGGCGAGGGCCTGGGTCATCGTGCCGCAGCCCACGGTGTCGAAGCGGAGACGCATGGCACGCTCGGCGCGATCGCGACGCAACTTCACTGGGTCCAGGAGGAGAACCCGAAAGGAGGGAGGGACAGACATGCAGGCTCCGTTGATCGCTTCGGTGGTGTACCACGACCCCGAAGCCGCGCGCATTACATCCGATTTTCCGGCTCCCCAGCGCGCCCTCCGGGCCCGCATCGCCGCACCCGTGCCGGGGACGAGCGTCATGCGTTAGGGATCGCCGCGATGATCCGCGCACGCCAGATCGAGAAGCGCTACGCCTCCTTCCAGGCGGTCTGGCCGCTCGATCTCGACGTACGCCCAGGGGAGGTCTTCGGGTTCCTCGGCCTCAACGGCGCGGGCAAGACGACGACCCTCCGCATGTTGGGCGGCGTGTTGCCCCCCTCTGGCGGCGACATCTGGATCGACGGGATCTCGCTGGCCGACAACCCGGTGGAAGCGCGGCGTAGGATGAGCTTCATCCCCGACCGGCCCTACCTCTACGACAAGCTCACCGCGCGTGAATTCCTCCGCTTCCTCGGGGAGATCTACGGGATGCCACAGAGAGGCCTGCTGGACCGGATCGACGCCCGGCTCGCCCAACAGCTGCTCCTCGAGCAGGCCGACGCCCTGGTCGAAAGCTTCTCCCATGGCATGAAGCAGCGGCTCACCCTGGCCGGGGCCCTCCTCACCGAGCCGCGCCTCCTCATCGTGGACGAGCCGATGGTAGGCCTCGATCCGCGCGGCGCCCGGCAGATCAAGCAGGTGTTCCGCGACCTCGCGAAGGAGGGACGCACCGTGTTCCTCTCCACCCACACGATGGAGGACGCCGCGGAGGTGTGTGATCGCCTCGCGATCGTCCACAAGGGCCGCATCGCCGTGCTCGGCCCGGTCGCCGAGATCGTCGCGCCGGGCGAGCGGCTGGAGGATCTCTTCCTCCGCGTCACGGGAGCCGCATGAGCGCCGTTTGGATTCGAGCGGGGGCCGCTGCCGTCCTGTCCGCTTCCCTCCTCTCCGCTTCCCTCCTCCCCGGCTGCATGCCCTCGAGCCACCAGCAGGCGAAGAGGCTCGAGGGCCGCTACACGGTGCCGGCGCCGGGGGACGGATGGCTCGTGGTCGACGCGGGCGGGGCCGACCACGCCTGGTACAACACGGGGTTGAAGGCCGCCATCTATGCGGACTCGAACTGCGGCCCACGCTACAGCGAGTCGCGCACGGAGGATCTCGCGACCGAGCTCACCGCCGGCCTGCGCCAGGTGACCACCACCCGGGACGAGCTTCGCGAATTCGGTGGGCGGGAAGGCGTGTTGCGGGTGCACTCGGGCCGGCTCGACGGGGTTCCGGTCACGCTCGCGCTCGGCGTGATGAACCGCGGGGCGTGCACCTACGATCTCACGTTCATCGCGCCCCCCGACACCTTCGAGCAGGGATGGGACGCCTACGAGCGCATCCTGTCGGGGTTCACGCCGCTATGACGGGGCTACCGTGAGGGGCATCCGCACCTTCCTGCTGAACCTGGGCGCCGTCGCACGGCTGACGTGGAGCACCTTTTTCGCGTTCTGGCGGCTGCCGATCGAGGTGCGGCCGCTCATCAACCAGTTCGACAACGCGGGCATCCAGAGCTGGTCCATCACCGTGCTCACGGCCGTGTTCACGGGGATGGTGCTCGCGCTGCAGTTCTCGACCGGGCTCGAGCCCTACGGCGCGAGCATGTACACCGGCAAGCTCGCCGCGCTCGGGATCGTGCGGGAGCTCGGGCCCATGCTCACGGCGCTGCTGGTCGGCGGGCGCGTCGGAAGCGGGTTCGCCGCGGAGCTCGGCTCCATGGTCGTCACCGAGCAGGTGGACGCGATCCGGGCCCTGGGCGCCGACCCCATCAAGAAGCTCGTCGCGCCGCGTGTGTTCGCGTGCATCCTCGTGCTCCCGCTGCTCACGATGCTCGCGAACGTGGTCGGCATCGCCGGGGCGATGATCATCACCGTCCGCGAGGTCGGGATCACGCCGAGCTTCTTCTACGCCCAGATCCTCGACACCTTGTGGGTGTCCGATCTGATGCACGGCCTGATGAAGTCGGTGGCCTTCGGGTACATCATCGGTATCGTCGGCTGCTACGTCGGCCTGAACACGACCGGCGGCACCGAGGGCGTGGGGCACTCGACCACCCAGGCCGTGGTCATCGGCGCCATCGGCCTGCTCGTGTCCAACTTCTTCCTCACCAAGCTCTTCCTGGCGCTGTATGGCTGAGCCCACCGCGGTTTCTGGCACCGCTCTGCCCCTCGCGGCGGAGCCCATCATCCGCTTCGTCGGTGTCCAGAAGGCCTTCGGCCCCAAGGTCATCTACGAGGACTGCACGCTCGACGTCTACCCGGGCGAGACCCTCACGATCATCGGCGGGTCGGGCACGGGCAAGAGCGTGCTCCTCAAGATGCTCACCGGGCTCCTCTCGACCGACGGCGGGAGCATCCAGGCGTTCGGCCAGGAGGTCACGAAGCTCGACGAGCGCGGCATGGGGCCCATCCGCAAGCGGTTCGGCTTCCTGTTCCAGAGCGGCGCCCTGTTCGACTCGCTCACCGTGTCCCAGAACATCAAGTACCCGCTGCGCGAGCACCACTGGGGCACCGAAAAGGAGATGGACCACCGGGTGGAGGAGGTGCTCGAGATGGTCGGCCTCCCCGGCACCGAGCTCCTCAAGCCCGCCGCGCTCTCCGGCGGCATGCGCAAGCGCGTGGGCCTCGCCCGCGCCATCGCGATGAAGCCCGAGGTCCTCCTCTACGACGAGCCCACAACGGGGCTCGATCCCATCAACGTGCGCCGGATCAACGGGCTCATCCTGTCGCTGCAGAAGCGCCTCGGCGTGACGAGCATCGTCGTGACCCACGACATGGACTCGTGCTTCACCGTCACCGACCGCATCGCGATGCTCTACAACAAGCGCATCGCGTTCACGGGCACGGCGGAAGAGACCGAGAAGTCCGACATCCGCTACGTCCGGGAGTTCATCGCCGGGGGCCGCGGCACGCTCGACGAAGACATCGATTGACGCGGATCGGCGGCGCGCTCGGACCAGGGCGCCGACCTACCGCTTGAACCGCTGGAGCTGCTCGAGGAGCCCGGGCGCCACCACCGAGAGGGCGTGGAGTGCGCGCGCCCGCGGGGAGAGGATCACGGTTCTCGGCCGCCGGAGCGTGGCGTCGAGGATCCCCTCCGCCACCGCGTCCGCCGTCATCGGGACGAGGTTCTTGTGGTCCTGGTCGAACGTGAGGTAGCCCGCGCTCTCGAAGAAGGGCGTGCGCACCGCGGGAGGGCACACGACGATCACATCTCAGCCGGTGCCGCGCAGATCGTGCCGGAGCGCCTCCGACCAGCCGATCAACGCGTGCTTCGACGCGCAGTACGCGGTGTGCCTCGCGTAGCCGCGCTTTCCCGCCACGCTCGCGACCTGCACGAGCACGCCCTTGCGCGCGATCAGCGACGGCAGGAGCGACCGGGCCACGGCCACCGCGCCGTGCAGGTTCACGTCCATCACGCGGCGCAGCGCGGCGTCGTCCGTATGCTCCCACCCCTCGAACAGCCCGATCCCGGCGTTGTTCACCAGGACATCGGCCCCCCCGTAGCGGTCGACGACCGCCGCCGCGACGATGGCGACCGCCTCGGGATCCGTGACATCGAGGGTCAACGTGCAATCGACGTGGGGGGCGAGCTCCGCGAGGCGCCCCTGATCGCGGCCGGTCGCCACCACCTTCGCGCCGGCCTTCGCGAAGCGGAGCGCGGTGGCCCGCCCGATGCCACTCGTGGCGCCCGTGACCACGACAACACGATCCGACAGCGAGGGGAGCATCCGGGCGTTAGTAACGCGCCATGCTGCTCCTCCTGCTCTCGGCCTGCTTCGGCGTGTCCTTCGGCGATCCCTGCGCCGACTACTGCGACTACGTGTGCGAGTGCCACGACGGCGAGGCCGCATTTGATTGCGACCAATGCCGCACCGAGAGCTCCGGCACCGATCCGGACCTGCAGGACGAGTGCGAAACGAGCCTGACCGAGCTGCAGGCCGAGGATGACGAGGCCGGCACCGGCTGCTCGGCCGAAACGGGCGACGACACGGCCGGGTAGCCAGCACCCACCGGCGCCGATCGGCGGGCTACCCCGCCCACCCCCGCATCACCGCGAGGAACTCCGCGCCGTACTTGCGGTATCGCTCGGGCCCCATCCCGTGCACCTCGAGCATGGCGGAGCGCGTCATCGGCCGACGGTTGGCCATGTCCTCCAGCGTGCGGTTGGGCGCCACGGTGTAGGCCGGCACGTCCGCCGCCTTGGCCAGCTTCGACCTCGTGTCCCGAAGGACGTGCAGCAAGTCGACCGCGACGTTCTTGGGCGCGCCGGGGCTGGGCCTCGTCGTGAGCGCGCGCTTGCCGAGCGGAAAATACATGGCGAAGCCGGGGGCGCGCGCGAAGAGCACGTCCTTGCCGAGCGTCGTGAGCGTCATCACGTCGAACGAGCGCTCGACGCCCCCCACGGCGGCCTTCTTGACGTCCCGCAAGAGCGCCCCCGCGCGCTCCAGCTCCCCGACGATCTGCTCGACCTCCTTCGGCGTGAAGCTCGAAAGGATCCCGTAGGTCGAGAGGCGCTCGAAGCGCACCGTGGCGGGATCGCGCGCCCCGGTGAGCACCTTCGCGACGACCGAGACCGGGTAGGGCTCCGGGAGGCGGGCCACGCACGAGAGCACCTTGCGCACGACCACGTCCTCATCGGGCGCGAGGACGCGGGGCTCGACACCGAGCGCTTTTCCGGCGCGGCAGCCGTCACAGTCGCCGCAGCGGTCCCACGGCGGGGTGTCCCCGAAATAGGTCAGGATGTAGCGGCGCCGGCACCCGGCACGACCGAAGTCGACCATCTTCTGGAGCTTCGTCAGCTCGCGGGCACGACGCGCGCGCATCGCCACGTCGTCCAGGGCGAGCGGCGTGTCCTTCAACAGCTCGAAGCCCCCGCTGCGCTCGGGCGCCGTATAGACGATGAGGCCGCGGTCCTCGAGCGTGCGCAGCCCCGCCACCACCTGCTCGCGGGACAGATCCAGCGCCTCGGCGAGCCGCTCCGGCCACACCCCGACCACCTCCCGATGCTGGTCGACGAGCCACGCGTAGACCTGCCCGCGCACCCCGGCGAGCGCGTCCCCGCGGGCCTCCGAGCGCCCGGCCAACACTCGCGCCTGGCCGGCCCGCTCCGTCTGCGGCACGCGCCGGAGGTACCCCTCGCGTTGGAGCACATAGACGCAGCTCGCCGCCGCGCGCTCGCCGCCCGCGTCGTCGGGGAGGGCGTCCCCCAGCTTGTCCATCGACAGGTAGACCGGGTTCTCGCCCTTCGCGCGCAACGCGTCCCACACCCGGTGCACCCACGCCGCGGGCGGGTGCGCGAGGTTGATGAAGAACTCCTGGATGCCACGGTCTTCTTCGCGGTAGAGCAGGACCACGCGGCTGCGCTTTCCGTCGCGACCCGCGCGCCCGATCTCCTGGTAGTAGGCCTCGACGGTGCCCGGCAGATCGTAGTGGACGACCACGCGCACGTCGTCCTTGTCGACGCCCATGCCGAACGCGTTGGTGGCCACCACGACGCCGCACCGGCCGGACATGAAGTCGTCCTGCACCTGGGTGCGCTCCCCCATCGGGAGGCCACCATGGTAGATGCCGGCCGCGATCCCCACGGATCGCAGCGCGTGGGCCGCCCTCTCGACGTTCTTGCGCGTGGCGCAGTACACGAGCGTGGGCCCGGGGAGCACGAGCACCGGCAGCAGCTGGTCCTTGTCGCGCGGGCCGTTCACCTCGATCACCTCGATCCCGAGGTTGGTGCGGTCGAATCCCCGCACGAAGCGGCGGAGGCGGCTCGTCGGGTCCGCCCCGAGGCCGAGGCTCTTGACGATGTCGTCCTGCACCGCCGGCGTCGCGGTGGCCGTCAGCGCGATCGTGCGCGGCGCCCCGAGATCGAGGCGCACCTGCCCCAAGCGCAGGTAGTCCGGGCGAAAATCGTGCCCCCACTGCGAGAGGCAGTGGGCCTCGTCGACCGCGAAGAGGGTGATGTTCGCGGGGCGCAGCTCCAGGCAGAACCGCGGCGAGAGCCGCTCGGGCGCGACGAACACCAGCTCCCACTCGCCCCGGAGCACCTCGCGCAGGCGCTCCCGGCGCACCTCGGGCGCGAGCGTGGAGTTGATCAGCGTGGCGCGTACGCCGCGCGCGACCAGCCCGTCGACCTGGTCCTTCATCAGCGCGATCAGCGGGGAGACCACCACCGCGACGCCACCGAGGGCCACGGCGGGCACCTGGTAGCAGAGCGACTTGCCGGCGCCCGTCGGCATGACCACCAGGGCGTCTCCACCCGCGGCCCCGCCCGTGCCGACCACGTGCTCGACCACCTCCGCCTGACCGGGACGGAAGCCCGGGTGGCCGAAGCGATCGCGTAACAATCGATCGAGGTTCTCACTCATCAAGCCGCACTCACGGGCGGGACGGTAAGCGCGCGACCCGCCTCCGGAAAGGCCCCGCGCGCGGCGCAAGCCGCCGTCACATCTCGTCCCCGGGTGAATTAGGGGCGGGAAATGAGCGTGAAGCCCCCGATCCGCGGCGCCGACCAGATCGCCTCTCTCGTGCCCTTCGGCCTGGGCGCACAGAAGCCGCACCACATGCTCGAGATGGCCGAAGTGTTGTGGGAGAACAGGGACAGCCTCCCCTACGCATGGCGCATCCTCAACAAGGGCGTGTGCGACGGGTGCTCGCTCGGCCCCCGCGGCCTTCGGGACGATGTCGTCGAGGGCACCCACCTCTGCACCACGCGCCTGAAGCTCTTGCGGCTCAACACGATGCCGGCGTTCTCCCCCGCGGAAGTGGCGGACATCCATCACTTACGACGGATGGACAACCGCCAGCTCCAGGGCTTGGGCCGCGTCCCCTACCCGCTGGTCTACCGAAAGGGCGAGCGTGGCTTCCGACGCATCTCGTGGGATGACGCGCTCGCCATGGCCGGCGCCGCCCTCCGCGAGACCGCTCCCGAACGGCAGGGGTGGTTCGCCACGTCGCGCGGCATCACGAACGAGGTCTACTACGCCTTCACCAAGGCCGCGCGCCTCGCCGGCACCAACAACGTCGACCTGTGCGCGCGCCTGTGCCACCAGGCCACCGTGTCGGGACTCAAGGCCACGATCGGCGTGGGCGCGCCGACGTGCTCCCTGAAGGATCTGATCGGCACGGATCTGCTCCTCCTCTGGGGCACCGACATCGCGAACAACCAGCCGGTCACGATGAAGTACCTCGCGCACGCCAAGGCGCAGGGCACCCGGATCGTCGTGATCAACCCGGTGCGCGAAAAGGGCCTGGAGTCCTATTGGGTCCCGTCCATGCCGAAGAGCGCCCTCTTCGGGACGAAGCTCATGGACGATTTCGTGCCCGTGCAGGTGGGCGGCGACATCGCGCTGCTCAACGGCGTGCTCAAGTCGCTCATCGAGACCAACCTGGTGGACCGCGCGTACGTCGGCGCGCACACGACGGGCTGGGCAGAATTGGAAGCCCACATCCAGGCGATGACGTGGGACGACATCGTGCGCGACTCCGGCGTCGACAAGCCGCGGATCGAGTGGCTCGCCGAGCTCTACGGCCGCGCAACGTCGTGTGTGACCATCTACTCGATGGGCCTCACCCAGCACACGTTCGGCACGGAGAACGTCGAGGCCATCGTCAACCTGCACCTCGCCCGCGGCATGCTCGGCCGCGAGAAGACCGGCATCCTCCCCATCCGCGGGCACTCGGGCGTGCAGGGCGGCGGCGAGTGCGGTGTGGCCCCAGGGCTCCTCCCCGGCGGCATCCCGCTGACAGAGGAGAACATCCAGCGCTTCGAGCAGCACTGGCAGCACCCGCTGCCGCGCGCGAAGGGGCTCACGACGATGCGCATGGTCGAGCGCATGGGCGAGGGCGGGATCGACTTCCTCTACAACGTCGGCGGCAACCTGTTCGCCGTCTTGCCCGACCCGGCTTGGGTGGCGGACGCCTACTCGAAGGTGAAGTTCCGCATCCACCAGGACATCGTCTTGAACACGTCGACCGTGCTCGAGGGCGCCGACACCGTGCTCGTGCTCCCCGCGCAGACCCGCTACGAGCAGCGCGGCGGCGGCACCTCGACCAACACCGAGCGCCGCATCCGCTTCTCCCCGGAGATCCCCGGGCACCCGCAAGTGGGCGAGAGCCGGCCCGAGTACGAGATCCCCTGTCAGGTGGTGATGGCGGCCTTCCCCGGGACCACCGAGCAGCTCACCTATGCCGACGCAAGCGTCATCCGGAAGGAGATCGCCGCGACGGTGCCACTGTACGCGGGCATCGAGACGTTCGAGAAGGCGGGTGACTGGGTCCAGTGGGGCGGGCCCCAGCTTTGCGTGGGTGGAAAGTTCGCGGGGATGCCCGACGACAAAGCGCGCTTCACCCTGCTCGAACCCAAGCGCATCGAGGTGCCCGAGGGCGCGTACTACCTCACGACGCGCCGCGGCAAGCAGTTCAACAGCATGGTGATCAAGGCCCAGGACAACGTGCAGGGCGGGCGCGCCCGCGACGACCTGCTGATCAGCGAGGCGGACCTGGGTCGGCTCGCCCTCGCCGACGGCGCCCGCGCGCGGGTCACGAGCGAGATCGGCACGATGGAGGTGACGCTCCGCAAGGCCGACATCCGTGAGGGCATCCTCCAGGCCTATTGGCCGGAGTGCAACGTGCTCATCGCCCGCCGCATCGACCCGCGCTCGGAGGAGCCGGACTACAACGCGGTGGTGCGGATCGAGCGGATCTAGGCGGTGAAGAGCCGGGAGATCACGGTCCGTCGAACGGTGGGAGCGATCGAGCAGGACGAGCTCGATCACGTGGCGATCGAAGAGCCCCTCGAGATCCGTGTCGAGGGCATCCCCGCCGCCATCACGATGCGCACCCCCGGCGACGATCTCGATCTCGCGGCCGGGTTCCTCTACACCGAAGGCGTGGTGGACGGTCCCGACGATCTCCGCGCCCTCGCGGTCGTGGGGGAGAACACGGTGGACGTTCGGCTCGCCGAGGGCGTGCCCATGGCCCGGGCGCGATCGGCGGACCGCGCGCTGTACGCCAACAGCTCGTGCGGCATCTGCGGAAAGGCGTCGATCGACCGGCTCCGCACCCACTTTCTCGGTGTCACCGGCTGGATGCCCGCGCCCGCCGTGCTCGCCGCGCTTCCCGACGCCCTGCGCGCCGGCCAGGGCGCGTTCCGCTCGACCGGGGGGCTCCACGGCGCGGCGCTGTTCGACGCGAGCGGGACGTTGTTCGACCTGCGCGAGGACGTGGGCCGGCACAACGCCGTCGACAAGGTGCTCGGCGCGCGCCTCCGCGCGGACGCGCTGGAGTTTTCGGGCCTGGGCCTCCTCGTGTCGAGCCGCGCCGGCTTCGAGATCGTCCAGAAGGCGCTCGTCGCGCGGGTGCCGCTGGTGGCGACGCTCGGAGCGCCCACGTCCCTCGCCGTGGACGTGGCGCGCGCCGCCGGAATGACGCTGATCGGCTGGCTGCGATCCGACCGGTGGACCGTCTACGCCGGAGGCCCCGGCAGCGAGTCGACCCCGGCGCCCTGAAGCCGAGCGCGCCTCTTGCTCTATACTGCGGAGCCCCCGAAGGACGAATGCGCGCTCCTCTCCTGTTCCTCGCCCTCCTCGCCGCCGCCCCCGCTTGCGGAGGGGGCGACAAGACGCCCGATGACGACACGCTCGCCTGCGGCTCCGGCACGCACGAGGAGGGCGGGGAGTGCGTCGCGGACGCGGCGGACACCGACACGGACACCGATTCGGACACGGATGCCGACACCGATTCGGACACCGACACCGACACCGATTCGGACACCGACGCCGACACGGACTCGGACACCGATGCGGACTCGGACACCGACACCGACACCGACACCGACACCGATACCGACACCGACACAGACACCGATACCGATACCGATACCGACACCGACACCGCCTTCTGCAGCGAGGTGCTCGACAGCGCGGCGCCCGCCGGCCCCGACTGCGTGACGGACACCATCGCGTGTGGTGACACGCTCGAAGCGACCACCACGGGCGGCGGCGACGCCTCTGGCGGGGACAGCTACCTGGCCTGGTACTGCGACCCCTTCCCCGTGGACTACGCAGGCACCGAGCGCGTGTACGAGATCGAATTCTCCGAGCGCACGGCGGTGACGGCCACGTTGGGAGCCCCCTGCGAGGACGTCGACCTGTTCGTGGTCGATTGGGCGGACGACACCTGCCCCACCTCGGGCAACAGCGTGGTCCAATGTGAGTCCGGCACCGACGACGGGGACGACGTGGTGTCGTTCAGCGCCTTCGAAGGCGATCGGTTCCTGCTCATCGTGGACACCCCCGACGAGGTCGCGACCAACTTCCGGCTCACGTTGGATTGCGCGGCGAGGTAGACCGGGGCCTCGAACGTGGGAGTCACCCCTGTCCTGGTACGACACCTTCGCGACGATCTACGACGGCAGCGTCGAGCACGTGTACCGCGACTACCGCCCGGGCGTGGTAGCGGCGATGGCGCTCGAGCCCGGCGGACGCGCGCTCGACCTGGCGTGCGGCACCGGCCCGAACCTGCCCCTTCTCGCCGCGGCGGTCGGGCCCGCGGGCCACGTGCTCGGGGTCGACTTCTCGGGCGGCATGCTCACGCGCGCGCGGCGCCGGGTGGCTGAGCTGCCACAGGTCGCCCTCCTTCAGCACGACGCACGCACCCTCACGTCGGCGGAGGTCGGCCCGATCGACGCGATCATCAGCACGCTCGGCCTCTCGGTCATTCCGGACCCCGAGGCCGTCCTCGCGGCGATGTGGGCGCTGCTCGCGCCGGGGGGGCGGTTCGTCATCTTCGACGTGTACGCGGAGCGCTGGGTCCCGGCGTCGTCGTGGATCAAGCTCATCGCGCAGGCGGATCTGTACCGCCGGCCATGGGAGGTGCTGGAGGGCCTCGGAGCGACCGTCGAGCGGGAGTGGCTGGCGGGCTCGCCCCACATCCATGGCGGGCGGCCCTACCTCCTGGTCGCCCGGAAGCCCTGACCGACGCTCCGCTCAGTTGGACTTGTGCCAGCTCCAGAACGGATCGGACCACTGGGCGTCCTCAGACGGCTGGGGCTGCGGCTGGGGGCGATACCGCGGGTAGTCGGGGTACGGCGCGACCCACTCGGTCGGCCGCCCGGTGTACCCCTGGGTCACGAGGCTCCCAACGTAGTCGGCCTCGCTGTACACGCGGTCGATCTGGCGGCGCACTTCGCGGATGTCGGCCTCGGTGACCACGCCGTTGCTCGTCGCCTTGTAGAACTGCACGGTGACGCGCACGGGGAAGCGCGTGTCGCGCTCGATCGCGAGGCCGTCGAGCTCCTTGTAGGGGCCCTCGGTGAGGCCATGCCCGATCACCGCGGACTCGACGTCGCTGCGCCGCCCCGCGGACTTCGACGCCGACATCGGGGCCGCGGACATCTCGTCCATCGCGCCGCCGTAGCCCTCGTACATCGGGGTGGGGCGGGGCTTCTGCTTGAGCGGCACCTGGACGAGCAGGACCATGTTCAGCCCGTCGTCGCCGGCGGCGTTGACCGAGCCCCAGGTGCCGTCCCCGCCGCGGTCGCGGAAATCGGAGAGGCGCGTGGCCGTGAAAGGGGCGCGCTCGCCGTTCTGGTTGAAGGAGAGGGTCTCCGAGAGGTAGCCGCCCTCGTTCTCGATCACCTGGATGCTGGTGCCCTCTCGCGTCGCGACCATCGTGAGCACCGCGGGGTTGTCGGGGTACGACTGGTAGTTGTAGAGCACGGGCATGAAGGTCGCCTCGCCGTCGCGGGGGATCGGGAGGAAGCAGGCCTGGGCGCTCACGAGGACCGTCTCGTCACGGGCGCTCCACAACGAGCGGCCGCGCCCGGACCAGCTCCACGGATCCGAGAGGAAGCTCCGCGTGTCCTGGAGCACGTCCGCGAGCGAGACCGAGCGGAGCCGCCCGCCGCGCTCGTTGCCGACGCGGAGCCAGAAGCTGTCGGAGCGCACGTCCGCGGTGGTGTCCGTGAAGTTGTCGAAGCGCAGGACCGGCATCGGGTGGAGCTGGCCGTAGGCGTCTCGCACGCCGATGGTCATGTCGGAGATGTTGGGGCCCACGGCGGAGCCCTTGTTCCGGCCGGTGTCCTCCCACGTGACGTTGACCACGTCGAGCCCGTGGCGGCCGGCCATCTGGGTGACGTTGCCGTCCCACACCATCTGCTCGACCTGCGCGATCGTGGACTGGAACTGGGCCTGTACGCTCGTGAACGCGTAGGCGGGGGCGAGCAGGGCGAGGATCATGGCGGCTCCGAGAGGTTCGCGGCGGGAACGGCGGGGCGTCCGCGGCGCTTACAGGTGCCCGGCCGAACGTTCCGCGCGCGGGTTAGGCCCGCCGCGTGAAGCCCGCCCCAAGGACCGCCCTCCGCCTCGCCCTCGAGCTCCTCGTCGTCCTCCTCGCCGGCTGGCAGGTGTTCGACGTGGCGGCGGCGATGTCCTCCCGGATCGGCGCGAACTTCGACCTCGAGTGGATGGAGGGCGCCACGCTGATCACCGGGCTGCGGGCCTCGCAGGGGCTGCCGTTCTACACGAGCCCCGGGCCCGACTACATCCCGTTCATCTACCCGCCGCTCTACGCGTGGACGCTCGGCGCGCTCTCGCACGTGTTCCCGCTCGGGTACGCGCTCGGGCGCGGGGTCTCCATCGTGTGCACGGTCCTCGCGACGGGGATCCTCGCCCTGGCCGCGCGTCGGGAGGGGGCACGCTGGCCCATCGCCCTCGGCGTCGCCGCGTTGTTCCTCGGCTGCTACGAAGAGGGCGGGACGTTCTACGATCTGGTCCGTATCGACTCGCTCGCGCTCCTGTTCACCGCCGCGGCGCTGGTGTTCGGTCGCGGCGAGTCGCGCGCGGCGGCCATCGGGAGCGGCCTCCTGCTGGCCACCGCGTTCACGGCCAAGCACAACATGGCGCTCCTCGGGCTCCCCATCGCCCTCTGGCGCTGGCGCACGCGCGGCCTGAAGGACGCCCTGGTGTTCGTGGCCGCGAGCGCCGGGCCCGCCCTCGCCTTCACCGTCGCGATGCAGGCCTACACCCACGGCTTGTTCCTGACCTACCTGCTGGAGGTGCCGGCCCGCCACGGGATGGTGGTCGACCGTGCGCTCCCCAACCTCACGGCGGGCGGGCGGGTCGAGGGCGCCCAGGCCGAGCTGTGGCGCGCGCTTCCCTATGTCACGACGGTCGCCGTCGCGACGGTGTGGGCGTGGGCGCGCACGCGCGGCGGATCGTACTGGGCCGGCGTGATGGGCGTCGGGCTGGTGATGGTGTCCCTGATGCGCGGGCACGTGGGCGGCTACCTCAACGTGCTCATCCCCATGATGTGGCTCCTGCCGCTCACGGCGGTGCTCGCCGAGCGGGCCCTCACCCGCGACGTCGGGTGGCGCTCGTGGCTGCCGCACGTCTTCACGGTGCTGGTCGCGGCGCAGCTCTGGGAGGGGCGCGGGCAGCTCCAGCGCTACGTCCCCACCCAGCTGGACGCCAAGAACGCACGGGCGCTGGTCGATGAGCTCCGCGAGATGCCGGGCCCGATCCTGATGCCGCACGGGCCCTGGTACCCGGTGCTCGCGGGCAAGGATCCCTCCTTCGCGCTCATCAGCCTCTGGGACATCGACAAGGACGGCGGCGTGCTCGAGCGCGAGGCCAGGGTGGTCGACCGCGCCATGGCCAAGGGGCGGTGGGCCACCGTCATCACCCCCGACGACAAGCTCGGCCACGGCCTCTCCGAGCACTACGCGCGCGCGGGCGCGGTCAAAGCGAAGCCCTTCAGCACCCGCACCGGGTGGGCGGTGCGGTTCCGGACGGTGTGGCACCCGAAGGCCGAGGCCGCTCGAGGGTCGGCGGCGTCTCCCTGACAGCGTCTCCCTGACAGCGTCTCCCTGACACCGGGTGACAAGCGACCCGCCCGGTCGGGACACGCGCGCGTTTAGCTTGCGAGTGGGAGGGAACCCATGATCCGCATCGAGCTGACCGAGGAGGAGGCCGAGCGCCTCCACATCGCGCTCCAGAACTACATCGGCGAGCTGGGCCAACAGATCTCCGCGACCGATCTGATGGCGTTCCGCGAGGAGCTCAAGGCGACGCGGGATCTGCTGCGCAAGATCGATCGAGCGCTCGCGGCCGTGCCGGCGGCGTAGCCAGAGCCCGCGTAGTCAGAGCCCGCTCGGGAAGGTCTCCGGCAGCTCGCCGATCTCCCACGTGGCGTTGCGCTCCAGCGGCTCCACCGCGCGGGTGTGGTCGAAGTGGAGCACGTAGTCGAACTGCTCGGCGAGGCGGATCTCGTAGTAGTGGCTCTGGCGCTCGGTTTCGGGCAGATAGAGCACGCCGATGGCGCGCCCGAGGCGCTCCCCATGGAGCGCGGCGCGAACGCGCGGATCGCGGGTGTCGATCCAGAAGCGCGGCCGCCCCGCCCGATGGAGCAGCGCCTCCCAACTGTCGGCGCGCGCCGGACGCACGCGCTTCCGCTCGGCGGGGCCGCCCCAGCTCGACGCCGCCGTGACCGTGCCCGAGTAGGTGGAGAAGCCGACCAGGCGCACCTTGTCGCCCCAGCGCTCGCGCGCGAGTTGCCCGACGTTGACCTCCCCATGATGCGCGACGGCCGTGGCCCGCGCGTCGCCGCAGTGGGAGTTGTGCGCCCAGACCACCAGCCGCGCGGGCCGGCCCAACGTTCGCTCGAGGTGGGCGGACAACGCGGCCAGGGTCTCGACCATGTGCGTGTCGCGCAGGTTCCAGGTGTTCACGCGGCGACGGAACATCCCGCGGTAGTAGGCCTCGGCATCCCGCGCGAGCCGCGCGTTCTGCTCCGCATAGAAGAAGTCCTCCTCGGCGTCGGCGCTGCCCTTCTCGGCGCTGTCCTTGCCGAGGAGGGCGGGCCGCCGGGTGCGCAGCTCGGAGAGGATCCGCACCACGGCGTCCTCGCAGGAGGGGGTGAGCCCGAGCACCGCGCCGAGCCCGTACTTCTGCGGATCGACGCCGGCCTGGTCGAGGCAGGCATACAGCTCGCGGGCGCGCGGCGCGGCCTCGGGATCGACCCGCGTCAGGTAGTCGATCACCGCGCTGGCGGAGCGGTGCAGGCTGTACAGATCGAGCCCGAAGAACCCCGCCGGCCCCCCATGACGCTCATGATGCTCGCGGAGCCAACCGACGAAGTCCAACACGTCCGCGTTGCGCCACATCCAGGCGGGGAAGCGCTCGAAGTCTCCCAGGGCGTCGACCGTGTCGCGCTCGGCGCTCCGCCCGTTGACGTATCGGTGCACGCGCCACGCCTCCGGCCAGTCGGCCTCGGCGGCCACGCCCACGAATCCGTGCCGCGTGATGAGGCGCCGCGTGATGCGGGCGCGCTCCCGATAGAACTCGTGCGTGCCGTGCGTGGCCTCGCCCAGGAGCACGAACTGGGCGTCCTTCAGGTCGTCCAGCACCGCGTCGTAGTCGTCGTGCGCGCCGACGATCGGGTGGGCCGCGCTCCGGAGCGCCGCTACCGCCTCCATCTCGTTCATCCCACACTCCCCCTGCGGAGAGTAGCCACGTCGACCGACGACGGAAATCAATCACGGTTCTACCTTGTCAATACTGCGCGCACCAGCCAGCGCTCGTCGTGCCACCCGGTGCGATCGTCTCGTTGCCACACGACGACGATCCGGTGACCAGCGTGTCGTCCCCCGCCGGCGTGAGGGTGACACACCAGGAGGAGCTCACGGTTCCGGGCACGGGCATGAGCACCCGCCACGTCACGGCGGCCTCGCCCGCGTTGGAGATCGTGAGCGTCGTGCAATACCCCGCGCCCCAGTCGCTCCCCTCCTCCGACCAATCGACGTTGGACCCCGCGTCCGCGGGGATGTCCGCCCAGGGGCCGTCGTCGCTCGGAAGGTCCACGTGCGCGAGCCGATCGCCACCGGCGGGCGTGTTCAGCTCGGTCGACTCGCCGGTCCGCTCGGTGAAGTGATCGAAGCCGAGGAGCGCATCGCGTGGCGCGAGCAATCCCAGCGTACCGGCGGGCGCGGCGTCCGCGAGGCGGTCGGCGGCGCACGCGAGGCTCTCGGTGTCCGCGTTCCCCGTGCCCCAGATCGTCCACATCGTCGCGTAGCACGCCTGTACGTCGGGGCTCGTCGCGAGGAGATCCGCGAGGCCGAACACGCCGTCGAACGTGCCGTCCGTGCGGGGCGACGATCGAATCTCGCCCGTCGCGTCCACCTCGTGCTCGCCGTCCCGCTCCCGCCAGCGCCCGACCCCGTCGTAGTGCTCGAAACCGAACCCGATGGGATCGATGAGATCGTGACACGAGGCGCACTCCGGCAGCGCGGCGTGCGCGGCGTACCGTTCGCGGGTGGAGAGCGAGGCATCGACCGCCGGGGGCGAAGTGTCCAGGTTGGCGGGCGGCGGCGCGAGCTCCTGGCACAACAGGCGCTCGCGCACCATCACGCCGCGGTGGATTGGGCTCGACGAGGTCGGAAGGGCCCACCGGGCGAGCAAGCTCCCCTGGGTCAGGAGGCCGCCGCGGGTCTCCCCGTCCAGCTCCACACGTTGGTAGCCGGCCGCGTCCGCCGGCTCCGCTCCGGGGTCGACGCCATAGTAGGCGGCGAGCGCGGGCGTCACGAACGTGTGGCGTGCGAGGAAGAGATCAGCGAGATCCCCTTCGCTCGCGAGGTCCGCGACGAGGCGGTGGGTCTCCTCCGTCATGGCCGCGCGGATGTCCGTCGTGAAGTCGGGGTAGGTGGCGGCGTCCCGGCTCACCGTCGCGACCTGGTCGAGCTCGAGCCAGGCGTCGACGAACGCCGCCACCGTCTCGTTGGCGCGCGGGTCGAGCTGGAGCCGCGCCGCCTGCTCGGCGACCCCGGCCGGGGTCGAGAGCGCGCCCGCCCCCGCGGCCTCGAGCAGCTCCGCGTCGGGAGAGGTGCGCCAGTAGAGGTAGGAGAGCTCGGTCGCGATCTCCCAACCGGTGAGCGCGAAGGCGCCGTGGCCGTCCTTCTCGCCGAGCTCCATCCGGTACAAGAAGTGGGGTGACTGGAGCATCGCCGCGACCACCCAACGCACGCCATCCAGGAACCCTTCGTCCGCGGCCACGGACTCCCACAGGGCCACGTAGCGGTCAACGTCGTCCTGGGTGAGCGGCCGGCGGAAGGCATGGAGGCCGAAGTCCTCGATGAACAGGGCGGCGCAGGGGGCCTGGCCGTCGGTCGTCGGATCGCAGGGCAGGCGCGCGGTGAGGTTGGCCTCCCACGCCACCCGCTCGGCCAACGTCCGCACCTGGTCCGCGTAGAGCGGGGACACGTCCAGCGCGGCAGCCACGTTGTCGAAGCCCTCCACCCGATCGTCCGCCGCGAGCGTGGCCACCGCACCGGCCTCGACGCCGAGCAGATCGTAGAGGGTGTTGTCCAGCTCGACATGGGTGAGCCGGCGGAGCTGTCGCGCGCCCGGACCGGTGGCCGTGCAGGTCTCGGCGTCCGCGGGGCTCAGAACGCCCGCGGTGTCGTCCGGCGCACGGCCGAGGTTGCCACAACCGGCCAGCACGAGGACGGCCAGCGCGCGTCGAATCGGGGGCGGGCTCATGTGAGGGCCTCCGCCGGGCCGGCGCCCGCGTTCGGATCCCCGAAGGTGTCGAGGTCCAATCCGAGCGCCTGGCAGATGGAGACGAGCACGTGGGCATGGTTGAGCCCCCCGAGGTCGACGTAGCGGCCGGTGCGCAGCGCCCCGCCGCCCCCCGCGATCACCCAGGGTACGTCGACACAGGTGTGCGCTCGCCCGTCCCCGAGCTCCTTGCACCAGAGCACGACGGTGCCGTCGAGCAGGGAGCCCTCTCCGTCGGGTGAGGGGAGCTCCGTGAGGCGCCCCAACACATAGGCGACCTCCTCCGCGAACCAACGCTCGGTCGCGATGAACTCGGCTACACCGGAGGTGTTCCCGTCATCGACGTGGGAGAGGCTGTGGTGCTCGGAGGATGCGCCCACCCAGCTGTGCACGGTGGTGCTGATCGTATGGCTCATCTGTACGGACGCGACCCGGGTCATGTCACAGGCGAGCGCCTGGACCGCGAGCTCGAGCTGAGCGCGCGCCACGGCGGGAAAATTCGCGTTCGAGTTGTGGTTGTCGATGGCGCCGAGCACGGGCGGCTCGCACCCACCGGCGCCCTCGAGCGCGCGCTCCATCGCGCGAAGGCTCTCGAGGTGAGCGTCGAGCTTGGCCCGCTCCGCGCTCCCGAGGCGCACGGAGAGCGCGCCGAGCTCTCCGGTGAGCAGGTCGAGCACGCTCTGCCGACGCGTCAGGAGCCGCGCCGCCGCCTCCGGGCTGCCCGCGAGCTCCCCATAGAGCCGGGAGTACACGCTGCTCGGGCTGTCGTCGGGAGTGACGAGGGCGTCGGGCCCCGCGTAGCTCATGCGCGTGGTGGTGATGCCGCCCCACAGGCTCGTCTGCACCCCGAGTTCGAGCGACCTGAAGCGGGACGCAGCCCCGATCTGGCTCGCGACGTACTGGTCGAGCGACATCCCCCCGCCGACCGAGCCGGCGGTCCCCTTGTTCGTCAACATGGCCGCCATGCCGGCCTCGTGGTTGTCCGCGTCGTGGAAGTCGAGCCCGTCGAGCACCAGCAGGCTGTCCCGATAGGGCGTGAGGGCCTCGAGCACCGAGCCGGCCGGGAAGGTGAAGTCACGCTCGCCGCCCGAGGGCCGCCAGTGGCGATGGATCGTGCCGTTGGGGGAGAACAGCACCAGCAGGCGCTTCGGGCCCCCGGCCCCCCCCGTGTCGGGCAGGGCGCCCCACGCGGGACGCGAGAGCAGGTGCAGGAAGGGTGCGGCCACGAGCGCCAGCCCCGAGGCGTGGAGGAACGAGCGTCGTCGCAAGGCGTGAATCCTCTCTCGCAGGAGGAGAGCCTAGCATGCGTGGAGGTCGAGGTGTGCGACAGCTGCGGCTGGACGCTACGGAAACGTCGTGTTGACGCTCGCGCACTCCAGCGCCGATTCTCCGGGCGGCAGGGACCCTCCTGACCGCCTGCGCAAAGCGCGGGCGGGAGCATGGGTCATGCTTTGTCTCGAAGCCCGAGGTGGGCCCCAGCGCGCCCGATCCCGATCTGTCCCACCGACTTGTCCATAGCTATTGACAAGCCAATGGACAACCTGCCGTCGGACCTCAGCCTGGCGGCTGAACCATTGGTTCTACCCTTGCTCTGCCAGCCTCCCCCGCCCGCGTCCCGCGACGATCCACAGCCGATCCGCCGCCCGGGTGATCGCCACGTGCAGCAGCTGCTTGTCGCTCTCACCGAACTCGGCGGGCTCGATGAGCACCACGCCGTCGAACTCGAGGCCCTTCACCTGGTGGACGTTGCTCACCACGACGCCGGGCTGGAACGAGAAGTCCGCGCGCGCGGCCCGGCGCACCCCGAAGACGCCCTCCGCTTCGAGCCGGCGCGCCCACTGATCGGCCGTGGTCTTGCCCTTGGCCAACACCGCCACGAGCGCGCTGGGACGGACCTCGCGGAAGCGCGCGATGGCCTCTGCCACTTGCGACAGCAGCGCCGCGTCGTCGCCCTCGAACCACTCGACCGGTTCGCCGTCGCGGGCGGCGATCACCGCGGGGTCGGACGAGGGGCCCTGGCCGAGGGCGGTGATGGCGAGGGACATGATGGGGCGCGTGGATCGGTGGCCGATCGCGAGGGCGTCCAGCCGCACCTCCACCTGGCCGGTGAGGCGCCGGAGGAGCTCCTCGAAGCCCTCGAACTGGGCGTCCGCGAGGATCTTCTGCGCGGGGTCCCCCGCGATGGTGACGGAGCGGCCGACATCCGCCGCGTCCACGAGCGCCTCGATCTCGACGGTGGAGAGGTCCTGCGCTTCGTCGATGACGAGGTGGGCGTAGAGCCCCGCCCACCCACACGGCAGCTCGCTGTCCGCCTGGTGCTTGAGCTGGCCGAGCCTGAGGAGCAGCGCGGCGTCCTCCCAATCGAGGCACCCGGCCTCCGCGCGCCCGGCCTGGTGCTTGCGGGCGGCGGGGAGCGTGCCGTGGAGCGAGGGCGGCAGCACCTCGCGGCAGAGGGCGTCATCCTCGAAGAGCGCCCAGAGGTCCCGCGTGTGGTCGAGCAGGCGCGCGCGGAGCTTCGCCCACCATGCGCCGGGATGCCGCTTCCGGAACGCGGCGATGCGCGCGAGGCCGCGCCCCGGCGTTCCGTCCCAGGTGGCCACGCCGGCCTCCCCCAGCTGGTCGCGCACCCACCCGGCCGACTTGTCCCCCAGACGCTCGACGTAGGCGGACAAGAGCACCCCGATGGCGGGGTGGCGCTTGAGCTTCGCCACCGCGGGAGACGACGACCGCATCTCGAGGCTGATGCCCCCGCTGCGCAGGATGCGGAGCGCCCATCCGTGGAAGGTCTCCACCATGACCCCCTGCACGCCGAGCTCGGGCAACACGCGCGAGATGTAGGTCTGGAGGGCCTTGTTGAACATCACGACCAGCATCCGCTCGGGGCGGAACCGCTGGGCGTCCTGGAAGTGCAGGTACGCGATACGATGGAGCGCGACGGTGGTCTTGCCCGAGCCGGCGCGCCCGCGGAGCAGCACCACGCCCGCCGTCGGCCGCGCGATCACAAGGAACTGCTCGCGCGTGATCAGCGAGACGATGTCGGGCAGGCGGTGGTCGTCCTTCTCCTGGCGGCTGCTCCCGGGCACCGCGTAGCTGCCGTCCGGACGCAATCGGAGCGTGGTGGCGCCGCCCTGCACCTCCACCAGCACGCCCTCCCGGATGTCCACCCGGCGGCGCACGGCCAGCACGCCCTCCCGCGTGCGCCCGCCGATCTCCTCCTCGAACTCCTCGCCCTCCTCGCACGTGTAGTAGAGCTGGCTGATCGGGGCGTCCCGCCAGTCGCAGATCGCCAGCCCCCGCTCGACCACACCGACCTTCCCGAGCAGGATCTCCTGCCGACGTGCACCCTCCTGCAGGACCATGCGCGCGAAGTATGGGGTCCCCACGGGGAGATCCCGCGCGCGGCGGGCGCTCCGGTGCGAGGTCAAGGCGCGATTCGCTTCTTCGAGGCCCTCCTCGAAGGCCTCGCGCTGGGCGTGGTCACCCCGCGCATCTGTCCATTGTTGGTGCAGCACGCGGGCCCTCTCGACGAGGGATCGCTCCCGCTCGCCATCCTCCGACTGGATGGACCGGAGCGTGGGCACGACCCGGGCGATGATCGCCACCTCGTCTGCGACGAGAGCGGGGGGTTCTGGGGCGAGGGGTGGGAGCTCGGGCATGGGCGCCGGATCTAACCGTCGGCGCGGATCCCGCACAGGTGTTCAGCCACCCGACCGCCCACCCGCCAGTTTCTTCGCGCTTGCTTCTCAAGGCCCGGCGAAGCCCGACCGATACAGCATTCACGAACGGAAACCCAGATGACTCTCCTCCTTGTCCTGATTGGTTGTGACGAAATCGACATGCTCCTCGGCGGAGTGACCAACCCCGACGTGGCGGAAGGCCTCGTGTTGGCGCTCGCCGCGCCCCCCGAGCTCGACCTGTCCGGGACCGACTACGAGCACGGCGGCCGGGCCGCGGCGTACCTCTCCACGCTGGATGGCGAGACGCCCACCGACGTGGTGCTGACCCTCGTGTCCGAGAGCAACGGCACCCTCCCGTTCGGCGACGAAGGCGACGGGGTCTGGGCCACCCCCCGGGGCACCGGCGTCACCTACGTGCCCGGCGAGACGCTCATCATCGAGCGCGACGGCAGCGAGATCCTCCGCATGGACGGCGCGCCCGCCGCCTCCATGAACATCCCCCTCACCACGGGCATCAACACCGCCCTGCACCTCGATGTCTCCAGCGAAGACTACGACGGGGTCGTCGCGGTGGTCCTCGATGTCGACACCAAGGAGCAGCTCTGGAGCAACGCGCCCGACGGCGCCGGCGTGATCTACGACATGCTCGTCGAGGAGCCGGTCCTCGTCGCCGACATCCCCGGCGCCATCTTCGCCGAGCCCGGCCAGTACGCCATCGGCGTCGCCGGCCTGCGCGTGAACGAGGCGGTCGACGTGACGGACGTGAACACCCTCGCCTCGCTCATGGCGACGGGCACCCTCGAGTTCCGCGTGATGACGGTCGAGTGAGCGACGAGCCGCTCGGCGACGGCCCGCCTGCTACATCGCGCGGGACGACCGCGCGACGCCGCGAGCCGCCTCGCCTTCGGCCTCACGGCGCTCGCTGTAGCGGTCGACCAGGAAGTCGCGGTGGTCGCGCGTGAGCAGGGTGAACTTCCACAGCTCCTCCATCACGTCCACCACGCGATCGCGGAGCTCGGAGTCCTTCATCCGTCCGGCCTCGTCGAACTCCTGGTACGCCTTCGGCACGCTCGATTGGTTGGGGATCGTGAGCATCCGCATCCACCGGCCGAGCAGGCGCAGGGTGTTGACGACGTTGTAGGATTGGGATCCGCCGGACACCTGCATGATCGCGAGCGTACGGCCCTGGGTGGGCCGGAGCGCGCCGATGGCGAGGGGGATCCAATCGAGCTGGTTCTTGAACACCCCGGTGATCGCGCCGTGCAGCTCCGGGCACGACCACACGTGGCCCTCCGACCACTCCGACAGCGCGCGGAGCTCGATCACCTTCGGGTGCTCGTCCATCCCCGGGCCCTTCATCGGCAGGTCGTGCGAGTGAAACCAGCGCACCTCCGCGCCCAGCCCCTCGAGCACCCGCGCGCCCTCCTCGGCGAGCAGGCGGCTGAAGGAGCGCTCGCGCAAGGATCCGTAGAGGAACAAGAACCGCGGCGCATGGGTGCTGCGCGGCACGTCGGGGAACGCGGGTGTCGCGAGGGGCGGCGGGTTGCCGTCGTGCCAGCTGCTCATGAGGCCTCCGGCCGCCGGGTAGCGCGCGCGGGAGCCCGTTGCCAGAGCCTACGGACCTTCCCCTCGCGGACGCGCTCCCGCGCGGGCGCGGGCGAGCCTGGGGTGGTAGGGTGCTCCGCCCTGAGGTCACGATGGCAGCAACCGGTCTGAACCGCCACCTGGTCGCCCTCCTTCACGACGAGCGCGACCTGCCGATGGTGCACCTGATGCTCGGCTGCGCCATGGTCGGCTGCCTCGGCATCGGGATGTTCTTCGTGAAGGCTTGGTTCTGGCCCCTCGCGGTGGCCTACCTGCTGCTCTGGGGGCTCGGCTACCTGGATCGCTTCATCCTGATGTTGCACTGCACGTCCCACCGGCCGCTGTTCAAGGCCTCCTGGATGAAGCACATCATCCCGTGGGCCATCGGGCCGTTCTTCGGGCAGACCCCCCAGAGCTACTTCGTGCACCACATCGGCATGCACCACATCGAGAACAACCTCGCCAACGACCTGTCGACCACGATGCGCTACCAACGCGACAGCTTCCGTCATTGGCTGCACTACCTGGTCTCCTTCCTCGGCGTCGGCCTCCCCAAGCTCGCGGCGTACCACTGGCGCCGCGGCAGCAAGCACATGCTTCGGCGCCTGCTGATCGGCGAGGGCGCGTTCTGGTTGCTCATGATCGTCCTCGCCTCCGTGAATTGGCAGGCGACCCTCGTGGTGTTCGTGGGGCCGGTGTTGGGCGTGCGTACGCTCATGATGGCGGGCAACTGGGGCCAGCACGCGTTCATCGATCCGCTCGACCCCGGCGAGACCTACCGCAGCAGCATCACGTGTATCAACACCCGGTACAACGTCCGTTGCTTCAACGACGGCTACCACACGGTGCACCACCACAAGCCGCGCGCCCACTACACCGAGATGCCCGGGCTGTTCGAGAGCGCGCGCGAGGCCTACGGGCGTGAAGATGCCATCGTGTTCGACGGCATCGACTTCTTCCAGGTGTGGGTGCTCCTCATGCTCCGCCAGCACAAGGCGCTGGCCCGCCGCTTCGTGCGCCTGCCGGGTGCGCCCGCGCGCACGGACGACGAGGTCGTCGCCATGATCGCGACGCGGCTGCGGCCGATCGCGGCGTAGGCCGCTCTCAGCCGATCCCCACCGCCCGGAGATCGAGCCGGTCGGCCCGCACCGGTGGGCACCACAGGTAGGCGCCGGTGACGGGGCGCGTGAACCCGTACAACGCGTCCACCACGCCGTCGTCCAGCCCGATCATCCGGCGCAGCTGGGCTTCGAACGCGTCGAGCGTGGCCGCGAAGGCGAGGAACACGAGCCCGCTGTCGTGCCGGTCGTGCCAGGGCATCGAGCGGCGCACGACGAACGCGGGCGGCGAGAAGCTCTCCTGGGCGGTGCGACGCACGTGGGCCGAGGGCGGCGCATCCTCGATCTCCGCGTTGTCCGAGATTCGGCGCCCCACCGCGGCGTCCTGTTCGCCCGGCCGCATGGCCCGGAACGCCCGCCAATCATGTACCCACTGCTGCGTCGCGAGGAAGCTGGCGCCGTCGTACCCGGGCCCCTGCCCGCTCACGAGGGCGGCGGCGAGCGCGGCATCGCCCTTGGGGTTCTCGGTGCCGTCCTCGTAGCCGGTGAGGTCACGCCCGGAGCCGTGACGGTACGACTCGGTCACGCCGTCGAGCACGAACGAAGGTGCGAGGGCGGCTTCGAGCGCGGCCCCCTCGTGGAACAGGGCGCCGGGGTCGGCCCCCGCGAGACGTACCCAGAGGGCCGTCGGCGTGGACGGCGCGGCCACCCCGACGCCGGTGAGCGCGGGGAAGGGCCGGAGGCCGGGAATCGTCGCCCCCAGGGCGTGCACGAGCACATCTCCCAAGCCGACGATCCGCCCGTCGGTCAACGGGACTGCGGCCAGGGCCGCGAGCGCCCCCCGGGGGTCCGCGCCCGGCGCGAGGCGGAAGGTGAGGAAGCGGGCGTGCGGGGGGACGTCGAGGAGGATGCCGGGCTGGGCGGTGGACATGCGGGGGCAGCTATCCGGCGAGCAGGGCCGAGGCGCCCTCCCGACGGTCACCGGCTCGCCGGCCGCATCCTCACCAACAAGTCGTCCCCATACAGCTCCCGCAGGCCGAGCTCCGGCAGGTGCGCGTAGCCGATGTAACAATCACACCGGAGCCTCGGGCAGGGCCGCGGCCCCAGGATCGCGGCGACGTCCCCCTCGTAGAGGTTGCCGAGCACGTCGTCGACGAAGTGACAGCGGCGGATCGTACCGGCGCCGTCGACGCTGATGACGGTGTCACCCGTGTGACACGGGCGGCCGCGCGTGGGGTGGGGCGCCAGGTCGAGCGGAAACGCCGGATCGAGGCGGGACCAGCGGGCGAGCGCCTCCCCGACGTACCGCACACCGGGCTTCTGGGCGTTGATCCACATCGGGACGCGGGGCGGCAGCGCGTCGCGCAGGGCCTCGACCTCCGCGAGGTTCTCCGGCAGCGCCACGGCGCCGACGCTCAGGCGCACGCCGCGCGCGTCCAGGGCCCCGATCTTCTCGACGAACGCCGCGCGGGAGATCTCCGACGGATGCCACGAGATCCACAGGGCCAACCGGCCGAGCTCCGCGCCCTCGACGAACCCCATGGGCGCCGAGCCGTTGGTCTGGACCGCCACGCGCCGCACGTGGGGGAGGTGGGAGATCCGCGCGAGGGCGGCGCGATACCACGGCCACACCAGGGCCTCGCCATACGGGGTGAACAGGATCTCGAGCGACCAGGCCGACGCGGACTCGACCCACGCCACGAAGCGCGCGAGGGCCGCGCGGTCGGCGTCCAACATCCCCCGACGCGGCCCCCGCTTGGCAAACGGACAATAGCCGCAGCCATAGTTGCAACTATCGAGCGGGCCCCGCCACAAGATCCCGAGCGGCCGGCTCACGCCGCCTCCCACCCGGCCCGCGCGGCGCGCACGGCGGCGGACTGCAACCAATGCCCCAGGACGTCCGATCGTTCGAGCCCGGCTTCCGTCAGGTCGAGCGAGGCCTCGTCCGCCACGATCAGCCCGACGTCGACCGCCTCGGCGAGCTCCGGCAGGTGCGCCATCACGTCCGCCCCGAACCGCGCCACGTACGCCGCCCGATCGAGCCCCGCCTCCAGCAGCGACAAGAGCACGTAGCGACGGCGCCGCTCCTCGTCTCCCAATCGGATGCCGTGCCGCGCCTGGGAGAACTCGGCGTCGCTCTGGCCCATCCACGCCTCGATGCCCGCGCGGATGGCGCCCTGGCTCACGGCGTAGGGGCTCGCGTAGTGCAGGGACCGGGTGTAGGAGCGCGCGCCCGCGCCGAGCCCGACCATCCCGTCGTCCTGGCAGCGGTACACGGCGCCGCGGGGCTCCGGGGAGCCCGGCGCCTGGAACATCCGCATCGAGCCCTGCGCCCACCCGAGCGCCAGGAGGTGCTCCCGGCCCGCGCGGTACAGGGCGAGGCGGTGGTCGTCCCACCCGTCGCGCCGCCCCAGGCCCGTGAGCGGCCGCACGTAGAGGGGGTACAGGTAGAGCTCGTTGGCGCCGAGGTTCAGGACGTGGTCGATCGATCGGCGCAGCGTCTCCGCGGTCTGACCGGGCAGGCCGTAGATGAGATCGACGTTGCACACGGGCACCGCCGCCGCGAGCCGCCGCACGACCCGCTCCACGTCGGAGAGTGCCTGGCCCCGCTGCACCGACGCGGTCTCGTTCGGGAGGATGCTCTGCACGCCGACGCTCACCCGCGTGACCCGGTTGGCGACGAGCACGCCGAGCTGATCGTCGTCGAGCGTGCCCGGCGAGACCTCGATCGACGTCGGCACGTCGGCCGCGCCGAGCCGCCGCGCCAACGCGAAGACCCGCTCGAGGAGCGCCGCCCCGAGGAAGGTGGGCGTGCCGCCGCCGATGGCGAGGCGCGCGAAGCGCGCGGGCCCCGTCGTATCGGACAGGACGTTGGAAAGCACCGCCGCCTGGCGCTCGACAGCCTCGACATACCGGGCCTCGACACCCGACTTCGGCCGCACCTGGGTGTACAGGTTGCAGAAGCCGCACCGCTGCTCGCAGAACGGGACGTGCACGTAGAGGAACAGGGCGCCCCGGTCCTCCTCGGCCCAGAGCTCCCGCAGCCCCACCGGCGGCGCGAGCGTGCGGTACGTCGTCTTGTGCGGGTAGGCGTACGCATAGGAGAGGTACTCGCCGGAGGCGAGGAGCGCCCGCAGGGACTCGGTCACGGCGCCACCTCCACCTCTGCGTACGGCACGGTCCACACGAGCGGGTGCGCGACGCGGTGGCCCACGTAGCCGTCTTCGCCGAAGCAGGTGCCGTGGTCCGCGCACACGATCCCCACGGCCCCGCCGCGGGCGCGCAGGGCATCGAGCAGGACGGGGAGATGGCGGTCGAGGTCCGCGAGCGCGGCAGCCTGCGTTGCGACGCTCTCGGCCCGCGCGGCGCGGAGGAACGGGCGGGTCGGAGGGTGGGTGGCGGCGGCGTTGACGAACAGGAGGGCGCGGGAGGTGGGAGGGAGCGCGCCGAGGCGCGCCGCCGAGAGGGCGAATTGGAGCGCGGACGCGTGCCGACCGGTGACCCCCATCGCGCGCGACCAGTGCGCCTCCAGAAACCGCCCGGGAAGCGCGGCACCGAGCGGCGATGCGGGGTCGAAGAAGCCGGTGCCGCCGATGCAGATCGTGTGGTAGCCCGCCGCCGCGTAGGCCCGGACGAGGCACGGGCCGTCCAGCACGAGGGTGTCCCGGGCGATCGTGCGGGAGCCCGGAAAACGCAGCGCGATCGGGCGCGGGTGCGGCCCCGGGCCCGGCGGCGTGGGAAAGAAGCCCGCGAAGAAGGCCTCGTGTGCCGGGAGCGTGAAGGAGCCGGGCGAGTGGCGAAGCTCCCACCCCGCCGGGAGCAGGCGCGCGAGGTTCGGCGTGCGGCCCTCGGCGAGCGCGGCGGTGGCGACGTCGTAGCGGAGCGCGTCGAGCGTGAGCAGCAACAGATCGCGCGATCCGAAGGCGCCGCGGAAGTCTACGCCCACGCGATCTCCGTCAGCAGCGCCACCGCCGGCACCCCCACCGGATCGGCGAACCACCGCGACCGCACGAACACCGCGGGGATGCCGACGCCGAGCGCGCCCGCGATGTCGTTCACGGGGTGGTCGCCGATCATCAGCGCGTCCTCCGGCCCGCAGCCCGCGCAGGCCAGGGCCGCGTGGAAGATGGCGGGGTCCGGCTTCTCGGCCCCCACCTCGTCGGAGATGCAGACGTGATCGACCCGGCCGACGAGCCCGGCGCAGACGAGCTTCGCCCGCTGGAGCCTGCGCAGGCCGTTGGTCACGATCACCTTCGGGCCGCCGAAGGCGGCGAGCAAGGCGTCCGCGTCCGGCCTCGAGCGCACATAGCGGGCGAAGTCGGTGAGGAAGCTCTCGCGCGCCGCCGCCACGGACAGGCCCGACGCTCGCGCTACCGCACGGTAGAGCAAGAGCTTAGGCCCGTAGCCGCCCGCGTCCACCGCGACGATCCCCGGCATCAGGTCGGGAGGCACCAGCGCCGCCGCCCACGCCTCGAACGCAGCCTCTCGATCGACGAGCGTGTTGTCGAGGTCGAGCAGCAGCACGCGCGGCCGCGGGATCCGGATCATGCCGCCTCCGCGCTGTCCACGGCGAAGAGACCCCGGAGCTGCACGCCGTAGCTGTCGAGCCCATCGACCCGGAGCCCGGGGAGGTAGTCGCCCCAGGCGTTGCACTCGAGGACGAACGGGCGGCCGCCGGGATCGACCATCACGTCCACCCCGATGGCTCGGTGGCCGGGGAAACACGCGGCCGCGGCGAGGCAGGCGGCGTGCACCCGCGTGGCGGCCGGGCGGCCGAAGCGAGCGAGCACGCGGTCCGGATCCGCCCGCGCCGAGTCGAGGTGGAGGTTCGTGATGGGGCCGCGCCCGACCCGCGCCACCCGCTGGGCGATGCGGCCGTCGACGACGAGGACGCGCAAATCGAACGGGCCCCCGTCCGCCGAGGCCTTCGGGATCCACCGCTGCACGATGGCGCCGTCCCCGATCACGGTCCCGAGCAGGCGATCGATCGCGACGCGATCCGTATAGGTGTGCAGGTGCTTGTCGTTCAGCAGCCGTCCGTCGGCTTGCAACGACGCCGTCGTCACCACCTGCTCCCGCTCGCCGTTCCGCCGCCACGCGAGCACGCCGGCCCCCGAGGACCCCCATCGGGGCTTGACGAACACGGCGTGCCGGCGCTCGCCGACGACCCGCTCCCGCAGCGTCGCGACGGTCGCGGGCGCCTCGAACGTACCCGGCACCGGAACCGCGCCGGCGTCCAGGGCCTGGTGACAGGCGAGCTTGTCGGTCATCGCGAGGATGTGCGGGTGCGTCGGCACCAGGTGCGTGGCGGGCCCCACAATCGCCGACAAGGCCGTGGCGAGCCCGCGCGCCCACGCCCGGCCCGGCCGCCACTCGCCCGGCGGCACCTCCCGCACGAAGCCCCCGAGCCGCGCCAGTGCGTGCCAGGTCGCGTCATCCGCGCCGGGAGAGTCGACCCGCAGCCAGTCCCCCGGCTGCCCCCGGGCGCCCACGCACGCGGGATCCGCCAGCGCCTCGGCCCAGGAGACCCAGGTGATCGCCCGCCCGCCGCGCGGCCCCTCCCGGTCCGAGTCCTCGAAGGCCGCCCCCAGCGCGACCGCGCGCTTGTCGCCCGGAACCGCGACGACGACGAGGCCGCGTGCGACGCCGGCCACCGGCACTACTCGGCGACCTCCACGTAGCGATCCTCGTCGTCACTCTCCTGGCGCTCCGCGGTGTTGACCTCGATGCCGAGCGCGCGGATCTTCTTGACCATGTCCGCCGAGAGGAAGTGGTACCGGAGGTTCAGGTGCTTGAGCGTGCGGACGTGCGGGCTGTCGAGGAGCGCCTGGCCGCCTACGTCCGTGAGGGTGCCCATCGAGAGGTCGAGCCCCGAGAGCCGCGCCAGCAGCGGGGACTTCGCGACCGCGATCGCGATCGCGTCGGCGTTCTCGCTGTCCTGGAGGCCCAGGTGCTCGAGCTTGGGGAAGCGATCTCCGGCCAGCAGGGGCGCCAGGTCCTCGAGGGTGCTGTCGCCGCCGTAGTCGTCGACGCCGAGCCACAACGTCAGGACGCGGAGCTCGGGCAGGTCGGCGTTGACGATGTCGCGCACGGTCTCCCCCGGGAGCCCGCCCGACTGCACGGTGAGCGCGCGGAGGTTCGGGTGCTTCAGGTTCGAGAAGCGCAGGCCCTCTCCGCCGCGGACCACGAGCTCTTCGAGCTGGGGCAGCGCCGCGAGCGCGGGCCCGTAATCATCCTGCTTGAGCCAGGAGATCTCGCTCTCCTCGCTCTCCACGTCCCCGACGAACAGGCCCTTGAGCGACGTGAGCTTCTTGCCGTGCGTGATCAGCCGCTCGAACAGCGCGGTGGGGCCGCCCTCACACACCTCCGAGAACCACGGGCCGATGACGAGCGCGCGCAGATCGCCGATGCGCTTGTCGGCGAACAACGCGTCGAGGCGCGTGGCGAAGTCCTCCTCGGCGTCGTCATAGCTGATGCCCACGCGGAAGGCGCGCTTGTCCAGATCCCGCAGCACCGGCATCTCCCGGCGCCCAGACTCCTCGTCCTGGTCCTCGGGGTCAGCCTCGGGGTTGAAGCCCGTCACCTTGTAGTTGAGGAAGCGCTCGACGTGGTCACGCCCGAGATCGGCGGGGGGCCGCCAGTTCTTCTCGATCCCGGCGCCGATCTCCTGGTAGCCCTTCTTCGTCTTCTCACGAACGAGCTTGTCGACCTCTACCTTTGCCGCATCCACGCTCGCGCACGGGGTGGTCTTGCTCTGGCCCGCCGTGCCGATCTTGCCGTAGACGACGGTGAAGGAGGCGCCGTCCTGGCGCACCTCCCAGAACTTGCTCGCGCTCCCCTCGACCATCTCGAACCGACGTACGCTCGATTGCAAGGCGTGCTCCCGTGGCGGAGCCAGCGTTGCTCACGGGCCAGCGGCCGTCAAGGGGCCCGCCAGGACGCGAACGATCAGGTGTCGTCCTCGTCGTCGCAGTTGGAGTCCACCCCGTCGCCGGGGGTCTCCTCGGCTTCGGGGTTGATGGCGGCGTCGTCGTCATCGCAGTCGTCGGCCGCGGCGAAGCCGTCCTCGTCGGCGTCCACCAGGTCGCTGGTGTCGTTGATCGCGATGCCGTACTTCGCCTGGGGCTGCGGGAACGTGCACGCGGTGAGCGCGAGCCCCATGAGCAGGGCGGCGGCGGGGAGCCGGAGGTCGCGGGAGCCCGCCCCGACGATCGCGAGCGAGGCACCACAGTGGGGGCACGCGCCCACGTCCGTGGCGACGTGGCAGGAGCAGGACGGGCAGGGGTGGAGCGGCATCCGGGGACTGTACCTCAGCGCCCGCGCGACCGGCCGTCGATTTTCCGCCACCCGGCGCTACACTCCGCACCATGTCCACGCCCCTCCGCCGCACCCCCCGCCCCGGCGAGGAGGGCGTCCCCAAGCCGCTCTACGCGGTGTGGGAGCTCACGCTCCGCTGCGACCAGCCGTGTCAGCACTGCGGCTCCCGCGCCGGCAGCGCCCGCAGCAGCGAGCTCTCTACCGAAGAGGTGCGCGAGGTCGGCCGGGCGCTCGCGCGGCTCGGCACCCAGGAGGTCACGCTCATCGGGGGTGAAGCCTACCTGCGGCCCGATCTGATCGAGATCGTCACCTTCCTCGCCGGCGAAGGCATGCTCGTGACGATGCAGACCGGCGGGCGGGCGCTGACGCCCAAGCGCGCGGACGCCCTCAAGGCCGCGGGCCTGTACGCGATCGGCCTCTCGATCGACGGCCCGGCCGATGTGCACGACGTGCTCCGCGGCAACGTGGGCAGCCACGCCGCCGCCCTCCGCGCGCTCGACGCGAGCCGCGCCGCCGGCCTGCCGACCAGCGTGAACACCCAGGTGAACCGTCTCAACCACACGCGCATGCGCGAGACTGCGGAGGAACTCCGCGACCACCACGTCGGCGCGTGGCGTGCCCAGCTCACCGTGCCGATGGGGAACGCGGCGGACCACCCCGAGTGGATCCTCGAGCCCTGGCAGATCCTGGAGCTGATGGACACGCTGGCCGCCATCCAGCTCGAGGCCGTCGAGCAGCCGCGCGCCTGGGAGGCCGGCGCCAACCTGCGCCGCCGTTTCGACGTCCAGGCCGGCAACAACATCGGGTACTTCGGCCCCCACGAGACCGTGCTCCGGTCGCGCGTGGGTCGCGACGCGGTGTACTGGCAGGGCTGCATCGCCGGCATCTACACCATCAGCATCGAGTCCGACGGCACGGTCAAGGCCTGCCCCTCCCTGCCGACCGCGCCCTACACCGGCGGCAACGTCCGCACGCTCGCGATCGAGGAGATCTGGGCCCACGCGGAGGCCATCCGTTTCGTGCGCGACCGCACCACGGACGAGCTCTGGGGCTACTGCAAGGGCTGCTACTACGCCGATGTGTGCCGGGCCGGCTGCTCGTTCACCGCCCACACCACGCTCGGGCGCCGCGGTAACAACCCCTTCTGCTACCACCGCGCCGCCGACCTGAAGAGGCAGGGCCTGCGCGAGCGGCTGGTCCACGCCCAGGCCGCAGGGGGTGTCCCCTACGACTTCGGCCGGTTCGAGATCGCGGTGGAGCCCTGGTCATCGGGATCGTAGGGCAGGCACCTCCCGGCGAGCCAACGCGCGCCCATCGCGATGCCGATGCCCGCCAGGCCGTCGAGCGCGTAGTGCCAACCGAGGTACACGGTGCCGACCCAGGCGCCGAGCACCGGAAGCAGGAACAGCTTGAACGCCACGCGCTGCTTCGGCCAGAGGAAGGTCAGGGCGAGGAAGGTGTGGCCCACGTGCATGCTCGGAAACGCGCTCACGCCCAGGAACGGCACCAGGGCGAAGCCCGCCGGGTTCGCCAGCACCTCCGCGCGGAAGGCGCGCGACACCCCCTGGAAGTGGTCCGTGCGCAGCATCGCGTCGCGGATGGGCGCGACGCTCTCCGGGTCGAGGAAGGCCGGTCCGAGGGTGGGCAGCGCCACGAGGATCGCGGTGGACACGACGGTGGAGAGCACCAGCGCCACCACGAAGCGCCGTGCCGCCCGCTCCCCGTCGCCCACGAACAGGATCACCATCGTGAGGGCGATCCAGGTGAAGAACAGCAGGTAGCACACGTCGATGAGCAACGTGAGCGCAGGATCGTTCGGCAGGGACATCCAGCGGGTCATCGACGCGCCGAACACCCACTGCTCGGGGGCCAGGAACAGCCGATCGTAGAGGCGTGGGTTCACGAGCGGCACGACCGCGAGCCAGTTCGCGTAGAGCGCCTGCGCCGCGTAGGCCGGGGCGACGATGCGGAGGAACGGCAGGAGCCCCGCGACGCCCTCGCGGGAGAGCGCCAGCCGCGCGAAGGCGCCCCGCTCCCGCCCGAGCCGCCACGCGACGTAGCCGAGGGAGATGAACTGAAAATCCATCAGGAAGAAACCGAAGACCTCGGTGCCGAGAAGCGGAGAGAACGGCCAGCCGCGCCACGCGAAGTAGGCGGCGGACAGTGCCATGGCCGATACCAGGAGCAGCTCTTCCAGCCGGGGCGGCGAACGGACGGGCCCGCGGAGCCAAGGAACCTTCACCCGACAGGCCCCACGACGACCATCTCGCCGCGCTGGAGCACCCGGCAGGCGGCCTCGATCGCGTCGCGCGTTCCGGCGATCGCCAGCACGTGCCCCTCGCGGAGCGGCTCGCGACCCGTCGGCACCGCCGTCCGCCCGTCCGCCCCCGTGATGCCGAGGACCGTGGCCCCCGTCTGGCTCCTGAGGTTCAGGTCGATGAGCGTGCGCCCCACCGCCGCGTCCCCCAGGTCGAGGCGGAGGGCGAGGGCCACGCCGAGGGCGTTGGGGAGCGGCGGGAGGGGGACCGGCGGGGGCAGGTGTGCGACGGCGGGGGCCAGCTCGTCGATCGCGGCGTGCCGGCGCACGGCCGCCAGGACCGACTCGGCCCCCGAGCGGAGCTCCCCCTGCATGTCGGCGGCGCGCCGCCACACCAGCACCGCCAGCGCGAACTGCACGGCTCCCAGGACGACCGCGCCGCGGAAGGGGGGGAGGAACGGCTGAGTCAGCGCGACGATCGGCAGTCCGACCAGGAGGAGCACGGCCAGCTGGAGCATCGTGACGAGCACGCGGTGCCGGGCCGGGGCGCGGCCGACCAGGGCGTCGTCGGCGCGGAGAGGCTCGGCGATGACCTCGCCGAGGCGCCCGCCAGCCCGGACGAGCCCGACGAACACGGGCGCGGCGAGCGTGAAGACCAGCACGGTCACCACCCAGTTCGCGACCCCGATGTCCACGATCAACCAGGGGCTGATGTAGGCGGCGACCGAGCCGCCGAACAACGAGTGGCTCACGATGAGGCCGGTCAGCGCCACGGCGTCCAGCAGGAGGATCCGCAGGTGCGCGTGCACCCGGGCCCGGCGGCCTTCGATGGGCGCGGCCGCGCTGAGCGCCTCGAGCCACGCACCGTAGACCGAGGAGAGCGTCTGGATGCGGGCCGGCAGCTTGTGATCGACCCGATCGGCGAGGCGATCGGCCGCGCGGATGAACGCGGGCGTCGTGAACGCGGTGACCGCGGAGACGGCGATCGCGACCGGGTACAGAAAGCCCCGCGTGGCCCCGAGCGTGGCCCCGAGCCCGGCGAGGATGAACGAGAACTCGCCGATCTGGGCAAGGCTCATGCCCGCCTGGATGGAGGTGCGCGTGCCGTTTCCGAGGAGGAAGGCCCCCAGGGACACGGCGACCACCTTCCCGACGACGACGACGACGCACAAGGCCAGCACGGGGCCGATGTTCTCGAGCACCAGCATCGGGTCGATCAACATCCCGACCGCGACGAAGAACAGCGCCGCGAAGACGTCGCGGACGGGGCGCACCACGTGCTCCACGTGCTCGCCGTGGCCGGACTCCGCCACGAGCATGCCCCCGAGGAACGCCCCGAGCGCGCTCGAATACCCGAGCGACTGGGAGGCCAGCGCGACGGCGAAGCACAGCCCCACCGCGGCCACGGTCGTGGTCTCGTCGCGCCCCAGGGCCACGATGTAGCGGAACAGGCGAGGCACCACGAGCAGGCCCACGCCCACGATCGCGGTGAGGGAGACGCCGAGCCGGAGCGCGGCGGTGCCGAGCTGGGCCGCGGAGAGCTCCTGCCCGGACGCGAGGATCGACAGCGCGACCATCAGGAGGATGGCGAGCAGATCCTCGGCGATGAGGATGCCGAACACGAGCTCGCGCCGCCGTCCCTTCACGCCTTGTTCGTCGAACGCCTTGGCGATGATGCTCGTGCTCGAGATCGACACGACGGCGCCCGTGAACAGCGACTCGAGCGTCGTCCACCCGAAGGCCCGGCCGACGAGGTACCCGAGCGACGCCATCAGGCTCACCTCGACGACGGCGATCAACCCCCCGTTCGGCGCGATCTTGAGCAGCTTCGCGAAGCGGAATTCCAGCCCCAGCGAAAACATGAGCAGGATGACGCCGAGCTCGGCCAGCGCCTCGACGACCTCGCGATCCGCGACGATGGGAACCGGGACATGGGGCCCGACGATGAGCCCGGCCAGGATGTAGCCGAGCACCAACGGCTGGCGCAGCCGCTGGAACAGCACGGTGGCAAACGCCGCGACACAGAGCACGAGCGCGAGGTTTACGAGGAAGTCGTGCGCCGAGTGCATCCAAGGCCCCCCTCGTCCTCTACTGTCCGGGGCAGGATGTGCAACGCCGCAACGGGCGCGCCCCCGTGTGATACCGTCCTCAGGTGTCGGCACGCACCGTCGCAATCGGCGACATCCATGGCGATCTGGTCCACCTCCTGGCGCTCTGGGATCACCTCCCGGCGCTCGACGCGGGCGATACCCTGGTGTTCCTCGGCGACTACGTCGACCGGGGCCCCGACTCCGCGGGCGTGATCCGCTGGATCCGCGAGGTGTTGCCGATGCTCACCGAGGCGCGGATCGTGTGCCTCCGCGGCAACCACGAGGACGCCTGGCTGCGCGTGCTCGATCAGGGCTGGCCCGAATTCGTGCTGCCGAAGGGAAACGGCGCGCGGGAGTGCCTCGCGTCGTTCACCGGGGACCGGGACGACTTCAAGTCTCTCCTCGACGGCTCCTTTTTCCCGAAGGACGTGGTCGCGTGGATGCGCGAGCTCCCCTACTGGTACGAGGATGCCCACGCCATCTACGTCCACGCGGGGGTCCCGCGGAAGGACGAGCGCTGGGCCCACCCGTCCGAGGTCGAACCGCGCACGGTGCTGCTGTGGACCCGCTCGTCCTCGTTCTTCCGGGCCTACGAGGGGAAGCAGATCGTCGTGGGCCACACGCCGACCGGCCTGCTCCCCCCCGAGCTCTCCGAGCACACGCTGGAGGACAAGGAGGACGCGTGGGTGCGCGGCCGCGTGTTCGCGACCGACACCGGCTGCGGCAAGGGCGGGTTTCTCACCGCGGTGATGTTCCCGGGGCGCGTGCTGTACGAGTCACGCGCGCCGACGGGGGACGGCCCGCCCGCCCGCTCCCCTACCGGCGAGCCCGGCGTCGCAGGGTCGTGAGGCCGAGCAGGGACACGAGCCCCATCCCGGCGGCTGTCCCGGAGGCGCCGAAGCACCCGTAGACCGGCACGATGACCTCGCCGCCGCCATCGGGCTCGCAGAACACCGCCGCGCCGGGGTTCGGATCGGCGCCGGCGGCGAGCTCGTCGAGGTCGGACATGCCGTCCCCGTCACTGTCCACCGCGTCGGCTTCCATCGCGGCGAGCGCCGCCTGCAGGGAGGGGATGTCGGCGCCGCCCGTGAGGTCGCGCGCCATCAGGGCGAGCCCGAAGTCCTTCAACACGGTGCCCGGCCCGCCGGCGTTGGTCTCATGGCAGACCGTGCACGTCGGCGCGCAGGGCATGCCCAGCTCGTCCTCCAGGGCGGCCGGGTAGGACGAGGAGGCCGAGGCCGACGCGATCAACAGGGAAAAAAGCTGGAGAAACACGGGCGACCTCCTACAGGTAGACGTGGCCTTGGAGGAGCCCCATGGGCCGCGCTTCGGCCCCCGGGGTGCAGTAGAGGACGCCCTGGAACACGTCCACCCGGACGTCGAAGCGGGGGGCCAGGAACCACTGGACCGCCCCGCCGCCGGTGTAGGCGGGGGCCGCCGGATCCGCGAACGAGGGGTCGCAATAGCCGCCGATCCCCATGAGGTGCACCCCCTGCTTCGGCTCCCAGTCGATCACCGCGTTGCCGACGAGCCCGGTCGAAGCGGTGCCCGCGTCGTTGCTCCGGAGCACGCTCACCTCGGCGAGGATGGCGAGCGGCTCGATCGGGGCGTAGCGGGTGAACACCCCGTGGGCCTGCCGCATGCGCGGGGCGAGCGTGTCCACGTCGGCCTGCGCGACGGTGAGCAGGCTGGAGACGCCGAGCTCGAGGGTCTTCTTGGGGGCCCACGTGCCGTAGAGCGAGTAGCCGCGCTCTCGGAACAGATCCGGCCGCACCTGGAAGTTGCCGGCGATGCCCATGATCTCGGCCCGGAAGCGCTTGGACGCGTAGCTGACCGCGGCGCCGACCTGCTGGTCGTCATTGGTGGTCGTGCGCGTGACGCTGCGGGTGTAGAGGACGTGGTTCTCGGTGCGGATGCCGTAGGGCAGGTTCATGCGCCCGGCCTTGATCATCCACCCCTTCGCCGGCGTGATGCCGGCCCAGTATTCACGCGCCACGAGGTTCCAACCGGCCGCGTTGCTGGTCACCCACGCGCCCTGCCCGCCCTCGCTCACGGCGCCGAGCGTACCGGTCGCGACGAAGGGCCCGGCCACGACGGCCGCGCGCAGATCGCCCTGCATCAGGATGAACCGCATGTTGCCCGGCTGCGGGATGAACATCGAGCGCACGTCGGCCTGGAGCAGCACCTGGTCCGGGAGCGAGAGGAGACCGAAGAGGAAGTCGACCTCCTTCCCCGGGGTCTCGGTCATCGGCTTGTAGTGCGTACGCACCAGGATCTCGCCCTGGCCGCGCCCGTACTCGGTGAGCACGCCGCCGCCCGAGGGATCGACGTGGCATTGGGCACAATTGGTATAGCCGTGGCGGATCATCCACGGGTAGGCCTGGGCCCGACCGGGGAGGAGCGCGACGAGGAGGACGGCGAAGGCGCAGATCGCGCGCAGGCTGAACAGCGATCTAGCCATCGACGAGATCGACCTGCACGTCGGCGTTCATCTTCGGATCGACCGTGATGCCGAGGTAGGACGGGATCGCGATGCCGTGCTGCGTCACGTCGAACGGGAACTTGGCGTTCACGCGGTAGCCGGTCTTGCTCTTCTTCACGGTGTAGGCGATGTCGACCGGCTGGTCGACCCCGTGCACGTTGAACGTGCCCTTGACCGTGCCGGTGCTGGACTCGGCGACCGCCGCGGGCCACTTCACGTCGGCCTTGGTGAGGACCAGCGTCGCGTTCGGGAACTGCGCGACCTTGACGTACTCGTTGTTCATGTGGTCGTCGCGAAGGCTGATGCCGCTCTCGACCGACGCCATCGGGACGACGAAGGTGAGCTTCGCGCCATCATCCGTGGCGGTGAAGACCGAGGCGACGCCCTCGATGTCGAGGAAGCCGGGGCTCCCGACGGCGAAGAAGCTGACCTTCGGCTTGCCGGACACCGTCATCGCAGCCTGGGCCACGCTGGGAACGACCAGCATCAGGGCGCCGGCGACGAGCCCCGCTCCGGCAAGAATCCGCACCGACCGAACGAAAGAGCGCACGAGGACCTCCATGGAGTCTGCGGATCTAAACTATCGCCGGGCATGCGGTCCGTCGCGCATCGGTACAGTAAGAGACGATCCCCGGAGCCTCCATTGACCGACCTCCACGCGCCCCCCATTCCCGCCCGCACCGCGGACGAGGCCGCGAAGCAGGCCAGCACGATCCTCCGTTGATCGCGCTCCTCGCCCTGCTCGCGTGCGGTGAGCCTGCCCCGGTGCCGCCGCCGCCGGTGGTGGACCCCGGCGACACCGATCCCCACGTGGTCCTCGTGGCGCCGTACCTCCAGACGGTCACGCCGACGAGCGCGTGGGTGTGCTGGGAGACAGCGGACGGCGAGGAGACCCTCGTGCGCTTCGGCCCGACCGAGGCGCTCGGCGGCATCGTCGCCGGGACGGCGGCTGTCGGGGGGCACGGCGTGCAACACGAGGCCCAGCTCGAGGGGCTCCTCCCCGACACATCCTACTGGTACAGCGCCCGCACCGGCGCCACGGCGAGCACGCCCGTCCGCTTCCGCACGCCGCCGCTCGCCAGCTCCAGCAAGCCCTTCCAGCTCGTGGCCGTGAGCGACATGCAACGCGATGACGCGTACCCCGACAAGTGGGCGCAGGTCGTGGAGCAGGGGATCATCCCCTACGTCACCGGGTACTACGCGGCTGAGCTTCCCGAGGCGCTCGGGCTCTTGCTCGTCGCGGGGGATCTCGTCGACAACGGCTGGAACTACGAGGATTGGACCGGGGACTTTTTCAGCGGCGCCGCCCCGCTCGCGCGGCAGGTGCCGCTGTACCCCGTGCTCGGGAACCACGAGGGCGGATCACCCGCTTTCTTCCAGTACTTCCACCTCCCCGAGAACGGCACCCCGGGCCACGAGGACCAGTGGTGGTCGACCGACTACGTCAACGTCCGCATCCTCGGGCTCGACTCCAACACCGGCTCGAACCTGCCCGAGCAGCTCGAGTGGTTCGACCGCGTGTTGGCCGACACCTGCACGGACGACACGATCGAGTTCGTCCTCGCCGAGCTGCATCATCCCTACCTCTCGGAGCTCTGGCCCAACGGAGAGACCGCGTTCACCGGCGACATCGTGGCGCGGCTCGAGGCCTTCAGCACCGCGTGCGGCAAGCCCTCCATCCACTTCTTCGGCCATACGCACGGCTACAGCCGCGGCCAGTCCCGCGACCACGCCCACGTGTGGGTGGATGTCGCGTCCGCGGGGGGCGCGCTCGACCGCTGGGGCTCGTCCGGCCAGGCCGAGTACGACAACTTGACCGTCTCACAGGATGAGTACGGCTTCGTCGTGGTGGAGGTCGAGCCGGGCGCGTTCACGGTGCGGCGGATCAGCATGGGTACCCCCGAGGCGCCCCGCGACAACGAGGTGACCGACGAGATCACCGTGCGGGTCGACGCGATCGCACCGGGCACCCCTACCGCGGCCTCTCCGACCGCCGGCGCCACGGTGGACGCCGCGGTGACGCTCCAGGCCAGCCCTTTCACCCACCCCAGCGGCGGAGCGCACGGCGCGACCCACTGGCAGGTGAGCGCCGACTGTGACACGTTTGCCGACCCCGTCGTGGACCGTTGGGAGCAGTACGAGAACTGGTTCCAGGGCGTGGACATCCGGGCCGGCGCGGACCTGACCCGGACCGACATCGAGGGGCTGGCTCCGGGGGCGTGGTGCTGGCGTTCCCGCTACCGGGACCGCGGGCTCGCGTGGTCGGAGTGGTCCGAGGCGGCGCGGTTCGAGCTGGAGTAGCCTACGAGCGGCGGCGCCGTGCGAGCGCGGCGAGGGCGAGCAACCCCAGGCTCGCTGGCACGGAGCCCGTTGTCCCGGTCGACGAGCAGGCGAGGCCGCCACCGCCCGAGGCGGTGATCGTCGCCTCCACCGGCTCCACCTCGATCCGCTCGATGTCCCCCTCCGCGTCGCCGCCGTCGCGCACGCCGTCCGCGTCCGAGTCCCACGCGTTGGGGTCCGTGCCCGTCCCGTAGAGCTCCTCGCCGTCGGAGAGGCCGTCGCCGTCGGAGTCCGCGTCGTTCGGATCGGTCTGGAGCGCCATCTCCTCGGGGTCGGACACGCCATCGCCGTCGGAGTCGATGCGGCCGTTGTCGGAGTCGTCCATGTCGTCCGAGCCGTTCAGCGGATCGGTCCCGACGCGCGCTTCGTACCCGTCGTCCACGCCCCCGCCGTCGCTGTCGGCGACCAGCGGGTGGGTCTCCCCGCCGTCGATCGCGCCGTTGCCGTCGGCGTCCTCTTCGCCGTCGAGCAGCCCGTCGGCGTCCGAGTCGTCGGAGAGCGGGTTGGTCCCGGTGAGCCCCAACACCTCCGTGCCGTCGAGCAGGCCGTCCTCGTCCGTGTCCTCGCGCGTCGGGTCGGTGCCGAGGAGCGCCTCGTAGGTGTCCGTCAGGCCGTCCCGATCCGCGTCGTCCGCGGTCTCGGCCCGCGCGGCCACGGGGAGGAGGAGCGCCAGGAGCAGGGCCGGACGGAGCAACCACGACACCGAGACCGAGCGGGGGAGGAGGCGGAGGGCGAGGGGGGAAGAGGTCTGCATGGAGGCTCCGTGACGCCTCCTTGCTCGGGTTTTCCACGCCGGGGCTGATGCCCGCGATTGTCACGATTTGCAACGGCGGGCTTTCGGGTCGGGGGTGGACCGGGGGCCCCGCCGGACGCGTTATCGCCTGCGCTCGTGGGGGCGGCATGGGCTTGTTGGTCGACGGACGATGGCAGGACGCCTGGTACGACACCACGTCCACCGGCGGGCGCTTCGTCCGCAAGGACAGCTCCTTTCGAGGCACGGTGAGCGCGGATCCGGGCGCGGCCCACCCGGTCGTCGCGGGTCGCTACCACCTCTACGTCGCGATGGCGTGCCCGTGGGCGCACCGCACCCTGATCGCCCGCGCCCTCTTGGGGCTGGAGTCCGCGATCCCGATCTCGGTGGTCGAGCCGGAGATGCTCGAGCACGGGTGGTCCTTCTCCGAAGCGCAGCCGGACGCGCTGTTCGCCGCTGGCCACCTCCACGAGGTCTACACCCGCGCCGACCCGCACTACACCGGCCGGGTCACGGTGCCGGCGCTCTGGGACAAGGTCGCCGGGACGATCGTGAACAACGAGTCCTCCGAGCTCGTGCGGATGATGAACGGCCCGCTCCGCGCCCTCGGGGCAGCCGATGCGCCCCTCGCCGGCCACGATCTGTACCCGCCGGAGCTCCGGCACCTCATCGACCCGGTCAATGCCCGCATCTACGAGACGGTCAACAACGGCGTGTACCGCGCCGGCTTCGCCACCACCCAGGACGCGTACGAAGAGGCCGTCACCGCGCTGTTCGGGACGCTCGACATGCTCGAACGGTGGCTCGCCACGGACAAGTGGCTGGCGGGGGACACCTTCACCGAGGCCGACCTGCGCCTGTTCACGACGCTGCTCCGCTTCGATCTGGTCTACTTCGGGCACTTCAAGTGCAACATCCGCGCCCTGCGCGAGTACCCCAACCTGTGGGCGCACACGCGCGCGGTCTACCAGATGCCGGGCGTCGCGGCGACCTGCGACCTCGCCTCGATCAAGCGGCACTACTACTACAGCCACCCGTCGATCAACCCCCACCGCATCGTGCCCGTGGGCCCCAGGATCGCCGCGTTCGAGCAGCTCCTGCGCGCGCCCTCCGGTCGGTAGCCGTCCGCGCTATTCGCAGCGCTCCAACGGCTCGTTGCACGTCAGGCCGTCCGGGCAGTCCTCGTCGCGGGTGCACGGCGTGTACCCGGCGATCTCGACGTGCGCGAGCCGCGAGGACGTGGCCGACAGATCGATGCAGCCGGCCCCGATCTCCGTGGAGTCCGCCGTGCGCCGGAGCAGGTCCCCCGCGGGGAAGCCGGTCACGCCGAAGCCCATGAGGGCCTGGATCACGTCGGCGGGCACCTCGGCCGTGCCGTCGTCCGCGAAGACACACTCGATGCTGGACGGGGTGGTGCCGTGCTGATCGATGCGGAGGGTGAGCGCGAGCTCGGTGCGTACGGCCCCGGACGGCACATCCCACGCGACGGTGAGCGGCTCCCCCTCGACGATGACCCAGTTCATGCTCACCGGGACGAGCGGCGCGGGCGCCACGCCGTACAGCGTCACCGGCTCGTAGGCGCCGCCCGAGGTCGACAACGTGAGCAGCTCCCCCGGGACCCACGGAGGATTGGGGATCGAGGTGTCGAAGTAGGTGTAGCCGGGGGTCACCGGCTCCATCGAGACCGCCTGGGAGAGGCCGGTCAGGGTCACCGTCCCGAGGTCCTGGGTCGTCGGGTACGGGACGCACTCGCCCGTCAGGTCGCAGGTGTAGCCGGGGTCGCAGCTCGGGTCACAGAAGGGGTTCTCCCGGCGCCAGATCGTGCAGTCCCCCGAGTCGAGGACGCGCGTGAGCACGGCGACCGGCACCACGCCGGCCGAGAGCGAGCCCGTGACGTAGGCGTAGTCCTCCGTGCTGTCGACGAGGAAGGCGCCCCAGTGCACGTCGTCCGCACACTCCCCAGCGAGCGGCACGGTGTCCGGATCGACCGGGCTCACGTCCGTGTCGGTGTCGTTGTCGGCGTCGGTGTCCGAATCCGTGTCGGCGTCGGTGTCCGCGTCCGCCTCCGGCTTGCCGGTGTCGTCCGGGACGCCAGTACAGGCGGGGAGGAGGAGGAGGGCGAGGAGGAGCAGGTGGGTGTTCTGGGTGCCCAGCCGGCGGCGGCTCACCACGGGACCGCCACGCCGTTCCACGTGCGGACCGAGTCCCCGCTCGGCAGCCCGAGCACGACCTCCCGGATCGTCGATCCGTTGTAGGGCTGCGGCATGTAGAGCGCGTCGTCACGCCACCCGCCGATGCCGCTCCCCCACGCCATCCCATGGCCGTACAACGTGCGGTCGATCGTGATGAGCAGGGTGACCGTCAAATCGCTCTCGATGCGGTACAAACCGCCGCTCGAATAGTCGGTGATGTAGACGTTGTCGCACGCGTCGACCCCGACCGCGTCGTGCCATCCGGTGCCGGGCAGGTTCAGCAGCATCACCGGATTGCCGATGGGGACCAGGTCGGCGTCGAGATCGAAGTAGAACACGTCGCCGCGGCCGATGGTGCCGATGTAGAGGCGGGTACTGTCGAGGTTGAAGTTGAGGCTGTGGGCGGTCCAGCCCGGCGGCTGCGTCAGGAGCACGGTGCGCTCGCCGGTCGCGGGGTCCACGCGGGCAACCCCGCCGTCCGCGATGTAGACCATCCCGTCCGGGCCCACCGTCACCCCGTAGACGTAGCCGACGCCGGAGGCCAGGGTCTCCTGGCCGCCCTCCGGGGTCACGCGGAGCAGGCGAGCGTTCGCGCCGTCCGCCAGGACGAAGTCGCCGTCGGGGAGCCGATCGATCTGCTCGACGCTGCGCAACCCGGGAACGAACACCTCCCGGGTGCCGTCGTAGCTGCTCTTCACCACCGCGTTGCGGCCATCCCACCCGAGGAGGTGCCCGTCGTCATCGAAGCTCACGCCGTGGTAGCCGCGGGCGCCCGACATCGTCGTGTCGTCGAGGCTGAACGAGGGGAGCTCGGCGCAATCGTACGGGGCGCTCCCGGTGTCGACATCGGTGTCGGTGTCCGTATCGGTGTCCGTGTCGGTGTCCGTGTCCGAATCGGTGTCGGTGTCCGTATCGGTGTCCGAGTCCGAATCGGTGTCGGTGTCCGAATCCGAATCGGTGTCGGCGTCGCCAGCGTCATCCTTCGGAGGACGGCTCGGCTCGATGTCCCCCAGGCTGATCTCGGCTTCCACGCACCCGGCGAGGAAGAGCAACGGGACGACCAAGCGGAGGCAGGGGCGAAGCATCATGTCCACGACCATAGGCGCAACCGCGGCGTCGTGTCCAGGGCTTCCGCGAGCGGGCGCCGCCAAGGTAGGATGCCCGCGTGTCCCCCCGCCCGATCGCACTCCGTTGGCTGCTCGCATCGACCCTGATCGCGCCGCTCCTGCTCCTCTCCTCCTGCTCGGCCGCGGAGCGCGATGAGTTCTTCGAGGATCTCGCTCTGATCATCATCTTCGCGATGGTGGTCGCCGCGGTCATGGCGTTCATCGGCCTGGTGCTGGTGGTCGTCCAGCTCGTCACCATCGTGCTCAACTTCGTCCGCCCCTCGGTGTGGTCGATGGTGGCCGGGTACGTCTTCGCGGGGCTCCAGGTGTTGTCGGTGTTCGGGTCGATCCTGATGATGACCTCGACGCTCTCGGGAGCCGAAGGGGATCCCCCGGTCGACCCGGACGCGATGGTCACCGCGATCGCCACGCTGTTCGGGAGCGTCGGCTTCGGCGCCCTCCTCGCAGGCAGCTCCTACTACGCCCAGCGCAAGCTCGCCGACGCCAAGGCGCCGCCCGCCCCCGCCTGATCGGTCACCCCTCCGTTTCCACCGTCGGGCCGCGCACGGTCAGGATCTGCGCTCCCCAGCCCTCGACGGCCTGGGTCACCTCGCCGATGCCGCGCCCGACGGCGGTCAACGCGTAGGAGACACGAACGGGCGGCCCAGGATCTACCTCGCGGGACACGAGGCCCGCGGCCTCGAGCTCCTTGAGGCGGCAGGACAACATGCGGTCACCGATGGGGGCCATGCGGTCCGCGAGCACGGAAAAACGCAGCTCGCCGGCCATGAGCTCCTTGAGGAGCAGGCCGTTCCACGGCTTGCCGAGCACGTCCATCGCGGCTCGGAACGCCTCGCACCGCCCGTGTTGCGCCGCCGGAGGGCAGTCCGCCATCGCTTCCTCCACGCCCCTACCTACGCGCGACGCGCCTCGTCCGCAACCTGAAGTACTTCCTTTTGAGAAGTGACTTGACGATCAGAAGCCGCCGCGGATACCTCCATCGCACAAGTCGCTTCCCTTTCGGAAGCCTCTCTCACGCCGTCAGAACGGAGCCCGCATGACCACGCAACCGCTGTTCACCTCCCACGACCTCGCCGGCCTGGCCCTCCAGAACCGGATCGCGCTCGCCCCGATGACCCGCTCGCGCGCGGGGGAGGGCAACGTCCCCACCGAGCTCGCCGCGACCTACTACGCCCAGCGGGCCTCGGCGGGCCTCCTGATCACGGAGGCGACCCAGGTCGCGCCCGAGGGCCAGGGCTACGTCGCGACGCCCGGGATCTACAGCCCCGAGCAGGAGGCCGGCTGGCGCGCCGTGGTCGACGCCGTGCGCGCCGCGAACGCCGACGCCCGCATCTACGCGCAGCTCTGGCACGTGGGGCGGGTCTCGCACACCTCCTTCCAGCCGGGCGGCAAGGCCCCCGTGTCGGCGTCCGCCGTGCCGCTCGAGGGCCTCACCTGGACGAGCGTGGGCCAGGTGCCCTTCTCCCCGCCGCGCGCGCTCGAGATCGACGAGATCCCGGGGGTCGTGGCCCAGTACGTCCAGGGCGCCCGGGTGGCGAAGGCCGCCGGCTTCGACGGCATCGAGCTCCATGCCGCCAACGGCTACCTCATCGACCAGTTCCTCCGCGACGGCACCAACCACCGGACGGACGCGTACGGCGGCTCGATCGCCAACCGCCTCCGCTTCCTCGAGGAGGTGGTCGATGCCGTCACCGCGGTGTTCCCCGCGGCGCGGGTGGGCGTGCGCGTCTCGCCGAGCGGCACCTTCAACGGCATGTCCGACAGTGCGCCGGAGGCGTTGTTCGCCGCCGTGGCGCAGGCCCTCGCCGAGCGCGGCATCGGCTACCTCCACGCCATCGATCCGGAGGCCAGCCCCACGCGCTTCAGCGCGCTCCTCCGCGCCAACTTCCCCGGCACCTACATCGTCAACGGCGGCTTCACCCAGGCGTCCGGCAACGCCGCCATCGCGTCGGGAGAGGCCGATCTGGTCGCGTACGGCGTCCCTTTCCTGGCCAACCCGGATCTCCCGCGGCGCTTCGCCGAAGGGGCCGCGCTCAACCCGCCCGACTTCACCACGTTCTACGCGGGCGGCGCCAAGGGCTACACGGACTACCCGACGTTGCCGTAGGCGTAGCGGCGGGGGGGCGCGGCGAGAGGAACCCGGCGGCGATTACGCTGTCCGTTCGCTTCCGGAGGCCCCCTGCTGACCGCGCTCCTGTTCGCCTGCTTCGCGGAGCCCCCTCCGGGCTCCGCACCGGCGGCCGCGCCGATTGGCGCTCCGGACGTCGCGCCGCTCCCCACTCATCAGATCTTCCCGAGCGCGGAGGCCGCGATGGCCTTCCTGCTCGCGTCGAAGCCCCGGATCATCGGCATCGGCGAGGTGCACGCAACCACCGATGGCCCAGGCGGATCCGCCTCCGCGGGGGCCACCACCCTCGCGCGTTTCACCGACCGGCTCCTGCCCGTCCTCGCGCCCACCACCACCGATCTGGTCATCGAGACCTGGCGGCTCGACGGCACCTGCGGCGCCCAGGCGGAGCAGGTCGTCGCGCAGGTCGAGACCGACACCAAGCGCCCCGAGGCCACCAAGAGCGAGCTGGTGTTGCTCATCGAGAAGGCCGTGGCGCTCGGCGTGCGCCCCCACGATCTGGTCCTGACGTGTGACGAGTACGCGTCCCTCACCGATGCCGGCGGCGAGGTGCAGTACGGGCGGCTCCTCCGGCTGCTCACGGGCAAGCTCGGGGACTACGCCCAGGGCGGCCTGGACGTGCCCGACGCCACCCTCGTCCTGTACGGCGGGGCCGTTCACAACGATGTGTACCCGGGGGACGATCTGGCCGACTACAGCTACGGCGTGGCTGCCCGGGCGAAGGGGGGCGCGGCCTACCTCGAGCTCGATCTGTACGCGCCCGAGCTGGTTCGTGGCAACGCCACCCTGGTCGACCCAACGTGGGCCCCGTTGCTGGACCTGACGGGGCCCGATCGCGTGGTGCTGTACGAGCGCGGGCCGGGGAGTTGGATCCTGTTGTTGGAGACGGTGGGCGGGTAGGGGGGCGGTTGGAACGTCCAGCTGGCGTCACACCCACCGCGCGAATAACCGCCGCCACTTCCGGAGTTTGCATGAACAGCATCGGCGTGATCGGATCGGGCGCGGTCGGACAGGTCCTGGCGGCCGGCTTCGCGCGGCACGGGCACGCGGTGACCATCGGGTCGCGTACCCCGGCCAAGCTGGCGGACTGGGCGCAGACCGCCCCCGGCGTGACCGTGGGCCACTTCACGGACGCCGCGCGCGCGGACGTGGTGATCCTCGCGGTCCAGGGCGGCGCCGCCGCCGAGGCGCTCGAGGTGGCCGGGCTCGACGCCCTCGCGGGCAAGGTCGTCATCGACACGTGCAACCCGATCGCCGGCGCCCCGGTCAAGGGCATCCTCCCCTACTTCACCGGCCCCAACGACTCGCTGATGCAGCGACTCCAGGCGCTCGCCCCGGCCGCGCGCTTCGTCAAGGCGTTCAACTCCGTCGGCAGCGGCTTCATGATCGACCCCGCCCTCCCCGGCGGCCGCCCCACCATGTTCATCTGCGGGGATGACGCGGCGGCCAAGGGCACCGTCACCGCGCTCCTGGCCGAGGTGGGCTGGGACGCCGAGGACGTGGGCGGCGTAGAGGGCGCCGGCCCCATCGAGGCGCTCTGCCAGCTCTGGTGCGCGCCCGGCTTCCTGCGAAACGATTGGGCGCACGCGTTCAAGGTGCTCAAGCCCTGAAGCCGGCTGATATATAAGCTCGGCCGATGTCCATCCCCGCCCCCGTCTACCGAACCGATGCCCAGCGTCGCGCCTCCGCGCGAGTCTGGCGGCTCGGGATCGTGGCGGTCTCGTTGGTCGTCCTCGCAGGGTTCCTGCGCCTCGTCTACGCCGTCAACAACCCGCTCCCGCCGGATCTGACGGATCGCTTCCTCGACGTGGCCCCGTTCATCGAGCTGAGCGAGGTCGGCGCGGAGGGCTGGGTCGGCCGGGTGGACGCCGCCTGGCCGGGCCTCACGGACGCCGCGGTCGCCGACGTGGCGTGCGCCGCCCTCGAGCTGCGGCTCCGCCCGGCCGGCAACCAGACGATCACGATCCTGGACGCGGAGGGGCTGCCCGCCCGCGAGTGTCGCGGCGCCACCGACACCCGTCAGTAGCGGGAGGGGTACAGGTCGGAGAAGTAGCCCTCGCGATCGGCCGTGGCGACGTAGTACCGGATGATGGAGGACACGTTGTCGTCGTCCACGTCGCAATAGGCGTCGGCACGCACCCACGTGCCACCCCCGAATTGGGTGACCATGTACGTGCAACGAACCAGCCCGTCCGGACTCCACCCGAGGTCGACCCAGCCGGCCTGCCCCGTCCGCCACGGCCGCGCCGTCTTCCCGATCGGCGAGCCCGGGTTGGTGGACGCGGTCACCCACGCGTCGTGCGCGGCGAAGTGGGCAACCGAAGCGTCCCCGATCCCGCGCAGGTTGGTCAGCGCCTCGGCCTTGCGCGCCTTGAGCACCATGGTCTGGAAGTTCGGCACCGCGATGGCCGCGAGCACGCCGATGATCCCCACCGTCAACATCAGCTCGACGAGGCTGAAGCCCTTGCGCATTGCCGATCTCCGGTGCGGCCAGACTATGGCCTCGCCGCCCCGCCTTTGCAAGCCGCTAATCGATGGCGCAGGCCGCCATCCACGGCTTCGCCCGATAGCGGTCCCAACTGTCCGGCAGGATGGTCACCACCGGGCCGTCCAACCCGCCACGCGCCGCCACGCGCAGGGCGGCGACCACGTTGGTCCCCGACGAGCCGCCCACGAGCAGCCCCTCTTCGCGCCACAGGCGCCGCACCATGGCAAAGCTCTCCTCATCGCTGACGCGCTCGGCGGCGTCGATCACATCGCGGTGCAGGTTGGCGGGCACTTCGCTCCCGCCGATCCCCTCGACCGCGTAGCTGCCGTCCGCCCCGAGCACCCCGGTCTCCACCCAATCGGCCAGGCCGGACCCGATCGGGTCAGCTAGGACGATCCGCACGTTGGGGAGCCGATCGTGGAGGGTGCGGCCCACGCCGGAGATCGTGCCCCCGGTGCCCGCGCCCGCCACGAACGCGCCCACGCGGCCGCCGGTCTGGGCCAGGATCTCTCTCCCCGTGGTCTCCTGGTGGATGGTCACGTTGGAAGGGTTTCGGAACTGGTCGGTCAGGAACCAACCGTGCTCGACCGCGAGGCGCGCCGCGACGTTGCGGAAGTTGTCCGCGCTCGTGGGCGGGGCATTGGGCGTGATGATGACCCGTGCGCCGAGCGCGGCGAGCGCCACGCGCTTGTCGACGGACATCTTCTCCGGCATGACACACACCAGCGTGTAGCCGCGCAGCGCCGCCACCAACGCCAGGCCCATGCCGGTGTTGCCCGCCGTCGCCTCGATCAGCGTGCCCCCCGCGGGCAGCGCGCCGCGCCGCTCCGCGTCGTCCACCATCGCGAGCGCGATGCGGTCCTTGATGCTGCCGCCGGGGTTGAGGTGCTCGCACTTGACGAGCACGGGCACGGGGAGCCCCCGGCCGATGTTGCGCAGCGGCACGAGCGGGGTGTTCCCGATGCGGGCGAGGAGGCCCGGGATGTCGGGGAGGCCCGGGATGTCGAGGAGGTCGCTCATTGGCGCGCGAGCGTACCGCGCCCCTCATCCTTGACCAACACCGCCACGAACAGCGCCGGCCCCTGCGCCGCCGGATCGGGCGCCAACACCCGCCAGGCCCGCACGGTGAGCCCGGCGCCCGCAGCCAACCCCGCCGTAGCCGCCTCCGAGAACCCGAGGTGCTGGTGGCCCATCGTGTCGCGGTACTCCTCTCGGTCATGCTCGACCATGTCGAGGATCACCCAGCGGCCGCCCGGCGCGAGCGCCCGCGCCACCTCGGCAAAGACGGGCGGAAGCTCGCGGACGTGGTGGAGCACGAGCTCGCAGAGCGCCAGGTCGACGCTGCCGGACTCGAGCGGGAGCGCGTCGAGCAGGCCACGGCGCAGGGTCACGTTCGGGAGGTCCCGCGCGCGCTCCTCCGCCACCTCCAACATCGCGGCTTCCCGGTCGATCCCGTACACGCGCGCCGCCACCGGGGAGAGGAGCGGGAGCATGGCGCCGGTGCCGCACCCGAGATCGGCGATGACCTGCCCCGGCGGCAGGAGCGCCAGGAGCGCGGGCAGCACGTACCCCTCCCCGAAAAGCTCCTTGCGCACGCCGTCCCACCGCCCGCCGAGGCGCCGAAAAAGCTCCTCGCTGTCCGATGCGCGCGCTGCCACCACGCCATCGAGCCGCCGAAGATCCTCCGCGTACTGACTGGCAGGATCGTTCGATTCGAGCTCGACCTGGGCGTGAACGAGGTCCCAGAGCATCCGCGCCTCCGGATCCAGCTCCTGGTACGCGAGGTGGAAGTAGCTCGCCGTGCCGGCCTTGCGCCGGAGCACCCACCCCCCCTCGTCCAGCTGCTTGAGGTGGCGGCTGACGGTGGGTTGCGACGTTTGCAGCACACGGGCCAGCTCTCCGACCGCGAGCTCCTCCCGCGCGAGCACCCGCAGGAGGCGCACCCGGATGGGCTCGGACAGCGCCGTGAGGCGCTCGAAGACGGGGCTGGTCATGACGATTACAAAGTATCCGCTTGCGCTTCATTCGTCTATGCGGATAAACGAATGGAGCCGGCGGCGCTGCCTCCGGTGCCCCTTCGCCTCGGTCTCCCCGTTTACTCCAGTGAGGTCCCCCATGATCAGCCCCCCCATCCCCGCCCAGCCCACCTTCATGGACACCGGCCTCGCGCTCTACGCCGACATGCCCTTCAAGGTGCGTGACCTGTCCGAGGCCACCGTGCGGTACGGCCGCAAGGAGCTCGATCTCGCCCTCGTCGAGATGCCGGGCCTCAACTCCCTCCGCGAGGAGTTCGGCGCCACCCAGCCCCTCAAGGGCGCCAAGATCATGGGCTCCCTGCACATGACCATCCAGACCGGCGTGCTCATCGAGACGCTCGTTGCCCTCGGCGCCGACGTGCGCTGGGTCAGCTGCAACATCTTCTCCACGCAGGACCACGCGGCCTCCGCCACCGTCGTCGGCCCCACCGGCACCACCGAGGCGCCCGCGGGCGTGCCGGTCTACGCGTGGAAGGGGGAGACCCTCGAGGAGTACTGGTGGTGCACGCTCCAGGCCCTCGTGTGGCCCGATGGCAGCGGCCCCAACCTCATCCTCGATGACGGAGGCGACGCCACGCTCCTCATCCACCTCGGCTACGAGCTCGAAGTCAAGGGCGAGCTCCCCGACCCGACCAAGGCGGGCAGCCACGAGGAGAGCATCATCCTCCAGCTCCTGCTCGACGTGCGCGCCGCCAAGGGCGATCGCTACTGGCACGCCTTCGCCAAGCCCATCCGCGGCGTCTCCGAGGAGACCACGACCGGCGTGCACCGCCTCTACGAGCGCGCCCAGGCCAACCCGCTGCTCTTCCCCGGCATCAACGTGAACGACTCCGTCACCAAGTCGAAGTTCGACAACGTGTACGGCTGCCGCCACAGCCTGGTCGACGCGATCATGCGCGCC
>JAUXQH010000162.1 GCA_030685065.1 Pseudomonadota bacterium | reverse complement strand
GGTCGGCGTCGACCTCGGGGGTCTCCGGCGCCTTCTCGCGGAGCGCCGAGAGGATCTCGACGCGCTTGATGGAGTCGATTCCGAGGTCGGCCTCGAGGTTCATCTCGAGGTTCAGCATCTCGACGGGGTAGCCGGTCTTCTCGGCGACCACCTCGAGGAGGAGCCTCGTCGCGTCCGTACCGCTGCCTTTCGAAACCGGCGGGGCGGCCGGGGTGGACGACGCGGGGGCCGACGGGGCGGCCGCGCCGGGGCCGGCCTCTCCGAAGAGGGCGACGATCTGGCCGAGCGTCTTGAGCGCGGCCATGCGGTCGGCGTCGACTTCGGGGGTCCCCGGCGCCTTCTCGCGGAGCGCCGAGAGGATCTCGACGCGCTTGATGGAGTCGATGCCGAGGTCGGCCTCGAGGTTCATCTCGAGGTTCAACATCTCGGTGGGGTAGCCGGTCTTCTCGGCGACCACCTCGAGGAGCACCTTGGTCAGGTCGATCGCCGGAGCGGCGCGGACCGGAGCGACCGGGGCGGCGGCCGGGGAGGGCGCGGCGTACACCGGAGCGGCTGCGACGGGCGCGGCGTACACCGGGGTGACCAGGGCCGGCGCGGCGTAGCTCGGCGCGGGCGCGGCGAGCGCGGGGCCCCAGGCCTGCGAGGCGGCCAGCGGCGCGCCGGTCACCAGCGAGACGAGGGCGCGCGTGGACTCCTCGTGCGACCGGAGGAAGGCGATGTGCGCCTCCGACATCGACCGGGTGAAGCTCTCCTGCACGTCCGCCATCTGGCGCTGGCTCTCCTGGAACGCCGACACCCAGGGGTTCGGGCCCCAGGCGGCCGCGGGAGCCGGGCTCGCGTGGACCGGGCTGGCCTGGACCGGGTTGACGGGGGCGGGAGCGGCGCTGGACGCGGCGACGACGGCGCCGGTCGCCGAGGGGGAGGGGAGCGGATGGGTGTGGACTCCGTGCTTCACGGGGAGGTCCTCCTTGCGTGCGGGGGGGCCGGATTCGAGCAAGCGAGTGGCGGGTGCGCTCGAGACGAGCGTGCGCGGCGGGAGCACCGGACCGCCGCCGGAGGGCGTCGGGTACGGCTTCCCGTAGTTGGAACCGTTGATCGGCACCGCCATCTTCGGGGCCGGGGCCGTTTTGGGGGTGGGGTCCCGTTGGGTCCAGAGCGGGTCGAAGCGCACGGGCAGGCCGAGCGCGGCGGCGCGGCCGAGCGCCGCGAGCAGCGCGTCTACACCCGAGCGGCCCTTCTGGTCCAGCGAGAACGCCTCGTGCGGGCGATCGCCGAGGATGCGCGTCACGAGGCCGGAGAGCACGCCGCCGGGTCCGACCTCGATGAAGGTACGGACGCCCGAGGCATACATCGCCTCGACCTGCTCCACGAAGCGCACCGGCTTCGCGAGGTGGGCGCCGAGGGCCTCGGCGAGGCCGTCCGGCGCGAGGGTGGAGGCCGTGGTGTTCGACCACACCGGGACGCTGGGCGCCGTGAACTGCACGCCGCGCAGGTGCTCGGCGAACGCCTCGGCGGCGGGGGCCACCAACGGCGAGTGGAAGGCCGTCGCGACGGCGAGCCGCGTGGCGCGCAGGCCCGCGGTCTTGCAGCGCGCCATCACGGCCTCGATGCCCGCGATCGTGCCGGCGATCACGGTCTGCTCGGGGGCGTTGAGGTTGGCGATGTTGACGCCGTCGACCAGGTAGGGGGTCACGTCGGCCGCGGAGCCGGTCACCGCCGCCATCGCGCCGGGGGTCTCGCTCGCGCCCGCCATCAGCACGCCGCGCGTGCGCGCCGCGGTCATCCAGTCGGAGAACGCCATGGAGCCGGCCGCCCAGAGCGCGGTGAGCTCGCCGAAGCTGTGCCCCGCGGTCGCGTCGGGACGGAGCCCGCATGCCGCGAGCAGCGCCACCATTGCCGAGCTCGTGGCGCCGATCGCGGGCTGGGCCCACTCGGTGCGCACCAGCAGGGCCTCGTCCCGCGCGCGGTCCTCCTTGGTGAAGGTGGGCCGGGGGAACAACACGTTCGCGAGCCCCGGCACGGCCGCCTCGGCGGCGTCATAGGCGGCGCGCGCGGCGTCGAAGCGCATCGCGAGATCCTTGCCCATGTCGATGTACTGGCTGCCCTGGCCGGGGAAAAGGAACGCCACCTGGCCCGGGTCGAACTTCGGATGGAAGTACACGCCGGCGCGGTGGATCGGGGTCCCGGCGCGCACGGTCGCGACGGCGCGGTCGAGCACGGCGCCCAGATCCCCGTCGACCACGAGGCCGATGCGGAGCGCCTTCTTCGGGTCGAACGCCTGTTGCGTGCGGAAGGCGAGGGGGACGACGGACTCGCCGCGCGCGGCCTCGAGCTGCCCGATCAGCGCGTCGGCGCTGTCGGCCGAGAAGGTCAAGAGCTCGGCGCTCGGCAGATCGGCGCGGAGCGGCCGGCGGCCGGCCCCGACGTACTCCTCGCACGCGATGTGGAAGTTCGAACCGCCAAAACCGAAGGAGCTGATGCTCGCGCGGCGAGGATGGGCCTTGCCGTGGATCCACGGCCGCGCTTCGGTGTTGACGTAGAAGGGGCTGTTGGGGAAGTCGGCCGCCGGGGTCGGCTTGGTGACCTTGATCGTGGGCGGGAGCACCTTGTGGTGCAGCGCCATGACCACCTTGAGCAGGCCCGCGGCGCCCGCGGCGGCCTTGGTGTGCCCGATCTGGGACTTGATGGAGCCGAGCGCGCACCACTGGCGATCCGTGCGTCCGGTCTCCTCGAACACCATCTTGAGGCCCTTGATCTCGGCGGCGTCCCCCGCCTTGGTCGCGGTGCCGTGGGCTTCGACCAGGTCGACGGTGTCGGGGCCGTAGCCGGCCACCTCGTACGCCTTGCGCAGCGCGCGCGCCTGCCCTTCGGGCACCGGCGCGTACACCGACTTGCTGCGGCCGTCGGAGGAGGTGCCGATCCCCTTGATGACGCCGTAGATCTGGTCCCCGTCGCGCTCGGCGTCGGCGAGGCGCTTGAGCGCCACCATGCCGATGCCCTCGCCGAGGAGCGTGCCGTCCCCCGACTCGTCGAACGGCCGGCAATCGCCCGAGGGCGAGAGCGCGGGGGTCTTGCTGAAGCACATGTACATGAAGATGTCGTTCAGCGTGTCCACGCCGCCGGTCACCACCATGTCGCTCTGGCCCAGGCGAAGCTCGTTGATCGCGAGGTGCACGGCGGCGAGGGCGCTCGCGCACGCGGCGTCCGTGATGCAATTCGTGCCGCCGAGGTTCAGGCGGTTCGCGATGCGGCCCGCGACGACATTGCCGAGGAGCCCCGGGAAGGAGCTCTCCTGCCAGCCGACGTAGTGGCTGGCGATGCGATCGCAGGCCTCCTTCACGTCGGCCTCGGCCATCCCCATGCCGCGCAGCGAGCGCTCCCACACGGGGCGCTGGAGCCGGCTCACGAGCGAGGAGAGGAGCTCCTGCGCGCCCGTCACGCCGAGGATGACCGACACGCGGCTGGTGTCGAGCGAGTCGGTCTTGAAGCCGGACACGTCGTCGAGCACCGCGCGCGCCACGATCAGCGCGAGGAGCTGGGAGGTGTCGGTGGCCGGGAGGATGGAGGGCGGGATGCCGAAGCCCATCGCGTCGAAGGGCACGTCGTCCAGGAACGCGCCGCGCTTGGCGTACGTCTTGTCCGGTGCCTTCGGATCGGCGTCGTAGTAGTCGCTGATGAGCCAGTGACCCGGCGGGATCTCGCGGATGAGATCCTTCTTCGCGAGGATGTTCTGCCAGAACCCGGTCGTGTCATGGGAGCCCGGGAACAGGGCGCCGGCGCCGACCACGGCGATGGGGGTGAAGGGGGCCTCGGTCGTCTTCGCGGGAGTGGACATCGGGGGCGTCCTCCTCTGGTGTGAGTTCAGGTGAGCGGGCGGGGCGAGAAGGCGAAGGCCTCCTCGGGGACCGGCACGCCGTAAGTGCGGAGCTGTTGGGCGCGGGTCACGACCGCGGCGCCTTCGAGCAGGTTGGCGGCGATCTCGACCACGGAGCGGGCCGAGGCGGGCTCGAGGAACGTGCCCTTGACCCAGGCGTTGAACGCGCCTTGGGCCGGCCCGGCCCAGATCTGGTAGTCGGCGGCGCGGGAGACATCGCCCTCGATGGCCCAGCGGCTGGACTTGCCGAGGTACCAACGGAACACCAGCGCCATCTTGTGGTGCTCGTCCTTCTCCGCCTTTTCGACCTGGCGGGCGTCGCGCCCGTTCCAGAAGGCGCGCGTGGCGTCCCACACGGTGGCGAAGTCGGCCCGGAGGATGTCCTTCTCGATCTTCGCGCGGTCGGCGGCCGGGATCGCGCCGTAGCTGTCGTGCGCGCGGTAGGCCTCGCGGAGCTTGTGGGCGCGCGCGGCGAAGAGGGTGCCGCGCTTGAGCACCTGCACCTCGACGCCGAGCTCGAACATGTCGGCGGCGGGGGCCATGGTCACGTCGGCCACGTCGGCCTTGCAGAGCATCTCCTTCGCGAGCGGGGAGATGTCGGCCTCGAGGGCGCACTGGTTGACCGAGCCCGTGAGCACGTAGGCCGCGCCGAGCCCGAAGGCAGAGGCGATCGAGGCGGGGGTACCGAGCCCGCCGGCGGCGCCGACCCGCACCGGCCGGGTGTAGCCGTGCTGGGCCGCGAGGCGGTCCCGCAGGCCGGCGATGGTCGGGAAGAGGGAGCCGAGGGGGCGGTTGTCCGTGTGGCCGCCGGAGTCGGACTCGACCGTGATGTCCTCGGCGAGGGGCAACATCCGGGCGAGCCGCCCTTCTTCGGCGGTGAGCTTGCCCTCCCGCACCAGCGCGTCGAGGAGCTCGCCGGGCGGCGGGGCGAGGAAGCGGGCCGCCGTCTCCGGGCGGGAGATCTTGGCGAAGAGGTGGTTCTTGCGGTGGATGCGGCCGTCGGGGGTGACCGAGAGGCCGGTGCAGGCGTAGCGGACCACGTGGGGGGTGAGCCCCATGTACGCGGACGCGCTCACGCGGCGGACGCCGCGGGACAGGTAGAGATCGACGACGCCGGCCTCGAGCAGCGGCTCGCTCGGCGAATGGATGAGGTTCGCGCCGTACGGCAGGTCTCCCACGGCCGCCTGGATCTCGTCGATCGCGGCGGTGACGCGCCCGAGCGAGAGTCCGGCGGAGCCGAAGAAGCCGATCATTCCCGCGCGGGCCATCGCGATGACGATCGCGGTGGAGGCGATGCCGTTGGCCATCGCGCCCGCGATGTAGGGGAACCGGGTGCCGTGGGTCTCGGCGAAGGACCGATCCCCGAGCCACTCGGGCCAGAGCGAGGGGAGGGTGCCGAGCCACGCGAGGTCGGACGCGGAGGCCCCCCCGAAGGTGGGGGCACCGTCGAAGGTGATGCCGACGCGGCCGTTGCCGGCTTCGCGCACGATGTGCGCGGGCTCGCGGATCCGCGCGACCGCTTGCACGAGCGCGTCGCGGTCGAAGGCGCAGACCGAGGACGAATGAAAGGTGCCAAGGGTCGGCAGGGCGCTGGCGGACAGAGGGGCTCCCGTGGCAGACAAAACGCGGGGCGATCTACTCCGGCGGCAGTGCCGGGGTGTCACGGTTCGGTCACGGATCGGTGATTGGGAGAAAGAACCCACGATGTGCTGCTGCACCGGATCGTAGGCGTAGCCGCACGCTCGATCGGTTGGAGCGCGCGCGCTTCACGCCACGCTGCTCGGAGCGGTGCCGACCGCCCCCTCGGTCACGTCGCTCCCATGGTCGAACGCCGATGATCGACGTGCCGGAGCCGCGGGTTATGCTCCGCCATGCTCGACATCCGCGCCCCCGACCACCTCGGTGACGGGGTGATGGCGCTCCCGGCGATCCGTGCGTTGGCGGCCCTCGGGCAAGCGCGGGTCTATGCGCCCCGTTGGGGCGCGGAGCTCTACGAGGGGCTCGACGTGCGTCCCATGTCGGCGCGCCCCGACGGGGACACCGGCGTGGTCCTCAAGCCGAGCTTCGGCGCGGCGTGGCGGTGGCGTCACCTCCCGCGGCGGGTCGGCCTCGCGACGGCGGGGCGCGGTCTCCTCCTCACGGACGCCGTGCCCGTTCGCGCGGAGCATCGTCGGGACGGGTACGCCCGCGTCGCCGCGGTCCTCGGTGCGCGCGCCGAGGGGCCGCCGCGGTACACCGCACGGGGAGAGGCGCCTCCCCTCCCGGAGACCTACATCGGCCTCAACCCGTACAGCCCGTCGCCGACGGTCCGCTGGCCCCACTTCCGCGCCCTCGCCGATCGCCTGCGCGGGCCGGTGGTCTTCTTCGCCGGCCCGGGAGAGGGCGCGGCGGTGCGCGCGATCGCGGGGCCCCACCCGGTCGTCGAGGGGCTCTCGCTCCCCGACTTCGCCGCCGCCCTCGAACAGTGCCGGGTCTTCGTCAGCAACGACAGCGGCGCCGCCCACTTCGCGGCGGCGTGCGGCACGCGCGTCGTCGTGATGCACGGATCCACCACCGCGGCGCGCACCGGGGCCTCCTTCACGGCCGGGGGCGAGGCGATCGAGGGCCCCGACCTCTGGTGCCGCCCCTGCTACGCCAAGCGTTGCTTCGTCGGGCTCGGGTGCCTCCGAAGCATCGAGACGAGCCGCGTCGTCGCCGCGATCGAGCACGCAGCGTGACGGTCCACGTCGTCATCCGCTACTCCTCCCTCGGCGACATCGTGCTGGCGGGCGCCGTCACCGCGGCGCTCGGCAACGTGTGGTTCCTGACGCTGCCGCGGTACCACGACCTCGCGCGGCGCCTCGACGGCGTGGTGGGGGTGCTCGCCCCGGGGGATCCGCTGCCCGCCGGCGCGCGCGTCATCGATCTGCACCACAACCTGCGCAGCCTGCGCGTCCCCGCGCACGCCCGCGTCGAGCGGCAGGATCTCCGGCGCCGGGCCCGCGTGTGGTGGAAGGCCCCGCCCGCCGACCCCGTCGTGACCCGCTACGCGCGCGCCTCCGCCGTCGCGCCGCGTCCGCCGCCCTGGCTCCCGCCCGCGCGCCACGGCGATGCCCTGGTCCTCGCGCCGGGGGCCGCCCACGCGACCAAGCGGTGGCCCCACTGGCAGGCCCTCGCGGCCGCGTGGCCCGGCCCGGTGCGCGCGGTCGGCGGCCCCGGCGAGGAGGCCCTGGTCGGGCCGCTGGGCGGCACCTGCGAGGCGGGCTTCGAGCGAACGCTCGCCGCCTTCGAGGGCGCGGCCGTCGTCTGCGCGGGCGACACCGGTCTGCTCCACCTGGGGGCGGCGCTCGGGCTCCCGGTGGTCGGGCTCTTCGGGCCCACCACCTCGACCGACGGCTTCTTCTCGTACGGCGGCCGCGCGCTGGAGATCGATCTGGCGTGCCGACCGTGCGCCCGCTTCGGGGGCGCCACCTGCCCCGTGGGCGATCACCTCTGCCTCCGCGGCCTCGACGTCGACACCGTGCTCCAGTCCTGCCTCGCCGCGCGGAGGGCCGCCGCATGACGTGGCACGTCGTCACCACGGACTACCCGCCGCGGGACGGAGGCGTCGCCACCTGGGCGGAGGGGGTCGCGCGCGCGCTCCATCTCGCCGGAGAGCCCGTCCTCGTGCACGCGAGGGACGGCGCGCCGGCCGACCACCCGGTGCCCGCCGTCCGCATGTGTGGCCGGTCCTGGGCCCGCTGGGGGAGCTGGTGGGCGGCGGGCTCCGTGCTGCCGCGCCTCCGGGCGGGCGATCGCATCGTCGCGGCCACGTGGCCGATGGCCTCCCGCCTGCTCGGCGGGGCCGCGCGTCGGGATGTCCCGGTGTTCGTCGCGTGGCACGGCTCGGACCTCACGCGTCCGCCCCTGGTGGACGGTCTGGACCGCGTGCGCCGCTCCGCGATCCTGATCCCGGTGTCCGCGTACCTCGGCGGGCTGCTCGGGCAGCCCTACACGGTCCTGCCCGCGCCGATCGATCCGCTCACGCCGGTGCCGCGGGGCGACCGCCTGCTGGTGGTGGCGCGGCTCGGCCCGCTCAAGGGGGGCGATCGCGCCCTCCGCCTCGCGAAGCGCCTCGGCCGCCCGATCACGCTGGTGGGGGAGGGGCCCGCGCGCGAGGGGCTCGAGGCGCTCGCCAAGGACCTCGGGGTGGACGCGACGTTCACCGGCGCGCTGCCCCGCGACCAGATCCCGTGGGCCGGCACCTGGGCGCTCGCGCTGCTCTCGCGCGCCGAGGCCTCGGGCGATTTGTCGCGGAGTGCGTCGAGGAGCGCGCCGACCCCGCGCGGGTGGGCCGTGCCGCCGGGGGGCGCTGGGCAGGAGGGCCTCGGCCTCGTGCTGCTCGAGGCCGCCGCGCGGGGCATCCCCTCGATCGGCTCGCGGGTGGGCGGCATCCCAGAGGCGGCGAGCGTGGTGCTCGACGATCCGGAGCACGATCCGATCCCCCCGCTGCCGGGCGCCGACGCGGTGCGGGCCGCGTTGGTGGCGCGCCACGGCTCCGGGCGGGTGGTGGACGTGCTGCGCGAATTGGCTCGGAGCCGGCCGGATCGGGTATCTTAGGCGCCGTCATGTCGGCACCCACCCTCCCCGACCCGTTGGACTTCAGCGCCGGAGACGCCCGGCTCGGTCCCTATCGGCTCATCCGACCCATCAGCGCCGGTGGCATGGCCCGCGTCTACGAGGGCCGCCTCGACTCCCTCGCCGGGGTGACCACGCGCGTCGCGGTCAAGGTGATCCACCCGGACTTCGCCAACGAGTCCGCGTTCCAGGAGCTGTTCATCACCGAGGCCCGCATCTCGGCGCGGCTCGAGCACCAGAACCTGGTCCGGATCCAGCAGTTCAATCGCGAGGGGAGCCTCTACTACCTGGTGATGGAGTACATCGACGGGGTCACCTTCCGGAAGATCATCTCGATGTGTCGGCGCCACCGCCTGCAGCTCCCGGTGCAGGTGATCGCGGAGCTCGGCCGCCAGGTGTGCGAGGGGTTGCACTACGCGCACAACCTCGCGACCGACTCGGGGGAGCTGCTCCACCTCGTGCACCGTGACATCAAGCCATCCAACCTGATGTTGAACGCGCACGGCGTGGCCAAGGTGCTCGACTTCGGGATCTCCTCCGCGCACGGCACGCCCGAGTCGGCGGGCTCGGTGAAGGGCACGTGGGGCTACATGGCCCTCGAGCAGGCGGAGGGCACCCAGGTCGGGCCCGCGGCGGACGTGTTCGGGCTCGGCGCCGTGATCTACGAGCTCGCGGCGCTCGAGCCCCTGTTCAGCGAGAAGGACAACGCGGTCATCCGGCAGTGCCTCCTGGACGACACGGGCGCGGCGCGGGCGGCGGCCCTGGGCGGCGCCTGGTCGGACCTCGGCGGCGTGCTCGTGCGCGCGCTCCAGCGGGACCCCGACGCGCGCCACCGCAACGCGGCCGTGTTCGGTCGCGCGCTGTCTACGCTCGTGGTGGATCCGGTGGGCGTCCACGACAGCCTGATCCGGCTTTTCCGGGAGCTCCGCGCGCTCGAGGGGGCTCCTCCCTCGCAGCCCCAGCAGGAGAAGCCGCGCTCGATGCCGACGATGTCGCGCGCCGGGCTCGGCAGCCCCCGCATCGACCCACCTCCTGCGCTTCCGGTGCGCTTCGGGGACGCGCACGGCGTCGTGGCCCCGGCCCCCGCGTCGGGTCCGACCGGCCGCCTTCCGGCCACGCTCGCGGCCGCCGGGCTCCTGACCGTGGCGCTCGCCGTCCTGACCTTCGCGGCGTGGCAGCTGGTCTTCGGCTCCCCCCGGCGCACCGCGGCGGCACCCGCGGCCGTGGAAGCGGCCGCCCCGAGCGGACCGGCCGCGATCAGCGCGGCCTCGGCGCCCCTCGCGTCCGCCACCCCGCCGGTCACCGTGGCGCCTCCGGAAGTGGCGCCTCCCGACGTGGCCCCTGCGGACGTGGCCCCTCCCGACGTGGCCCCTCCCGACGCGGCGCCGGTCGCGGCCCCCGCGCCCGCGTCGACCTCGAAGCGCCCCGCGGGCACCACCACCACGGCATCCTCGGCCCGGCCCGTCGCCACGCGGGAGCCGGATGCCCCCGTCCGCATCGTCCCGTCGGCCTCCACCGCGACGCCCACCGTCACCCCCACGCCGGCCGCCACCACGTCCGCCACGAGCCCCTCGCCCACCGCCGAGACCCGCCGCGCCGAGGGGCTCCTGACCGTGAGCTCGATGCCGCGCGCGCAGGTGATGATCGATGGGCAGTACGTCCGGTACACCCCGATCTTCCAGCACTCGGTGCCCGCGGGCAGCCACACGGTCCTCCTCGTCGCGGAGGATGGCCGCCGGAAGAGCTTCAAGGTCGATGTGGTGGCGAGCGCCGAGACCCGTCGCATCTGGCTCTTCGACACGGAACGGTGGAGTGAGCCTTAGCGCCGGCCTCGTCCTCGGCGCGATGATCGGGTGGGCGGCCCCGGATGCCCCCGCCACGCCCCCCGCGAACACGATGATCGTCCTCCCGCCGGCCGTCTCCGAGGGGCGGGTGGCGGGGCTGCGGGTGGCGCTGGCCGAGCTCGGGTATCCCGACGCCGTGCTCGTCCCCGCCGCCGACTTCACCGCGGTCGCCCAGCTCGTGCGCGTCGGGGGTCTGCCCAGCGCCGACGAGTGTGACCGGCGCGTCCCGATCGACGACTGGCGGCGCCGCTTCGAGGCCGCCCGATCGGGCTTCCAGCTGCTGGCCTTCGGGGATGCGCTGGCCTCGCTCGTCTCGCTCGATGTCGAGCTCGTCTGCCTCTCCTCCGCGCCGGCGGCCTCCGATCTGTTCCGGCTCGAGCTGGGCCTCGCCGAGGCCCACACCTTCCTCGCGCAGGCAGCCGCGGGGGATGGCGGGCGGCGCACCTTCCACGAGGACGAGGCCGCGCGCGCGCTCCTGCGGGCCGCGAGCTTCGGCGCGTCGTTGTCGGCCCCGCCCGATCTGTCGCCCGAGGTGCTGGCTGCTTACGACGCTGCCCGCCGGAGCAGCAGCCGGGAGGACGAGCCCCGCGTGATGGTCACGGGTCCCGGCGCGCGCGTCGGCGCCCGCTTCAACGGCCGGCCCCTGCCCGGTATCGCGTTCGACGCGGTCCTCGGCGCGAACCTCGTGCAGGCAGCGGACGCCTCGACGATCACCGCCGCCGCGCGCCTGCAGCTCGCCGGCGGCCGCACCCTCGTCTGGCTCGCCGCGGACGGGGTCCCCCCGTCCACCCTCACCCTCGACACCGCGCTCGTCGCCCTCGCCGAGGGGCACCTCGATGACGATGGGCGCACCCTGCTCGCGGCCGCGGGGCAGCTCGTGGGAGACGGCGCCACCGTCGTGTACCTGGTGGATGCGCGCGAGGGCCTCGCGCTCTGGACGGACGAGGGCGGTGGGCTCGCGCCGATCGAGACCGCACCGAGCGCTCCCCGCCCGGTCGACGCATGGCGGTTCGTCCTCGGGGCCGGGCCGGCCGGGGGGTGGAGCTCGGTCGCGGGCGGCGCGCTCGAGGGGCTGGGAGGGCCGAACGCGGGCGTCTCCGTGTATAGCCGCGTCGCGTTGACCGAATGGGTGGCGCTGGCCATCACGCTCGATCCGTGGGCCGTGGCGGCGCCGATCCCCGTCGAACAGGGGGGCGGTACGCTGTTTCGCGCCACCGTGCCCGCCCGCGTCGGCGTGCGCTTCGGGCCGCGGACCCAGCGCATCGCCGTCGAGGGTGGGGTCGACGCCGGCCTGCACTGGTTCGGGCTGTTCGAAGGGGAGGGGGGCGAGGGCGGCGTTCCACGGATGAGCTTCCTCGCGAGCGGCGTGGTGGGGATGTCCGGTGCCCTCGGGCCGCGCGCCGGGGTGCGGGTCCAGGGCTGGTTCGGCGGGGGCCTCGGCTACGTCGCGGGCGGCGCGAGCCTCGGGCTCGAGGGGCGCCTGTGAGCGACACAGCGGGCGCTCGAGACACCGCGTCGGGCGACGGGTGCATCCCGGAAGAGGAAGTGCCCTACAACGGGCGCGACGAGGACTGCGACGGGAGCGATCTGGTCGACGTGGACCGGGACGGTTCAAACTCGGTCCGGGTCGGGGGCGAGGACTGCGACGACGCCGACGCCTCGGTGTCACCCGGCGCGGACGAGGCGTGCGGCAACCTCGTGGACGATGACTGTGACGGCGTCACCGATGAGGGCTGCGGCGTAGCCTCGGCCGGAACGCCCGATCCGGGCGGTATCTCGTGGATCTGCGGGCTCGATGCACCGGGGCCGGGCTCGGCCGCCCTGCTCGTCGCGTTGGCGTTCGCCCTGCTACGTCGCCACCGCAGGGAGAATCCATGAGGCTGCTCTTCGTCGACGACGAGCCGGAGAACGTCGAGCTGGTCGCGCGCACGCTCCGCGAGGCCCTCGGCGCGGACGTGCAGGTGGTGACCACGGTCGAGGAGGCCGTGGCCGCCTTGCACAGCGTGGCCCACGGCGGCGCGCCGATCGACCTCGTGGTCACCGATCTGTTCATCCCCCTGGGCCACGAGCACGGCGGTGCGCTCGGTCCCCGGGCCCGACGGTACGCCGAGACGCTCGAGCACCTCGGCGGGCTCGTCCTGCTCGACGAGCTCGATCGCGTGGAGCCCGCGCCGCTCCTCCTCGCGCACACCGCGTGCACCGATCGGATCCTCATCGAGCTCCTCGGGGAGCGCGTCGTGGAGCGGGTGCGGAAGCCGGCGCCCACGGAGGTGCTGCTGGACGCCGTGCTCCGGGCACTCCGAAGCCGCTGACCGCGGAGCCGTCAGCCCGAAGCCGTCAGCCCGCGGAGCCGTCAGCCCGAAGCCTTCAGCCCGACGTCGGCGCGGCGGCGTCGGCGGTGACCTTCCGCTTGCCGGCGAAAAAGCGCACGCCGAGGGCCCCGGCGGCGCGGAACCACACCCACGGCGGGACCAGCAGGGAGCGCCCCGGTAGGAGCGGCTCGGGCGTGGTGGCCGGCCGGCTCGGGAGCTGCGGGTGCACCTCGGCGACCCAGCGGGGACCGTCCTCGTCGAGCACCAGCTGGGTGTGTGGATCGCACATTTCGGGGAGGAAGCGGGCGATCCACGCGACGGTCTCGCGGGTGGCGGGCTCCGTCAGGATCACGGGGCTCGCGAGGCGGAGGGTCGCGCCGTCTCCCTCGATGTTCAGGACGCGGAAGCCCAGACCCGGGGGCCCGGCGACGAGCTGCTGCGCCACGTTCGCGTGCACCTTGGCGCGCGGGACGTTGAAGGTGCCGGGCGCCTGCGTGCGCAGGACGACGTCCCGGTCGATGCGGAGCTCCTCGATGCGGCCCGGCACCCAGCTCATCCAGCGTGCGTCGACCGCGAGGGCGTCCTCCAGGTAGGCCAGCTCGGCAAACTCGCACTCCTCGAAGCGCCCGCCGATCGCGACGGAGAACAGGCCCCGCAGCTCCTCGATCTGGCGGCGGGTGAGGCTGCGGCCACGGGCGTTGACCTCCTGGGCGAGGAGGATCCAGCGCTCCGGCTCGCGGAGGTGTTGCGAGCGCGCCAGCAGGTGGCGCACGCGATCCTCGTCCAGATCGTCGTCCCGCAGGATGGTCACGAAGCTGCCGAGGGCGTGCCTCTCGTCCGGCTTCTCGAGGAGGATGCCGACGGCCTGGGCGATCTGCTCGTTCTCGGGCAGCACCGCGACGACGCGGTGGGGCTCGGCCTCCGCGTGGGCTCCGCGCGCGAGGGCCCACAGGCGGTCGCTCGTGGGGATGTGCCCCTCGTCCATCACGCGTCGCAACGCTTCGAGGTCCCGGATCTCGGCGCTCATCCCGCCGAGGACCCGGCGGAGCCACCCGGCCTCCTGGATGAGGTCGTCGGCCCACTCCTGCCCCGCTTCCGCCCAATGCTTCGTCTTCCCCCGCTCCTCCCGGTGCCACACGCACACCATGAAGCTCATCAGGTGCGCGACCTGGTAGCGGAAGTAGGGGCCGGGAGGAAATCGCAAGCGATCCTCCACCCATTCGCGCAGCGGAAGGACGAGCTGGCTGGCGCGCTCGCGGACGGTTTCGGCCTCGGCCACGCCGACCGTGCCATCCGCCCACGCGACGACGAGCATCGGGAGGAACGGGAGAATGTCCGGTTCGGGATCCGCAAAGCCGAGATCGCGCCAGAGGCGCCGATCGATGGCGGCCAGCAGGTCCGATCTACGTGGGGTGTAGGTCACGCATCACCACCAGGTTTGATCGCACCGCGTCGAGAGTGTATGAGGCACGGCCCAGGATCGGCCGGCCGCGGGCCATCGGAGATAGCATGTCCCGCACCGCGGGTCGAATCGGCTGGCTGCTCGTATGGGCAGTCGTTTTCTGTGACATCGGGAGCTCGGTCTACTACACACCGGGCATTCTCTATGACACAGCGGGGGATCGCGCCGGGATCTTCGTCCTCTTCACCATGCTCGCCTTCCTGCTTTTGTGCGTGAAGGTGGTCGAGGTGACGCGGCGCTTCTCCGGCGGGGGTGGCGTCGTGAGCGTCGCGGACAAGGCGTTCGGCCCGTGGTGGGGCTGCGCCGGCGGCCAGCTCATCATGGTCGACTACTTCCTGACCGTCGCGATCAGCGCGGTGTGCGCCGTCTACTACGTGGACAGCGTGATCCCCCTCGGGGCCCTCATCCTCCCGGTCACACTGGCCTGCCTCGCAGCCCTCGCGGGCCTCAACATCGTCGGCATCAAGGAGAGCGCGCTCGTCAGCACGGTGCTCGCGGGGAGCGCCTTCGTCGTGAACCTCGCGGTCGTCGCGACAGCGCTCCTGCGCGCCCCGCCCGAGATCCTGGCCGCGGTGCCGCAGGAGTTCCTGTCTCTGCGCACGTTGACACCCACCCAGGCCCTCGTCGGCTACTCGGGCGCCTGGCTCGCGTTCTCCGGGCTCGAGTCCCTCTCCCAGCTCGCGCCGGCCATGCGCGATCTGCACGCGACGCCCCGCCGCGGCATGATCGCGGTCGCCGTCAGCGTCGTCCTCACGGCCCCCGCGCTCACCTTTCTCTCCACGGCCACGTTGTCGCCTTCGATCAAGTCGAGCGCCAGTGAGCGCCTCGTCGCCGAGCTCGCGTCGGTGTGGGGCGGCTTCGGGCTGCAGATCGCGGTGGTGCTGACCGCGGTTTCGTTGCTCATCCTGGCCGCCAACACGGCCATCATCGGCAATTACCACGTGCAGCTTGCGCTCACGCGTCGCGACTTCCTGCCCCAGAGCCTCGGCGCCCTCTCGCACCGGTTCCAGACGCCCTACCGCGCGATCCTGCTCGGCACCGTCGTGCCCGCGATCGTGCTCCTCGCCGTCGGCGGGGACATCGGTCGCCTCGGGGAGCTCTACGCGTTCGGGCTGCTCGGCTCGCTGGTGCTCATGAGCGTCGGGATCGACGTGCTGCGCTATCGCGACGGCGAGCGCGGCTGGATGTACTGGGTGGGCGTACTCACCAGCGTCGCGGTGGTCCTGGCCTTCGCGGTCAACCTCGTCTCGAAGCCCACCGCCACGCTCTTCGGAGGCGGGCTCACGGCGTTCGGGATGCTGATCGCCCTCGGGACCCACTCGGGGTGGTTCGAGCGCACCCTGGCCCGGCTCCCGCGCATGGCGCCGCCCCAGGAAGTGGAGCGCGCGGACATCCCGTTCTTCACCGTCGCGCAGGCCCGCGAGCTGCCGAAGGACCCGACGCCGGGCATCCTCGTGGCCAGCCGCGGCGCGACCCGCAAGATCTTCCGCGAGGCGTGCGACCGGGCGAGGAGCCGCGGCCAACGTCGCGTCTACCTCCTGTACGTGGATGAGATCCCCGGCTTGTTCTACCCCCAGCTCGCCGCGCCCACGCCGGAGGGCCTCGCCGTCCTCCACGCCGGCTGCGAGGTCATCCGCGAGCTCGGCATCGAGGCCGTACCCGTCTGGGGCCTCTCCCACTCCGCGCCCGGCACCGTCGTCGACGCGGCCCAGAACCTCGGCTGCGACACCCTGGTCATCGGCGCCACCCAGCGCACCTTCTTGTGGCATGCCCTGCGCGGGCGGTTCATCCAGGAGCTGCTGCGGCTGCTCCCGGAGAACATTCGTCTCATCGTGGTCGGGTGAGGCGGTTGCGATCCTTTCGGGGACGGGGCACGCTGCGCTGGTGAACCCGCCCCACCATCTCCTTTTCGTGTGCACCGCCAACATCGCGCGGTCGCCCATGGCGGACGGTCTCGCCCGTCGCTACGCGGAAGAGCGTGGCTGGCGTGTCGAGGTCCAGTCGGCCGGCACCCACGCGATCCCCGGCGAGCCCGCGGCGCCGAACTCGGTCAAGGCCGTGCGCGAGCTCGGGTTCGACCTGTCCGCCCACCGCAGCCAGCCGATGACCCAGGCGCTCGTCGACTGGGCGGATCGCATCCTCGTCATGGAGATGCGCCACGCCCAGGACGTGCGCGAGCGTTTCCCCTCCGCCGACGAGAAGGTGCAGCTCCTGGGCACCTTCTCGGGGCTGGTCGAGATCTCGGACCCCTACGGGAGCTGGATCTTCACCTACCGCCGCCGGCGGGACGAGATCCGCGCCTGCGTCGAGGCGTGCATGGACCGCCTGCCGCCGCGCCCGCGTTGAGGAGCCCGATGTCCAGCCCCGGTCAGCCTTCCGACACCCCCGCGCCCCCCGTCGACATCGCCGGCACCGGCCCCCTCCGTGGCCTCCTGCGCACCACGATGGGCGACATCGAGGTCGAGCTCTTCGAGGCGGACGCCCCGCGCACCGTGGCCACCTTCGTCGCCTTCGCGCGCGGCGGCCTCGAATGGACGTCCCCCACCGGCGAGAAGACCACCGCCCCCCTCTACAAGCGCGTGGTGTTCCACCGCGTGATCCCAGAGTTCATGGTTCAGTGCGGCGATCCCCAGGGTGACGGCCGCGGCGGACCCGGCTTCCGGTGGAAGGACGAGCCGAGCGCCCTCGCGCTGCGGCACGACCTCCCCGGCACCCTCTCGATGGCAAACCAGGGTCCCGACACCAACGGCAGCCAGTTCTTCATCACCGAGCGCCCGACCCCCCAGCTCGACGGCAAGCACGCCGTCTTCGGCAAGGTCACCGCCGGCCTCGACCTGGTCGCGAAGATCGCGGCGGTCCCCCGCAACCAGAACGACCGCCCCCTCACGCCGGTCAAGTTGACAGAAGTGCTGATCTACCGCGGCGATCGCCCCGCGGTCTGACCTCCTCGGAGCGGCGGAGCTTGGGGCTCGCTTTCCGCACGTTCCGGACGCTCGGGCCAGTGACGACGCCCGCGGTCCCATCCGGCATCGACGCCCGCGCGGCCCGGGGTGGCAGCGGCGTCGGCCGGGTCCGGCGGTGGGGCCCCTCTGGGGGGAACCGACGGGGGCCCCGGACGGGTTCTCGCCGCTGACGCCTCGGGTCCGGGCACGACTGCCAGGATCCGGACGCGGACGCGTTACACTCGGCCCCTTCCGGGAGCCCCCATGTCCGCCGAGATGGACGGCCTGATCGAGCGCATCGTCGCCCGCGTCCGCCAGGAGATGTTGTCCACCGAGCAGAAGCGGCTGGTGCCCCCCCTGCCGGAATTGCGCGGCACCTGGCAGGACGAGTCCGCGCTCCATCTCCAGGTCGGCGACGTCGATCGCGTCGGTACCGACGGGACCGTCCCGATCCCGGGCGGGCCCGGCGCCGTGGCCAAGCTCATCGATCACACCCTGCTCAAGCCCGACGCCACCCGCGCCGAGCTGGTCAAGCTGTGCGAGGAGGCCCGCACCCATCGGTTCGCCTCGGTGTGCATCAACACCACCTGGGTCACGCTCTGCGTGGAGCTCCTCAAGGGCAGCGGCGTGATGACCATCTGCGTCGTCGGCTTCCCCCTCGGCGCGGCCACGTCCCGCGCCAAGGCCGCGGAGACGCGGGAGGCCATCGCCAACGGCGCGGCCGAGATCGACATGGTGGTCAACCTCGGGTTCCTCAAGAGCGGCGAGCACGACAAGGTGTTCGACGACATCCGCGCCGTGGTGGACGCCGCGTCCGGCCGCCCGGTCAAGGTCATCCTCGAGACCCACCTGCTCACCCGCGAGCAGAAGATCGCGGCCTGCGCGATCAGCCGCGCGGCGGGCGCCGCCTTCGTGAAGACCTCCACGGGCTTCTCGGGGGGGGGCGCCACGGTCGAGGACATCAAGCTGATGCGCCAGGTGGTCGGCCCGGACATGGGCGTGAAGGCCTCGGGCGGCGTGCGCACCGCGGAGGACGCGCGGAACATGGTCGCCGCCGGGGCCACCCGCCTCGGGGCGAGCGCCAGCGTCGCGATCGTGACCGGCGGCGTCGGCAAGGGCACGTACTGACATGGCGCGCGTCACCCTGATCGTGGCCGACTCCCTCGGCGTCGGCGAGATGCCGGATGCCGCGGCCTGGGGTGACGCCGGCGCCGATACGCTCGGGCACATCGCGGCCACCCGCCTCCGCGATCAGGGCCCGCTCGTCCTTCCGCACCTCGCGCGGCTCGGCCTCGCGTCGATCCGCCCCATCCCCGGCGTGCCCGCCCCGGCGATCGTCGAGGGCGCCTACGGCAAGATGGCCACGGCGGGGGACGGCAAGGACACCATCACCGGCCACTGGGAGCTCGCGGGCTGCCGCGTCGGGGAGCGGTTCCAGACGTACTACGACGGCTTCCCCGCCGCGCTGATGGAGGCCTTCACCGCGCGCACCGGCGCCGGCTGGATCGGCAACGTCGCGGCCTCCGGCACCGAGATCATCGAGCGCCTCGGCGCCGAGCACGTCGCGACCGGCAAGGTCATCGTCTACACCAGCGCGGACAGCGTGTTCCAGGTGGCCGCCCACGAGAGCGTCCTGTCCGTGGCCGATCTCTGGCGCCTGTGCAAGCAGGCCTTCGACGTCGTGCGCGCCTGGGGCATCGCGCGGGTCATCGCGCGGCCGTTCGTGGACGCCCCTCCGTCGCAAGGGGCGGGTGCGTACCTCCGCACGGAGAACCGGCGGGACTTCGCGCTCCAGCCCCCGCGGGACACCGTGATGGACCGCCTGCTCGCCAAGGGCATCCCCACCACGTCGATCGGCAAGATCCAGAGCATCTACGGGGACAGGGGCTTCAAGACGGCGGTGAAGGCGGGGAACAACGCCACGATCACCCAGGCCATCCTCGACACGCTCGACACCCAGCCCGACGGCCTCATCTTCGCCAACCTGGTCGACTTCGACATGTTGTACGGCCACCGCCGCGATCCGGTCGGCTACGCCCGCGCGCTCGAGGCGCTCGACGCGCGCATCCCCGAGCTGCTCGCGCGCCTCGGTCCGGAGGATCTCCTGCTCATCACGGCGGATCACGGCAACGACCCGACCTTTCCCGGCTCCGACCACACCCGCGAATACGTGCCCGTGCTCGCGTGGGCTCGTGGCGTCGGCGCGGTCGACCTCGGGCTGCGCACGACGCTCGCGGATTGTGGCGCCACCGCCGGCGCCTGGCTCGGGGTCGAGTGCCCCGAGGGCCGGTCCTTCGCGGAAGCGCTGCGCCCGACAGCCTCCCCGCGCGCGCCGGAGCCCCTGCGTCCGACGGAGTCCCCGTGATCGACGAGATCCTGCGCGCCAAGCGCGCCGGGGAGCGCCTCTCGGACGAGGCCATCCTCTCCTTCGTCACCGGGGTGCTCGACGGGAGCGTGTCGCGCCCCCAGGCCGCCGCGTGGCTCGCGTTCGCCTTCGTCCGCGGCCTCGATGACGGCGAGGCCATCGCGCTGACCCGCGCCATGACCGACACGGGGGACAAGCTCGACTGGACCGGGATTGACGGCCCCTTCGTCGACAAGCACTCCACCGGCGGGGTGGGGGACAAGGTCTCGCTCGTGCTCGCGCCGCTCTGGGCGGAGCTCGGGTTGAAGGTGCCGATGATCTCCGGCCGCGGGCTCGGCCACACCGGCGGCACGCTCGACAAGCTCGAGGCCATCCCCGGATACCGCACCGATCTGGACGACGCCGCGCTGCGCCGCGCGCTCCTCGGCGCGGGCTGCTTCATCAACGGCCAGACCGCGCGGCTCGCGCCCGCGGACCGCATCCTCTACGCCCTCCGCAACGAGACGCAGACCGTCGAGTGCATCCCGCTCATCGTCGCCTCCATCCTCTCGAAGAAGCTGGCCGAGGGGCTGGATCGCCTCGTGCTCGACGTGAAGGTCGGCACCGGCGCCTTCATGAAGACGCCGACGGACGCCCGTCGGCTCGCTGAGGCGCTCGTACGCGTCGGGAACGGCGCGGGCGTCGAGACGCGCGCCTTCCTGACCGACATGGAGCAGCCGCTGGGACATGCCTGCGGAAACGCCCTCGAGGTCCGCGAGTCCATCGCCTGCCTGAAGGGCGGCGGCCCCGAGGATCTGCGCGCCCTCACCGTCGCGCTCGCCGGGCACCCCGACGCCGCCGCCGTCCTCGCGAGCGGCCGCGCCTACGCCCGCTTCGAACAGATGGTGGCGGCGCACGGCGGAGACCTCTCGGCGCTGGGCCAATCCGAGGCCGGGGTCCAGGTCGCCGAGATCCTCGCCCCTCACTCGGGCGTGCTCGTCCGGTGCGACGCCTGGGACGTAGGCCGCGCGGCCTTCATCCTCGGGGCCGGGCGCCTTCGCGCCGAGGACGTGGTGCATCCCGGCGTCGGCGTGACCGTGCTCAAGAAGGTGGGGGACAAGGTCGAGGCCGGCCAGCCCCTCGCGCTCCTCCACCACGCGGGCCGCGGCCTCGAACACGCCCGCGCCCAGCTCACCGCCGCGTTCGTCGTCGGCGAGCTCGGAACCGAAGCCGCCCCACGCCCCATGTTCCACGGGATGGTCGAATGATCGCGCTCCTCCTCGCCGGGCTCGCCTCGGCCGCGAGCACCCCGCCCGTCGCCCACGTCCTGTCCGACCCGCTGCTCCCCCAGAACTACCGGAGCGTGCCGCCGGGCACCTACCCGTGCAGCGTCGTCATCGTCGTGAGCGCGGCCGGCAAGGCGACCGACGTGAAGCTCGTCGAGTGTGATCAGGAGGCCTTCTGGGCCCTCGCCACCGCGATCACCACCTGGGAGTTCGACCCCGCCACGACGGACGGCGTCGCCGTCGCCGGCGAGCTGCCCTACATCTCGGAGTTCGAGGTCCGTACGCTCCTGCCGCGCAAGAACATCGTGGGCTTCGCCGGCCTCGCGGTGTCGGCGGGTGGCGCCGGCTGGTACGGCGCGGAGGGGCGCATCCACCTCGGAGAGCAGCTCTCGATCTCCGCCGGCGTGGACATGGATCTCGACACGCTCGAGGGCACGCTCCAGGAACTGTGGGTTCCCAACATCCGCGCGGACGTGACGCTCTCGACCCCGCGGCGCCACCACGAACACCGCGGCATCTACGGCATCACGATCGGCGGCTACGGTGACAGCCTCGGATCGGCTGGCGGGTACGCCGGCTTTCGTGGCGAGCTGATGACCGGCATCCCGGGCCTCTCCATCGGGGGGGACGCGGGTGTGGCCGTGCTGTTCACCAACCCGCCCACCTTCGACGACGTGGGGTACTTCCCCAAGCTGGGCCAGAGCCCGGTCTATCCGTGGCTGCGGGCCTCGATCATCTGGTACGCGCCCATCCCGCGGGATCGCTTCGTGGTCATCCCGCGCGAGCAGGACCCCACCGTGTTCGTCCCCGTTCCCCCGGTCGACGTTCCGATCGAGGACGCCGACGGTGCCGCGTTCGCCGGCGTCCGCGCGGTGCACTGGTCGGAGATCGAGCCCTCCATGGGCGACACGACGCCGACCGGCCCGGGCTTCGATCTGTACCCGCCGGGCACCTACACCTGCAATGTGCGCGTGGTCGTCGGGACAGACGGGCGCGCCGCGAAGATCCGCGTGGAGAAGTGCCCCACGCCGGGCCGCGCGGACGCCGAAGAGACCGTTCGGAGCTGGGTGTGGGACGACCTCCCCGCGCGGGAGGTCCAGGCGGTGTTCCCGGCGCCCATCTTCGTGCGTCGCGAGGACGCGCAGGCCGTCCGCTCGCAGTCGGTGCTGCTCCTCGTCGACGGGCAGGCCGCGCCGCTCCCGCAGTTCGCCGGCAGCCCCCCCGTCTACGTGAACCGCCTCGTCCCCCCGGAGTGGACCATGGAGCGCCCGACCCGGGCGTGCTTCGTCGACGTTGACCTCGACGCGAAGGGCACCCTGCTCGCATCCAAGTGGGTGCAGGGCGACATCGAGGTCATGCCCCGCGTGATGGAGGCGCTCGCCCAGTGGAGCTTCTTCCCCGTGGTGGTAGATGGCGAGCTCGTCCCGGTTCGCGTCCGCCTCTCGATGTGTGATTGAGCGGAACCGAGGGAGCACGCATGGGCCGACTGCTCGAGGGGCACGCCACGTTTCGGAAGGTGTACGCCCAGGGCGAGCGTGCGTTCCTGGCCGAGATCGCGAGCGGAAACCAGGCGCCGGACGCGATGTTCGTCGGCTGCTCGGACTCGCGCGTCATTCCCGAGCTCCTCACGAACAGCCGCCCCGGCGAGCTCTTCGTCGTCCGAAACGTGGCGAACCTGGTCCCTCCCGTCGACCACGCGTACGTGAGCACCGGCGCCGCGTTGGAGTACGCTGTGGAGATGCTCCAGGTGCCCGACATCATCGTGTGCGGGCACTACGGATGCGGCGGCGTGCGCGCCGTGATCCCCCCGGCGCTCCCGATGCCCGAGCTCCCCACGCTCCGGAAGTGGCTCGCGGAGATCCGCAGCGGCCGCGAGAAGGGGGCCGGGACCTCGGAGGAGGATCTCGAGGCGCGCTGGCGTCGCGCGGTCGAGGCGAACGTGCTCGAGCAGCTCGCGAACCTGCTCACGTACCCGAGCGTGGAGCGCCGCGTCGCCGAAGGAACGGTTCGCCTCCACGCCTGGGTCTACGAGATCGGGGATGGCTCGATCGTCGTCTATGACCCCGACAGCGACGGCTTCGTCGCGGCCGAAAAAGTGCTCGGGTGAACTTCGTCTCGCTGTTCGGCCTGTTCGGGCTCGTCGCGATCGCGTGGGCCCTCTCCAGCGACCGGCGGAAGTTCCCCGTGCGGGTGGTCATCTGGGGGCTCGTGCTCCAGCTCGTGTTCGGGCTCGTCGTGCTCTCCCCGGTTGCCCAGAGCTTCTTCTTCGCGGGCGTAGACACCGGCGTGCGCAAGCTGCTCTCGTTCTCCGAGCAGGGCGCCACCTTCGTCTTCGCGTCGTTCGTGCCCCACCAGATCACGGGCTCGGACGGCGTCACGAGCCTGGTTCAGGGCGTGTCCCCGCCGCTCAAGACCTTCGCGTTCTGGATCCTGCCGAGCATCATCTTCTTCTCGACGTTGATGGCCATCAGCTACCACCTGGGCGTGATGCAGGTGCTGGTGCGCGGCATGGCGTGGTTGATGCAACGCACGATGGGCACCAGCGGCGCGGAGACCCTCTCCACCGCCGCCAACGTGTTCCTCGGCCAGACAGAGGCGCCGCTGCTCATCCGGCCCTTCGTGACCCGCATGACCCGCAGCGAGCTGTTCTGCGTCATGCTCGGGGGCTTCGCGAACACCGCCGGCGGCGTGCTCGCGGCGTACGTCGGCTTCCTTTCGCACATTCCCGGCATCGCGGGTCACCTCGTCACGAGCTCGATCCTCTCCGCGCCGGCCACCCTCGTCATCGCGAAGGTGATGATGCCGGAGACAGCCGTCCCGGACACCGCGGGCGCCTTCACGTGGCAGGACGAGCGGCCGGATCGGAACGTGATGGAGGCGGCCGCGCGCGGCGCCACGGAGGGGATGTCGCTCGCGATCAACGTCGCGGCCATGCTGATCGCGTTCGTCGGCCTCATGGCGGCGGTCGACTGGCTGTTCTCGCTCGCGCCCGTGGCGTTCTGCGACAGCGGCGTTTCGTGGGGCTGGCAGGAGGGCTGTGGAAGCCTCTCCCTCTCTCGCGTGCTTGGATGGCTGTTCACGCCCATCGCCTTGCTGCTGGGTGTAGACCTTTCCGAGGCGAGCACGGTGGGCATGCTCCTCGGAGAGAAGCTCGTCCTGACCGAGTTCGTCGCCTACATCCACCTTGGGGAGATCATGTCCGGGCCCACGCCGCTCTCGCCGCGCGCCGCGATCATCGCGAGCTATGCCCTCTGCGGCTTCGCCAACTTCGCGTCGGTGGGCATCCAGCTCGGCGGGATCGGCGGGATGGCGCCCGGCCGCATGGGGGACCTCGCGGAGCTCGGGCTGCGTGCGATGATCGGTGGGTCTCTTGCAACCTTCATGACCGCCTGCATCGCCGGCGCGTTGCTCTGACGAGGAGAGATGGAGTTCGCCCAGTTCCATTCGTTCGAGCCCAGGACCGTCGAGTCGGTCACCGCCGACCTCCGGCGCGTGATCGATCCGGGTCACCTGCGCCGCCGCGCCGACCTCGGGGTGGTGGTGGTCGGGCCCTGGCGCCCCGCGGACCTGTGGGTCGACGGCCTCGAGCGCCTCGTGTGGACGGTCGGGCTCGAGTCCCGCGGTGGGCCGATCCTCTCGGACGCGGGCGAGGCCTCGCTCGGAAGCGCGGGGCTCGCGCGCCGGCAGGCGCCCATCCACCCCATCGAGGCGCTCGCCGTCCGGGCGGGGGATGGACTGGTGATGCTCCACTCCGATGCCGCCCGCCTCGCCTACGTCGCGGTGTACCGGCAGCGACGCCTCTCCTGGAGCCTGATGCTCCAGGACCGGGTGCGGCTCGTGCGATGTGACGGCCAGGTCGTCCAGGTGGCGGCGCCGCCGCGGTTCGTGCCCGAAGGAGACCGCGCGGGCGTGCTGCTCGCGGGGCTGCATCAGTGGCTGCGCGAGCCCATCACCGTCGACGATCGCGAGCGCCTGATGCTCGCCGACACGCTCGGCCAGCTCACCCGCGAGGTCGAGCCGACCTGGATCGTCCACGACGGCGTCTGGGGCGAGCCCCCCGCCGAGCCCGGGGTCGCTCGGGCATCCGGCTGATGGTGGTCGAGCTCAGGAAGATGCGGTTGGCCCTTGCCGAAGCGGCCCAGCTGGCCTAGGCCTTTGCCCCGATGCGTATCCGCTCGCTCGAACTGCAGGGCTTCAAGTCCTTTGCCGATCGGGCCGTGTTCCGCTTCGGGCCCGGGATCTCGGGCGTCGTAGGCCCGAATGGCTGCGGAAAGTCGAACGTCATCGACGCCGTGAAGTGGTGCATCGGCGAGCAATCGGCCAAGAGCCTCCGCGGCGACTCGATGGCGGACGTGATCTTCGCCGGGTCGTCCACCCGGCAGCCGGTCGGCTTCGCCGAGGTCACCTTGACGTTCGAGGCCGGCGCCGAGCCCTTCCCCGGCATCTGGGCCCGCTTCGCCGAGCTCGGCGTGTCCCGCCGGCTCTACCGCACCGGCCACTCCGAGTACCTGGTCAACCAGGAGCGCGTGCGCCTCCGGGACATCCAGGAGCTGTTCATGGACACCGGGGTGGGCAACCAGCTCTACTCGGTGATCGAACAGGGCCGCATCGGGCAGATCGTGCACGCGCGCCCAGAGCAGCGCCGCCTGCTCATCGAGGAGGCCGCGGGCATCTCGCGGTACAAGGCGCGCCGCGAAGAGACGATGGAGAAGCTCGCCACGACGCGCACCGCGCTCGAGCGCGTGGCGGACCTCGCGGACGAGATGGGCAGGCAGCTCCGCTCCGCCGAGCGCCAGGTCCAGCGCATCGGCCGGTGGCGCATGTTGCAGGCCCGCCTGCGCCAGCAGGAGATCGTGGTGTCGATGGCGCGGTGCTCGGGCCTCGTGGGTGACCGCAAGGCGCTCGCCGAGCAGGTGCGCGCGCTCGAGACGGAGGTGGGGGAGGGGAACCGCGCCGTCGAGCGGCACGAGAACGAGCTCGCGGAGCGGCGCAAGGGGCAGGAGGCGCTCGACGAGGAGGCCGGGCGCGTACGGGATCGCCTGGCCGAGGTCGAGGCGCAGCGGCGGGTCGAGGAGAGCGCGGCGGTCTACCAGGCGCGGGAGTCGGGCACGGGCAAGGATCGGCTGGCGCGCCTCGCGGCGGACCTTGGGGAGCTCCGCACCGAGCGCGACACGGCCGGCGCGGAGGCGACGCACCAGGGGGCCGCGCGCGAGCACGCGGAGCGGGAGCTCAAGCGCAGTCGGGACGCCCTCGAGGCCGCGACGGATCGCGCGCGGGTGGCGGGTGAGACGCTCAGGGTCACCCGAGAGGAGCTCGAGCGCTCCCGGCGCGGGGCGATGGAGGCCTTCGAGGCCGCCGTCCGGGCGCGCGCGGCGGTGGGGGCCGTCCAGGGGCGGCGCCGGGACCTCGCGGCGCGCGAGGAGCGGAACCGCGGGCAGATCGCGGCCGAGGGGGCGTCGAACAGCCACGTCGAGGAGGAGATCGCGCGCATCTCGGTCCAGTTCGCGGAGGCGGAGGCCATGGTCGCGGCCGCGCGGCAGCAGGTCGAGGCCGGGCGCGCCGCGATCGCCGGCGCCGAGGCCGAGCGCGATACGACGAACAGGGAGCAGAAGCGGATCGACGCCCTCCTGACGGACGCGACCCGCGAGCGGGAGCGCGTGAAGGTCCGGCTCGACACGCTCGAGGATCTCCAGCGCAAGAACAGCGACGTGCCGGACGGACTCAAGGCGGTCCTCGCGGTGCCGGGCGTCGTGGGCCTCCTCGCCGCTCAGCTCGACGTCCCCGAGCCCCTGGAGACGCTCCTCGCCCGCGCGCTCGACGGCGGC
>JAUXQH010000159.1 GCA_030685065.1 Pseudomonadota bacterium | reverse complement strand
GCGTAGGTCGCGGCCTGGCCCGCGGCCGGGCTCACCAGCAGGTCGTGGATGTCCGGGCCGCCAGCGAAGCGGTTCAGCTTCGTCCAGCTGCGGTCGAGCCAGCAGTGGTACGCGACGGTGCGGAGCGTGAACCGCTTGGCGGCCGAGAGCTCCCAGGTGAGGGACTCCTGCGTGTGTTGCCAACGCATCTCGTCGGCCTGCGACGCGGCGTAGCGGCGGTAGGGGGTCTCGAGGAAGTCCTCCTGCGAGAGGCCGAGGTACGTCTCGTACGAGTGCTCGCGGCCGTAGCCGAGCTTGAGCTCGAGCGCGTTCTCCCCCTCGCCGTCCCCGATCGCGTCGAAGTTCAGGCGGGCCTTCGCGAGGAGGTCCTGGCGCTCGAAGCCCGTGGGCCCGCCACCGTCGAGCTCCTTGAAGCCGCCCGAGGACAGGTGCGAGCCCTCGAGGAGCACGCCGCCGCGCGGCCCGCCGGTGCCGCCCCAGCCGTGCACCTTGAGGGTGGAGTAGGCGCCCGCGGCGGCGTCGAGCGCGCCGTCGAGCCGGGTGGGCACCCGGCGTGTCAGCAGGTTGACCGCGCCGCCGATGGTCTGGGGGCCGTGCGCGATGGAGGCCGGGCCCTTGAACACCTCGACGCCCACGAGGCGCGTCGTGAGTGGAAAGTAGTAGGCCGCGGGCGCCGCGTACGGCGCGGGCGAGAGCGGGACCCCATCCTCGAGGAGCGTGATCTTGGCGCTGCGATCGCTGTTGGCGCCGCGCATCCCGATGTTGGGCCGGAGCCCGAACCCGTCCTCGCCGCGCACGTACACGCCCGGGACGCGCGCGAGCACGCGCTGGATGTCGTCGTGCTCGTACCGCTCGAGCGTCTCCGCGTCGACCTCGTGGGCGGCCCCGCCGACCACCGGCACCTTGCCCGGGGACACCACGATCTCCTCGCCCTCGCCGGGCCCTGGACCCTCGGGCTCGACGGGAGGGGGCGCGACCGGGCCGGGGTCGACGGGCGCCGGCTCCTCGGCTTCCGGCTCCTCGGGCGCGGGTTCCTCTCCGCGTGCCGCGCCGGGGGCGGCGATCGCGACGAGGGCGACCGCCGCGCGCAGGGCGGCCCCGCTCGGTCGCCGCGTCACCAGGCGGGCGGCGGCGGCGGCGGGCCCGAACAGCGCGGATCCGAGGTCCTGCCCGTGGTTGGCCACGCCGGGCGCCAGGCCGAGCTGGCGCGGGGGCGAGCCTCCCGCGAGCCGGAGCGAGCCGGCGAGCCGGTCCCAGCACGCGAGCCACACGCCGTAGTTGCAGCCGTTCTCCGCGCGATCGGCCCCATGGTGGAGCTGATGTTGGGCGGGGGAGAGGAGCCAACGCTCCACCCTCGGCCCAAAACCGATCCACACGTGGCTGTGCCGCAGGTTGCCGGTGAGCCCGCCCAACACGAACCCGATGCCGTCGACCCCGAGCACCGTCACCGCCACCGCCTCCCCCCGCCACAACCAGTAGGCCGACCCCGCGAGCAGGCCCGTGACGAGCACACCGCGCGCCTCGTAGAGCAGCGACTCGACGGGGTGCACGCGGTGGAAGGAGAGGGGAGTCAACGCCTCCGCCGAGTGATGCACCTGGTGGAACTGCCAGAGCACCGGCGCGGCGTGCAGCGCGCGGTGGAGCAGGTAGCGGCTCGCGTCCCAGGCCACGAAGAGCGCGAGCGTGTAGCCGACGTGCAGCAGCGCGGCGGGCGGAGCCCCGAGGTCGGGCCGGCCCGCCACGCGGTCGAGCGCGCGTGCCAGCAACGTCGCGATTGCCCAGGCGGAGCCGATCCGCGGGAGCAGCCCGAGCAGCCCGACGAGCTGCCGCACCACGAGCAACTGCACGTCGAGCGCGGCCGAGCGCTGGCGCCAGAGGTGGGTCCCGAGCCCCGCGCGCACGGTCGCGCCCCACGGCTCCCCGCGCCGCCGGAGCGCCTGGACGCCCACGGCGACGCAGGCGGTTCCGAGCAGGAAGGGCCACCAGGTGCGGCTCGCCGTGCTCGTGAACGGCTCGGCGAGGGCCAGGAGGACGTGACCCGCGATCGCCGCGGGTTCAGTCATTGTCGCCCGAGGCCTCGCTCGGGATCTGCAGGAGGAGGACCGTCGCGATGTCGCCCTTCAGCAGATCCGTCACGGCCTTCACCGCGGCGTACAACGCGTCCATCGGGGCGCGATCGTTGGTCATCGCCACGTCGTAGGGCGTCGTCACCGCGGCCGCGGCGGCGTCCGCCTCGTCCAGCGCGACCAGCAGGGCGTCCGCGAGGGCCTCCTCGCCGAGCGAGCGGACCACGTCATCCATGCCCGTGCCCTCTCCACCGAGGTACAACGTCCGGAATGCGCGCAGGTTCACCTTCACCCACGCGTGCGATCCCCCCGCGATCGGAGACTCGATGCTCGCGATGCAGCTGGTCTCCACGCAGTCCCCCGCGCCCACCGCGTACCCGAGCTTGCGGTCCTTCGTGGACGTCTCGAGGTAGAACAACGCGTCGAAGACGGCGTTGAGCGCCTGCTCCGGCGTCTCGTACACCGACGCGTCGCCCGCGTTCGCGAGCTGCGCGCCGAAGTCGCCTCCCGCGGGATCCCACCGTGACACGAGGTCGTCCGCCATGCTCGCCGTGTGCGTCGCGAGCGCGCGTGCGTAGGAAGCGCGGTTTCGCTGCACGCCCTCGACGCCGAGGGCGGCCCACGACCCGTCCGTGTTGATGCCGACGGTCGCCGCGCAGACGTTCTCGCCGGCGGGCGCGTAGAGGAGCACCTCCAACGCGGCGAGCCCGTACACGTTCACGAGGTTCGTCGAGAAGAAGTCCGCATCGTCCCACGCGGCCTCGACCGTCTCCTGGTCGACCCGGCAGCGGTTGACCGTGGGCCACGAGTACACCGAGTCTCGGAGATCGGCGCCCCCGGCCGCCGTGAGCGACGAGGCGGCGGGCCCGATCTGGAGCACCTCGACCTCCTGCCACGCCTCCATCAATCCCCACCATGCGGCTTGCGCCGCGGCCTGCGCCTCGGCGCCGCCGGTCCCGGAGGCTTCCGCCGCTTCCCAGGCCTCGGCGGCGATCACGAGCGTGTCGGCCGCGGCGGCGGCACGGTCGAGCGCGGGGCGGACCACGTACGGCCCCACGTCCGCGAGCGCCGCCGCGAGCGTCTCGACGACGACGTTCGGCTCGTCACCGTCCTTCCCGCCGTCACACGCGACCTTGAGGAGCGCGAGCGAGGCGAGCCCGGCAAGCAGCCAACGTGAGGAACGCGCGGGCGCGTCGGGCAGGTGCACGGGGCGCCTCCGGGGGATGGGCCGGCTCATTGATAATGAAAGTGATATTCAGTTCCAATAACGGACGACCGCGGGCTCGTCAAGCGTGCGCCGGGGCCCGCCCGACCCCGGGTACACCCCGTAGATGCTCTTCCTCCTCGCGTGCGCCGATCCGGCCCAGAAGCCCGATGTCACCGATCCGATCGAGGATACCGCCGAGCATCCGGTCGGCGATCCCGACGTGGAGCGGTTCGACGAAGGCGCGACGCAGGTGGTGTGGTCGAGCGCGGGTCAGATCCAGCGCGTCACGCCGGAGGGGATCGTCACGTGGCAGCTCGACCTGGATCTGGGCCAGGCCACCACCTTCGTCCAATCCGTCTCGTCGATGTACGCCGCGGAATGGTAGCGGCCCCGCTCCGTGTTAATTGCGCGCATGACAAACCCCCGCGTTTTCTTCGACATCGCTTTTGACGGCGCCCCCGTGGGCCGCATCACCTTCGAGCTCTTCGCCGACGTGACCCCGCGCACGGCCGAGAATTTCCGCGCTCTCTGCACGGGCGAGAAGGGTGTCGGCCGCTCCGGCAAGCCGCTGACCTACAAGGGTTCGGGCTTCCACCGCATCATCAAGCAGTTCATGTGCCAGGGCGGTGACTTCACCCGTGGTGACGGCACCGGCGGCGAGTCGATCTACGGCGAGAAGTTCCAGGACGAGAACTTCAAGCTCAAGCACACCACGCCCGGCCTGCTCTCCATGGCGAACGCGGGTCCCAACACCAACGGCTCCCAATTCTTCATCACGACCGTCGTGACCAGCTGGCTCGACGGCAAGCACGTCGTCTTCGGCAAGGTCGTCGAGGGGATGGACGTGGTCCAGAAGATGGAGGCCGTCGGCTCGTCCAGCGGCTCGACCAGCAAGAAGGTCACCATCGCGGATTGCGGCCAGCTCTCCTGATTCGCTGACGGCCCCCGTCGCCGTAACGGCGCGGGGGTCGGTGCCCCCCGGATCCCATCCGGAGGCGGCGGCCGGAGCGTTTCCGTGCCATGTTTCGGGACGATGCTCTCACCCCTCCTCGTCCTCCTCGCCGCCGGGCCGCTGCTCGCGGCCTCCCCGGCCCCCGCCACCCTCTCCGTCGTCGCCCGCCCCGACGGGGACAAGCTCGCCGCGCGCTGGCCCGACGCGAGCGGCGCCAAGCAGGCGCTGTCCGCCACCTTCCCTCCCGGCGCCATCGCGGCCGCCGAGGTGCTCCACTTCGATCAGGCCGCGCTCACCGTCGTCCTCGGGGAGCGCCTGACGGCGTGGGCGGCCGCGAGCGCGCCGGGCGTGTCCGTGGTCGTGCAGGGCACCGAGCTGACGATGAAGACCGCGCGCGCCGACAGCCCGGCCGGTGCCGGAGACAACGCCGCCGCGCTCGGCCAGCGGGAGATCCTGTGGGCCGCGCTGCTCGCGGAGCACCACATCGGCCGGGTGGGGCCGGGCCAGCTCCAGTACGATCACGCGCGCATGGCGGCGGAGGGCGCCCCGGCGCTGCTCCCCCTCGCGGCCGCGCTCGGCCCCGCCACGGACACCCGCGCCTTCGCCGAGCGGGCGCTCGCGCTGGTCCAAGGCATTCCCGCCGAGCCGCTCACGCGGGACACCTTCGGTACCCCGCTCACGGTCCTTCGGGATCAGCACGGCGACTGCGACGAGAAGTCCACGCTCTACGCCGCGTTGATCCGAGCGGTCGCGCCCGATCTTCCGATGGCCATCCTGACGATGAAGGACCACGCCATCGTCGGCCTCGGGCTGCCCGCCCTCGCGGGGGATCGCACCGTGACCGTGGGCGGCACCGCCTGGGTGGTGGCCGATCCCGCCGGTCCGTACCTGCACCCCGTCGGTCGGCTCGGACCCCGCGCCGATCTGGTTCAGCTCACGGTGAGAACGGTTCCGTAGGGTCGGTTTATGCGCTACGGTGCGGGGATGACGACCACCCTCCTCCTGGCCCTCCTCGGTTGCAACCTCCTGACGGGCGGTACGCGCGACAAGGACGCGGACGCCGATACGGACACCGATTCGGACACCGACGCCGACAGCGACTCGGACACGGATACCGACGCCGACACCGATGCGGACACGGATTCGGATACCGACGCGGACACGGACGCGGATACCGACGCGGACACGGACGCCGATACCGACAGCGACGTGGACTGCGAGGCGGCGTTCGCGGTGACCCTCCCCGACGGGTCTGCCGTGACGCTCGGCTGCACGAGCGCCGAGGCCGAGGCCTCGTTCGAGTTCGATCCGGACGACGCTCCCGCTGTGCGCAGCCTCGGGATCCGCTTCGCGGCCGGCGCCTCGGCGGCCTCCGACTGCTACCTCGACTTCGACATCCAGGGCGTCTGCGGGCCGGGCTGGTACGCGTTCGACAGCGCAGCCTCGGGGTCGGTCGCGACGCTCGACTGCTCGGGCGTGGGGGACGACGTGGAGGGGATCTACGCGCTCACCGGCGGCGCGATCTACCTCTCGGAGATCTCCGGCGGCGAGGAGCCGGGCGAGCCCGGCGGCCCGGTCGACCTCGTGGCGATCGGGAGCATCGCCGCGCGCTCGGCGGACGGCCTGTCGATCACCGGCACGTTCACCGTGAACCAGGCGGTGGAGCCCACGGACGTCGAGGGCGGCGAGTGCCTCGTCGAGACCACCGACCCCGCGCTCAGCGACCGCGATCTGGACGGCTACGAGGGCTCCTCGGGCTCGGGGGAGGACTGCGACGACCGGGACGCCACGGTCTACCCGGGCGCCTACGACCGCCCCGATGACGGCGTGGACGCCGACTGTGACGGTGATGACCGCACGCTGGACGGCGTGGTCGTCGACGCGGGTGTCGTGACGACCGTGCCCGTGGACTACGAGGCCGGCGGCGCGACGGGGCTGGACATCGCCCTGGTGCTCGACACCACCTGCTCGATGGGCAGCTCCATCTCCGCGCTCGACGTCGGCACCATCGCGGCGGCCACGACGGGCGCGGGGGATGCGCGCTGGTCCTTCTCCACGTACGACGACTACGCCTACGGAAGCTTCGGCAGCTCCGGCGCCGACCTCCCGTTCGACCTGCTCGCCCAGATGAGCGATGACCTCGAATACGTCCAGGACGCCATCGACGCCACGGGCACCCACTCGGGCGCCGACGGCCCGGAGTCGGGGATGGAGGCCCTGTACCAGGCCATCTCCGGCGCGGGCTACGATCAGGACTGTGACGGAAACGTGGATGACCTGACCGACGTCCCCGCGTTCGTGGCCTCGCCCGACGATCCGTTCGGGGGCAGCGAGGTCGGCAGCTACGACGGCGACGTGAGCGGCACGGGTGAGGGCGGCGGCGTCGGCTTCCGGGAGCGCTCGCAGCCGGTGGTGGTGCTGATCACCGACAACTACATGCGCGACCCGGACTCGGTCGACACCAGCTACAGCAGCTCGCCCGGCGGCTGCCCGGCGGACGCGGGCTCGGTCGCCGTGGTGGAGGCCGCGATCGAACAGGACGCCTGGATCGTGGGCATCCTGGTCAACGGCACCCTGGCCGCGGGTCAGTTCGACGATCTCGCGGCCGCCACGGGGCACTACGTCGATCTGGACGGGGACGGTGCCGCCGACGACACCCCGATGTACACCTCCTCCGGCGCGGACATCAACGCCGAGATCGCCGCGGCCCTCGAGGACGTGGCCTCCGCCTCGTTCGCGGCCAGCTACTTCGACGAGATCGAGCTCATCGTCGGCAACGATCCGTACGGGATCGTCGACTCCATCTCGCCCTCGTCGTTCAGCGGGGTCACGCCCGGGGATCCGCTCCCGTTCGACCTCCTGCTCACCGGGATCGAGACCGAGGAGCCCCTGGCCACGACGATCGTGATCCTCGTGTTCGGCGATGGCTCGCTCATCGACACCATCGAGATCGCCGTCGAGATCGCGCCGAGCTGAGCGGCTCCGTCGGGCCGGCCTACCGGCCCGTCAACCGATCGAGGTCGGGCACCAAGAGGCCCATCTCGGCGAGCACCAGCGCGGCCGTGTCGAGGTTGATCTTCGTCTTGCCGGCCTTGTTGGTGCGGTAGTCGAACGCGAAGTCGCGCGCGTCCGTGAAGTCGGCGCCCTTCAGCGTCGCGTGCCGCACGAGGGCGCCGCCGAGATCCGACTTGGAGAAGCGGGCGTTGGTGAGGTCGCAGCCGGAGAAGTCGACCCCCTGGAGGTTGCAGTCGAGCACCTTGAGGCCCTTGAGCCGCATGCCGCCGAACATCGAGTTGTCGAGGCGGCATTGGTCGAACTCGACCGAGAACGTGAGCTGGTGGGCGGCGGTCCAGTCCACGCCCATGGCACGGCAGTTGGTGAACGTGACGTTGGTGAAGCTCGTTCCGGCGACCCCCAACGTCGTGAGCTCGCACCCGACGAACACACAGTCGGTGAAGCGAGCATCGATGAAGCGCGCGCCCGTGAGCGTGCACCTCTCGAAGCGGCAGCCCTCGTAGGCGCCCCGCGCGAAGCGGGCGCCGGGATGGGAGGCGCCGACGAAGTGGGCGTCGAGGTGGTCGCCGTCGAGGATGGGGGTCATCCGGGGGGCTATCCCACGCGGTTCACGGCAGCGTGATCAGGCTCGAGTCCAACGTGACGCCGCCGATCCGCGCGAGCGCGCGCCCTTCGAGCGAGGCCCCGGTGCCGAACGAGATGGACTGGTCTGCCAGGACGTTGCCCACCATCGCGGTCGTGGTGTCGAACGTGGCGGAGGTGCCGACCTGCCAGTACACGTTCGCCGCGTCGGCCCCGTTGGTGAGCAGGACCGCGCGGCCCGCCGTGGTGCTCAGGGTGGTCCCCATCTGGAAGATCCAGACCGCGTTGGGGTTGCCGCCGCCGTCGAGCGTCAGGTCACCGGAGGAGATCTCGAGCCCGGAGGCCGTGGTGTAGAGGCCGGGGGGCAGGGTCTGCCCGCCCAGGTTGCCCGACACGCTGATCGGCGCGGTGGTACGCCCGGCCGCGTCGTTGTAGGCCGAGGTCAGGTCGAGCTCGGCGCGCGCGGCGGCAGAGTCTCCCGCGTGGACATCTCCGACGACCAGACCGGGCGGAAAGCCCTCCATCGCGCTGCCGGGGCTGATCCCGAGGTTGCCCGTGACCACGGTGGCCCCGGTGCTGGTGACCGTGGATCCCGCGAGCACCGCGAAGTCCGCCGCGGATTGGAGGTCCACACTTCCGGGCACATCGGTGGAGTCGCTCGTGGTGAAGCTCCACGCGTAGGGCTCGGCGAGGGCGTTGCCGGCGAGGTCACGGATGCCTACGCCCATGGCCGCGTCGTAGAGGGTCGAGGACGCGAGGGCGCCCGAAGGCGTGAAGGTGACCGTGGCCCCGTCGAGGGCGATCGTACCCTCCACCGGCACGCCGCCGACCGACACCTCGAACGTGGCCCCGCTGATCGTGCGGGCATCCGGGGGCTCGCTCAAGTAGGCGTTGATCGTGCGCGTGATCGCGACGTCGGTCGCGTAGTTCCCGGGGCTCGTGGCCGTCACCGTGGGCGCGACGGCGTCCGCGGTCGTTCCGGTGGTGAACGCGAAGGAGTAGGCCGACGCCAGGGGGTTCCCGGCGAGGTCCGTCACCCCGGTGGTGACCTCGGCGTCGAATTCCGTCGAGAGCGCGAGCAGGGCCGTCGGCGTGAACGTGGCGGTGTCGACCGCGAACGAAACCGTGCCTTCCACCGGCGCTCCATCCGCCATCACGGTGAAGGTGGCGTCGGTGAGGCTCGCCGGATCGAGGGCCTCGCTGAAGACGACGTTGACCGTGCGATTGAGGGAGACGTCGAGCTCTCCGTCGCGGGGGAAGGAGGAGAGCGCGGTGGGCGCGGTGGTGTCATCCGACGTGTCGGTGTCGGACGTGTCCGTGTCGGAGTCCGTGTCGGAGTCCGTGTCGGAGGTGTCGGTGTCCTTGGTGGACGCGCAGCCGGCTCCGAAGAGCCCCGCTCCGAGGAGGCCGGCTCCGACGAGAGACAGGTACGTCGAGGCGGGGCGAGAGGGCTGCGCGTTCATCATGAGGCTCCGAGGATTGGCCCGCGCAAGGTAGTCGACCAACGCAACGCTTCATTTGTGTCAAGCCCCCGGGGGGGCGTATTTGATACGACCTTCCGTCCCGCGTCATGTGGTACCAACTCATGACATCCCGTGTCGGAGTCCCGGCCGGCTTCGTGCTACGTGGCCCGCGCGTACAGGATCCCCGCATGATCGACCCCGTACTCGAGGCGCGCCTCCTGGAGCTCGCCGAGCGCGAGGGGTGGGCCCGCGTGAGCGCGTGGATGGAGAGCCGTCTCGGCACGGCGCAGGGCTACGACGCCGCCGCCCCGCGGGCCTCCGCAGACCCGACGATGTTGGCCGACCTCGGCGGCACCGACGCCCCCGAGGCCCCTGACCTCACCGATCCGGGCGATCCCCGCTCTTCCATCCCCCCGCGCTACGAGCTCCTCGTGCAGCTGGGCCGAGGCGGCATGGGGGAGGTCTGGCGGGTCCGCGATCGCGTGCTCAGGCGCACGCTCGCGCTCAAGCTCATCCTCGGGCGCTGGTCGGGCCACGCGGAGGCGCTCGCGCGCTTTCGGGAGGAGGCGAGCCTGACCGCCGGCCTCCAGCACCCCGGGATCGTGCCCGTGCACGACCTCGGTTGGTCTGGAGACGGCCGCTGGTGGTACACGATGGAGGAGGTGCGCGGGCGTCGGCTGACGGAGCTGCTCGCGGAGCTGCGCGAAGGGCGCTCGGAGTGGACGCTGCACCGCCACGTCGACGTGTTCCACCGCGCCTGCGAAGCCGTCGCCTACGCCCATGCGCACGGGGTCATCCACCGAGACGTGAAGCCCGACAACATCCTCGTGGGGCCGCACGGCGAAGTGCGGGTGGTGGACTGGGGGCTGGCCAAGGTGGTGGGAACTCCCGACGCGGAGTGGCGCGGGGAGGGGAGCGACGAGCCGACGAACCCTCGCCACACCACAGCGGGCGCGGTCCTCGGCACGCGCGCGTACATGGCCCCCGAACAGGCCCGCGGGGACGCCGAGATCGGCCCCCCGTGCGACGTGTACGCGCTCGGCGTCATCCTCGGGGAGCTGCTCGGCGGCGCGGAGGACGCACCCGTGGAGCTGGTCGACCTGCGCCAGCGCGCGATCGCTCCCGACGCGGGCAGCCGCCCTCCGAACGCGGGCGCGGTGGCCGAGGAGCTCCGGGCGTGGCTGGATGGCGCCCGGCAGCGGAAGCGCGCGCTGGACATCGTGGCGCAGGCGCAGGCGCTCCTCCCCGAGATCCCCCGCCTCCGGGCGGACGCCGTTTCGCGGCGCGAGGCCGCCTCGGCCGCCCGTGCCCTGGTGAAGCCGTGGGAGCCCGTCGCCGCGAAGCTCGGCGCGTGGGCCCTCGAAGACGCCGCCGATGCCCTGGAGCGCGAGGCCGAGCGGCAGGAGCTCCGCGTGGTCCAGCTGCTCCAGGGGGCCTTTCTGCACCGCCCCGACCTCCCGGAGGCCCACTCGGCGCTCGCGGACTGGTACCGGGCGCGCCACGCGGAGGCCGAGGCCGCGCGAGACGTGCGCGGCGCCGCTCGGGTGGAGCAGAGCCTGCGGCACCATGATCGCGCGGGCCGCCACGCCGCGTGGCTGGCGGGGGACGGGCGCCTCACCCTCGCGAGCGACCCGCCCGCCACCGCGTCGCTTCTCCGCTACGAAGCCCACGAGCGGCGTCTCGTGGCCGTACCGCTCCAGGACCTGGGGGAGACGCCGCTCGACGTGCGCCTGCCCATGGGCTCCTACCTGGTGGTGTTGCGCGCCCCCGGTCACGCCGACGTGCGGTACCCCGTGTCGATCGGGCGCCAGGAGCACTGGGATGGCGTGGCGCCCGGGGCCGCGGATCCCGTCGCGATCCGGCTGCCCTGCCTCGGCGAGCTCGGTGTCGACGATGTGTGGCTGCCGCCGGGCCCCGCGTGGACGGGCGGCGACGCCGACGCGAACGCCAGCCTTCCGTGGCGTCGGCTCTGGTTCCCGGGGATGATCGCCCGGCGGTTTCCGGTGACCAACCGCGAGTACATCGAGTTCCTCGACGATCTCGTGGCGACCGGCCGCGTCGACGAGGCGCTCCGCCACGCGCCCCGCGAGCGCGCCGCCAAGGTCGAGGACGAGGGGGCGCTCCTCTACGGACGGGACGCCGCGGGCCGGTTTCTCCTCCAGCCGGACGCCGACGGGGACTCCTGGGATCTCGACTGGCCGATCATGCACGTCGATTGGTACGGCGCGCGGGCGTACAGCCAATGGCTGGCGTCGCGGACGGGCCAGGCGTGGCGCCTCCCGGGCGATCTGGAGCGGGAGCGGATGGCCCGGGGCGCCGACGGCCGGCTGTTTCCATGGGGCAACCACCTCGATCCGACGTGGTGCCACATGCAGGACAGCCACGCGGGCCGGCCGCTCCCCGCGGTGGTCGACAGCTGCCCCATCGACGAGAGCCCCCATGGCGTGCGTGGCCTGGGCGGGAACGTGCGCGAGTATTGCCTCGACCTGTTCCGGCCGGAGGGGCCCGACGTATCCGACGGGCGCGCGCCCCCGCCGGTGGACCCCGGCGACGACCCCGCCCGCCGCGTGTGTCGCGGCGGAGATTGGTACGGCCAGGCCCGCCTCGCGCGCGCTGCCAACCGGAGCAGTGACTGGCCCCAGCTGCGCGTGTCGATCCTGGGGTTTCGGGTGGTGCGGGACGCGTGACCCCGCGGCCACCCCGCCTACTGCCCGCTGCCCGGCGGCGCGTTCTCGACGCTCCGCGCATCCCGTAGGCGCCTGCTGCACAAGAGGAGGCGGCGGCCCTGGAACACCGTCGCCACCGGGCTCTCGCAGGCGGAGACGTCCGTGAACCCCGGTACCGGCTCGGGTCGGGTCCAGGTCACGCCGTCCGCCGAGCGGGCCTGGACCGGCATCAGCCGCCCCTCGGCTCCGGGGCCGTGCGCGAGCAGGTGGTGCTCTCCCCCCTCCTCCCACACGTAGGGGACCGTGATCCCGGGCAGCTCTCCGACGGGCACGTACCGGGACCCCTCCCGGCGAGCGATCCGCACGCTCGGGACCCGACCTTGAATGAACTCGGTAGCGTAGAGCAGATCTTGGGCCGGGGAGGGGTCGGCGAGGCCCGCGGCGGACCAGACCGGGGGCCCCGCGTGGAACACGCCGTCGTCGCCCATGGTCGCGCGGATCACCGGATGATCGCCCGTGAGCGAGACGGGATCCACACCGAGGGCCCCGGTGCGGATCCAACTGTAGAGTACAGGCTCGCCGTTCTCCCATGTCACGTGGCTGTCGACCAGCGACAGGCGATCCGCGAGCCACCAGGTCCGGGCGCCCCAGCGCTCGAGATCGAGGGTAGCGAGCGTGACGACGGAGGAGGAGGAGAACAGGGGGAAGGAGGGCCCGAGCTCCGGGGGCAGGGACACCATCCCCGTGAGGACGAGGGCGCCATTCGGGCTCTGGCCCAGGCCGAGCGACGTGAGGGAGTGGGCGATCCACCGGATCGGTCGCCAGGCTTCGCCCTCCCACTCGTACAGCCACACCTCCGTCATCGCGCGTTTGCCGAGCGTGCGGTCGAAAAAGGCCTCCAGGCCGCCCTCGACCGCCGTCCAGTCCTCCGCCCTCGGCCGGGTCGCTTCCGGGGGCAGCACCGGCACGGTGGACCACTCCTTCAACGTCTGCTTCTGGAGGCCCACCGCCGGCCAGGCCACGCCATCGACCGCCGCGACGCTCCCCAACAACCAGCCAAGCTCGGGCCCCTGGCCCCAGGTGGCGGTGGCGTCGGTGCGCAGTTGGGCGTAGCCGGCTCGGGACAGGGCCCCCTGGAGCTCGGAGAGCTGCCAGGACGGCTGGGTGACCCGCGCCAGGAGGGCGGCCGGCGCCAGGCTCTCCAGCCCCACCGACACCGGGGCGCCCCGGGCGGCGAGCGCGTGCGCGGGCGCGAGATCCCTGGGGAGGGGCAGGAAGAAGGCTGGACCGCCGGCCTCGGCGACGGGCAGGTCGGTGTGCGTCGGCAAGCAGAGGTAGAGCTGGACCGGAAGCAGCCCCAACACGACCCATTCGGCCCGGGGCCGCCGCCCCAGCAGCAGCAGGGCTCCGAGCGCGGCGAGCGCCGCGAACCCGGACAGGTGCTCGGCCACCGACACCGGGGGCAGGATCCGCACCAGCAACAGGGGGAGGGGAAAGGGCTTCTGCGCGAGGACCAGGTCCTGCCCCGCCCAGCGGAGCGTCGGGCCGAGCGCGAGCAGGAGGCCCACCAGGCCGAGCAGCGCGGGGCGTCGATCGGCCTTCTTGGCGCTCGCCAGGACGAGCGCGAGCAACAGCGGGCTGCCCCAGCCCCAGAGCGCGCCCTCGAGCGAGGCGGCCCCGTGCGCCCCCTGGGCACCGCCGAGGAGCGCCGCGCCCACCGACGGGCGCAGGCTGCCCGCGGCCAGGAGCGTCCACGCGCGACCGGCCACGAGCACGGCGGCGAGGGCCCAGGCGGGCCAGAGGGAGCGATCCTTCAGCCTCCCCGGCTCGAGGATCGCGAGGGTCGAGAGGGTGCCCGCGAGCAAGCCGGGCGAGCCGCCGAGCAGGAGCCCGGCCAGCAGCTTCCCCCGCAGGGCAGGCCGCTCTAGGAGGGTGAGCACGAAGGGCAGGTAGAGGATCGCCCCCGCCTCGGCCGCGCCGCTCTCGGCCAGCAGCCAGGTTCCGGGCCAGAAGGCCCAGAGCAGCGCGAGCTCCGCGCGGATTCCCCGACCCTCCAGCCACCGGGCCGCTCCCCACACCCCCACGGCCAGCCGCACCATCCACAGCAGGTTCCAGCTGACGCCCGCGCCCAGGAGCGAGGTGAACGGGGCGAGCAGGAGGGCCTCGGGGAGGGCCGCGGGCCACCACCACCCGCCGTCCGGGTAGTTCAACAGCGTAGGATGGAGGCCCTCGGTGAGGAAGGAAGAAGCGGCGTAGTAGAGGGAGAGCATCCCGATCTCGGGGTGCTGACCGAGGGGTCCCTTCCAGGGCTGGAAGATCAGGGTCCCGAGGACCAGGCTCCCGAGCACCAGTGCGGGAAGCCGCGCGCGGCCGAGGCCGGTCACAGCTTCTGGACCAGCACGCCGCTGTGCCCGTCCGGCAGCGAGCGCCGGGAGAGCACCGTGTGCGGGGTCTCCGCGAGCCAGCGGGTCCCGGCGGCGCTCGATGGGTGGGTCACGACGTAGACGACGGTCACCCCGGAGGGCTCGCGGCGCAGCTCTCCCGGGGAAGGGGGGGGGGCGTCCTCCACCACCGCGAGGGGGCCGCGGTAGGAGTTGCTCATCAGCCCCTGCGGCGAGATCATCGCGTGGATCGTCAGGATGTCCAGCTTCAGGCCCATCTGTTCGGCCACGAGCTGGTACACCGACGAGCTGGGAGCTTCCGGGAGCGTGTTCAGCAGCATCCCCAACACCCGGTGCTCGCCCAGGCGCGGCAGCGCCTCTTCCAGGACCTCGGCGCAGGCCCAGGGCTCGGGGTGCTCCGAGATGGGCGAGAAGGCGGGAGCGGGAAAGGGCCACGGGGCGAGCGTGCGGAGCGTCGCGATGGGGTGGTCGAGCGGGCGTCGCGCGGGCGCCTCGCTCGCGTCGGTGTCGCGGTAGGCGATGAACGCGCCCCGGAGGCCGGGCGCCAGGACCGCGAGCAGCATCACCGCCGGCTGCCATCCCCAGCGGGCGGCGGGCGCCCCCGCCACCGCCATCAGGATCACGAGGGGCAAGGCATAACGGCCTTCGCGGCTGTTCATCGCGCCGAGGAAGAGGAGGCCCGAGATCAGGCCGAGCAGGGGCAACTTCCGACGGGCCGCCACGGCCCCGAGCAACAGGAGGGCCAGGACGGGCCAGCCCATGGCGTCCTTCAACACGGCGAAGAACATGCCCTGGCCATCCCCGGCGAAGCGCTGGATCAGGGTGAGCTGCTCCGGAAAATTGCCGGGCGCAGTCGGGGGATCAAGGGCCGAGACGACGTAGTCCACCACGCTCCGGCGGTTGGCGGCGAGCCAGATTCCCGCCACACCGGCCCAGACGAGGGCAGCGAGGCCGAGGTTGCGCGGCTGCCTCCACAGCGCCGGCGCGCACCCCACGAGCACCGGCAGGAACAGCACCAGGGGCGCGGAGTACTTGGTCAGAAAAGCGCAGGCCAACCAGAACCCGAAACAAACGGACGCGCGGCGGACGGTGAGGCCCTCGGAGGCGTGCAACCAGCCCAGGCTCTGGAGCACGACCGCGGCCGTGGGAAGGTCGAAGCCGTGGTGATCCGCCGACCACCACGTCAGCCCCGCGGACACGCCGGCCAGCGTCGCGAGCGCACCCGCCTGCAGATCGGGCTCGCCCTTCCGGCTACACAGCAGCACGCTCCCGTGCAGGATGAGCAGCAGCCAGAACAGGTCGGCCCCGGCGATGATCCCCCGCAGCGGCAGGCCGAGGGCGGCGAGCCCCACCAGCGGCAGGTAGCCGAACGGCGGATGGGGCGCGGAGAGCGCGAACATCTCCTGTCCGACCTCGACGAGCTCTCCGGCGCGCAGCATGCCGCCCAGGCGCATGGCCTGGCCGAGCATGTGGGGACCGTCCGCCCCCGGAAAGCGGTCGGCGGTCCCGATGGTGAGCGCGAACCCCCCGCAGACCAGGAGCGCGACGAGGAGGAGGGCGTACTTCGAGGGGGAGGGCAGCGGGTGTCGAGGCTCGCGACGCTTCCCTATCGCCTCCATCCCCCTGTCAGCTCGCCTTCGCGGTCCGCGCGACGAGGTGCTCGCCGATTCGAGGCAAGGGGAGGACCCGGTCGGCGATCCCGGCCGCGACGACGACGCCCGGCATCCCGAAGATCTCGCACGTCGCCTCGTCCTGGGCGATCACGTACCCACCGGCCGCCTTGAGCGATCGCATCCCTTCGAGCCCGTCGCTGCCCATCCCGGTGAGGATGACGCCCACGGCCCCCGCGCCGTACACGCGCCCGGCGGACTCGAACAGGAAGCTCGCCGAGGGTCGAAAGCCGCCCACCGACGGGGTGTCCGAGAGGACGATGGTCGACCGATCCGAGACGCCGAGGTGCCGGCTGTCGGGTGCCAGGTACGCGACTCCCGGGAGGACGGGCTCCCCGAGGCGAGCCACCTTGACCGGCATCGGGACGGTGCTGTCGAGCCAGGTCGCGAACCCGTCGCCGAAGCCGGTGGCCATGTGCTGGACGATGAGGATCGGGACCGGGAACTCCTTCGAGAGGCCCCCGAGCAGCTTGTGGAGCGCCACCGGGCCCCCGGTCGAAGCGGCGATCGCGATGACCTTCGCCCGCTGTGTCACCGGCAGAGCCGGCGGCTCCTTGTACGGCACGGCGGCGTTGGGCCAGCGGCGGACGAGGCGAACGTCCGACATCGCGCGCACGGTCGCGGCGAGGTACCGCGCCTGCGCGGCGTGGCCCGGCGCCGTCGGGCCGACCGGCTTCGGGATCACCTCGAGCGCCCCCGCCTGCAGCGCCTCCATCGAGATCTCCACGCTCCGCACGTCCAGGGAGGAGACGATCACGATGGGAGTGGGACACTCGCTCATGATCCGCCGGGTCGCCTCGTACCCGTTGAGGCCCGGCATCTCGATGTCCATGGTGACCAGATCCGGCTTGAGTCGAGCGGTCATCTCCACGGCTTCGAGGCCGTTCTTCGCCTGGCCGACCACGTCGATCCCGCTGGAGGCCGACAACATGCCGACCAACAGGGCCCGGGCGGTCGGGGAGTCGTCCGCGACCAGGACCCGGATATTGAATGCGCTCATGTCACCTGCTCGATCGTGTCGAGGAGTTGCTGCTGATCGAAGTCGCTCTTCACGAGGTACGCATTCGCGCCCACGGCGAGGCCTCGGGCGCGGTCCGCGGGCGTCGCGAGGCCGGTGACCAGTATGACCGGGAGATGTCGAAACCGCGGCGACTCTCGGATGGTTTCGGTGAGCTGGAACCCGTTCATCCGCGGCATCTCGACGTCGGACACGACGACGTCGATCCCGGGGTTCTCCTGGAGCAGCCGCCAGGCGTCCGCGCCGTCCACCCCGACGATGACGGTGTAGCCGGCCCCCTCGAGGATGCTCTTCTCGAGGCTGCGGGTGGTGATCGAGTCATCGCAGAGGAGCACCCGTCGCTTCGGCGCGGCGTCCTGGCCGGCGACGATCGAGCCGACGGTGCCTGAGCCCCGCCGCGCCCGCGCGACGACCTCCGGGACATCGAGGATCAAGCCCACCCGCCCGCTCGGCAGCAGCGTCGCCCCCGAGACCACCTTCGAGCCGCGAAGGCGGGGGCCGAGCCCCTTCACCATGACCTCGCGCTCGGACACCAGCTCGTCCACCACCAACGCGACCTCGCTCCCGTGGCTCAGCACGACCACCGGGACCTTTCCCCGGGCCAGCGGGCTCGAGGACGGCAGCCCGAGAAGGCCGGCGAGCGGCACGAGCGGCACCGGGCGGCCGTCCAGGGCGATCGTGGCCACTCCCCGCACGCTGCGGATGTCCTCCGCGCCCACCCGGAGGAGGATCCTCACCGCGGACGCCGGGAACACGTACGTGTTTCCCGCGACGCCGACCTCGAGCACCCGCAACGTGCTCAACGTGAGGGGCACCCGCACGGAGAACGTGGTGCCCTGGCCCGCGGTCACGTCGATCGACCCGCGGAGCTCCTCGGCGGCCTTCCGCACCACGTCGAGGCCGACGCCGCGACCCGACACGTCGGTGATCATCGCGGCGGTCGAGAACCCGGGGGAGAAGATGCTCCGGACCAGGTCCCGCTCGTCTTCCGGCACGGGGAGGCCACGCCGCCGCAGCTGGGCCCGGATCATGTCCGGGTCGATGCCGCGGCCATCATCGGTGACCGTGACCAGCACGTCCGCGCCGCAGAGGGTGGCGGTCACGGTGACGGTGCCGCGCGCGGGCTTGCCGGCGGACACGCGCTCCCACGGCGCTTCGAGCCCGTGATCCACCGCGTTCCGGACCAGGTGCAGCAGCGGGTCACGAAGCGCGTCGAGCACCGCCCGGTCGACCTCGAGGTCGCCGCCGACGATGACCAGCGCGATGTCCTTGCTGGTGGAGGCCCCGACATCGCGCGCGGCGCGGTCGAGGTGCGCCGTCCCCTCCCGGAAGGGGATCATCCGCAGCCGGCGGATCACCTCGTCCAACGCGAGCGCGGCGGTGGCGATGGCCCGCGCGTCGGAGGTGCCCGACTGCCCCGCGTCGTGGAGGCCGCTCGCGTCGAGCCGGCGGATCGCGACGAGGAGCTCGCCGGAGCGCGCCAGGAGCTCGTCCACCTTCTCCGCGGCCACCCGCAGCGGGGGCACGCTCGTGGTCGCGGGCGCCCGTTCCTCCGTGTCCGCGACCGCCGGGGCGACCTCTTCGGAGCCGGCGGCCAGGGCGAGCCGCGGCATCAACGCGTGGAGCGGCGCGTCCTCCAACGACCGCCCCGACGCGAGCCGTTCGCCGATGTCGGCGAGCGCGTCGGTCGTCGCGAACCACAGCTCGAACAGGTGGGGGGACGCCGCCAATCTTCCGGAGCGCATCCCCGTGAGGAGGTCCTCCAGCTTGTGGCTGGCGTGCTCGATCGACGGCACGCTCGCGGCCCGGGCCGCGCCCTTCACCGTGTGGATGGTTCGAAAGAGCGCTTGGAGGGGCTCGGCCTGGTCCGCTGCCGGCGCACGCTCGAGCGCCAGCAGCTCCCGGTTCATGGAGGCGACGTGCTCCTCGAGCTCCGCGATGAACAGGCCCCGGAGCACGTCCGCGAGCGCGTCATCCATCGGCTTGTGGAGACGCCGCCAACAGCGCCTTGAGGCTGGTGCCGAGCGCCGCGAGGTCGCTCGCCGCGCGTTGCGCCTGGTGGGTGGCGGCGAGGTTCTGGGAGCTGACGTGCTTGATGTCGCGCATCGCCTGGTGGATTTGCGTGAGGCCCGTCGCCTGTTGGCCGGCGGACGCCGCGATCTGCGAGGCGGCCTCCGCCACCTCGGCGATCACGCCGCCGAGCGAGTCGATCGTCTGCCCGGCGGTGTCTGCCTGGCGCGTGGCGGTCGTCATGCCGCGCGCGCCCTCCTCGGTGGACAACACGGCGGTGTTCGCCATCTTCTGGATGTCGCCCAGGATCTGTCGGACGCGCCGGGTCGCCTGCTTGGACTCCTCGGCGAGCGATTTGACCTCGGTTGCGACGACCGAGAAGCCGCGCCCGTGCTCGCCGGCCCGGGAGGCCTCGATCGCGGCGTTCAGCGCCAGCAGGTTGGTCTGTTCGGCGATGTCCGTGATCAGCGCGACGATCTCGCCGATCGCCTGCGTCTGCCCGGCCAGCGAAGCGATGTTCCCGGCGACCGAGTCCGCCTGCCCCTTCGCGAGGTTGATGGCCCCGACCGTGTCGTCGACCGCCCGCTTTCCGGCGAGCGCCACCTCCTCGGATCGGCGCGCGGAGGTGGCCACGAATTTAGCGCGGTCGGCGGCCTGGGTCGCGGTGTGTGCCACCTCGTCCACCACCGTGACGGTCTCGGCGACAGCGGCGGCTTGCTCCTGCATGCCAGCCGCCTGCTGGGTCGCCCCGGCGAGGAGCTCCTGCGAGGCCGCGGCCAGCTGCTGGGCGGTCTCCGTGACCGCGAGGAGCACCTTCTCGCGCTGCGCGGCCTGCGCCTGGAGCCGCGCGCCCACCGCCTTGAGCCGGAGGGCCATGCCGTTGAACGCCTGCCCGAGGTCCGCTGTCTCGTCGCGCCCCCGCACCTCGATGCGATGATCGAGGTCCCCCGCGCCGATCAGGACCGTCCCGGCGAGGAGCTCCGACAGCGGCCGGGTGATGCTCCGGGCGACGACGTAGCTGGCGAGGATCCCCACTACCAACGCCACCACACTAACGATGATCGGGGTGGTCTGCGCCAGCGCGATGCTGGCGTCGGCCCGCCCCGAGCGCTCGTCGAGCAGGCGCTCCTCGTGATCGGACATCTCCGTCAGGAGCTGTCGGATCGCGTCCATCGTCGTCTTGCCCTGGTCGGTCAGGAGCGTGGCCTGGGCGGCCTCGAACCCCCTCTCCCGGCGGACGGCGATCGTGTCCGCCAGCTCGGTCAGCCGGGCGCTGACGAGCGGCTCCACGCGGTCGAGCTGCCGCTGCATCTCCGGGTCGGCGCCCGTGAGCGTCCGGAGCGACAGGAGGATGCCGTCGAGCGCGGGCACCGCTTGTTTGTAGGGCTGGAGGTAGGACTCGGTGCCCGTGATGATGAACCCGCGCTGGCCGGTCTCGGCGTTGACGAGCTCGGCGAGCACGGCGTCGAGCTGATGCGTGGTCTCGAACGATTGTTTACGCATCCTCGTGGTGTCGACCACCCCGGACAGGCTCCGGTAGGACATGCCGCCGCTGACCCCGAGGATCACGAGGAGAGTGAAGACGAGCACGCCGATCCGGCGCCCGATTGTCAGCTGCATCAGGCCCCGCTGCGAACACGTTCAGGTAAAGAAAAGCCGGGGGTCGCGAAGAAGCGCGCCCCCGTCGACCAGTACCCGTTGTCCGTCGAGCACGCCGCGAATGAGGGCGGAATCCTGGGTCGGATGCGCGGTCGCGACCGCGGCGATCCGCTCCGCGTCCCAGACCGCGAGCCCCAGCTCCCGGCGATGTTCGCCTACGATCACCAGGATCCGGGCGCCGGGATCGGTCGGGCGCCCGCTCGTGAGGACGCGCAGGTCCACCACGGGGAGGATTCCGCCATCCTGGTTCACCACGCCGAGGAACCCGGGCGGCAGATCGGGGACCGGAGTCACCTCCGGGAGCGGCGCGACCGCCAGGACGTATCGGACCTCGATCGCGAGCTGTTCGTCCCCGAGGGAGAAGAACAACATCTCGGTGCCGGCGGTGTCCACCGCCGCGACCAGCGGGCGGGCCAGCAGGCGCGCGCGCTCGTCCATGATCCGCCGATCCTCGGTCAAGGCCGTGACTCCTCCCTTTCGGCGAGGCGACCGAGGTAAGTCGCGGTGGCGCCATCCGCCATCGGGATCGGCTCGCCCGGCGGGAGGCGCGCGCACAGCTGCCGCACCCTCTGGAAGGCGCGCTTCGCCCCCGCCGCGTCTCCCCCGGCCCGAAGCGTGGTCCCGAGCGTCATCCACGCCATCACGGACGCGGGGTCGAGGTACAGCACCCGCCGCAGGGCCTCGACCGCCCTGGGGCCCTGGCTCAGCTCCACGAGCAGCACCGCGTGCAGGTAGTGCAGCTCCGGCCTCATCGGCGACAGGCGGTGTGCCTCCGCCGCCGCGCGCTCGGCCGCCGCGAGGTCCCCCCCATCCGCCAACGCCCGCACGCGCGCCACGGGGTCCGCCACGGGGGCAGCCACGGGCTCGGGTGGAGGTCGCGGCGGAGCTCGCGGCGGAGCGGCGGGTGCGGGTGGCGCGACCGCGCGGCGAGGAGGCGGGCGCACCGGCTGCGGAGGCGGAGGGGCCGTGCGGAGCGCCGGCGGCGCGCGCCGATACACGATCCCGTAGTCGGTCCTCACGGTCGCGAACGGAGGGCCGAGCGGCGGATCGGAGGAGGCGAGCACCAGCCACCCCCCGTCCACGAGCGCGCCGTGGAAGCGACGTGCGATCTCCGCGATCACCGGTTGCCGCAGGTAGATGAACACGTTCCTGCAGAAGATCACGTCTTGCTGCGACGGGTACGGGTCGGTGACGAGGTTGAGGTGCTCGAACGTCACGGCGCCGCGGATGCGAGGGTCGACCGCGTACGTCGGGCGCGGGGCGCTGTCGGAGGTGAGCCAGGCGCGGGCCCGCAGGGAGGCCGGGCCCCGGAGCGACCACTCCCCGTAGCGGGCGCTCCGCGCCTTCTCGAGGGACGCACGCGAGATGTCGGTGCCGAGGATCCGGGTCCGGTCGGCGACGCCCAGGTCGCGCGCGAGGATCGCCATCGAGTAGGCCTCCTCTCCCGAGGCGCACCCGGCGCTCCACAACGAGATCGGGGTCGTGATCGCGGGGAGCACCTCCTCCAGAAGGCCGAGCTGCGCGGGCTCGCGGAAGAAGTAGGTCTCTCCGACCATCAGCTCGTCGATGAGCTCGGTCATGGGGGCGCGCCCCGAGTCCAGCCATTCGAGCCACGCGGGCAGCCCGTCGACGCCCGCGCGGCCCATCGCGCGCCTCGCGGCGGCCTCCACCTCCGGCATCCGCTCGGGACCCAACGCGAAGCCGGTTCGATCGCGCAGCCTGCGGAGCAGCGGCTCCCAGTCCGTCACGCCGCCGTCTCCCGTGGCGGCACGCCGCGCTCGAGCGCCGCGTCGAGCTCGGCCGCCTCGGCCTCCGCCAGGAAGCTCCGCAGGTCGAAGATCACCACCATCCCGTCGGGAAGCCGCGCCACCCCCTCGACCCCTTCGGACGACGCCGGGAGGTCCCGCGCGGCCGAGATGTCCGCCTTGGGGACCGCGACCAGGGCGTGAACCTGTTCGACGACGATCGCCACCGTCCGGCCCGCGTCGAGGACCACGAGGTGATCGGTCGACCGCATCGGGCGGGGGTTCAACCGGAAGCGCGCGCGGATGTCGTAGACCGGGACCAGCTGTCCGCGGACGTTGAGGATGCCCGTCACCACCGCCGGCGCCCCGGGAAGCGGGGAGGGCGTGGCCGCGCGCAGGATCTCGAGCACGTCGCTCGCGGCGAGGCCGAATTGGTGGCCGTCCATGTCGAATTGGACCACCAGCGTGGTCTCCCCCTCCTCCATGAACGCTCTCGATGCGGGAGTGTAACGGGTGGGCGGGCGTCCCTCCCGGGCGGAGAGGGACGCCCCGCGCTCATGGTCCGATCTCGCCGCGCACGGAGTCGGGCCGCGAGGCGAGGTGATCGAGGATGTCCTCCGGCTCGCAGTCCCCGTCCTTGCGCGGATCCGCGGCGCAGGCGGGGCCGACGATGTCCGCGAGCCGCTCGGTCCAGCCGTGCAGGTCCTCTCCCTCCCACGCCGCGAGCGCGTCGCGGATGCGCTGCTCCAACAAGGCGCGGCACTCCGGGTGGGCCTGGCAGGCCGTCGTGATGCGTGACTGGATGCCGCCGTAGAGCGGGCCGTCTCCGCGAAACGCGGTGTCCTGACCCCAGGGGACGAAGGACCACCGGTCGCTCACCGTTGCGTGGTAGAGCAGGTAGTTGTTGGTGTTTCTGGAATACCCGTCCCAATTGGCGGTGAGCAGATCGACCGCGAGGAAGGAGAGGGTGGACTCGAGGTCGAAGCGACTCTCCAACGTGCCGAGGATGTCGCCGCCGTCGAGATCGTGAACGAGCGCCGCGAGGTCGGTGTAGGCGGTGGCGGGGTCACCCTCGGCGAGCTCGAAGTTGGCGAGCCCGAGGGACGTGAGGTCTGCGTACACGAACACGGTGTCGTACAGGTTGCCGTCGTCGTCTCCCGGAAACACCCGCTTCAGGAAGTTCTCGTCGAGGCTCTCCACGATGCTGTAGACGCCGTAGTCCTCGCCGTTGATGGCGAGGTGCGCGTAGGCGCTGCGCGGCGCGGGCACGCCCATCTGCGCGTACAGGCGGTACGCGGCGGCCTCCCGGAGCATGGTCGGGTCGTACTTCATGCTGTTCAGGGTCAGCCGCTCGACGCCGAGAAACCGCGCTTCGGGCACGAACTCGCTGAAGCGGAGCTTGAGCGAGGGCTTTCCATCCAGGTTGTCGAAGGTGCTGGAGCCCTTCAGGCGCACGCCGAGCACGGCCTCGAACCCCGCGAACTCCAGCGTGGCCGGGACGTAGTCGCCGCCCCGATCGAGCGCCTCGACCGACGCGGGCGGAAGCGCGAGCGAGAGCTCGAAGATCTGGCCCTCCGCGTAGGGGAAGCCGGCCCCGGGCGCGTCGGGCTGTTGCTCCGTCTCCTCGGGCGTCTGGGGAAGGGGGGGCGGCTCCCGTTCGTGGGTGCCGGGCTCGCCGTCGAGCGCCGGCAACGCCTGGCACCCCACCAGGGCGTAGAGAAAAAAGGGCATGGGTCCTCCGCTTGCCACGGGTCGGAAGTAGAGACCCCGGCGCTCGGTGGCGGTCACGAGATGACGCTCCGTCGGCTGGCCAATGCACATGGCGCGAGAGGGGAGCTCGGCGTGGAGGGGGCATCCGGGTGTCTGCTCGTGTCTCCAGGGTGTCGTCAGCTGGCCGAAGCGCCAGCTCCGCACGCCGCGGCGCGCGCCGCCCGGGATGGGGGCGTTCGCGGCGCCTTCGTGACCTGGTTCCTTCGAGGAGTGCTACGCTTCGGCAGCGGGGTGTGGAGACGGTGAGGCGCGCGTACCGGAGCATGGTCCTCCTCCTTCTCGCCGCGGCGGTCGGATGCGCCGAGCCGCCGCTGTCGGACTCTGGCATCGTCATCCCGGGGCTCGTACTCGGCCGTGAAACCGTGTGCGCGGCGCCCGCCTCCGGCTTCGGTCCGTTCGCCGAGGAGTCGGTGGCGCGCGGGGTGGACGCGGCGATCGGCGACTACGAGCACCACCCTGGCGGCAGCGCCTCGGCCACGCTCACCGTCGAGGACCTCGATGCCGACGGGGACATCGACCTCGCCTTCCCCGACCTCCATGGCAGCCCCCTCCTCTTCGAGAACGACGGCACGGGACACTTCACGGAGGTCCCCACGGCGCTGAGCGTGTACGGGGGGGGCAACCACGGAGTCGCGGACATCGACGCGGACGGCTTGCCCGACCTTGTAATGGTCGGCATCGGGCATGTGTTCGTTGCCCAGAATCTCGGGGGGATGGCGTTCGCCCGGCCCGAGGAAGTCTTCGTGCTCGACGATCCGGCGCCGACCTTCGCCACGTTCACCGCGGGCGACATCGATCTCGACGGCGACATCGACCTCGTGGTGCCGGGCTTGAGCCTGATCACGGACCCCTGCCAGCTCGACGGGAGCTGCGCCGCGTCGGGGGAGGGCAGCCCGGTGTACGTGCTCGTCAACGAGGGGGGCACCTTCCGGGTCGGCGCGATGCTCTCTCCGCAAGGGGTGTCCGGGTACTCGCTCGTCGCGACCCTCACCGACCGGGATCGGGACGGTGATCTCGACCTGTTCGTCCCGAGCGACCACTCGGGCATGCCCCCGGAGGGCGTCCTGCCCCCCAACGCCTTCTACCGGAACGACGGGGTCGGGGCCGACGGGGATGTCGTGTGGGTGAACGAAGCGGCCGCGCTCGAGCTCGAATTCGTCATGTCGGGGATGGGGATCGCCACCGGCGACTACAACGGCGACGACCAGCTCGACTATTGCGTCTCGGACTTCGGGCCGGTGCGATGCTTCCTCTCGGACCGCGAGTCCTATTACGACGCGGGCGTAGCGATGGGGCTCTCCTCCGGCGGCGCGGAGCTGACCGCTTGGGCCGGATGGTCCGTCGAGCTGGTCGATCTCGACAACAACGGCGAGCTCGATGCCTTCGTCACTGGCGGCCGCGCGTCGATGAACGAACAGGGCGGTAGCGAGCATCAGCCCGATCTTCTCTTCGAGGGCGGGGCGGGCGGCACGTTGCAGGAGGTCGGCGACGCCCAGGGCTTCGGAAGCGACGCGGACGACTACGGCGCCGCGGCCGCCGATCTCGACGGGGACGGCGTGCTCGAGGTGGTCATCACCCCTTCGATCGGCGCGCCGCAGCTCTACCACGCGCCGTGCAACGCGCACGGCTGGCTCGCGGTCGACCTCGCGGGCCCAGCCGGCAACCCGCTCGGGCTCGGCACCCGCGTGGACGTGGAAGCCGGCGGACGGCGCTGGACGCAGGAGATCCAGGCGCTCCGCGGCCCGGGCCAGTCCCCTTCGCTCGCGTGGTTCGGCCTCGGCGGCGCCGACGCGGTGGACCGGCTCGTGGTCACCTGGCCGGGGGGAGCCGTGCAGGAGTTCGAGGCCGTCCCCGCCCGGCGGACGGTGACGGTCATGCACCCGGAGCGCGGTTGAGGCCCGCCGGGGCAGAGATACCCCGATCATCCCCCTGCACGCGGCGCGCGAGGTGAGTACCAAGGGAGTGGAGGCCGAGGTCCCGCATGCAGGGTTGGTGGAAGCGCATCACGAGCCTCCTTCCGTTCGGGGGCGGCCCCGTGCCCAAGGAACGCGCGAAAAATCGCCGCCTGCGCCAACTGTTCGCCGTGTTCGGCTTCTCCGTGTTCCTCTACGAGGCCTTCGACTGGCTGACGAACGAGGAGGCCCTGGTGGACGCCACCGGCCTGGTGCGGGTGGCGATCGTGCAGTTCGTCCGGCCCGAGGCGCAGGGCTCGCCGCTCGTCGCGGCGATGAACGCCGAGGGCGTCGGTCTGGACCAGATCGGGCCCTGGTACCAGTCCGAGCGTGAGCGGTACGCCGGCGGGTCGGGCACGATGCTCGAGGTCGACCTCCTCGGGCCCTTCGTCACCGACGTGACGCCCCCGGTCATCCCCGCGCGCGAGCCGACGTGGTTCGACATGCTGAAGGTCTCGCTCTCGTTCCCTCGCTACTTCCACGACCTCGCGCGGGTGCACGGCGTGGATCCCGACGCCTACGGCGCCCGCGTCTACGTCGTGTACGGCGGCGCTCCGGGTTCGCCGGGCGATGAGGCGAGCGACTCGCGCGGGTCCCGCAAGGGCCGCATCGCGGTGAGCTTCGTTCCGATCGAGACCACGATCGCGTACGCGCAGCTCACGGTCGCGCACGAGCTGGGCCACATCCTCGGGGGCTTCGATCTGTACGACACCGACACGTTCCACGCCACGTTCCCCGAGGGGTACGTGCAACCCTGGATGGATCCGCCCTATCCGCAGCGCTTCGCCGAGCTCATGGCGGTGGACATCCCGCTGACCCCGGTGAAGGAGCGCGAGGTGGACTCGCTCGGGCAGGTGCGGATCGGCTTCCAGACAGCGGCGGACTTCGGGTGGATCTCGAAGCTGCAGGCCGAGCGCTACTACTCGCCGCGCCTGAACGATGCGGAGGACGCCCTGCTGCCGACGGTGGCGCTCGACGCGACGCCCTCCGTCGTGGACGTGGCGCTCGACACGGCGCACGCGGAGGGCGCGACGCACGCGGAGGGCGCGACGCACGCGACGCCCGACACGCCCGCGCCCGTCGTCCCCGAACCGAAGCCGTAGGGACGGGGGCCTGCGGGTCGGGAGGCCGGATCGGTCCGTCTGGCTACCAGCCCGCCGCTCCCGGGCCTCCCCACGCGCCGATGTCGGCGCGCGAGCCGTCGGGATCGGACGCGCCGGGATCGCCGGCGTCGCGCACCGCGCTCTCGGACGCGAGGGTGAGGTCCCACGACGTGGGATCGGCCGCGGACGTGTCGGTGTAGCCAGGGTCGACGAACACGTTCCCGTCCCCCACGGCGGGAGTGGTCACGCCGAAGAGCTCGGAGCTCTCGTTGCCGTACATGTTCGACCACACGGACGTGAGCGTGCTCCCGTCGTACTCCGCGTGGAGCGCCCCGCCGCTGGTTCGGCCGCTCGTGCCGGTGTTGCCGACGACGTTCACGCCGTCGAAGGAGAGCCGCACGTCCGTGTACAGGTTGAACGCGACGCCGTTGCACACGCTCGATGCACAGTCGTTCCCCACCACGTCGACCTGGGTGAGCGTCACCGTGTCGTTCCGGGCGAAGATCCCGGCGCCGCGCCCGGTGCCGCTGCCGTCGACCACGTTGCCGGCGACGATCGAGTTGGTGAGCGTCGCGTCGGCGTACTCCTGGAGGCAGATCGCGCCGCCGGCCGATTCGGCGCCGTCCGCCACGTTGCCGGCGAGCACGGTGTTCTCGAAGGTGAAGGACACGTCGGAGCGCCCGTAGAGGCCGCCGCCGTGGGCCAGGCCCGAGCGCGTCGTGAGCCGGTTGCCGGAGACCACCGAATTCCGGAGCGTGAGATCCACCCCGGCGTAGGCGGAGATGCCGGCGCCGTAGACGTTGGGGCTCATCGAGGGGGAGTCCGCCGTGTTCCCGGTGATGTTCGCGCCGTCGAGCACGAGCACCGTGGACGCGCTCGCGTACAGGCCCGCGCCCGACCCGTTGCAGCCCGATCCGCCGCACACCTGCGCGTTGTCGGACACGACGAGCCCGCTCCAGGCGGCGTTCAACGCCGACACGTAGAGGCCGGCGCCGTCGAGGCTGCACGCGCTGGTGCCGGTGTAGGTCTGGGTGTTGCCCGACACCGTGACGCTGTCGAGCACGGGCGTGGACGCGGTGAGGAAGACGCCGGCGCCCTGGAGGAAGCTCGACCCCTCCACCCCCACCTGGGTGTTGCCGGTCACCTCGACCCGCGTGAACGTGGGCCCCCCCGCGCTGACGAACACACCGGCGCCTTGCGACACGGCGGCGTGGTGCGTGTTGGCGCGCACCACGACGTCCTCGAAGGCCGGCGTGCCCCCGGAGATCCACACGCCCGCGCCCTCGCAGCGGCCTGCCGAGGACAGGTCCTGGCACACGTTTCCGGCGATCACGAGGTCACGGAGGGTGGGGCTCGCGTCGCGGATGTACAGGCCCGCGCCCTGCGCGGAGCGCCCGTTCTGGAGGGTGAACCCCTGGAGGAGCGCGTCGGCACCCTCGCCGCTCGTGAACTTCACCGCGGAGAAGGCCGCGGCGGCGTCGATGATCGTGACGCCGGGCCCCTCCCGGCCGATCACCCGCTGGGCCTTCCCGCGGAAGTCGAGGCCGGTCACGTAGGTGCCGGGCCCGACGCAGATGGTGGACCCCTCGGGCGCCGAGTTGATCGTCACCTGGATGTCGAGCTGGTCCTCCGGCACGCGCCAACCGCCGTCCACCGCGCCGTCGCAGTCGTCGTCGACGTTGTCGCAGTCCAGGTCCTCCACGCCGGGGTGGATCTCCGCGTCCGTGTCGTCGCAGTCGCCGGACTCGGTCGTGTAGCCGGTCGGAGCGACACCGCAGTCGGCCTCGGACGTGTCCGCCCGGCTGCCCCAGCCATCGCCGTCCGCGTCCGCGTAGAACGTGCAGAGATCGTCGTCGGTGTCGTCCGGGCCGGTGTCGTCCAGATCGGTGTCGTCCGGGCCGGTGTCGTCCGCATCGGTGTCGGGACGCCCCGTGTCGTCGGAGCCGGTTTCGATGGAGCCGCTGTCGGCGGGCTTTTCGGGGGCGCAGGCGAGCGCGAGCAGCAGGGTGAGGATGAGGGCTCCTGGGCCCGCCACTGTAGCCGTGGTCGCCGTGCGCGTCCGATCCGTCCGATCACTCCGATGGGTAGAGGGAGGGAACCCGGTCGGCGAACCCGAAGGCGGCGCCCAGGTCGAGGCTGACGCGCCAGACCAGCTCGCCCGCGTGGGTCACCTCGTCGAGCTGGCCCGCGCTGCTCCAGTCCACGAGCGTGTTGCCGTTCGGCAGGCGCAACGCGGAGCCGAGGAAGGGAACGAGCAAGCAGGGCTCGCTCCGGTAGGACCACACGACCGCGCGCTTCGTGATGTCGATCTCCGTCGCCTCGGAGCAGGAGTCGGGGTCGGTCGGACTGCCGCGGTTGAACACCAGGACACTGTCACCGAGGGGCTGAACGCTGTGGGGAGACTCCACGAGGCCGTCGCCCCCGATCACCCAGGTCATGGCGCCGGTGCTCCGCTCGACGCGCGCGACCGACTGGTTGAACGCCATCGAGAGGAAGTACGCGTCCTCGCCGGCGTCGTAGGCCAGCGCGTTGACGTGGGACCAGTCCATCACCTCGGGATCGGCCCGGTAGAACCCGGGGGCCCAGCCCCCGTCGGGGTCGGGCGTGTAGTGGTCCCACACGCTCCACACGGTTCGGCTGGCCCCCGCGGCGTCCACCTCCACGATGCGGTCGCCGAGGTACCGCCCGCCGTCCACCTCCCGGATGTCCCAGCTCAAGGAGGCCATCTCCCCGGTCGGGAGCTCCACGAAGTCGGTGTGACCGCCCTCGACGTTCACGGAGTCCAGCAAGGTCCCGTCGAAGGCGACGTGGCGGATCGCGCCCGGTAGTTCGGCGGATTCGGCCTGCTCGTTGGCGTAGATGCCGCCGCGCGACAGGTCGACGTCGGCGTTGAAGAGGCCGCCCCGGTACATGCCCTCGGGGTCGTCCCACGCCCATACGTACTGCGCCTCGCTGTCGAGGAGGACCAGGAAGGTGTTGGGCTGCTGGATGACGGGGACGACCGTGTAGCCCCGGTCCTCCGTGTCGTAGCTCGGGTCGAGGAGGACGGTGAGGTCCGGAAGCTCGGGGGGGAGCGCGCCGGTCGTGATCGTGCGCTCGTCCCCGCACGACACGAGGCCGCTCTCGTCCGTGACGACGCGGAACGGCACGTCCGTGTTCGCCCGGTTGCCGAGGAGGAGCACCTCGTGCTCGGTGCCGGAGGAGGGCGAGGTCTGCCGCGGGCCCGTCGCGGTGGTGAAGTGAACCGCGCCCTGCGTGGGCTCGGCGGTGTTCCAGGTGACGCGCACCACGGTCGCGATGTCGGTGAGGCTCGCCTCCACGTCCATCGCCGGCCCGTCGCCCGGCACACATCCATCGACCGGATCGGGGAAGTCGTCCTCCCGCTTCGATCCGTCGTCTTGGGGGTGGTGCTGCTCCACGCAGCCGAGGAGGGCGGGGAGGATCGCGAGGCCGAGGGCGACGAGCTGGGTGGCGCGGGAGCGGGAACCTGCGAAGGACATGCCCCTACCGTACGCGGGGGCGCCCCCCGGACGCGCCCCCGTGGGCGCCGCGGAGGCGGGAGGACGTGTCCGCGGGCACCGGCTCCCCGATCCGCGCCGCGTTTCCCGCTTCGTCAAGATCGTGTCTCGTCCTCGGACGGGCTCCCGCCGCGCCGCGACCCCCCCTCCCGGAAGCCCCCCGACCCCCCCGAAGCTGCCGCGACCAGAAGACGTGGACACCCCGCCGCGGCCGTGGCACCTTGCGCGGCTCGAGGACCGCATCATGCAAGTAGCCGCCATCATCGCCCGTGTGGGTGGGCTGACTCTCGGAGCGCTCGCGCTCGCCGGGGCGGCGTTCGCCCAGGACTCCATCCCCGCGGGGAGCGTCGTGCGCGTCAAGGCCGTCGGCAAGGCGGACGCGTTCTTCAAGCAGCGGAAGGGGATCGTCGGGCTGGTGTGCGGGGTCGAGGATCCGGGGCTCGATCCGCAGAGCAAGAAGTTCTACGGCGGCTCGATGACGTGCGGCGAAGCCGGCAACTTTTACTTCTACCAGGTAGCCGTCGAGCTGGGCGACTTCGGGCTCGACTTCGAGACGCTCACCGGCCGCACGCTCGAGGCGTCGCGCGAGCCCACGCTGGACAGCCCGTGGCCCGTCGGAGCCCGCGTGCGCGTGCGCGACGTGTCGGCGGACGACAGCTACCACAAGGACCGCGCCGGCATCATCGGGCTCGACTGCACGGTGAAGGACTCCGCGCTCAGCGACGCGGGCGAGGGTTGGTTCTCCGGCCAGGTCCAGTGTGACAATGGCACCGGGTACTACTTCTACCAGGTCGGCGTGGACGCTCCGGGGACCGTGAGCGCCGCGGTCCCGACGGGGGCCCTTCCGGCGGCCGCCGCCGAGTCCCCGTTTCCCGCCGGCAAGATGGTCAAGGTGCTCGACATCGGCGCGGCGGACGCGCTGTACCCCACGCGCACCGCCCTGGTCGGGCGTACGTGCAGCGTCGTCGAGGCGCCGCTCGTCGCCACGGGCGAGGGCTTCTACGCCGGGCGGCTCTTCTGTGACGACGGCAAGAGCTACCAGGGGTTCATGTTGAAGGTGGGCGCCCCGTAGGGGCCCGCATGATCGACCTGTACACCGCCGCGACCCCCAACGGATGGAAGGTCTCCATCGCCCTCGAGGAGCTCGGCCTCCCGTACACCGTGCACGCGCTCGATCTGATGACCAACGAGCAGAAGCGCCCCGAGTTCCTGGCCATCAACCCCAACGGCCGAATCCCCGCCATCGTCGATCGTGACAATGGGGACTTCCCCGTTTTCGAGTCGGGCGCCATCCTCCTCTACCTGGCGGAGAAGGCGGGCGCGCTGCTCCCGGCGGATCCGAAGGGGCGGTCCATCGTCCTGCAGTGGCTGATGTTCCAGATGGGCGGGGTGGGCCCGATGATGGGCCAGGCCAACGTGTTCTTCCGCTACGCCCCCGAGAAGCTCCCGTGGGCGATCGAGCGCTACCAGCGGGAGGGGCGTCGCCTCTTGCAGGTGCTCGATCAGCACCTCGTCGGCCGCGAGTACCTCGCCGGGGACTACTCGATCGCGGACATCGCGAACTGGAGCTGGACCCACACGCACGCCTGGTCCGGCATCGACGTGACGGGCCTGGACCACCTCGCGGCGTGGCACGAGCGCATCGGCGAGCGCCCCGCCGTGCAGCGCGGCAAGGCGATCCCGGCGCCCGCGCAACGCAGCGCCGAGGAGCTGGCGAAGGCGGCGCGCACCCTCCTGGTTTGAACCTGGTCTGAACCTGGTTTGATCGGTGGTCTCAACCTGGTTTGATCGGTCGGGGCGCCCTTGGAATCGCCCTTGGAGGCGCCCTCAGAATCGGAAGTAGATGAACTCCATCGCGTCCATCGGCTGAAACACGAACAGGCAGACGGCCATCGCGGTCCAGCCGATCGTCTGCACGGGGTGCCGCCACACCGTGCCGGAGATCTTCGAGAGGAGGTACTTCTCGAAGAACAGGCCCGCGACCAACGGGGCCGCGGCCATGGCGGTCACGCTGAGCATCATCACCGTCGCGATCCACTCCGCCTGGGTGTTCCGCAGCGGGTTGGTGGTCAGGAACCGCGCGATCCGCGACAGGTCCGTTTCCCGGAAGAGCAGCCACCCGACGACCGTACACACGAACATGAGCGCGATGGACGCGAGGCGGGGCTTCAGCACCGCGGGGATCCGAGGGGCGACCACGCGGTGACCGACCAGCAGGGCCGCGTGGTACGTGCCCCACAGCACGAAGTTCCAGTGCGCACCGTGCCAGAGCCCGCTCAGCATCATGGTCACGAACGTCACGGCCGTGGCTCGCCAGAACCGCCCGCGCGAGCCGCCGAGCGAGATGTAGAGGTAGTCGCGGATCCAAGTGGAGAAGGAGATGTGCCAGCGCCGCCAGAAGTCGGAGGGGCTGCTCGCAAGGTAGGGGTGCCGGAAGTTCTCCATCAGCTCCCAACCGAGCATCCGGGCCGTTCCCCGGGCCATGTCGGTATAGCCCGAGAAGTCCGCGAGGATCTGGACGGTGAAGCCGAGCGTCGCGGCCCACACCATCGCGCTCGACGGATTTTCGAGCGCGAACACCTTGTCGACGAACGGAGAGACCGTGCCCGCACACACGATCTTCTTGAACGCCCCCCACAGCGTCAGGGTGAGCCCCGATCGGACGCGTTCGAGGTCGAACACGCGCGGGGTCTCCGCCTGTACCAACAGGTTTCCGGCGCGCTGCACCGGACCGGCCACGAGGTGGCAGAACAGGCTCACCGCGAGGACATAGTCGAGGAAGTTCTTCCGCGGTTGGATCGTGCCACGGTACACGTCGATGGAGTAGGCCATCGATTGGAAGGTGTAGAACGAGATGCCGGCCGGGAGCACGATTCCGAGCGGCGCGAGCGTGTGGGGTACCCCCAGCGCGGTGAGCGCGGACGCGGCGTTCACGAGGAAGAAGTCGTAGTATTTGTAGTAGCCGAGCAGGCCGAGGTTGCCGCTCAGGCTCAGGAAGAGCGCGACCCCTTTTCGCTCGGGCCAGCGCCCCATCGCCAAGCCACCGAGGTAGTCGAGGCCCGCGGCCACGTACATCAGGATCAGCCACGAGGGGTGGATCCAACCGTAGAACACCGCGCTGGCGAGGACGAGCAGGAGGTTCTGCGCGACGCGAACGTGAACCGCCCAGTACAGGCAGAACACGATCCCGAAGAACACGAGGAATTCTGACTGGAGGAAGCTCACGGCCCGCCCCCGCCGGGGAGGAGGGACTCGGACTCGAGCAGCTGTGCGCCCTCGAGGAGGAGGTAGCCGCCATCTGGCGACCCCTCGAGGTCGACGTGCACGCGCCTCCGGGGCGGGAGCGGGGGATCCAAGGCGACATCGACCGAGGTGGTGGGCCCCGCGTTGGGAAAGCGCGCGATCCCGGTGGCGAGGACCGCCCCCGGCCCGCCGTTGAACCGCTCCCGGACGACGACCCGCACCGCCGTGGTGCCTGCGGGCTCCGCGCCGAACGCCCGCCCGGCGAGGCGCAGCACGTCCGCCCCCAGCCGCAGCTGGTCCGAGAACTCGTCGCCGACGGGGAACCGCGCGCGGTCGTCCGGAAGCAGCCACACGCCGAGCCGATCGCAGCTTTTCCGCGCGAGCGCCGGCCGGGCACCGCCCGCGGCCGGAGCCGGCGCAGCGACCCCGGCCACGACCGGATCGCACACGCGGCCGAGCCTCGTGCGCGTCGCCTCGGGTCCGACGAACGCGGGCAGGGGGTCGGGCAGCGCGCGATCCGCCCAGATGGGGATCGAGGCGGTGAGCAGGTCGATCGGCTGCGATGGGGCGCCGATCAGGTCGACCGCGGGGGCGCCGCCGACCGCCAGCGCGTCG
>JAUXQH010000148.1 GCA_030685065.1 Pseudomonadota bacterium | reverse complement strand
CGGCCATCTGGTCCGCGATCTCTTGCCCGCCGCCGTCCGTGTCATCTTCGGCGTCGATGAACTCGTCCTCCTCCGAGCGTCCGACGGACTCGTTTTCACGCTCCACCTCATCGACGAGGTCGGAGAAGGTCCACGACGCCTGGTCCTGCAATCCGTCGCGGGCGGCGTTGAACGGGTAGCCGCGCTGGCCTGGGCGCACGGTCGTCGAGAGGTCGACGATCACGTCCGCCTTCAGCCCCCCGCGCTGCGCCGGCGCCTTCACCTGGAACAGACCGCCCAGGCGCAGGTAGTAGGCGCCGCCGCGGTCACCGGGCGCCCGGCGGTAGGCCTTGACCGCAGCCGTGGTGCCGTCTCCCCACGAGCCCTCCACGGCCACGCGGGCACCGCCGCGCCGGCTGAACATCGGCTTCACCTCGGCACCGTCGAAGAGCAGCGTGAAGGTTGGGAGATCGTTGGCGGCGAGGAGCTCGCGGAGGCGGTCCTCGAGGCCGACGTACACGCCACGTGCGCGGTCCCAGTAGCGAACGAAGTCGGGGTCGATGTCGAACACGGTGAGCCGCGTCCCCTGCCTCGCCGGGGCGTCGTAGACCTGCACCTCCTCGCCAGCGCCGTTGCCGACGGCGAGGTTGTCTCTCGTGTGCATTTCCCAGCGGAACGAGCGGCTGGCGCCAAGGATGACCGCTTTCGCCACGCCGAAGCCGCCGGCGGCCTCGCCTGAGTCGGTAGCGTCGCGTTTGCCGCTCTCCCCGATGCTCAGGAACTTGTCGATGATTGTGGCGGCGTCCATGCCAATGCCATTGTCGTCGAAGGTGAGAGCACGCTGCCCGGCGTCCCACGAGACGGCGAAGCGGCCCTCGTCCGCCTTGATCTGGCGTGCACGGACGGCGGCCCGGCACGCGTCGACGCTGTTCTGGAGCGCCTCGCGCGTTGCCAGCCACGGGAGGTCACCCGACTTGTAGACCGCCTTGGTGAAGTAGGACCACAGCACGGCCACATTCGCAGACGGGCGGCCGGAGGCCTTCGCCTCCATCGCTTCCCGCACCTCGGCAACGCCGCCGAGCTCGCGGCGGAGGGTCGCGCGATCAAGGCGGGGGCGGCCGGTCGCCTTTGAGGTGGAGCCGGGCACGGGCATGGATTGGGCGCAGGGGCAGGTCATGGGGCGGCTCCGAGATGGGCGGGGACAGTGAGACGGTTGCGACGGAGGGCACCCGCCAACGCGGTCGGGTCGACGTGGGCGGCGCGGAGGGCCGTCCACGCCCGATGGGCGCCCGCCACCACGCGGCCGGTGGCTTCGGCCAGCGCGGGCGGCACGGCGTTGCCGACCTGGACGTAGCGGTCGTGAACGGTGCCCTGGAGTGGCCAGTCATCCGGGAAGCCCTGGAGCCGCAGGCCCTCGCCCACGTCGATGCGTCGGATGCCGGCGACGAGGAAGGCGGCGTCGCTCGCGCGGTCGGGGCCGCCGTTGAAGGACCAGTCGGGGGAGTGGGCCCGGGTGCCCTTCTCTTCGGTGGTCATGACGGTCGGCGAGGGCGCGTCGAGCCGCGATGGCTGGGTGCAGGCGCGGCCGTGCTCCTCGTCGCAGGGGTAGCAGGCCCGGCGTTCGCAGGAGGCGCGGTTCAGTGTGTCGCCGATGGCCTCGCCCATCGTCACCCAGGGGCGGAGGCCAAGGCGCTCGGCGGCATCGCGGTGGGCGTGAGTTGGCCCAGGGCCGTCGGGATCGAGCGGGAGCGGGCCCGCCCAGAGCACGAGCCGGCGCCGGCGCTGCGGCACGCCGAAATCGGCGGCATCGAGGCGCCACGCGCCGGTGAAGGCGAACCGTCGGCCGAGCTCGGTGGTGAGGCGGTCCAGGTGGCAGGCCGGACAGGCGTGCGCGGTGCCTCCGCAGACCTCGCCGTGGTAGGTCCAACCGAGGACGTTCTCGGCGAGGAGCCAGGTGGGGCGGCAGGCGTCGATGGTGGCGAGCGTCGCGGGCCAGCCGTCGCGGTCATCGGTAGCGCCGAGCCGGGCACCGGCGGTGCTGCCGGGTTGGCACGGGGGCGACGCCCAGAGGATATCGACGCGGTCGCGGAACGGGGCGTAGTCCACGGCACGCACGTCGGCCTCGATGGCGGGGAGGCCGGCGGCGCGGAGGGTGGCGGCGGCCGACGCATTGCGCTCAACGCACGCGAGGTGCGCGAACCCCGCACGGCCGAGGCCGAGGGCCGCGCCGCCGGCGCCGGCGTATAGTTCGAGCGTCGCGAGGCTCATGCAGAGCGCAGGACGACAACGGGAGGCTTCGATTGACGTTCGACTATGCCAAACGCCACGCGGTCCTGCGGGCATACATCGAGGGCAGGGACTGGGATGGGAACGAGGAGTTCGCACTCGTGCGACGACTCGTGATGTCGGGCGACCCACAGCTTGCCGACGTGCCGCTGCTCTTCGACTATGAGTGGGAAGTCTCTCCGGGACTCTCGAATTTGGGATGCGGCGACCTGATCTTCACCGACGGCGATGGACGCTTCGCCGTCGTCGAGGTCAAGTTCATCGACGACACCCGCACGGGACACACCGTCCGCGTGAGGCGGACGAAGTCGCGAAAGCAAGTACGCGAGCAGGCCTTGACCTACGCCGGGAAACTCCGGGGCCGCCTCGGCCCATCCGCCGTGGCCGTTCGAGGCTACGCCTACACGAACCAGGGCGGCCTCGTGCCGGCCGATGAGCCGGTGTTCGACGAGGCCGAGTGACGGAGGGCGGTGAGAGGTGAGCCAGCTCGGCGCTCGCTCGCCAAGAGCGGGCGTTGACCGCGGCAGCACGCACGGCCGCTGCGCGAACAGGGCGGCGGCCCTGACGGCGCTTCGGCAATCCCCGACGTTCAGGCGCGCCTGCACGTCGATCAGACCGTGAACGGTCGGACCGGGACCGGCCGCTGCTGGAACTGCAGCGACCACACCACCTCGATGAGGAAGTCCACCAGCGCCTCCTTCAGCGGGTTCTCGATCCAGTCGGGCACCTTCGGAACGTCGACGCTGCGGAGCGCGTCGAGCATCGCCGCGCGGACCCAGCGCTTCTTTGCGGCGCCGGTGCCGGGCCCGAAGAGGTCCTCCGCGAGGCCCATGAGCCGCTGGAGCGAGGGGAGGAGCCACGAGGGGAGCTTGATGCTGGAGAGGTCCATGTTGGTTGCCTTGGCTTGGGTGGGCGGTGAGAGTTGGATCAGGCGGCCAGCGAGCCCGGAAGCGCGACCGGAGCGTCCCGGAGCGTGGGGTCGGTGAGGATGTCGCTCGACCGCTTCGTGATGAGGTCGTAGAGGCTCCACGGCTTCGCCGGAGGCCCGGTGACGGCGTGCCACACGCCGGTGACGCCGACCCGGCGCGAGCGGAAGGCCCCGAAGCCGAGCTCGGACCACTCCGAGGTCACCGGGGACCACCAGATGTTCCCGTCGGCGTTGTAGTTCCGACGCTCGGGTGCCGAGGTGCGCCGGAACTTCGCGGCGCACGTCCAGGCGTACTGCGCAACCACGTCGAGGGGCGCGATGGGCCGGCGCCGTTGGTCTTCGGCGTACCAGGCGACGAGACGCCGGGCGGGCCCAAGCGCGCCGGACGCGCCCTGGTGGACGGTGCGGTTGTAGTACAGAACCATCGCCCGCTCGGTCGAGACGCCGAGCAGCCGCGCGATCTCGACCGCGCCCGCCATGTACTCCGACTCGGCGGCATCGCGGGCCTGAACCTGCTGGAACGCCGGCCAGCGCCCGGCCGTGGTGAATCGGGAGACCCACGGCTCGGCCCAGAGCACGACGCCATCGACGGCTTCCATCGAGGCCCGGCCGGTCACGTCCAGGAGCTTGGCCCAGCTCGCGCCGAAGAACCGACGGAACGCGACCGGATCGGCGGCGGCCATCGCGCGGAGCAGCCGGCCGAGCGAGCCGGACTTCTGCGTCCACTGGAGGATGCCGTAGCTGACGCCGTTGCCGTCGAGGTTCGCCTGGACGGACCAGTAGTTGCCCTCGTGCTCGCTCGTCTTGCGGAGGAGGGTCGGGATCCAGTCGGTGATGAGGTTTTCCACCTTCTCCTCCAGTCGTCGAGCGGTGCGTTGTGCCGACGGCGATGAGGCCGCCGCGGCGAGGATGAGCAGTCCGAAGGCCCCGGCGCCGAGCAGGAGCGGGGTGTTGTTGTTGCGGCTCACGCGGCCCCCTCGCCGACGTCGTCGGCTTCATCCTCGTCTTCGCTCGCCAGGAGGTTGCGGGGGATCGACCGACCCCACCACCAGCGCCCGGCATCGGCGAGCTCGCCGAATTTCAGGCCGGAGCCCGGCGCGGCGTCGAGGAACGCACGCCAGCCCGCCTCGGTCGGCGGCAGCACGTCCACGCCTGCCGTACCGAACGCCGCGCCCGCGTTGACCACTCGCAGGCCGGACGGGGCCACCACCGGGATCTTCTGGCTCTGCTGGTTGTAGTAGGACACCTTCGCCAACGCCCCGAGGACGGTGTCGGCCGCCTGGGGCCAGATCCGCTCGACCCACCCGTCGCTCGCGTGCTGCCAGCCGAGGCCCGGCCAGTCGCCCGAGTATCGGAGTCGATCGTTGGCGACCTGCGTCACCGCGCGGACGGTAGAGGGCTCCTCGTCGGCGGGGAACGTCGCGCCGTAGTTCTCCGGCTTGAGCGAAGTGAACTTGGCGTCGTCCGCCTTCGCGAGCTTCCAGCTCGCCTCACCCGCGGCACGGAGGGCGATCTGCCCGTCCTTCGTGACCTTCCCGAACTCGACGTACTCCACCTTGCTCGTGTTCCACGCGCTCGGGACGCCAACCCGGAGGCCCTCGTACACGGGACCACCGCCCTCGGCGACGAGCACCGGCCGGTCGCGAACGACCACGGCGGTTGCGGCCCAGGGCCACGCCTCGACGTTCACGCGGGTGAGGTGCTTCAGGCGCTCCTCGGCCTCCCCACGGAGCCGGGCGGCCTCGACGCCGTCGCGGGTGCGCTCGGCGTTGCGGAAGCGGGCGTTGATGGCTCGGAGCAGCTTCGACGCCTCGGCGCCGATCTTCTTCTTCGCCTCGGCCTCGCGCTGCGCGCGGACGGCCTCGAGTCGGGCGCGGGTCTGCTCCGGGTTGCGGCTGATGAGGAGCAGGATCTCCTCCGGCCCCATGTCCATCTGCGCGCCCGGGTTGTTGGTGTCCCGGTCCTGGGACTTCAGCAACTGCGTCATCCACCCCCGCTTCCCCTGGATCAGGTTGAAGCGGAGCCCGTCCTGGCTGCGACGCGAGAAGTAGTAGTAGATCGAGATGGCGGCGAGCGTGTTGCCCTGCCGCACGCCGCGCCCGTTGCGCTGTTGGAGGGTGGCGGGCTCCCAAGGGAGATCGAGGTGGTGGATGGCGCAGGTGCGCGTCTGGAGGTCGATCCCCTCGTAGGCGACGGCGTTGGCGATCACGACGTCGAACTTGGGCTTCGTCTCGCTTTCGGGCTCGCCGTTGAACTCCTTCGCGATGCGCTGCCGGTCGGCCGCGTTGGGCGCGACCTCGGCGTTGAGCACGCCGATACGGTCGGCGGCGATCCCCGCGTTCACGAGGGTCATCTTCACCCAGCGGTGGGCGGCGACGTTGTCCACGAACACGATGTGCCCGCACGTCCGGTTGGCGAGGACGCGCTCGGCCAGCGCGTCGAACTTGGGCGACGACGGGTCGGCCACCTGGTCGGCGGACTTCCAGGTGTAGCCATCGTCGAGGTTCGCGTGGACCGCGACGAGCGCCATCCGGGCGAGCAGACCGAGGATCTTCGCCTTGTCCGACGGGTCGTCGGACTTCAACGCCGCCTCGATCTCCCTGACGTAGCGGTCGTACTTGGCGTCCTGGGCCGCGTCCATGTCGACCTCGACCATCTCGACCTTCGGCTCCGGGAGCTTCAACCCCACGTCCTCGGCCGTCTTGAACTCGCCGTAGCGGAGGATGGTGTCGCGCAGCTCGTGCAGGTTCTGGAACCCGACGACGGCGCCGCGCTCCTCGACCTCCATCGTGGGCGTCACGACGGGCTTGATCTCGATGCGGAGGTAGCGGTCGATGAACTGCTCCGGGTCGCGGATTCCCATCCGCCGCCACGCCTCGGGATCGACGTACTGGATGAGGTTGTAGAACTCCAACGGGCTGTTCTTCGCGGGCGTCGCGGACAGGAGCACCACGCCGGTGCCGCCGGTCTTCTTGCGGACGGCGGCGCACCGGAAGTCGAGCTGCCAGGCACGTTTGCTTCCGTCGCCCGGGTTCCCCATGAAGCGGGGGACGCCGCCCTCGCGGTCCTCGGGCAGGTACAGGTTCTTGTAGTTCTGCGCCTCGTCTACGATCAGCATGTCGACGCCGATGTCGTCCCACGCGATCCCGGGGTCGTACTCCCACCCCTCGGCGAGCTCCATCTGCTGCGCGACCCAGGCGGCGATGCCCTCGCGCAGGATGGCCTCGTCGCGCTCGGAGAGCTTCTTGCGCTTGGCCGCGTTGCGTCGGCGGAGCGCCACCTCGCGCTGGATCGCCTCGGTCTTCTCGGCGTAGGCGCGCACGGCCTTCTCGTTCATGCGCGTGCGGCCGAGTGCCGTGTAGGAAAGGAGCACGGCGTCGTACTCGCCGGCCTGGAAGCGGGTCCACTTCTCGGCACGCTCCTGCGGCGTGTCGGTGTCGCTCGTCGCGAGGCCCTTCCGGTCGCCGCGCGTGATCGTCTTCTTCTTCGAGCCGATGACCGCCACCCGATAGTCGGGGAGCGCCGTGGCGAAGTCGTCGTACCACTTCCACACGATGGAGTTGGGGACCAGCACCACGGGTCGCTTGCACCACCCCTCCTGACGGGCTCGCGCGAGCACGGCGAGGCCGGTGTACGTCTTGCCGACGCCCACGTCGAACGCGAGCAGCCCGCCCCGGTTGGCGAGGATGCGCCGCGCCCCGGCGACCTGATGGGGGTCGAGGCGCACGACGCGCTCGCCAGCGCGGAGGGCCGAGGCGGGGCGGTGCCCGCGCCCGCGCGTCCATCTGGCGATGGCCAGCGGCTCGGCGGTGTAGGCGGGGGCGACGTAGCCGCGGAACTGGCGGTTGTAGGCGAACTCGACGGCCAGACGCCGTTCCGGGGTGGCCCCCGCGAAGCCCTTGAAGCTGGCGTCCCACTCGGCCGCCTTCTTCATGCGGATCTTGTCGATGTCCTTCTCGTTGTCGTCGTCGAACTTCTTGGACGGCGCGAACATCGTCTTGTCGTGGTTGATCCAGCCGAGGATGAGGAGCACCTCGGGGTGCATCTCCCCGGCGTTCTCCTTCTTCGACATCTGGTCGTACTGCCAGCCCTTCGGGGCGAGCAGGCCGCCCTGCCGCACGAACTGCACGGGGTCGTACCCGGTGTAGGTGGCGTTCACCCACTCGGCGACGAGGTCGAGCGGGAGCCATCCCTGACGTGCCGACACGCCCTCGATGTCGTCGAAGATCGCCGGCTTGATCACGTCGAGCAGGCGGGCGACCTGGGCCTTCGCCTGCGGGTCGTCCGGGCGCGCCATCGCCCGGTCCATCTTGGGCCAGAGCGAGCCGGAGAGGTACACGTCGGCCGGGAACAGCTCGGCGAACGTGTCGCCGTCGAAGCACCAGCCCGCGGCGAGCACCTTCGCGCGCACTTGGTCGGGCGCAAACGGCCCGCCGAGGCTCGCGTGGTAGTCGAGGAGCTCGCGGAGGGAGAGCATCCGGGCGTGCCGGTAGAGGTGCTCGGCCTGGGCCACCACGTCGTCGGCGCGGCCGGTGAACCGGGGCTCGATGGCCGGCGGCTTGCGACGCAGCCCTTCGATCAGGTGCCCAGCGCGGTCGAACGCGGACAGGAACCGCTCGGCGCCGGTGTTCCCCGCACGGGCGAGCTTCACCAGCTCGATGATCGCGTGCGGGTTGCCGTTGGTGGTGTGCCAGGCGTTCAGGCCCTCGTGGAGCTCGGGCCAAAGGAGCGGCGGCTCCTCTGCGTTCTCGGCGGCGACCAGCGCGAGATACTTGTCCACCCGGAGCCCGAGCAGGACCGCGCTCGCGAGCTCGCGGGGGAGGTCGGTGACGTCGGCCTCGGTGACTCGGGTGACGCCCACGCGCCCGCCGCTCGTGCCCGGCTCGGCGGCCTGTCGCGACGGGAAGGCGATGACCTTGCAGTCGCCGCAGACGGGGCGCTCCACGAGGTCAGGGAGCCGGGTGAAGTCGCCCATCACGCCGTAGCCCCAGCGGGGCTTGACGGTCTGGTCGTCCTCGCCGTGGTCGTCGCCGATCTCCCGGCCGAGGATGTGCCGGGGGTACTCCTTGAAGTACGCACCGGCCGCGATGCCGTTGTCGGCGGCGTCGATGGCGTCGAGCTCGCCGCCACGGGCGCGGAAGAACAGGAGGTCCGTCACCAGCATGGCGCCCGGGAAGATCGCTTCCCGGCCGTTGGGACGGACGCTGGGGAGCCGGTACGCGGCGGCGAGGTGGTGCCGCTTGAGCACCTTCTCGCGCAGCGCCACGAACTGCGAGGTCCGCGACGTGAGGAAGCCGCCGGGCACGAGGAATACGCCGAGCCCATCGGGAGCGAGCAGATCGAGCCCCCGGCGAAGGAAGTAGTGGTAGGCCATCTTCTCGCGGTACGCCCGGTCGGGGTCCTCCGCGATCGACGCGCCCCGGATGCCGTAGGGCGGGTTGGACACCACCAGCCCGAGGCGACCCGAAGCCGCGGCGCCCTTCTCGCGCACCCACCGCTCGAACGGGGCGAGCATGAGGTCCACGTCGGGGCGGAGGACGTGGAGCATCCGGGCCGAGAGTTCGGACCACTCGACGGCGTGCCAGGTGATGCCGGGCACGGGCTCGAAGGCACGGAGGAAGCGGCCGATGCCGGCCGAGGGCTCCAGCGCGTGGACGGTGGGGCCGTCGTGCGGCAGGCTCGGGATGAGGGGGGCGACGAGGCGTGCGACCTCCTTCGCGACCGTGCTCGGCGTGTAAAACTCGTGGATGAGGCCGCGCTCCTCGGGGGGTGGGAAGCCCGGCGGGAACTTGCCCGAGGCCGCTTGGATCGAGAGGCCGCCCCAGCCGGAGTAGCCGGCGAGGACCGCGCGCTCGTCGGCAGTCGGGGCTCGACGCTCGGTGTAGAGCTTGGATGCCGTTGCCATCGCGGCGACGTTCGCGGCGGTGCGCTTCGAGGCGGTCCAGAATTCGGGGATGTCCTCGACGGGGAAGCGGCTGTTGTTCGCGGCCTCCATCCTGCGGAGCAGTGGGCCGAGGTTCTGCTCGATCACCGCTTCGAGGGCGAAGCGGTTGCGACCGAGGAAGTCGTCGAGGTAGGCCACGTCCACGCCGCGCGGGAGGCGCGTGCGGACGATGGGGACGATGGCGTCGAGGAGCTGCGCAGCTGCGGTCATGTCGGACCCGTAGTCGTGGCCGGGGTCGAGGGGGAGCGGGTTTCACTTGCCGCGGGGGGGATTTGCTTGCCGCGGGGGGCGCGGTTGTCCGCGACGAGCATCGTCGCCTTCCCGCTCAACCGCGATATCGGAGGAGGATGATGCTCATCACGATGTTGGTTCCGGAGGCGCTCGCCATAGGCTGCGAGGACATCGTCGGCTTGGTCGGCGCCGGCGTTTCGTCGGACCTGGTCGTCCAGACGATCCAGGCAGCATCGGCAGCGCCCTCGCGAGCCGACATCGACTGCATGGTCAGGAAGAAGCTACCCGATCAGGTCGTGCGGGCCGCCAGGGTGGCGGCGGGGGTGGGTGAGCCGACCAAGGAGTCTCCGGGAGAGAATACGGAGAAGGGCGAGCCGGTGCAGGACCGGTTCGAGGACTGGACGGTTCTGCGCCTCAATGGCTCGGTTGGGGCCGGAACGAAGGCAGTAAACGACCGTACCCTGGTCCTCGATGTCTCCTGCGAAGCAGGCACGCTCCTGCGCATCAGCCTTATGAACATCACCCTCATGATGATGAACGTGCCGTATCGCACAGAGATCAGCTACGACGCCGGGCCGTTCGTACGAGTGGAGGACGACACGTCGCTTCCGGTCGAGCATCTTGCACGGATGCAAGGGGCATCGCGGATGTACGTCCGTTGGTCGTTCTACGAGGGGACCGTGAGCGGGGAGTTCAGTCTTCGGGGTTCCCGCTCGGCGCTCCGACCCGTGATGGACGCCTGCTCCATGCCCTCTGCCAGATAGGAGATCGCTTCATGCACGTCGCGCTCTCGAACTTCCCCGGGCTGGAGTCGGCCTCTCGCGCCGCGAGCGCGCTCGGCGTCGACGTGGACAAGAGCCATGTTGACGGCTTGCTTGACTTGCACGCCGACAACTGCGGAGACTACGACTTCCCTGCGCTGGAGTCGGCCTTCGCGCGGCTCAGATGCGAGACGGTCGGCCATGCGGCGCTCGCTGAGTCCGTGTCAGATCTGTTTCAGGCGCAAGAAGCCAAGTACAGGAAGGGGCTCACGGAGATGCTCGCGTTCGGACACTTCGCCGGGCTCGGGCTGCTTCGGGAAGTGGGTTGGCCTCCCGGGCACGGTCGTTCCCCTCCCTTCGAAGGCCGAATCCTCCTCGGAGGCCGGATGGTGGCGTTCGACGTGAAGGCCGCGATCGAGAACTCTCACGACCTAATCCAGCGTGTAACAGACGCGGCAACAACGATTTGGGAGGCACGAACCGGAGGGCGTCTACAAATCCGCTTCACCGCAGATGGGCTGGATGGACGAGCGCGAGTAGGACCGACCGTGGCGGCACTGAGGACCCAACTCTCCGCACATCTCGCGCAGTGGACCTCGCTGCCAATCCCGGGGCTCAAATTCCAGATGAACGGAGTTCACCTCCGGATCAGCTTCGGACCCCCGCAACTCGTGAGCATGGACATGAGCTACACGGACACGGCATCAGCGGCTGCGGATGCGTGGAGCTACATCAAACGTCACATCGATACCAAGGGCTCCCTCGCGGCGCGGCATGGCACCCAATTTGCCTTGGTCTACGTGCAACCAAGCACGGCTGCGTCGGCCGATATGCGGATCCAGACGTTCAAGGCGGCGCTCGGCCACGCAGCGGGCACGCGGCTGCCAGGTGAGTTTCTTGGATTCTGGTTCCTGCGGTTCACCGAGAGCCCGCCATCCGAGTGGTGCTGGCGGTACACGTCGGAGTCTGGCCTGCTGGAGGTGGACCCGACGGCGATGCGGTAGGTTTCGAAGCGATTGAGATCAGGCGGTGCCTGCCTTCCCCAGCTTCTCGATGATCTCCCGATCCCGCTCCGAGAGCTCGATCTGCACCGTGACCTTCACCCCCTTCCCGAGTAGATACGCTCCCCACACGAGCGCGCCGTAGGGCCCCATCGACAGCAGGAAGTCCGTCCCAGGCGCCGAGCTCGGCCCCGCGACCGGGGGTGCCGCCTCCTGCGCGAACGCGACCGCGCACGAGGCGAGGATGAGCGCCGGCCCGATACCAAGGTACCACCGGCTCACGCCCCACCTCCCATCTGCTGCGCGGCCTGCTTGATCGCGTCGGCGAAGGCGTTGACGAGCAGCTGGTCCTTCGCGGGGTCCACCTCGGGCCCCTTCGCCTTCCGCGTCCGCGGCGCCTTGGTGGCCGGAACCGCCTGCGGCGGTGCCGCGGGAGGCCACACCGGCTGCATCGACACGCTGGGCGCGGGCGCCTCGCGGGCGGAGATCCCTGCCGCGACTTGGTCGGGCGTGCGGGGGGCCCTCCCGAGCTTCTGCTGCCCCGCCGCGCAGGACTTCGCCGCGCGCGCGGCCGCGAGCGATACGCGCTCGGCGATGCGCCTGAGCGTCGTGACGATGTCGGGCTTCTCCCCGCGGCCGATGGCCTCCGACGCCTGCTGGTACGCCCCGGCGGCCCGCCGCACGTCCTCGAGCGCGGCGGTCTGCTCTTTGCCCGAGCACAGGGGCGAACCGACCAGCGCCTGGGCGTGTCTGATGAGCTTCCCGGCGCGGCCGAGCAGCTCGGGCGCCTCCGTCGAGCCCCAGAGAGACTGCGCGAGCTCCTGCAGTGCCTCGGCCTCCTTCTCGGTCGCGGAGGCGATGCGAGCCACCGACGTTGGGCAGGACGGCGACTCCGGCATCGGGATGGACTCGAGCGACGGCGGGATCGACGGCGAGGGGGTGGGCGCCGAGGCGGGCGTCTTGCCCCGCGTGAGCGCGCTCGCGTGCTTCGTGGCCACCCCCTTCTCGCGGGCGCCGAACGTGGCGACCGTCGCTCCCACATCGTTGACGACGGCCCAGCCCTTCTCGGTCTGGACGGCCCGGAACGTGGCCTTCGGCTGATAGCGGCCGGTCGGGTCCTTGCCCTCCTTCGGCGGGGTGTACGGGTGCTGGGCGGCGAACTCGGCGTCCACCGTGTTGCGACGGCGGGTGTCGCGGAAGCTGCACGCCTCGCTCACGAGGCCGACGACGAGGCCCATGCCCGCGGTGATCGCCTCGGCGAGGCCGCTGCGCTCGACACTCTCCTGCTTCGCCTGGCTGAACCACTTTCCCGCGCGGTCGAACGTGGCGGTCCAGCGCCCATCGGACTTCGACGTGAGCCTCAGCGTGCCGTAGCTCGCGACCTTGCGCTCCAGCGTCACGCGCGGCGTGCCGTCGTCGCAGACGAGAAGTCCCGCCCACTTGCCCTTCAGTGTCGCGGGACCGGCCGGCGGCGGGGCCGCTTTCATCCGGCGGAGCTCGGCTACCGCGGCGGCCGGATCGGCGTCGAGCTCAGGGGCGTGCGAAGGCGCGAGCCCGAGGTCGGTGCGCCACACCTTCGCGGGCGCCTTCTTGACCTGGTGCACGAGCAGCGCGGTGTTGTCGCGGGGACGCATCGCGAAGGCGACCTCGCCGCCGCAGCCACGCCCGTAGGCGAGCAGCAGCCGCGGAACGTCCTCGTCGGCACCGATGACGTTGAGGCGGAACTTCTCGGGCTTGGTGGTCATGGATTACCCCTTCCCCAGACGGGGGACGACGAAGATGGCAGCTCCGGCGAGGCCGAGGGCGGCGAGGAGCCAGCCCCAGCCGCCGCCCGGGTTGGTGGGATCGACGGGCGGCGTGGAGGACGGCGACGACTCGTTGATCTTCGCGATGGCGTCGGCGAGCGACGGGTCGCGCTCGAGCAGCGCGATCTCGTCGGCGAGCGTCTGCGCCTCCTTGTAGTGGACGACGGCCCACGCGATCCCGGTGACCGACACGGCGATGACGGCGCCCGCGACGGCGATGGCGATGACCACGACCGGCGCCGCGCCGACCTTGATGGCGCCGCCCTTCTCGGCCTCGGTCGCCGGGCGCTCGTACTGCGTGTAGCCGCGGGCGTGCGCGCTCCACGCGGTGAGCATCTCGACCGTGCGCCGCTCCAGCGCGACCAGCCGCGCGTCGGTCGGGTTTTTCGACCGCGCGTGAATCACGAGGGCCTGCGCGTGGATGATGCGGCTCCCCACGTTCGCCACGAGCGCGCGGTAGCCCGCGACGACGCGGGCCAGCGGTTGGGGGTCGGACGCGAGGTAGCTCTTCACGCGCGCGAGCGACAGCTCGGCGGTGATCCGCATCGCGTTCATCCGCTCGAGGACGGCCTCGGCGCTAATGGGGAGGGTCGACATTTCAGCTCCCGCAACGGCGGTCGTCGCAACCAACGGGCGCGGGCTGGGCGGCCGGCGCCGCGGCCGGCTGCGCGGGGGGCGCAGGCTGGGGCGCGAGCTTCTGGAGGATCTTGCTCTTCACCAGCGGGTACAGGAGGAGCGGCAGGACGCCGACGTTGTCGCCCGCGAGCTTCCGGGCCGCCGTGTCGGACACGAGCTGCACCACGAACAGGCCGGGGCTTACCGACATGATCATCGCCCGCTGTCCCGGACGGGTCTGGATCTGGCCGCCGTCGCCGAGGGGGACGGGCTTCGACCACTTCGACGCGAGCGCCGCGCCCGCGCGCTTGAACAGGTCCGCGACGGGCCGCTTCTTCGGCTCGGCGCCGACGTAGCCGTCGAGCCAATTGCCCTCCGTCTCGGCCTCGGGGGACTCGGGCAGCTCCTCGACGCCCTCGTCGGGCTCCTCGGCCTCCCCGGGCTCGGCCTCCGGGATGTCCTCGAGCGCCGCGTCCATCTCGTCCTCGCCGGGCTTGCGCGCGCGGCTCGGCTTGTTGGGCTTCCAGCCGACAGCCTTCAGATCGCTCATCACGACCCGGAGGTTCGTCTTGGCCTGCTTAACCGCGCCCTTCCAGCCGAGCGGCTTGCGGATGCGCAGGTGGGCGACGCGCCGCTTGAGGGCGCGGGCCCGCCGCAGCTTGCGACGGATTTGCCGGTCCTTCTGGGAGACCTTGCGCCGGGGCCCGGCAACGGCGTCCCCCGCGAATTCGACGGCGCCGACGACGCGGGCACGGATGAAACGAGAGGAGGCGGGCATCAGGACTCCCGGCGCCGGGAGCGGCGCGAGTGGGTGGGACGGTTGGAACGGCGGGCGCGCGCGGGGTCGCGGCGGATGCCGGCGAGGCGGACGCGCGTGACGATGCGCTCGTGGCACTGGCGGCCGTCGAGGCGCTCGTCGAGCATCCCGAGGCGCGCGGAGGGGTCGTCGAACCAGGCGGTGCCGTGGACGACGTACCGGACGACGCAGTGGTAGAGCCCGTGGCCGCCCTCGCGCACCTGCGTCGTGAGCGCGACCTCGGCGGGGATCGAGGTGAGGCCGAGCGCCTTCGCCTGCGCGTAGCCGGGGTCGTTCGGGGAGAGCGCACGCCAGCCGCGGGCGAGGAGCTCGCCAGCGCGCGCGGCTGCGAGGGCGTCACAGTCCTCCCACCCCTGCGCGAGGAGCTGGATGAAGTCGGACCAGGTCTCCTCCTCCTCCCGTCCGTACCGCACGCTCGTCGCGTACAGGAGCGGCAGCGACGGCCGCTCGCGGAGCAGGCGCGCGTTGCAACGGGCCAGCCAGTTGAGGAGGCTGACCGCGTCGCGTTCGTTGAAGGTGAGGGCGACCGTGATGTTCACGAGGGTGTCCGTGGATCAGGAGGTGGCGAGCTGGAATGGGCCGTTGCTGACGACGTCCACCGAGGCGTAGACGGTGGGGTTGGTGCCGCCGGTGAGCACGAGGCGCGCCCGGACCCAGGGCAGGAGCGCCACGTTGTTCGCCTCGATGACCTCCGAGTACGTGCCCGCGCCGGTACGGCTGGCCCCGCTCGCGAGGTCCATCCAGACGACGCCGTCCACCGAGCCCTGGATGAAGATCTGGGCGGTCGGCGAGGTGGCGCCGCCGGAGAACGTCAGCGACGTGACGAACCGGAAGTCCTGCGCATCGTCGGTCTGCGGGTCGACCTGCGCGGGCAGGACGCGGTAGCCGGTCCCGTTGGTCGTCACGATGACCGCCGCGGTGGACAGGATGTTCAGGAGCTTGGTCGTGACCAGGTTTGCGTAGCACTTCATGGCGGCGGTCCTCGGGAATCAGAGGTGGAGAAGGAAGACGAGGCGGTAGGCGTAGGTCCCCGCCGGGAGGACCAGGCGGACGGTGGCGGCGTCACCGACGGGGGCGCCCGGAGCGGGCTGCCCGTTGCCGGCGTACCGGCCGCGGGCGGTGTTGTTCACGTCGCGGAGCTCGACGAACGACGTGGGGAGGAGCGTGTTGTCGGAGAGCTCGAGGCGGACGAACTTCCCCCACGGCGGCGGCTTGACGTCCACGTTCCCGCCCCCGCCCCCGATCTCCTGCGAGCTGTCCCCGCGGACGGTCCACTGGTTTTCGGTGTCACATTGGCCGTCCGCGATGGCGGCTCGACCCTGGATCCCCGTCGCGGTCGACAGGTTGGAGCCGAACACCTGGAGCATGGTGGCGTGGACGCACACACGGGTGCAATTGGGGACGTTGAGCCTGGCCGTACGCTGCGCACCCCCGCCGCCCGACCAAACGAGGCGTGCTTCCCAGGGCGAGCCCTCGTCGGACCAGAGGTCGATGATGCGCCAGTCTCCGTCGCCGGCACCGACGGACTGGGCCGTGAGCACCTCCACCTCTGCGCCCGCCGCACCGGCCACCGTCGAAGCGGGGAGCTTCGCGGCACCGGAACGGCGAGAGAGTTTGCAGGCGCCCACGGCTCACCCCCGCCCGATCAGCAGCGCTGGGTCTTGACCCGCGCCTTGCCGTAGAAGCTGAGCTTCAGGGCAGTCGTGGTCGAACCCGCGGTGTAGTTGATCGTGACCGGCACGCCGGCCCGGAGGATGCGGCCACCGAACGACGGCCCGTGGTACGCGGTGGGCGAGATCAGCGCCGCGTCGAGGTTGTCGAGCACCACCGGGTCGTCGCCCGAGATGATGGTGTTGATCGTCGCGGCGGTGTCGCCCGTGGCGAAGATCTTCGACAGGTGGAGGCTCGTGCGCGGGGTGAGCGTCACGCTCATCGACTGCCCGACGGCGGTGGCGACGGTGCCGGTGACGGTGACGTTGCGCTCCACGATCTTCCCCTTGCGAGCCTTCTTGAGACGGCCCTGCAGACGCTTGTTCTTCCGAGCGAGGCGGTTCTGGCGGCGCTTCACGCGGCGGGCCCGGCGCTGCTTCGGCGTCAGCCCGATCTCGTCCCCGAGGTCGTCGTCCCCGAGGTCATCGTCCCCGAGGTCGTCGTCGCCCAGGTCGTCGTCGCCCAGGTCGTCGCCCAGGTCGTCGTCGCCGAGGTCGTCGTCGCCGAAGTCGTCGTCACCGAAGTCGTCGGCGCCGAACGAGGGGTCGCCATCGAAGCCCTGGAGGGACGCGCGGAGGGAGGTGCGGTCGACGAGGCATTCGCCGGCAGCGGTGAAGGTCACGAGGGCCCAGAGAGATGCCGTGGTCATCGGAGTTGTCCTTTGGTTGGGGAAGCGGTGCAGAGTGGAGTGGTGGAAGTGGTAGGGTGGACGTTGTGAATCAGCGACGTTCGCGGATGAAGCGCTCGGAGCGCCCGCCCTCGCGGCGACGGCGGCCCTCGACGGCCTCGCCCTCGGTGCCGGGGCTCATTCGGACCATCCGGGCGATCTCGCCGATGTCGTCGCCCTTGAGCTGCGCAGGGGCGGGTGCGGGCGCGGCGGCCGGGGCCGGGGCCGGGGCCTGCGCGGGCGGGGTCGCGGGGGCGTTCTTCTTGTCCGCGAGCGCCTTGCCCGCGTGGCGACCGATGCGCCCGATGCCGGTCGCGAGGAGACCGTTACCGATGGCGAGCGCGTGGCTGCCGCCCTTGCCCGACATCGACTGGTACAGGCCGTAGCCGCCCACGATCAGGCCGCCGCCGAGCCGGAGATCGACCGGGCCGAGGTCCATCTTCTCCTCGCCGAGGTACCCCTCCGCGAAGGACGCCGCGAACACGGTACCCTGCGTCTCCGCCGTCGCGATCACGGCGTCGGCGATGCTCTCGGACATCTCCTTGGCGCGGGAGAGGCGCCCGCCGAGGCTCTTGACCTTGTCCAGCGCCTCGTTCAGCACGCCGGTCTTCTTGCTGTCGGGAACCTTCTCGCCTGCGACGGCCTTGCTCAGGGCGGTACTCATCGGTGTCTTCCTTGCGGGGGTGGGTGACCGGCGGGCCGGTCGGGAGAGGAGAGGCCGGGGATTCCGGCCGACACGGATGACTATGAGGGCGATAGTGAAGCCCGGAAGGGCGTTTCACTTGCCGCCGCTTGCCGCACGGAGGCGACGGCGACGGCGGCAAGTGCGGGGCGCACGGCGGCAACCGGGCCGGGCGTCCGCGGTCAGCGCGGCAACCGCCTCGGTGGGGTCGCGGCAAGCCGAAACGGCTCCGCGGCCAGCGCGAAAAGGGCCCGCGGCAAGGGCCGACGGGGTCGCGGCCAGCGCGGAAACCAACGGCGGCAAGGGCGGCAACCGACGCGCGGCAAGTGGCGGCAAGTTGTTTTCACCGTCAAGACTGATGCTCGACGATACTTTATGGGTGCGTCGTCAACTGCCTACGATGACAACGGAACCTAATCGATGCGCGCCTACATCTTCCATGACCTCGATCCCGTACAGAAGCGCCTCGCCCAGCACGCCGAGGACATTGGCTACCTGATCCTCGCCGAGGTGGTTGGCCGGCACAACACCGAGAAGCTGGGGCGTCTGGACTTCACGCCTACAGACCTTCACGTCTACCTCCAGCCCGAGGAGCCTCCGCCGGAGGAGTTCCCCGAAGCGGGGCAGCTCGACGACGACGAGAGGGACGAGCAGGACGAGCCGGCCGGCCTCGGCGCCGCGATCGACGACCCGACCCCCGTCGACCTCGCGAACGCCGCCTTCCGATGGGTCCGCGAGACGGCGGGCGAGAACATGAACAGCCTGAAGCGCTGCAAGTTCAAGCTCTCGGTGTGGAGCCCCAAGGGCGACAAGCTCCTCTACTGCACGCGGTTTTCCTGCGAGAACCCCGACTGGATGGACGACGACCCCGACCAGGACGAGCCCGTCGAGCGGAAGCCGCCCGCGCTCGTGCCCGCCCCGGCGGGGTTTGCGATGACGGCGCCGGGCGCCGCGAGCCTGCCGGCCGGGACCACGGTCGTCCCGCAGGTCCGCGTCGCTCCGGAGGCCGCGCTCGCCATGCTGATGCTCGACGCGATCCCGGAGGGGCGCGTCTGGAAGGCTCTCGGGGGCGGCTTCGAGCAGCTGCTCCACCTGTACCAGGAAGGCTTCGGCACCCTCACGCGCCTCCAGAACACGGCGCTCGGCACGCACAACACCCAGATCCTCCGCAACCAGAAGGTGCTCGAGGATCTGATGGGCCAGCTCATCACGTTGCGCGTCGGCGTCGCCAGCGCGGACAACGAGCAGAAGGAGGAGGCCCAGGGCGCCCGCGTCCGCGAGGAGCTCGGCAAGCAGTTCATCGCGGAGATGGGCGGCCTCGGTCGCGCCGTCGCTGCCGCGAAGTTCGGCATGGCCCCGGAGCTCGTGGAGCTTGCCGACATCGTCACCGCTTCCCCCGAGCTCGCGGACGCGCTGAAGGCCCCCGAGGTCCGCCGGATGCTCCGCGACGAGAAGACGCGGAAGGAGCTCGCCGAGCTGCTCATGCTCGCCGCGAAGTCGGCCGACGCCGCCAACTCCCCGCCCCCTGCCAACACGCCGCCGAAGGATGAGCCCAAGGCGGCCTGATCCCCCCCGAACGATCACACCAAGGAGACTCCCATGCCGGAGACCGCTACCCGTCTGCCCCGCATCCGCCCCGACAAGAAGCCCGAGTGGGCCGACGTCATCGACAAGTTCTACGCCGACAGCTTTGACGCGCGCACCAAGGACGCGCTGCTGGAGTCCGCGGAGGCGTTCTCCGACATGGCGCCCGAGGAGCAGGCGTTCCACCAGGCGCACCTCACCTTCCGTCAGGTGCAGGCGCTCGCCGACATCCACGCGACGCTCAAGGGCATCGAACGCGGCCTCGCCGGGCTCGATCCCAAGGCGCTCGGCGCGCTCCGCCACCTCCCCGGCGTCAAGAAGGCGCTGGTGGTGATCGCCCGCGGACAGCAGGAGATGCTCGACCTCCTCGAGTCCGGCGCCGCGTCCGGTGGCGCCGGCGAGGACCGCGACGAGGACGACGACAACGACGACGGCGGAGAGGAGGACGACGAGGACAGCGAGCTCGCCGACGCCGTCGAGGTGGAGGACGAAGACCACGGCAACGGTGACAGCGTCGCCGTGGTGCCCGAAGTGCTGCCTGCCGGTGCCCGCCGCCCCGTGGCGGAAGAGGGAGGTGACTCGTGAACCCGGCTCTCGCGAAGGACCCGACCGCACTCCGGGTCAACCTCACGGCACCCACCACGGCCGTTCGCATCGGGCCGTTCAGCTTCGACGGACTCAAGGCCCTGCTCGGCGTCGATCTCGCCGAGGTGCTCTCGCCGCTCATGGTCGCGCCGAAGTTCCAGCGCTCGGTCCCCGGCGGCTTCATCGACGTGTTCCCGCTCGCCATCCCCGACGGTGAGGGGCTCTCGATCCCCGTGAAGCTGCTCGGCGGCGTGGGCTTCTGGAACATGCGCGGCGTGCTCGTGCTCCAGGTCCCGCCCGCCGCGGTGGACCTCGTGCGCGCGCAGCTCGTCACCGAGATCGCCGCGGGGGAGGCCGCCGGGCCTCGTCACGCGGACAACGGCGCCGGAGGGACCGTCACGGAGTTCGCCGTGCGGCTGCGGCCGGGGATGCGGAAGGCGATCCCGTTGGGCAACTTCGGCGAGCTCGGCGTGGAGGCAGGATGATCCCCGTACTCCTGCGCGAGCACAAGGCCGCCTTCGGCACCTACCTGCGGGAGCTCCGCGAGGGCCGGGGCCTCTCGCTCCGGCACGCGGCGCCGCATCTCGGGATCACGTTCGCCAAGCTTCAGCGGATGGAGACGGGCGGGCGGTTCCGTATCGAGTCCGCGGGCGTGTTCGAGGCGCTCGCGGCGCTCTACGAGAGGCCGGTCGACGAGGTGCTCGCCCGCGCTGGGGTCAGCTTCTCGGCGGCGGCCTTGCGCGAGCAGCGCGCGGTGTGCGTGGACGCGACCACGTCGCGCGAGGCGCTCGAGGAGGCGGTGAACGCCGCGCTCGCCGACGGGTGGAGATGCGTGGCGGCGGTGCCGGTCCAGACGCTCACGCCAGGGCACTTCCGGCCGGTGACGGGGCATCTGCTCGTGATTCTGGAGCGCTGAGGCGTGCTGGCATCAGCATGGGTGCCAGCGCAAGTCCGAGGCGACGGGATGCCCGGCGCTGTAGGTGTAGAACAGGACCCCTGCAAGCTCCGGGAACTGCGGCGCGAGCTCCTTGGCAACAGCGTCACGCCAGCCGGGGTCGTGCCTGTCCAAGATCGCCAGGTTCACGTACAGGAGGTGGTCCTTTGAGGGATCCACCGCGACCCACGCGCGGTCGGTCCACCCGCCCTCGACGGCGGACCTGAACTTTTTCTTCACCTTGTTCGAGACCTTTGCCACGAGGCGGCGCGTCAGGTCGGGTACGCCCCCAAAGGGCAGGAAGCCGCTGGTCGTGTTCCGCGCAGGGCTGGCCTGCACGTTGACGACCTCGACTAAACGCACTTCACCATCCTTGCGAGTGGCTACGTCCACGTCTCGATCGCCCCAAAACGGGTGCGCGCAGGAAATCTCGTAGCCCTGCCGAAGGAACTCGAGCGACAGCCCGAGCTCGGACATGGTGTGCAGCAGCCCGGTCGAGCGGTTGGGAAGCTCATCGCGAAGCTGACCGACCGCACGCTCTGAGATTAGCGGCAGCAAGAACGAGAGCTGGAGGTCGAGCGTCTCGGCGACCTCGCGTGCGGCCCACAAGGCGGACACCAACGAGAGGCGCTCACCGTCCGGGTCGGCGCCCGGCTTGTTCAGCCTCGCGTGCTCCTCTGCGAGATGGGCGTGCACCGCGGCGACCAGCCGCTCGTCCGAGACGACCGAGTCCACCGAGGGCAGCAACCGCTTCCGGGCGATGGCTACGTCGGCGGGCGTGCCCGGGAGGGGCTCCCAGAGCTTCATCATGCTCGGGTGCTATTACGCCCGGAGCGAGCGAGCCCCTCCGCAGCAGCGGCTCGTCCACGCGCCCCGGCGTGCATCCGGGATGGCAGACCTGGCAGACCTTGGCAGACCTACATTTTTCAGAGGTCTGCCACAAACTCGGCAGGATGGATCCACCCTATCAGCCGCTGGCAGACCTGGCAGACCTACTACAGCCCTCACGCATGCGAGAGAGACGCACACTCCTCTCCATCACAGCCTCAGTGACAATCGGAGACTCGTGAAAATGCGTTCGCTCCCGTAGTAGGTGCCGGAACAGGTCTGCCAGGTCTGCCAGCGCCCGAAAGCGGGCCTCATCCGCCCATGTTTATGGCAGACCTACCCGAAAACCCGAGGTCTGCCAGGTCTGCCAGGTCTGCCTGAGGCCGCGGTCCTACAGCACCCGGACAAGCGGGGGCTCGGCTGTTCTCGGCGTTGCACCGGTACAGAGGTTCAGGTAAGCCGCCGGCATGCGCCTCTCCAGCACCCTCGGGGACGCACCCCGTTCAATCAGCCTCTTCCCGTCTTCCACGCTGCGCAAGCTCGTGCTCGTCCACGCACCGGCTTGCGCTGAGATGGGGCTCGACGCCTCCGCCCTCTCGAATGAGGACGACAGCGCCGTGCAGCGCTGGCTCCACGCACAGGCAGGTCTCCTGCCAGCCGCGCTGGCCGAGGACCTGGAGCGCATCGACGAGCTCACGGACGAGCGCGGCGCCGCCGTGCTCCTCTCCGTCGCCCTCGAGGCCGGGCTCGACCTCCGCTCCCTCGGGCACGATCCGATTCAGGTGGCGACCGCGGCCTTCATCGAGCACCCGGCCGTCTTTGAACGAGCGCACGGGCGGCGCCTCGTCGAGACGCTCCGCGGTCTCACGGAGTTTCCCGGGAAGGCGCGGGGCCGGTGCGGGCCGGTCGATGTGGAGACGCTGGAGACGCGGCTTGGCGCGCACTTCGACGCACGCGGCAGGAGCGCCCACTGCCGCATCACGATGGGCACCGACGGCGCGCGGACCATCTTCTCCGTCGCGCACGGCTGCCTCGTCCGCTCGGACGAGGCGCTCGCCGACGAACCCACCGTCGCGGGCGAGCGCACAAGGCCGCTCTACCTGTCCGAGCACACTGTGCGGTACCGCCCCCAACGGCGCGACGTGGTGATCTTCGACGCCCACACGGGCACCCTCCGCGTTCGAGCTGGCGACGCCGCCACGCTGAACGCCTACCGCAGGGGCTTCGGGGAACTCCTCCACGGGGACACGGAGTGGTTCGGGCACGGCCAGGTGCTCACGCTCGAGCCCCTCGTACGCCAAGGGCAGGGAGTCGAGCGGCCGACACCAGGTCTCCGCGCCGTGCGGGTGGTCGGGCTCGTCGTCCAGTACGCCGGCGAGCGCGGGGGTACGGTCGAGCTCCGCGCGGAGGAGATCTGGCCCTTCCTCGCCGAGCGGCTCCGCGGCGACCTCGACGAGGGGACGCTCCTCGAGGTGACCTTCCGGGTCTGGAGGGTCGGCAACTCCCGCGCCGCGGTCGTGCGCGTGAGCACCCCGAACCGTGTGGAGTACGGGTGCGTCGCCGAGGAGGTGTTCCGGCCCTTCCTCGAAGCGCGCGGGTTCCTCTCACGCGCGGCGGAGCGCAGCACGGGATGAAGCGTTTCTGGTCGGTGGCGGCGGCGCACTGGCCGCTGTCCCTGCCTCAGAGGCGGCTGGAGGCCATCACAGGGGGAAGCCTCACGAGCGCGATCGTGGCGGCCGGCCTGCTCGAGGTGGGTGCGCTCAACGAGGGGGACGTTGTGCCCTGCGCTGGCTGCGGCCGGTTCGCACGCCTCGTCGCCGAACCGGAAGGCCTCCTTGCCGTGTGCCCGGAGGACTGCCCCGTCGAGCCGTTCGGACCGGAGCCGGCGCGGCTCTTCGTCGAACCCGCCATGTTGGCGCTGCGGCTCGCCGAGGCCCTGCATCTCGACGGGACGCCGGGTGAGGAGGGGCCGGTCATGCCGTTGGGCCGGCGGAAGTTAGGCGACGAGGCGGTCGCGTTCGACCTCGTGCCCCGCCCTCGTCGCTCGGAGGTTGTCGACCGCCTGTACCGGCTCGTTCGCGGCGGACCTTCCATCCGCGTGCTCCTCGTGGCCGACTCGCGCCGCCTCCCCGCCGACGCGCCGACGGAGATCACGGGCGTGGACCTCGTGTGGATGGGGCTCGACGAGCTGGTCACCGTGGACGGCGGCCTGCGCATCGACCTCGAGGCTCTGGCCTCCCGGCGCACGTTCCGAGGCTTCCGCGCGGAGCCAGCCGCCTTCAACGGCCTCTGTCTCCACGCCCAAGGGGCGACTTGGGCCGGGGTGCGCATCGAACTGGACAGCGCACCGCTGGTGCGTCGGCTCCTCGCCGAGCTCGCCGCCCGGCCGGGTCAGGTGGTGACGCGCGACGAGCTGTGGCGAAGCCTGTACCCGGATGACTTCACGCGGCAGGGGAACCTCGCACGGGGCGTGAACCCGGAGGACCTGAACGACCGCCTGCGCGGACTCGTCGGAAAGCTCCGGCTCGCCCTCGAGTTCGCCGCCGGAGACGGCCAGGTCCCGGCCGTGGAGAACCGGCGCGGCAGCGAGACGGTCGGCGGGTACGTGCTCGCCATCCGCCCGGAGATGGTCCGCATCGCATAGCCACGCCCGGCCCCGTGGTTCGGGTGGAGCGTCGTGGCCTCGTGGTTGCCGCAGGCGCGCGTGCAGACCGCGTCGTAACCCGACCGCTACACCTCACAGTCGGCTCACAGTCGCCCGCAGCAATAGACCCGGGCGAAGGGCTGGTCCCAGCCATCCGATTGTTGAATGGCGGTTCATTCCGGGCCCAGACGGCTCTTTGTGAGCTCTCCAACTCACAGTCAGCTGGCGGAAGCCGATCGCCGGACGGCCTACCTCCCAGGCGTCAACGTCGCGCCGCACCGGCTCCCCCGCACAGACGCGGGCGAGGCCCGGCGTGCGTCGCCGAGCCTTGGGAGAACGACCATGTCGCTGCTTTTCCACGCCTGCTTCCGGGACACCCCGCTGAACGTCCTGGAGCTCCGGGGCCGCCCCGCGTTCATCGCCCACGAGGTGGGCGCTGCCGCCGGCTACCTCGACGCCACGGACTTCGTCGATCGGATCGCCCGCGAGTGGGGTGAGTCGCTGGAGGACGACGACGACATCGGGTTCCTGACCCCGCGCGAGCTCCGCGCGGTGCACCGCGAGCTCCCGGACGTCCCCGCCACCGACCGGACGCTCGTGCTGTTCGCGTCCGGCGTGGACAAGACCCTCGCACGGTCGCACGCCCGTCACGCTCGGCCGCTCCGCGACTTCCTCGCGGGGGTCCGGTGCCCCGCGCTCCCGCAGCTCCGCGCGGCGCTCGCATGTCGTTGACCGCCATGAGCGACGCCTTCGACGACCCGCCGGCCGCCGCCTCGCTCGACGACCTGGTGGACGAGGCGATCGCCGAGTTCCAGCCCTACTACGACGAGCCCATCTCGCGTGAGCGCGGCCGGAACATGGTCCGCAACCTCGCGGACGTGTTCCTGATGCTCTCGGCCTGGAAGCGCGAGGACGAGGCGGAGGCGGCCGCGGCCTCGCCGGCGCCGGCGCCCGCGTGCCTGCCACCCGAGCCCGTGACTCCCCCGCCGACTCGCCGTCGCAAGCCCCGCAAGTTCCCCGCAGAGACGCCATGACCCGCACCGTCGGCCACGCCTTCGACACCGTCTACGGCGGCATCCGGTTCGACACGTTCCTGCTCGACGACGCCCCCGTCTGGGTCGCGTGCGAGATCGGCCACCTCCTCGACTACGCCGACCGTGGCTCGCGGCTCTGCACGCTGGTGCGGACGGACTGGCGCGACGACTTCGCGGAGGGCACGGAGTTCCACGTCCTCGCCGGCGTCCGGCTGGCCGCCTTCAAGGAGGTCTTCCCTCCCGACTTCGAGGGGGTTGACCGCCGCGCGTCGAAGCTTCTGGTGCTCACGCGGAGCGGCCTCGAGCGCGTCCTGCTCAAGTCGGACAAGCCCGAGCGCGTGCCCCTCCGCAAGTTCATCGAGCGGAACGTCTTCCTGCGGCTGGCTCTGGACGCCGCGACGATCGCCGGCCCGGCCACGGGCGCGGAGCCGCCGCGCGTCACCGATCCCGTCGCCGTCCTCCCCACGCGCGACGCTCGCCTCGCCGACGAGCTGCTCCTGAAACGGTGCATCTTCCGCTCGTCCTTCCTGCGCGACACCATCCGAGTGCTGCACGCCCTCGGGATGACCGACGACACCGCGCGTGCGGCGTACGAGGTGCGCGCCGCCGAGATCGCGCTCGACGAGGAGCTCCCGGACCTCCGCCCCGTGGCGAACGAGCGCTGGTTCACGGCGAACTCCATCGCGCGGGAGACCGGCATGTCCCCCGCCGTCGTCAGCCGCGTAATCAGCGCGCTCGGCATCCGAGGCGCCCCCGGGTTGTCCCGCGAGGTCGTCACCGTCACGTCGGACGACGAGAAGACCGTGCGCTCGTTCGTCTACAACGCGCGCGCCCGCGACCTGATCCTGGCCGCATGCGGGGCCACGCCCCCCGAAAGGGCGGCGTAGTGGAGCGGGAGGCCCGGTACGCCTCGGACCACGTCCGCGCCTTCCTCGACTGGCTCCTCCCACGCCACGCCGCGGTCGGCGGGCTGACGGAGGTCCGCATCCTCGGCGGGAGTGCGGGCGTGTGGTCGGTGCTCGTCGGCCCAGACGACGCCGAAGCGCTGGTCGCCGCCCTCGCGCCCGTGTCCGCGACCCCGAGGCGCTCCATCCCGCGGGGGGACCACCCGCGGTCGGGGGAGGCTGGCATCTACTTCAGCCTGCAGGCGGTTCAGCCGTCCGCCGACGGCAGGGTCGGGCTGCCTTTCCGGCGGGCCTCGCGGACCACGCGGGACCGGGACATCCGGGCGTACTCAATCATGGTCGTGGACGTCGACCCCGAGCGGCTGCCGCGGGATCGCTCTGCCACGGACGGCGAGAAGGCGGAGGCCCGCGCCGTCGCCGAGAACATCCGCGTCTGGCTCTCGGCTCTCGGCGTACCCTCGATGCTCGCCGACAGTGGCAACGGCTGGCACGTCCTCGTTCCGCTCGTCCCCGCGACGGGGGACGACGTGGTCCAGGCGGCGCGCGACGCGCAGCGGCTCCTCACGCTGCTCGACGCGCGATTCTCGACCGCGGGCGCGAAGGTGGACCGCTCGACCTTCAACCCCGCGCGCATCCTGAAGCTCTACGGGACCGCCGCTGTGAAGGGCGAGGATACGCCCGAGCACCCGCACCGCCTGTCGTCCATCGACCTCGCGAGCATCCCCGCGGACACCGACCTGTTCGCGCGCCTGGCCGAGGCCGACCTGGGCGAGGCGCCCGCCCGGCCCGCGGCGGTTCCCGCGCGCCGAGAGCCTACGGCTCCGACGGACCTGTCCCCTGCCTGGGCGGCGTGGCGGGCACAGGCCATCGCACGCCTCCCCGTGGAGGTCGTCTACGGCGGGTTCCTCACCGGGCGAACGTCGGGCGCCGGGTGGCTCCAGTGCCGCGACCCTTGGGCCGCCAACGGGGACCGACACCCCTCCGCGGGCGTCGCGGACGGCACCGGCGAGGCGGAGCGCGGCACCTTCCACTCGTTCATCCGCTCCGAGTCGCTCTCCGTCTTCGACTTCCTCGTCCAGCGGGGAGACGCGCCCGACTTCCGCGCGGCCTGCGCCCGCGTCGCCGAGCTCGCCGCCGTGCCGCTCCCGCGCGCTGACGCGAGCGACATCGTGGCGGCGTTCCGCGCTGCCTGGTCCGTCGCGGGCTCGTCCGACGAACGAACGGGGGCGCTCCGATCGACGCTCGGACGGCTGATCGGCCTGCCCGCGATCACCCGTGAGCCGGCCCTCGAGGAGGTGCGCGAGGCATCGGGCCTCGCTCGGCGGGTGTTCCTCGCCACCGTCGCCGAGGCGCGGCGAGGCGTGCGCGACGATCGCCGGCAGCGGACGCAGGCCTCCCCGCCAGTCCGGGCGGGCCTGCCCGTCGTCGACTTTGTCGAGAACCGCGACACCGTCGAGAACCTGTTCGACGCGCTCGTCGCCGCCGTCGCGCCGGCGTGCCGCTTCTTTCGCTTCGAGAGGGACATCGTCTTCGTCCGCCGCGGCTTCGGGCCGCGCCCGGTGGACGAGCGGAGCCTGCCCGGCCTCCTCTCGGCCCTGGTCGAGCTCCGGTACCTCAGCGACACCGAGGACGGCGTGGTCTTCCAGCGCTTCGACGTACTGGCCGCCGACCTGGCGCGCGCCTTCGTTCACTCGCCGCGTGTCGCCTCCAAGCTCCCGGTGCTCTCCACCTACGCTCGCTCGCCCGTGTTCGACCGGAGCTGGAACTTCGTCGGCAAGCCCGGCTACCACCCCGCGAGCGGCATCTTCTACGACGGCCCCGAGGTGCACCCCGCCGAGGGCGTGACCCATCTCCTCACGGCTGTGCAGGACTTCCCGTGGAAGGACACCGTCGACATGGTGAACTTCATCGGGGCGCTCCTGACCGCGCTGACGATGCCCCACTGGGGGCGCGGGCACCCGTTCCTCGCCATCAACGGCAACAAGCCCGGCGTCGGCAAGAGCACGCTGGCGCGCGTCCTAGGCGTCGTGGCAGAGGGCTCCGAGCCCACGACCGTCACGTTCTCGGCCAACGAGGAGGAGTTCGAGAAGCAGCTCGCCACCCGCGTGGAATGCGGCGACCGCGTCGTCGTCATCGACAACGCCAAGACGAGCAAGCCGATCCAGAGCCCGGTGCTGGAGCGGTGCATCACCGACACGCGCCTGAACTTCCGACGACTCGGCGGCAACACCGCCATCTCGCGCCCGACCAACGACGTGCTGTTCGTCCTGACGATGAACCTGACCCAGATGGGACCGGACCTGCGGCGCCGCGCGCTCCCGCTGAATCTCGCGATCGACGGCGATATTCGCCGCTATCCCTACCGCAGTGACGACCCCGTAGGCGACGCGCTCGACGGGCGGGTGGCGGTCGTCGCGGAGCTAGCGGGCATGGTCGCCGCATGGGGAAACGCCGGGCGACCCATTCCCGAAGACGCGGCGACGCACAGCACGAGCCGGCGATGGGCGGCCACGATCGACGCCATCCTCCGCGTCGCGGGCTTCGACGGGTTCCTCTCGAACTTCGACGACTCCGAGCACGCCTTCGACCCCGACTACGCCCTTCTCGCGGACGTGTGCGCCACCCACCACGCGAGCGAGCCGAAGACGGCGAGCGAGTGGGCGGCCGCCCTCGTCGGGGGCCTGCTCGAGGAGCGGCTGACGGACGGGCGTGGAAACGCCAAGCCTGCTCGCGCCCAGGCGACCCTCGTGGGCCAGCTCTTCGGCGCCTACCTCGACGGGACGACGTTCCCCGTCGGGGAGGCGCGCTACCGCCTGCGGCGTGACCTGCCGAGAAAAGGTCACCCCCCGGTCTACTGCTTCGAACCTGACGAATAGCCGCGCGAGGCGACGCCGCAGGCCCCCTTTCCGTTCCGGGGGCTTGTGGGTCGTCGCGGTTATGTCAAGTTGAACCTGCGGAACCATACCCGCCGCCCCCGAGGAGCATTCATGCGCTACAGCACGCGCGACCGCGGACCCAAGAAGCCCCCCTCCGAGCCCGCCCCGCCCCCGCGCCGCGCCGCTGTGATGTACGCCCGCGTGTCCTCACGCGACCAGGAGCGGGAGGGCTACTCCATCCCGGCTCAGCAGAAGAGCATCCGCGAGTACGCCGAGCAGCACGGCTTCCAGATTGTCGAGGAGTTCGTGGACATCGAGACGGCGAAGAAGTCCGGGCGGACCAACTTCACCAAGATGCTCGCCTACGTGCGGAAGCGGCATGCGAACCCGCCCGCGGTGCTCGTCGAGAAGACTGACCGGCTGTACCGCAACCTGAAGGACTGGGTCACGGTCGACGAGATGAAGACCGAGATCCACCTCGTGAAGGAGAACGTCGTCATCTCCGAGGACTCCCGCTCCTCCGAGAAGTTCATGCACGGCATCAAGGTGCTGATGGCCAAGAACTACGTCGACAACCTCTCGGAGGAGGTCAAGAAGGGGATGTACATGAAGGCGGAGGAGGGCCACTGGCCCAGCCGCGCCCCCTTCGGCTACCTCAACCGGCGGGACGGGGACAAGAGCTTCATCGTCCCCGACCCCGAGCGGGCGCTGATGGTGCGCAACCTGTTCGAGCTGTACGAGAAGGGGACGCACTCGCTGGAGGAGCTCGCGGCCTACGCCCGCGACGCCGGCCTCACCGGACGGCTTGGTGGCAAGCTCATCGCCGCCCAGATCCACATCATCCTGCGCAACCCCATCTACATGGGCGAGTTCCGATTCGGGGGGGCTCTGTACCGGAGCAAGGACCCGGCGCTTGTGTCCCGCGACCTGTGGCAACGGGTCCAGGATCGCTTGGACGGGCACCCTGACACGCGACCCGGCCCGCGCAACTTCCTCTACCAGGGCCTGATGACCTGCGGGCACTGCGGCGCCGCCATCACCGCCGAGATGAAGAAGCAGAAGTACACCTACTACCGCTGCTCCCAGCTCTGCACGAAGGACAAGACCACCTACGTGCGCGAGGAGCGCATCGCCGAGCTCCTCGCCGACAACGTCGTGCGCGGCCTCCAGCTCCCGCCGGCCAAGATGGGGTTCGCCGCACGCGTGCTGAAGACGGCGCGCGTCGACGTGGTGAAGGAGACCCACGTGCGGCTCGCGGACGCCCGCGCCCGCTACGACCGCTTCAAGCGCCTCATCGACAAGGCCTACGAGGACAAGCTCGAGGGGCGCGTCGACGACGCCTTCTTCGCCCGCAAGCGGCTGGAGTGGGAGGAGGGCATGCGGATCGCCCACGAGGACGTGACCCGCTTCACCCGCGCGGACCTCAACAGCATGAACACCGCGCTGGAGCTTCTGGAACTCCTGTCTTCGGCGTACGAGGCCTTCAATCGCAAAACCCCGTCGCAACAGCGAGGACTGCTCAATCTGCTGCTATCGAACTGCCAATTGCAGTCGGGCACCATCCGGGCGACCTACCGGGAACCGTACGACTTCATTGCGAAATTCGCGGATTCCAAAAACGATGATGGCGCAGAATCCGGTGATCCGGACCTGCGCCATCAAGTATGGTCGGGGTGACAAGATTCGAACTTGCGGCCTCTTGGTCCCGAACCAAGCGCGCTACCAGCTGCGCCACACCCCGGCGTGCACATCATTATCTGGCCACCCCCTCCACGTCAAGGCGCGCGGGCGCACATCACGGACGATCGCGCGCGATCGTCCCCGGTGCGGGTTAGTCTTGCAGCCCGGTTGCTGTTGCAACGGGCGAGGTCGTCATGTCCGGCACCACCTCCGACGCCGATCTCCGCGAGCGCCTGCGCGCGGCAGGGCTTCGCGCCACGGCGGCGCGGGTGGCGGTGTTGAGGGTGCTGCACGGCCGCGCCACCGCTTCGAGCCACCCGGAGATCACGGCCGCGCTCGCCGAAGACGGGTGGGATCGCGCCACGCTCTACCGCAACCTGGTCGATCTGACCGAGGTCGGCATCCTCCGGCGCGCCGACCTCGGCGATCACGTGTGGCGCTACGACCTCGCCAGCGCCCCCGTCGCCGGGCACCAGGACGTCGACCACCCGCACTTTCTCTGCACCGTCTGCGGGGACGTGGCGTGCCTGCCCGACGTGGTCATCCCGGTGCCGGCCGGGCCCCTCCCCGGGGCCGTGCGCCTCGGCAAGGTGGCCATCCAGCTCCGCGGGCGATGCGATCGCTGCGAGGCCGCCGGGTAGCTCAGTCCTCCGATGTGAACCCGAACGCCCGATCGTGCACGTAGACCAGCTTGCACGCCTCGATGTAGCGAGCGTCGTGGATCCGGCCGCCGCGGACGTAACCTGTCTCCCCCTGGCGTAGAAACACCCGTTCTCCGTCTGGAATCAGCCCGCCCGCCGTCCGCACGTAGAACTGGAGCGACATCGCCCCCTCCACGACGACGGTCATGTCGTCCCCGGGATGCGAATGGGGCGGCTCCTCGGTGCCCGCTTCCCACCTCTCCAGCATCACCTCCACGCCCTCCGGGTTGGTGGGGAACGTGGTCCGGAGGGTGAAGCCCTCGGGCGTCCCGGCGACAGCGACATGATCGCGCCAGATGGCGCTGGTGGTGGACGTCTGGGGCATGGCAGGGCTCCTGCGCGAAGGGTGCTCGGTCTCCGCGGATGCTGCGGCGTAACGCAGCAGGGGATCCCGAGGTAAAGTGCCCTCATGCGCCTCCTGCCCCTCGCCTGCCTCCTCGCCTGCTCGGGCGACAAAGACCCCGTCGACACCGCCCCCGCCTGCGAGGTCACCCTCGAAGAGACGGTCCCCGCCGCCGACGCCACCAACGCCCACTACCGCGCCGCCGTCGAGTTCCACCTGTCGGACCCCGACCCGCTCGCGACGGTGAGCGCCTCGTTCGCGGGCGTGATGAGCACCTCCGAGAACGGGGAGATCATCTACTACACGCCCAGCGCCCCGCTCGCCCCGAACACCGCCTACACCGCGACGCTCGAGTCCTGCGCCGGCAGCACCGCGCTCGCGTTCACGACCTCGGGCGACGGCGCGCCGCTCGCGGACCCGAACACGCTGCTGAACCGTACCTGGTCGTTCGACCTCGCCGCCGCCCGCATCGTCTCGCCCGAGGGGATGAGCCTCGTGTTGTCGAGCGTGCCGCAGCAGCCCCTCCTCATCGGCGTCGTCGCGATCGACGGCGCGACGCTCGACTTCATCGAGGGCGGAAGCATCGCGAACGCGGACACGCAGTCGCAGGACTATTGCCTCGCGACCACCGACCTTCCGGGCGCCGAATTCGGCGAATCCCCCTACTTCGACCTCTCCGCTCCGGTCGCGAGGGTGTCGGTCGGGGGGGCGCCGGTCACGGTCAACAACCTCGTCATCACCGGCACGTTCGCCGCGGACGCCACGTACATCGCGGGCGGCACGTTGAGCGGCATCCTCGACACGCGAAACATGGGCGTGCTCGTGGGGGATCCGGGCAACCCCGCCGCCGCCTGCGATCTGATGGTCTCCGCCGGGATCCGCTGCGGCGACTGCCCCGACGGCGAGCGCTACTGCCTGGATCTCGAAGCCGACCAGATCCTCGCCCCCGAGGTCAGCGGGTTCACCATCTCCCAGGTTGACGGCGTGAATTGCGCGGGTTGCCTGGACGGGCCGCCCGCCGAAGACGCGGTCTGCGACCCCTGACGGGTGATCCCGGATCGGGTGGACCTCGCGCCCCCGATCCGGCCTCCCCTCAGCGGAACCGGATCGGGCCGTTCCCGGCCTGCATGCCCGACCCGATGAGGAAGATCGAGAACGCGGCGACGAGCACCAACACGACGGGCCAGAACAGCTTTCCGGCCCACCACCAGCGATCGGCCTCGTCGTACGGGAACGTCGGTGGCATCGCGACGCCGAGCACCACGGGGGCCGCGGCGGCTACGCCCAGATCGACGCTCCGCTGAACGATCGTCCGCAGGACGTCGTCGTCGCGGATCCCCTCGGCCCACAGCGCGCGCGGCCAGAGGAGGATCCGGACGCGCGCACCGACACGCACGAGCCCGACGGGGCCACGGGCGAACGGCGGGCCTTCATCCACCACCAGCTCGATGTGGCGCCACAGGTACCAGGCCCATGCGCGCGCCCATCGCGACGGCGCCTCCCCCGGGGCGTGCTCCGACAGGCCACGATCCGCGTGCGCAGCGAGCGCTGACACGAGCGAAGGGCCACCCCGGTGGCGCGCGGCATAGCGCGGCAGAACGTCGCGACGCAGACGAATCAGGTGGGCCTCGGCCATCCAGGCACAGCCGTCGAACCAGTCGTCGTCCGGCCCCTCCCGCGGTGCGCGGGCGCCCTCGGCGCGGCGGGCCGGATCGGTCAGGAGCGCGTGGGCGGCCTCGGCCTCGCGGAAACGACGGCCCGCGTCCGGATCATCCGGGTTCAGGTCGGGGTGGGTCGCCTTGGCCAGCGCCCGCCACGCCCGCTTGATCTCCTCCTCGGAGGCGTCCGGGGCGAGCCCGAGGAGCGTATAGGCGCGGGCGAGCGGGGTTGCGGCCATCGAGCGTCCGACTACCCCACGCGCCGATGGCGCGCGAACGCGTCGGCGGTCGCCTCGCCCTCGGGCACGTGCACGACCGCGTAGCCGTTGACGCAGTGGCGCATCCCCGTCGGCGTGCGCGGCGCGTCGTCGAAGATGTGCCCGAGGTGCCCGCCGCAGCGCGCGCAGCGCATCTCGGTGCGCACCATGCCGAACGTCGCGTCGCGATGCACCTCAAGCGCGCCGGGCTCGATCTCCTGGAAGAACGAGGGCCACCCGCACCCCGAGTGAAACTTGTGTGCCGCCCCGTACAGCCGGTTCCCGCAGCCCGCGCAGTGGAACGCGCCGGGGCCGGGGTCGTCGAGGTAACGGCCGCTCCCGGCCCGCTCGGTCGCGGACTCGCGGAGGATCGCGTACTCGGTGGGCGTGAGGATCGCGCGCCACTGCGCCGGCGTGAGCGCGCGCGGGTCGAGCGTGGGGTTCTGGGCGGGGTCGAGCGAGGGGTCGAGCGCGGCGGCGGTGGGGGGCATGGGGCCTCTCGGGGTGCACGTACCTTGTCGGCGGTGCGGTGGGGGGTCCCTGGCCCGCACCCCACCACCACGCTACGCAGAGAGCGTCCTTGGGGAGTAGCCCACCGCCCACGTCCGAGCAGGACGGGGAGCGGGGGTGGCGTCAACACACTTGGAGCCTCGGCTCCATGGCGCCATCGAGCCCGTTTTTTCGGGCGGGGGTGAGACCACGGGCGCGACCTCCGATCCGGGCCGGGCGGGGCGTCGCGTCCCGTTGTCTCTCCTGGCCCGGAGGCCTCCCCCATGCAAGCGCTCCTCACCTCCACGGCCGCTGTCGCCCTCGCCGAGATCGGCGACAAGACCCAGCTCCTCGCCCTCGTGCTCGCGACCCGCTTCCGCCAGCCGATGCCGATCATCGCGGGGATCTTCGTCGCCACGATCCTCAACCACGGGCTCGCCGGGATGGTGGGCGCGCAGGTCGGCGCCTGGATCGGGCCCGCGCTCCTGCGCTGGATCGTGGGCCTGGGCTTTGTCGTCATGGCGGCCTGGACCCTGGTGCCCGACTCCCTGGACGGCGCCGCCGCCCCGAGCCGGAGCGGTGCGTTCATCACGACGCTCGTGAGCTTCTTCGTCGCCGAGATGGGCGACAAGACCCAGCTCGCCACGGTCGGGCTCGCCGCCGCGCATCCCGGTCAGACAGTCGCCGTGATCGTCGGGACTACCGTCGGCATGCTCCTCGCGAATGTGCCGGTCGTCCTCGTGGGCGGCCGCCTCGGAGGGAGGATCGACCTTCAGAAGGCGCGCTACTTCGCCGCCCTCCTCTTCGCCTCCTTCGGCGCGTTCGTGCTCGTGCGCGGCGTGGCCTGATCGGTGGGGCGATTGCCCCTCCCCTTGCGGCACGCCCACCCGCGGCGCATCCTCTCGCGCGAACGGAGCACCCTTGACCTGTCCCGCCTGCGCCGGCGCCCTCGAGACCTCGCCCAACGGCTCGTACGCCCGCTGCAAGGCCTGCAAGGCCCTGTACATGACCTACGGCGGCAACCTCACGCCCGTGCAGATCCCCGCAGGGACCGACCCCGAGCTGTTCGCTGCCGGCGTGGGGTTCGCGGGCGCGGCCGGAGGCCCCGTGCTCCCGCCCGACCCCATGACCGCAACCAGGAACGCCCTCGCCGCGCGCGCCGCGAACATGGGCGTTCGCGCCAAGGTCGGCGGCGTGCAGATCGACATGAGCAGGGGCGGCATCGACGTGGACACGTCCAGGCTCCAGAAGAACATCGAGCGCAAGATCGATCAGAAGATCAGCGGCTGGATCTTCGGCTGCATCTTCATGGTGTTCTTCTTCGGGCTGGTCACGCTCATCATCGTGAGCCTGGGCGGGTACATCTTCTACGAGGCCACCTCGGGCGGCTCCGCTGGCTCCGCCGCGGTCGCCAAGGCGGCGGCATGGGACGGCAGCAGCACCTTCGTTTGTCCCGCGAACGGGGCCGTGACGATCGAGGATGTCACCGCGAACGTGACCGGTACGGCGATCAAGGCCGGCGGCAACTGTGACCTGACATTGGACGGGGTGAACATCACCGCCGACATCGGCATCGACGCCGGCGGGAACGCCACGGTGACGATCAAGGGCGGGAGCATCACGGGCGGGACGAACAGCATCAAGGTGGGCGCCAACGCCACCGTGGTGGTGAACGGAGCCACCATCACCGGGCCGACGGCGAAGGCCGCGAACGGGTCGATCGAAGGGATGTGATCCGCGGGTGGGCCAGGAAGGCCACGCCGTCACACGCGGACGACCATCGCCTCGCAGAACGGGCACGCGACCCGCTCCTTTCCCACGGGGAGGGAGATCATCCCCGCGCACTGGGTGCAGGGGATCTCGGCCACGCCGACCTCCACGCGGTGGCCGCAGGCCTCGCACACCACGCGGGTGGCACCGGCCACGACCGCGATCTGGTTGCCACAGCCGCCACAGTGGCGGATCCCGTGGGCGACGCTCGGGAGGATGTCGTAGTCGCCGGCGAGCCCGGTCTCCGCGAGGAGCCGCTCCCCGTCCGCCTCCGCGAGGAAGGGCAGCCACCCCTGGGCGAACACGGACCACGTGAGCCGCGACTGCAGCTCGGCCGAGGCCTCGTCCGGGTGGAGCTCGAGGACGCCGGACTCGGCGTAGACGCGCATTCCCCGTTCGACCTGGCGCTTCACCGCACCGTAGAGCGTCCAGAACGCCGCGCTCCGCACGCGAGGCTTGCGTGGGTCACCCTCGAATTGGATCCCCTGGGTGGCGCCCTTGACGGCCATCGCGAGAACCTGCCATTCGCTGTCGAGGTCCGTCGCGACGGCCGCGGACGCGAGGTATTCCACATAGGCGGCGCGGTACGTGGCCTCCGCGGCGCGGGGAGGGACGGACTTGGGGCAGGCCTCGACCCAGGCCGTGAACAGTTGGCGTTGAAGCTTTACACACTTCGTACCGTCCCGCGCGTTGCGAGCGGCGTCGAGCGCGGGGGCGAGCTTCGACAGGATCTGCTCGTACGCGGGCCCGGGGAGCGCGGAGCCGCCCTCGCACGCCTTGCGGAAGTCCCAATCGGCGAGCGTGCCACAGCGGTCACAATACACCCACCCCGTCGTCGGGGGGAGCTGCTTGGGCGCGCCGCATGCGTGGCAGGACGTACGCTTGATCCGGACGGGCTGGGAGGGTTCGGCCGCGACGGCGACGCCGGGGGCGACGGCGGGCTTCACCACCGCGCCGACCGCCGCCGCGCCGACGAAGGTCGGCTCGCCCCCAGGCTCCTCGAAGGCCGGCGTGGGCCCCAGGGGGAGCTTCCAGTCCAGCTGCATCCACGGGCTCGCCGGATCCTTGGTGAGCTTCGCGATCACGGCCTCGCACCGCGCGTCGTCCTGGCCGCTCCAGTAGTACCGGCCGAACTCGTAGTGGCGGCCGAATTCGCGCCACGACTTGAACGCGCGCTGCACGCGCACGGCCGCGCCGTGGATCATCTGCCAGGCCTCGGGCTCGGACACGAACCCCGCCCAGCGCCCCCACCCCACCACCGCCACGTAGCGCCCGAGGTCCCATGCGAGCAGGCCCTTGCCCTCGAGCAGGGCGCGGTTGGCGCGCACCAGGGCGGCCTTCTCGTCGTCCTTGCGGGGATCCGGGCCGAGGTTGGCGAGCAGGTTCATGATCTCGACGCCGTGGCCCTCGGCCCACAACCAGCCGCTGGTCGCGCGGAACGAGGCCTCGTCGGTGACGCCCCACGAATTCGCGAGGGCGCTCCGGCACCAGCCGGCGGTGTGCTCGCCCGAGCCCCAGCCGCCGAGCTCATGGTGAAAGCCCTGGTTCAACTCGGTGAGCACGGCGCCCAGCGCGAGGGCCCAGCGTTGTGGAGGAGTGGCCATGCCCGACCTTATCCCACGATCCGCGCCGGCTCCGCTCCGACCGTCAAGAACGGCGGCCGCGGGGTGGTTACGAGGCGGGCATGCTCGCGCTCGTCCTCGCCCTCCTCGCCTGCACCGCCGCTCCCCCGTCGGGTGACTCGGGCGACACGGGCTGCGTCCCCACGGAGGAGCGCTGCAACGGCGCCGATGACGACTGTGACGGCGCGATCGACGAGCTGTTCGACCTCGACGCGGACGGTTTTCTCGCCGACGAGGCCGCCTGCCGCGCCCTGGGCGCCCCGGTCGACTGTGATGACCTCGACGCCGCGGTAAACCCCGCCGCGACCGAGCGCTGCGGCGACGGGATCGATCAGGACTGCTCGGGCGCCGCGGATGACGGCCCCGACGCCGACGGGGACGGCGCCCACGCCTGTGACGACTGTGATGACGCCGACGGATTCGCCTTCCCCGGCGCGGCCGAGGCCTGCAACGGGCTGGACGACGATTGCGACGGCGCGATCGACCAGGCCTGGGATCTCGACGGAGACGGCTCCGCCCGCTGCCCCGACGCTTTGCCCGGCGAGGGGGACTGCGACGACACGGATCCCGCCCGCGCGCCCACGCTGCCCGAGCTCTGCAACAACGTCGACGACAACTGCGACAGCGTCGTGGACGAGGGCTTCGACGCCGACGGGGACGGTTGGCGCACCTGCCGGGGCGACTGTGACGACGCGGACGCCAGCGCCTACCCGACCGCCGAGGAGCGCTGCGACGGGGTCGACAACGACTGTGACGCCGCCACCACGGAGCACCTCGACCTCGACCTCGACGGCCTGACCCTCTGTGATGGCGATTGCGACGACACCTCCGCGGTCGCGCTCCCGGGCGGCGTCGAGGTGTGTGACGGCCTCGACAATGACTGTGACGGCCGCGTCGACCCGCTGGCCGAGTGCTGGTCGTGCGTGGACGCCGGGGGCGGCTACTCCGCATGCGCGCTGTCCACGACCTGGTCCGGCGCGTCCGAGGCCTGCGCCACCTTCGGCGCCCACCTCGCCGTCGCGGCGGACGCCGCCGACAACGCGATCATCGGCGGCATCGCCCGCGACGTGCTCGGCAGCTCCGCGTGGTTCGGGCTGACCGATCTGGCCACCGAGGGCGTGTGGGCCTACGAGGACGGCACGGTGGCCCCCTTCACCCAGTGGTGGTCGGGCGAGCCGAACGACTCCGGCGGAGAGGACTGCGCCGGGACGGGGTTCGGCGACTGGGGATGGTGGAACGACTACGGCTGCTCGTCGTCGTTGCCGTTCATTTGTGAGCTGTAGCCGCGGGGGGGCTCAGGGACGATCCGCCACCGCGAGCGCCCGCACCTGGGTCGGATGGTCCCGCATCGTCACCAAGGTAGCGTCGACATATTCCGCGTGGGTCTCCATCGTGTACTCGCGGAACGTGTCCGTCGCGAGCTCCGGGCGCACGAGCACGAGCAGCTCCTCGACCCGCTCATCGAGCCCCGCGGCGTCCATGGCGTCCGCCATGCGTACCAGCGCGTCGTCGTAGCGCCCCCGACACTCGGTGTTGGCGATGCAGAATTGGAACATCAGCCCCTGGGCCCCCCACGGATCGAAATAGGCATCGATCCAGGTCTGATCCAGGCCCCACGGGATCATCGTGATGCGGCCGGTGGGATCTTCGTAGAGGCGGTAGTTGTTGGCGGTGCTGTAACCATCCCAGTGCAGCGCGATGGCCTCGAACGCCATCACGTCCAGCAGCTGGTCAACGTCCACGCGCTCTTCGAGCGCGGAGATGGCGGCGTCCGTCGGGGAGCTGGTGAGGATCTCGGAGATCGCCGCGAGGTTCGCGAGATCGAGCGGGTCCGGCCCCGCGTCGTATTGGAAAAGCTCCAGCTCGTCTGCCTGGAGATCCACCCCGTACGCGCCCTCCCAGAGGCGGCCCGTGTCGTCGTCGTACCACCGGGCGATGAACCGCTCGTCGATGGCCTCGATGAGCAGGTAGAAGCCGCGGTCCTCTCCGTTGAGCACGAGGCGCGCCCACCCGGTGCGCGGCGCGGGCAGGCCGACGGAGCGGAGGAATTCGTACCCCACCGCTTCGTGGACGGCGGAGGGATCCTGAACCATGTTGTTGAGCGTCACGTGCTCGAGGCCGCGCAGGTGATGGTCCTCGTAGTCGTTCACGTCCAACTTGAGCGCCACCTTGGCGTCGATGGAGCGGAGCGAGCCATACACCCCCTTGATGCTGACACCCACCCGCGGGAACAACGCCCCCTCGAAGGCCAGGCTCCCCTCCACCTGGGTGTAGGGGGATCCCTGCAGGCTCCGCACCGAGGCATCGGAGAGGGTCACCTCGATCGTGTGCACGCGCGTCGGATCGAACAGGTGATCGCTCGGGTCGATCGAGGCCCCCGGCGTGATGCCGTTGGGGCTCCAGGGCGTGGGACGCGCGGTGACCGCCCATTGGGCGCCGCCGTCCGGATAGCGCGCCCACGACGTGTCCTCCGCGAGCGGGCCGGTGGCGATGCGGTCGATCGGCGCGCCATCCCACGTCAGGAGCACGGTGTCCCCCCCCTCCGAGAGGGCGAACGGGAGCGTGTCCCCGCCCCCCTCGCCCGTGGCCCAGAGGTGTACGCGCTCCCCCGGCGCGAGCGGGCCGCTGCCCACCCAACCGACCGTCCCCTCGCTGTCCGTGAGGCCGACGTGCGCGAGGTCGACCGGCGTGGCGCCGCCGTTGTACAGCTCGACCCAGTCCGCGAATCGGCGGTCGGGGGTCATGCACGTCGAGGCGTTTCCGGTCATGATCTCGTTGATCACGAGGCCCTCGGGCCCGACCACCGCCGGCACGGTCTCGGGCGCGGGCACCGGCTCCGGATCGATGAACGGGCCCTGCGGAGCCGTGGGCGCCGGGGTGACACATCCGAGCCACAACAGCACGCTGGATTGGATCACCCGCGCTTTCCGCGCAGGCGCACATCCACGGAGAGCGCACCGGGCCCGGTGCAGAGCAGGCACGCGAACACCGCGGCGTAGGTGAACGCGAGCTCCTTCTTCGCCCACGGGTCCCCCCCGTGGATGATCGCCCCGGCCACGAGCATGGTCACCACGAGCGGCACGGCGGCCAGCCGGGTGAAGGCGCCGGCGACGATGAGCGCCGCGCACACGACCTCGGCGAAGACCGCGAGGCCGAGGCTCACCGGGGAGCCGACGCCGAGCGGATCGGGGAAGCTCGACGCCTTCTCTGGAAAGGAGAGGAGCTTGCCCCACCCGTGCATCAGCAGCATCGCGCCGCCCGCGTACGCGCGGAGGAGGAGGAGACCGACATCGGCGGGGGTCGTGCGTTGGGCCATGGCACACGCCCTACCCCACGCCCCTCACCCCCGCCGCCTACATTTCCTCGATCCCCGACCCGACGCTCCCCACCGCCACGAAGCGCGGCGCGAGCAGCGCCTCGGCGAGGAGGGGATGCTCGTCGGGACGGAGCGCCCCGAGACGGCGAACGGCCTCTGACGTGTGGGCGTTGTAGACGGAGAGCCGATGCGACGTTGCCAGCGTGGCCGCGTACGCGGCGCCCGCTTTCTGGTTCTCCGCGTAGATGCGGTCTTCCAGGCCCATACGATACAGCTCCTTCTGGTCGTCCGTGAGGTACCCGGGGATGTAGGAGGCCGCCAGCGTCGCGCTCATCTCCTCGTGGGCCGCGCCGATGCGCGTGGCCGCCGCCATGGCCCACTCGCCGGCCCCGGGCACCATGACGGCGCGGTAGGCCTTCACCACGTCCGTGAGGGCGCGCACCTTCTCGAGGAGCTGGGCCCGAAGGAGGGCGTCTGTCTGCCGGGGCGAGAGGTCCCGCCCCCCGGGACCGTCGATGGCGAGCGCCTCGTAGGCCACCCAGCCCGGCTCGGCCAACGCGAAGCGCATCTGCGCGGCGTAGCTGGAGGCGGCGGTCTCCTCGGTGACGGTGGCCCCGTGGGCGGCGAGCACCGCGCGGTCGAACCAGGCGATGCTCTCCTGCCAGTGGGCGGCCACCTTCTTGCCCTGCCCGAGCGCGTCCAACTGGAGACCGTACCGGAGGCGCGCGAACATGACCTCGTCGATCGTGGCCGCCGCGGCCGGCTTGGCGAAGAAGCGCTGGTAGATGGCGGCGGCCTCGGCCGGCTTGCCGTTCGCCTCGTGGAGCTGGGCGACGGCGAGGCGCACCCCCTCGACGTTGGCGCGATCGGGCCAGGTGGCGATGTACCGTTGGTAGTCGGCCACCGCGCCCTCCCACTGGCCGAGCGACGCGCGGAAGATGGCAGCCGAGGCGCAGGCGTCGGGTGCGTCCACGTGCGTGGGGTGGGAGGCGGCGAGGCGCTCGTACCAGGCCGCCGCCCGGTCGAATTGGGCGAGCGACTCGTAGCCGTACCCGAGCGCCGCCACGGCGTCCGGCGCGTGCTTCGAGCGCGGGAAGCGCGTGACGAGGGCCTCGCGCGCAGCGAGCGCGTCGCGCGCCCGCCCCAGCGTGGTCAGGTGGACGCTCGCGTTGTGGAGCGCGAGCTCCGCGTTGGGGGAGGCCGGAAACTCCTGGTCCCACGCGAGGTAGGCCTCGGCGGCGGCCGCGGTGTCGCCGTCCTCGACGAAGCGCGCCTCGATGGCCTTCTGAGACGCGTTCTCGTAGACGGTGGCCACGTCCTTCCTGAACGCGTCGGAGCCGAGGCCTGGCTGGTCGCGGTACCGCCGGGCGTTGGTCCGAAGGGCCTCCCAGTCCTCGACCAGCGCGAAGCTGTCGAGGATCAGGTTGGCGGCCTGCTCGGCCTCGCGCGACTTCGGCTCCATCGCGATGACGACGTTGAACCGCTCCGACGCGGCGGCGAATTGGTTCTTGCCGTAGAGCAGCCAACCCGACTTGTACACCACGTCGCGCAGCTTGCCGTCGGTGCCCGGCGCGCCTCGAAACAACGCCGCGTACTGATCGAGCGCCGCGAGCTGGTTGGTCTCCCAGGTCGTGAGCGGCACGGGCGCCGCGCCCTCGACCCGCGCCTTGGGCTCGCGCTTCACCATCTGCTCCGCCGCGAAGATCGCGGACTCGGCGCAGAAGCGCGCGCGCGCACCCGACGGATCCAGCGCCACGACCGCGGTGTAATTCTCGTACGCGCGGTCGTACTTCCCGACGGCGTAGAGCAGCTCCGCGTAGGCGTAGCGCACCTCGTAGGCGTGGGCGCCCCGCGCGCCGCCGAAGTCCTCGAGGTACACCGCGTACGCCCGCTCCGCGAGCCCGTACACGCGCACGGCGGCGGCACCGGTGCGGAGCTTGCGGGCCTCCGCGTGCCACTCCGTCGCCACGGTGCGGAGCTCCTTCTCGAGGATCCCCGCCGCGGCCGCGATCGCTTCGGGCCGGGCCGAATTGGCACGTGCCCACGCGCTCGACGTGCCGTAGCTCTCCCGGAAGCGGCCCAGCTCGGTCAGCACGTCCTCCTTCCGGTCGACCTTGCGGAGCGCCGCGAGGATGCGCGCGTGGTGCGTGGGCGCCGACGCGGACTGGGTGTCCGCCGCGAGGAGCCGACGCCACGTCGTGATGGCGAGCTCGTACTTTCCCTGCTCGAACACGCGGGCGGCCGCGCGATCGAGCAGATCGGGCACGAGATCGGCGCGCCCGATGCCGCCGAGGAAGTCCTCGGCGTCCTGCAGATCGCCCAGGTCGGCGTAGAACAGCGTGAGGTCACGGAGGGACTCTTCCTGGAGCTGGATCGCGCCCGCCGCCGTGCCGGCCTGGGTGGCGCCGGCCCTGGCGATCGATCCGCGCACCACCTTCTTCATCGTGTCGAGGGCCTCGGCCTCGGCGCCCACGTTGTAGTAGCACCAGGCCAGCTTGTAGAGCGAGAACAGGTACTTGTCGTGCTCGGGGAACGCGGCCGCCCGTTGGTAGGCGACGAGCGCCTTGTAGGCGTCATCGCCGTCGAACCAATACTCGCCGACGAGCAGGTAGGCGTCGGCGACGAAGGCGCTCTCCGGCATGGCCCGCACCATGCGCGTGAAGGTGTCGTTCGCCTCCTCCGTGCGGCCCAACTCGCGCAGGGTGTACCCCAGGTAGAACATGGCCTCGTCGGCGCGGGCGAACGTCGGCGTGTCCGCGAGGATGCGCCGGTAGAGCTTCATGCCTTTTTCGTACCACACGGTCGAAGCGACCAGGGGCGCCTTCAACCGGAAGTCCTCGACGCGCACGGTGTCCGCCACGCAGCCCTCGCTGTCGAAGCAGGCCTCGTAGGCGCGCTCCCAGCCGGCCATCTCGGCGAGCGAGGCCGCGCGGCCCTGCTCGAGGTAGCGCTCCGCGAGGCGCAGCCTCATCTCCGCGCGCTGCTCGCTCGAGAAGTCCGAGCGGGAGACCAGGTCTTCGAGGCGGGCGATCGCTTCGAGGCGCGCGGCTTGGGCGTCGGCGTGGGCCTGGGTTGCGTCCGCCTGCGCGGGGGCGAGCTCGGCGGCACGCATGGGGCGACGCGCGCCGAGGCGATCGGCCGCGAAAGAGGGCATTGGCACGGTGAGGAGAAGCGCCAGCACGAGGCTGACACATGGAATGGAACGTTGGAACAAGCAGACCTCCGGTATCGACCGCCTGCTGGGCTGACCAGCTGGGGCGGCGTGTGGGTGAGTCTCCTCCGGGGGACCAATTGGACCGTAGACGCTGGCTGCGCGGCGGTCCACAGCTTTTTGACAAGCGCGCTAAAACGGCGAAATAGCGGCGTTCTCGCGCACTTCTGGCGAGTGTGGTGCGCATGTCCCATGAATTGGGGTGGCGAGTGCGGAGTGGGGCGTCGGTGCCCCGATCAGAACTCGAGCTGGCCCACCGCGCGCGGATACGGGATCACGTCGCGGATGTTCTCGATCCCCGTCGCGTACATCACCGCGCGCTCGAACCCGAGGCCGAAGCCCGCGTGCGGCACCGTGCCGTAGCGGCGGAGATCGCGGTACCACCAGTAGTCTTCCACGTTCAGGCCCATCGCCGTGATGCGCGCGTCGAGCACGTCCAGGCGCTCCTCCCGTTGGCTGCCGCCGATGATCTCGCCGACGCCGGGCGCGAGCACGTCCATCGCGGCGACGGTGCGCCCATCGTCGTTCAGGCGCATGTAGAACGCCTTGATGTCCTTGGGGTAGTTCGCGACGACCACCGGCCGGCCGATGTGCTCGCAGAGCCACTTCTCGTGCTCGCTCGACAGATCGATGCCCCACGAGACGGGGAACTCGAACTTCACGCCCGACTTGAGCAGAAGGGCGACGGCATCGGTGTAGTCGACGCGCTCGAAGGGCGCGGTGACGAAGTGCTCGAGCCGGGTGACACACGTCGGATCGACGCGCTGCGCGAAGAACGCGAGGTCATCCTGGCGCTCGGCCAACACGGCGTTGAAGATGAACTTGAGGAAGTCGCCCGCCAGCTCGGCGTCGGCCGCCAGATCGGCGAAGGCGATCTCGGGCTCGATCATCCAGAACTCGGCGAGGTGGCGCCGGGTCTGCGAGTTCTCGGCGCGGAACGTCGGCCCGAACGTGTAGACCTTGCTCATCGCGAGGCAATACGCCTCGACGTTGAGCTGGCCGGACACCGTCAGGTGCGCGGGCTTGCCGAAGAAGTCCTGGCTGAAGTCGACCGCGCCCTTGTCCGTGCGCGGGAGGTTCGACAGGTCCAACGTCGAGACGCGGAACATCTGCCCGGCGCCCTCGGCGTCGCTCCCGGTGAGGATGGGCGTGTGGATCCAAACGAAGCCGCGCTCGTGAAAGAAGCGGTGCACCGCCTGGGCGAGCGTGTTGCGCACGCGGGTCACCGCGCCGACGATGTTGGTGCGCGGCCGCAAGTGGGCCTGCTCGCGCAGGTACTCCATCGAGTGCTGCTTCTGTTGCATCGGATAGGTCTCCGGGTCGTCCACCCAGCCCACCACCCGGAACGACGTGGCCCGAAGCTCGACCGATTGGCCGGCGGCCGGGCTCTGGACCAGCACGCCCTCGACCGACACGGAGCAGCCCGTGCCGAGGCGCTTGATCTCCTCGGCATAGTTGGGAAGCGCGGCCTCGGCGATGACCTGGATGGGGGCGAAGCAGGAGCCGTCGTGCACCTGCACGAAGGAGAGCCCCGCCTTGCTGTCACGCCGGGTGCGCACCCAGCCCTGCACCGTCACCGTGTTGCCGACCGGGACCTTGCCGAGAAGACAATCAGCGATCCGCACCACGCTCATGACCCACTCCACGTCGAGACCGGGCGTCTAACAGGAAATCGGGCGCGCCGGCCGTATCGCCGTGGGCGGCGGCCACGGAGCCCCCTTCGCCTCCGCGACAAAGCGGCTCGGCGCGTCGGTAGGCGCGTGCAGGATCACGTGGTCGATCGCCCGCGTGAGCCCGACGTAGAAGATGCGCCGCTCCTGCTCGATCCAGGGGCTCTGGGCGATGCCGTCGGGCTCCGTGAGCGTGCCGGGGTCGTGACCACGGCGCTCGGCGGGGCAGGCGCCCTCGATGAGCCCCGGCAAGACCACGCAGCGCCACTCGAGCCCCTTGGCCTTGTGGATGGTCGACACCCACACGCACTGGTCCGGACGCGCGCCGAAGGTGGGGTCGAGCGCGAGCAGGGCGGTAACGGCGTCGGCGGGGCGCACCTTCAGGCCCCGGAGCAGCGCGTGGACGGCATGGAACGTCGCGATCGCGAGCTCCTGGTCCTTCTCGGAGCGCAGCCGCGCCTTGAGTTGGGCCTCGATGTCCACCTCCGCGAGCAGGCGGTCGAGGGCCGCGCTGGCCGTAGACGCGCGCCCCATCGAGTCGAGCAGCCGGTACAGCTCGGTGAGGGCGTTCAGGGCGCCGCGCCCCTGGCCCAGCTCTGCCGCGAGCGCACGATCCTGCAACACGGCGCGCAACCCCCTCGCGCCGTGCTTCGCCACCTGCTTTCCGAACGCTTCCTTCTGGATGTAGCGGTCGGGCGCCCACACCACCGACCACACCTCGTCGAAGGTCACCGGCGCGTCCGTCGTGGCGTAGCGGAGGTAGGCCAGCGCGAGGTCGGGGCCACGCCCCCGGGTGAGGAGCCCGATGTCGTCCGTGCGCATCGGCACTCCCGCCGCCGCCAGGGCCGCGAGCGCCGACGCGCCCTGCGTCCGCCCCCGGTAGAGCACCGCGATCTCGTTCGGGGAGCAGCCCGCCGCGAACAGGCCGACCACGGCCACCGCCACGTCCGGCACCTCGGTGACGCGCCCCGGCGTCTGCCCGCCGCCCACCACCGTCACCGGCGCGCGCGCCGTGTTGTGACGGATGACGCCGTTGGCCGCCGCCGCGAGCACCTTGCCGAAGCGGAAGCTCCGCGTGAGCGGGTAGGTGAGGGTCGGGAGCCACGGAAAGGTCTCGGCGAAGTCGCGGAAGTAGCGCGGGTGCGCGCCGCACCACTCGTTGACGCCCTGGTCCTCGTCGCCCACGGCCAGGATCGTGGTCTGCGCGTGCGCGAGACGACGGATGAGCTCGACGCGGCCGGGGTTCACGTCCTGGAATTCGTCCACGAGCACGTGATCCACCGGCCCGAGGAGGCGCGGGTGCAGCCCCAGCACCCCCACCGCGGTGCGCACCATGTCCTCGAACGCGATCCGCACCACGCCGTCGCGCACGCGGAGCGCTTCGAGCTCGGTGTAGGCCGCGACGAAGGCGGGCTCCGACGGGAACGCCGCGCGGGCGGGCGAGACGAGGTGGGCCTTCCAGAAGCCGACGGCCGCCGCGATCTCGTCGGCGCTCTCGATGCGATCGCGGTGCTGCGGCCATATGGCCCGCGCCCACCGCACCGTGGCGTCCGGCTCGAACTCCATGGGGCGGGTCAGCCCGTGGCGCATCGCGACGCGCAACACCTCGTGCCCCAGCGCGTCGAACGTCGTGACGCGCACACCCTCGACCCCCGCGGCGCCGAGCCGGGAGACGAAATGCTCCTGGATCGCCTTGTTGTACATCACGACGCGGATGCGCGCGGGGTCCACGCCCTGCTCGCACAAGCGCGCCACGCGCCCGACCAACGTCGTGGTCTTCCCCGCGCCGGGCACCGCGCGGACGACCGCATGCGCATCCAACGGGTGGTCGATCACGGCGCGTTGTTCGGGGGTCCACTCCATGACGCGGGGGCGATAACCGGTCGGGGATCGGGGGGCGATCGTCGGTGGAGGCGGGGACGAGGCAGGGGCGCGTCCCCCGCTGGCGCGGCGGTCGGCGTCCTCCGGGCTCGCGCTGCGCGCTCGGTCCGCCGCTACCGCGTCGGGACCGGCCGGCGGTTGCCGGCCGCCCTGCGGATGCCTCGCGCTGGGGCGCTTGCTGCTGGCGGCCAGAGGCGCGAGTCCTCCCTGGCGGCGAACGTCCGGCACCTCGGCCACGTGTGCAGTACCGGGGGGGGCGTGCCGGAGGGGCGGACCGGACGATTGTCCCGCGCTCGATTCGAGCGAGCGACAATTGTCCGCTTCCGACGCCTCGGACCGGACGATCGTCCCGTCGCGGGCCTCGAGACCCCGACATTTGTCCGGTTCCCGCCGGAAAACCGGACAATTGTCGCGGGCTCGAATCGAGCGCACG
>JAUXQH010000136.1 GCA_030685065.1 Pseudomonadota bacterium | reverse complement strand
AGCGTCACGTGGTCCATCTCCTGGAGGCTCCCCATGCCCGAGAAGAATCGGGGGCCCTGCCCACCGATGAGGACCATCGGTACGCCGCCACGCATGGCGTTCGCGGCGGCGGTCACGGCGTCGGTCACGCCGGGGCCCGCGGTCACGAGCGCGACACCGGGCTGGCCGGTCGCTCGGGCCCAGCCCTCGGCGCAGTGGCCGGCGGCCTGCTCGTGCCGAAGGTCGACCACGCGGATCCCTTCATCGAGGCACCCGTCGTAGATGTGCTGGATGTGGCCCCCGCACAGCGTGAAGACGTGGGACACGCCCTCACGGGCAAAGGCCTGGGCGACGAGGTTCCCACCATGGACGTGCGGCACGAGCGCTCCGGATTCGTCGCCTGCTAACCCAGCCTTCGGTTCGTGCCGAGCAACGCGCGTGCGAGCGTGGCGGGAAGCCTGGCGAGCCGGGTGAAGGGGTGCGTAAGAACGTTCGCACCCGGATCGGGATCCCCCGTTTTACGGCGTCAGAAGGGCGCTGCTGGCGAGGCGCGGGGTGCGAAAAGATTTGCGCACCACCTTAACGACCCAGTGGTCGGTTTGAGATTCGGCGGCTATCGTGTGCTCGATGTTGTTCTCCCGACGAGCTTTACTCTTCTCCGGCACCGCCGCGGCGGGCCTCACGGCGGTTGGGGTCCCGGTTTCGGTGCTGCCCGCGGCGGCGCCCGGGTTCCAGCTCCTCTCCCAGGGGGAGGTCCACATGGTGTCCGCCGTCGGGGAGGCGTTCTTCCCAGCCGACAGCGCGCTCGGGGTGTCGTTCCTCGACGTGGATCTGCCGCTGCTGGTCGACACGTTGTTGACCGAGGAGCTCGATCCGGTCGTGCAGCCCGTCTTCCGCTACCTGCTCCGCGCGATCGACGCCGGTACGTTCGCGTCGCGCGGCGCCACCTTCGTCTCCCTCTCGCTGGAGGACCGTCGCGCCGTGCTCGACACCTGGTCCGACAACGCGGTCTTTCCTCGGCGCCTCGCGCACGACGCGCTGAAGAGCGTGCTCGGCATGGCCTTCTTCAACGCGCCGGCGGTGACCGATCGGATCGGATGGTCTCCCACCTGTCACGGAGCGGCGTCATGAAGGGCGGCTTCTTCGGTTTCGAGGGGTATCCCGCCCACCTCGAGCTCGAGGCGGACGTGTGCGTGATCGGCTCCGGGGCCGGGGGCAGCGCCACGGCCGCGGCCCTGGCCGACCGCGGGCTGCGCGTCATCGTGCTCGAAGAGGGGCGGCGGTGGGCCCCCGAGCAGTTCCAGGGGCGCGCGCCGTGGGCGTTCAAGAATCTCTACGCGGGCAGGGGCACCCGCGCGACGCGCGGAAACTGCATCATGCCGCTCCCGGGGGGCCGCGGCGTGGGCGGCAGCACGCTCATCAACAGCGCGATCTGCTTTCGCACGCCCGCGCCGGTGCTCGCGGAGTGGCGCGCCGACTACGGGTGCCGCCACCTCACGGACGAGTGGATGGGCACCTGCTTCGACCGCATCTGGCGGACGATCGGGGTCACCGTCAACCCGCCGGAAGTGCAGAAGAACAACAACCAGATCTTCAAGGAGGGGGCCGAGGCCCTCGGCCTCGACGGCGCGTGGATGGCGCGGTCGGCGCCCGGGTGCCAGGGGTGCGGCACCTGTCAGCAGGGCTGCTCCACGGGCGGCAAGCTCTCCGTCGATCGGACCTTCCTCACCGAGGCGGTGATGACCGGCAACGTCGCGGTCCACGCCGATTGCCGGGTGGTCGGGGTCGAGACCGAGGGGGATCGCGTGCTCGCCGTGAAGGGCCGCACGGTGCGCCCCGGTACCTACGCGGATGACGGCACGTTCCGCGTTCGCGCCCGCGCCTTCGTGTCGAGCGCCGGCCCGGTGGGATCGCCGCGCTTCCTGCTCGCCAACGGCTTGTCGAACGGTCCGGTGGGCGAAAACCTGCACGTCCACCCGACCGCCGGGGTCGTCGCCCGGTTCGAGCAGGAGATCGTGGCCTGGGAGGGCGTGACCCAGGGCTACTTCGTGGACTGCTGGAAGCAGGGGTATCTCCTCCAGACCTTCTCGATGCCGCCGGACCAGTACTTCGTGTCGTTCCCGCTCGTCGGGGACGAGATGCTCGCCTTCATGCGGGATCTCCGCCACTACGCATCCGCGGGCGTGGTCGTGCACGACGAGGACTCGAAGGGCTCCGTCACGGAGAGCTCGCTGCTCTACGACCTGGGCGAGCTGGACCGCGGCCGCATCCTCTCGGGGCTGCGCGCAACGGCGCGCGTGTTCTTCGCCGCGGGCGCCACCGAGGTCATCCCGGGCATCCACGGCGTCGGGCGGATCCGTTCGGTCGAGGACATCGATCGCGTGATCGCCGACGACATCCCCGCGCGCGACATCGGGCTGTACGCCAGCCACCCGATGGGCACCTGCCGTATGGGGGACGATCCGGCGCGCTCGGTCGTCGATGCGGACGGGCGGGTGTGGGGCTGGCGGAACCTCCACGTGGCGGACGCGAGCGTTTTCCCGACCTCGCTCGGGGTCAACCCGCAGGTCACGGTGATGGCGCTCGGGCTGACCATCGGGCGCCAGGTGGAGCTGGGCTGAGAGGGTGGGCGATCGTCGCGCGTCCTCCGGACGGGCAAGCGGGGCGGTTCAACAGACGGGGGTTGCGACCACGCAGGCGCGACGCTACCTTCCGGCCCCTTCGAGGAGAGCCCCATGCAGAAGAGCGCGAACATCACCTGGCACGGTCCCATCGTGGATCCCAGCGAGCGTCAGCAGGTTGTCGGCCAGAAAGGCGCGGTGGTGTGGCTCACGGGGCTGTCGGCCTCGGGAAAGAGCACGATCGCCCGCCGCGCGGAGCAGCTCCTGCTCGAGCGGGGCGCCATCGTCTACGTGCTCGACGGGGACAACATCCGCTTCGGTCTCAACAAGGATCTCGGCTTCTCCCCCGAGGACCGCACGGAGAACATCCGCCGCATCGGCGAGGTGGCCAAGCTCTTCGCGGACGCCTGTGTCGTCACCCTGACCGCGTTCATCTCGCCCTACCGCGCGGATCGCGACAAGGTCCGCGCGCTCATGCCGCAGGACACGTTTATCGAGTGCTACGTCGAGGCCTCCGTCGCCACGTGTGAAGCGCGCGATCCGAAGGGACTCTACAAGAAGGCGCGCGCGGGCCAGATCCCCGAGTTCACGGGCATCTCCGCTCCCTACGAGGAGCCGGTCGCCGCCGAGCTCGTGATCCCCACCGCCGACCAGACGGTCGACGAGAGCGCGCTGGCGCTCATCCGCTTCCTCGAGGAGCGGGGCTTCATCAAGCCCTCCTGAACCTCCGGCTCCCGGCACCGGCTCTCCGCGCCGGCGCCGGCTAGCGCGGCAACCGCTCGCAGAGGGCGGAGAGCGCGTCGCTCCGGCGTGCGAAGGCCATGGTGCCCTCGCGCGCGACCAGGAGCACGGTGGTCTCGATGGCGCCGAGCACGTTGGCGAAGACCAGATCGCTCTGCGTGCGCGCGAGCTGCGCACGGGCGATTGCCTCCAGGGCCTCGGGCGTGAGGCCCGGCGCGCCGGCCTTGAAGCTCACGAGGAACACGTCGGGCGCCCAGCCGCGGATGCGGTCGAGGATCTTCGGCGCGGGGTGAAAGCGGAGCACCAGCTCGGGCGCGCCGCTCGCGATCTTCGTCGCCAGCGGCTCCGCCTCGTAGTCGCCAACCGCGGCCGAGTGCACGACCACCGCGCGCGGGTGCTCCGTGATCCAGGTCTCCATGCGGGCCATCAGGTCCCGCGTGCCCAAGAACTCTTCGGTGGAGAGCCCCGGCGGCGCGCGCAGGCAGGCCTCGGCGCTGCCCAGGAGATGGACGGCGTGCGACTTCGCGAGGCGCGCGGCCAGATCGACGCCCGTGCGGCCGGTGGCGTGGGCGGAGAGGTACCGGATCGCGTCGATGGGGTTTCGGGTCGCGCCGGCGGTCAGAAGGAGTGGAGTCACCGCTCTCTTCTATCTGCCGGGCCGCCCCGGTGATACCGGGCACCGCATGCGACGCGTGGGCTTCGAGAGCGTGGCGGTGGGAGTGGCGACCGGGGGCCTCGTCCTCCCGTGGTTCGGGTTCCCCGCCGGCGACATGGCGTGTGGGGCCGACGGTGTCGCGCTCGCGTGGCGGCTCGCCCACCTCCAGGAGGTCTGGGAAGGTAGCGCCGCGCTCGGGATCGACCGTGGGGTCGTGGTGCCGCTCGCCGGCTGGACCTGGTCCGCCTTGGGCGCGGTGCTGGGCGCGGGGGTAGGGGTCGCGGCGGCGAGCCAGGCCCTGCTCGTGTTGGCCCTGGGGAGCGGGGCGGCGGCCCTCTGGGGGCTCTCTCGCGCCGCTGGCGGGGGCCTTGTCGCGGCGGGCCTGGCAACACTGGTGGGGACCCTGCCGGTGGTGGCCGCGCACGAGCTCGGCCATGGCGGGGTCGACCTCGCCGTCGTCCCGTTCGCCGCGCTGGCGCTGGCCTGGCTACCGCGCCCCGAGGCGTGGGCGCGCGTGGCGGGCATCGTGGCCGTCGCCGCGTGTGCCGCGTGCGACGCGCGTACGGGCGCGATCCTGGGCATCGCCGCGGCCGCGGCGGGTGGCGGAGGGTGGGGGCTGCTGGCGGCGCTCGCGTCCACCGCGTCCGGGGTGGCCGCCGGGGCGGCGATCGGTGCGCTCGACCCGGCGGACATCGCCGCGCCGTTCGTCACGTTGCGCGCCGCCGCCCTCGCGCCTGGGCTGGCCGCGCTGGCCGGCGCGCTCTGGGTCGTGGGGGATCGGGGGCTGCGGCGCGCCGCGGCCGTGGGCTTCGTGTGCGCCTTGGGGCCGATGCTCTCGGTGTTCGGTGTCCCGCTGACCGTCGGGGACGCGGCGATTCCGCTCCCTGGCGTGGTGCTCGCGGCGTTCGCGCCCGCGGGAGAGGGTTGGGCAGGCGGCCTCGTGGTCGCGGCGGTGGCGGTGGCGTTGGGGCTCGGGCGGCTCGCGCAGCCGCGGCTGGCGCTGATCCTCGCGCCCGTCGCGCTGCTGGAGGCCCACGTGGCCGCCGTCGGCGGGGTCACGGGCGCTCCCGAGTGCCTCTCCCTCGAGGTGCCCGTCGCCGTCCGCGCGCTCGGCGAGCGGGAGGGCGTCGTGCTCAACCTCCCGGTGGAGGCCATTTCGTCGGGCCGCTCGGTTGGCGGCAGCGCGGGGGTGCATGCCCTGTACCTCCTGCAGCGCAGGCTCCACGGGCGCCCCCTCGCGACGGGCCTCGCGCCGCTCGGGGACGACGACCCTCTCTACGGGGAGGCTGGCGTCGTGCTCTCGCTCGACGCGAAGAGCGGCGCGAGCCGGTGGCTCATGCCGCCCGCCCGGCCCGGGGATGTGCTCCGGGGGCTGGGCGTGACCGAGATCGTGGTCCACCGGTCGCTGTTCCCACCGCGGGCCCTCGCGCTCCTCGACCCCCTCCTCTTCAAGTTCTACGGGGCCCCGCAGCGCGATCATGCCGGCAACGTCGACCTCTACCGCATCCGCGCCGCGGGCCCCGCTCGCCCGCCGCCCGCGGAGAAGCTCCACCCGCTCGACGGTCCTCCCGCGGACGGCTGGCTCAGCGTCTCGGAGTACGTCGCCGGCCTCGAACCCGTCGCGGGTCCCGCCGATGGCGCCGCGATCGACCCGGCGCTCGCCGCCGCTCCCGGGCCGGCTCCCCAGCCGAGCCCCGGCGCGGCGGCCGGCGCGGCGCCAGCCCCGGCGCCCGGTGGTTCCAGAGAACGCCCCCCCACCCCCCGCCACCCGCCGAAGCGCTCGCCGCCCTGACGGCGTGCGCCCGCGCCCCCCGAACGCTCCCGTTTGCGGTACGATCGGATTACAAGGCGGGAAAGGCGCGCTCTCTGCGCAAAGGATGGCGGGATGCTGGATCGGATCGACGCGGTAGCGCGTGGTTTGCAAGCGCGTTTTGGGGCGCCACCGGACGTAGGCGTCGTGCTCGGCAGCGGCCTCGGCGCCTTCTCGGCCGCCCTCGATGATCCCCAGCGCGCCGCGTACCCCGAGCTCGGTCTCCCCGGATCCAACGTGGCCGGGCATGCGGGCGAGCTCGTGGTCGGCTCCACCTCCGGCCGCCGTGTGGCCTGCTTCTCCGGCCGGCTGCACCTCTACGAGGGCCACGACGCCGCGACCGCGGCGCTCGCGATCCGCGCGCTCGCGCGCTGGGGTTGCCGCGGCGTGGTGCTCTCGAGCGCGGTCGGCGGGGTGGACCCCACGCTCGGCACCGGCGAGCTCCTGCTCGTCTCCGACCACATCAACCTGCTCGGCGCCAACCCGCTCCGTGGCCCGAACCTCGATGCGCTCGGTCCGAGGTTCCCCGACCTGTCCAACATCTACACGCCGCGTCTCCGCGCCCTCGCGCAACAGGTCGCCCTCACCGGGGGCGCCGCGCGCCGCCTGCGTGAAGGCGTGTATGCCGCGATGCCCGGCCCCTCCTACGAGACCCCCGCGGAGGTCCGCATGTTGCGCATCCTCGGCGCGGACGTGGTCGGCATGAGCCTGATCCCGGAGTCGATCGCCGCCGCGCACGCGGGGCTCGAGGTGCTCGCGGTGTCGGTGGTGGCCAACCCCGCGGCCGGCCTCACCGACGAGAAGCTCGCCCACGCGGACGTGACCGCCGCGGTGAACAAGGCGGCCGAGGCGTTCACGGCGCTCGTCCGCGGCGTGGTGGCCGCATGGTGACCCCGGTGACCCCGGTGACCCCGGGCGAGCTCGTCGCCCTCGCCCGCGCGGCCCGCGAGCACGCCTACGCGCCCTACTCCCGCTTCAAGGTGGGGGCGGCGCTGATCGCGGGGAGCGGGCGCGTGTACACCGGCTGCAATGTCGAGAACGCCAGCTACTCGCACACCTGCTGCGCCGAGCGGACCGCGGTGTTCAAGGCGGTGTCCGAGGGCGAGCGGAGCATCGTCGGCATCGCGATCGTGACCGACACGCACCCGCCGGCATCCCCGTGCGGCTCGTGCCGCCAGGTGCTCCACGAGTTCGGCGCCGACGCCTTCGTCGTGGTCGCCAACCTGGAAGGGGAGGAGCGCCGCTCGACCGTGCGGGCCTACCTGCCCGAAGGCTTCGATCCCGAGGTCGTTCTCGCGGCCATTCGCGGCGGAACCCCGGGGTAGCTCCGCGGGCCGTAGCTCGTCGGTGGGAGGCTCCGCGTGTCCTGACGCTACTCGGTGGCTTCGGCTGCCGCGCCCGCGGGGCGCCGACCCCGGCGGCGACGCCGCTTTTTCGTGCCATCCGACGCGGTGCCGGCGGCCCCTGCGCCGCTGGTGCCTTGGTCGAGCACCTCGTTGACGAGCCGCACCAGCGCGGCGCCATGGGTCTCGAGCTGCCACTCCCGGATCTCCGGCACCGCCGCGAGCTCCTCGAGGGTGCGCGGCGCCCGCCGGGTGATCTCCTTGAGGAGCCCGTTGGCGGCGATGGTGATCGGGGCGACGTTGCTGCCACGCCCGACGATCTCGTTGCGCCAGTCCTTGAGGCGGTTCAGCAGCCGCTCGGCGTCGCGACCGCGCAGCATGGGGGGCCCGCCGGGGGCGCCTCCGCTCGAACGGTGCGACGACTCGCGCGCGGCGGGATCCGGGATGGGGGTCTCGTCGGCGAGGCCCGCGAGCACGGTCTCCGCGAGGCGCGTGCCGTGGCGGCGCACGAGGCCCGAGCCGCGGCGCATCATGCTCGCGACGCCGTCGAGCGACGTGGGGCGCGTGCGCGCGATGTCGAGGAGCACCGTATCCGGGATCACCTTGAAGGCCGGGCGGTCCATCGAGGCGGACTCATGGTCACGGTAGGCGTAGAGGGCGCGGAGGACGCGCTGCCCATCGAGGTCGAGCTGCCGTGCGCCCTTGACGCGGAGGAAGTCGGCGGGGTCGTGCACGCGGCCCTGCCACTCCCGCGCCTCCATCATGCGGCACTCCTCGAGCACCGGGCGGAGGCGGCCGGAGCGTTCGAGCTTGCTCGAGAGCACCTCCCTCAGGGAGGGCAACCAGTGCGTGTCGCCGCGCGCGTAGTGGAGGTGCTCGTATTCGAGCGGGCGGGCGGCCCAGTCGTGGCGCTGGTAGCGCTTGTCGATCACGTGGCCGAAGTACTGGCCGATGAGATCCGCAAGGCCGATCCGCGGCAGGCCGAGGAACTGGCTGGCGATCATCGTGTCGAACAGGTTCGAGAACGCGAACCCGTAGTCACGCTTGAGGCTCACCACGTCGTAGTCGGCGCCGTGGAAGATCTTGACCTTGTCGGGGTCGGCCATGAGCTCGCCGAGGGGCGACATGTCGTCCAACGAGAGCGGGTCGATCACGTAGTCCGCTTCGTAGTCGGAGATCTGGACGAGGCAGACCTTTTCCTGGTAGTGGTGGAAGCTGTCCGACTCGGTGTCGATCCCGAGGACGGACGCCTTCCGCAGCTGCGCAACGGCGTCACGTAGCGCCGCGTCGCTCTCAACCATCACGAGGGGGGTGTCACCAAACATGGGTGCGCCAATAGTCCGGCGCGCCCTCTAGCGCGAGGCGGTTGCGCGTACAATGCGACGCGGGCGACTGCCCGACGAATCAGGCCAGCGAGGCGATGCAGTCGATCTCGACCCGCGCGTCCCGAGGGAGCCCGGAGACGGCAACCGTGGCCCGCGCCGGACGCGCATCCCCGAAGAACTCGGCGTACACCATGTTCATGGCGCCGAAGTCCGCCATGTCGCGGAGGTACACGGTGGTCTTGAGCACGCGCGCTCGACCCGACCCCGCGGCGTGGAGCACGGCGTCGAGGTTCTTGAGCGCCTGCCGGGTCTGCAGGGCCACGTCTCCCTCGACCATGGCGCCCGACTCGGGGTCGAGCGGGATCTGGCCCGAGCAGTACAAGATCCCGCCGTGGACCACCGCCTGCGCGTAGGGCCCGATGGCGGCGGGTGCGTTGGGGGTGGTCACGACGGTCATGTGGTCTCCGGGCCCTGGATCAAGGCGAATAAACCGCTACGTACGGCAGGCCCCGGTAGAGCTCGCCGAGGTCGAGGCCGTACCCCACCACGAACTCGTCCGGGATGGTGAATCCGACGTAGGACAGCTCGACCTCGACCTCCCGGTTGTCCGGCTTGTCGAGCAACGTGGCCACGTGGAGCGCACGTGGCCCGCGGACCTTGAGCATGCGTACCAGGTAGTCGATGGTCAACCCGGTATCGACGATGTCCTCGACGAGGATGACGTTCTGCCCCTCGATGCCGTGGCGCAGATCGAGGGTGAGCTGGACCACGCCGCTCGACGAGGTGCCGCCGTGGTAGCTCGCTACGCCGAGAAACTCGACGCGGACCTCACCGGAGATGGCGCGCACGAGGTCCGCGGCGAACAAGAAGGAGCCCTTGAGCACCGCCACCAGCGTGATGGGCTGATCGGGGAAGTCCGCTCGGATGCGGAGGCCGAGCTCGCGCACGCGGGCCTGGATCTGTTCTTCGGAGATCAGCGTTCGAAGCGTACCGTTCATGACCGTCCTTTAGACCCAGGAGTTGTTGAGGACCTCGCCCAGGCCGCCGGCGCCCGGGACGATGTACTGGTGCGCGTCGAGGCCACGCTCTTCGTGTGGAATCGAGCCCGGAATGCGCTCGAGCGCCGCCGGGCTGGAGAAGGCGCGATCCAAGCGGATGGCGTGGATCACGACCTCGGGGTGGGCGGCGTGCACCCGCTGTACGTATTCCGGCGTCACCACGAGGTGCACGAAGACCACGCGGGTGGGCGTGCCCGCGCCGATCGAGGCGTAGTGATCGAGCACGTGGCACAGCGACCCGCCGGTCGCGCCCATCGGGTCGGGGATGACGAGCAGCGCCCCTTCGATGGGGCCGCCGATCTTGGCGGCCGCGACCGAGGCCCCGGTGACGCCGCCATCCGCGCCGGTCGTGCGGCTCACGAACATGTGGTCCTGGCGCACGCCGCTGGGCTCGAGCGCCTCGTTGAAGCGGTCGTAGAAAAGCTGGGCGGAGAGGATGCCCGCGCGCGCCACGTCCACCACGACCACCCGCTGACTACGAGTCAAGACCACGCCGTCATAGGCCTGATCCGGGTGCTTGGCCGTCATCCGCGTCGGTACGCGATTCAGCTCGACGGGCAGCTCCTCGTTCGCGACCTCGGTGAAGAGGTACTCGAAGAGCCGCGCCGCGAGCCGGCCCACCTCGGGTTGGTGGGTGTCCGGATGGCCGAGCCGCGCGAGCATCGAGAGCGCGAGCGGGGTGCCGTGCAGGTGCAGGTTGGGGCCGTAGGCGTGGGGTGTCCCGGGCGCGCCGGGCACCCGCGTGGAGTGAGCCAGATCCCTCATTCGTCCTCTTCGGGGAGCAGGGTGGTGAGCAGCGAAAGCGTGTCGAGCCAGACCTGCAGGGTGCCGCCGTGGACGAGACGCGCGGTAAACGGGATCGGCCCTTCGTGCGCGAGCTCGGTGCGCGTGGCGGCGTCGCGGAGGGCGTCCGCTTCGACGAGCACGAGCAGCGGCCGCACCAGCGCGGCGTCCTCGAGGGTGTCGGCCAGCGTATCGAGCACGGCGAGCCCGGGATCGGCCTCGCAGAGCGCGCCGACCGCGTCGAGCGCGCCTGTCGAGAGGGCGTCGGGCTCGGCCAGCAGGGCCCCGAGGGCCCCGAGCGTGGTCCAGGTGCCGGACTGCGCGAGGGCGGCCTTCATGGGGCCCGCCAGCGCCGCGAGGGGAGACTCCCCGGTTGTGTCGGCCGTGAGGACGAACGCGGCGGTGTCCCATGCGAGCGTGAAGTCGAGCGGCGGGGTGCCGGCGGGAAAGTAGCCGGGGTCGTGGTAGGCCCAGGGATCGAGCAGCGTCGGCAGGAGCGCGAGGAGGTCGGTCGCGAGCGCGGTGTCGGCCGTGTCGCGGAGGAGCTCCTCGACGGGGGGGACGAGCCCGAGCTCGTGGGCTTCCGCGACCGTTTCGACCAGCGCGGGGACCTGGCCGCGATCGTCCAGCGCCGCCAGCGCGTCGAGCAGGACGAACAGGAGCTCGTCCGTCTGTGGGTCGGCGAGGCGATCGATCGCGTGGAGGTCGGACACGAGCTGGGTGTCGATGACCGGGCACACGCCGCTGTCGGCGACGGCGGTCAACAGGTCGTCTGTGAGGGAGACGCCGAGCAGATCGCCGAGCAGGCCGACGCCGCCGTCGACCGTGGCGGGGCTCTGGCGGGCGAGCAGCTGGAGGAGCTCGACCGAGAGGTTGCCGAGGGAGATCTCGACGTCGAAGAACACGAGATCGACGGAGCAATCCACCTCGGTGTTCGCGTCGTGCAGGAGCCGAAGGAGCGAGACCAGCGCGCTGTCCTCGCCGGAGGTGAGCGTGCCGGCGCGCGCGTCGACCGTCGCGAGGTAGAGCACCTGGGCCGGCAGCACGTCGAGGCGCCCGGCGTCGGCCTGATCGCGGAGCACCAGCTCGAGGGCGTCCCGCAGCCGCGTGTCCGCCAGGAGCGGCGCGAGCGGCTCCGCCAGGTGGTCGAGCGCGATGCGGCTGTCGCCCTCGCGGGTGAACAGGAGGGTCGCGAGATCACGGAGCGAGTGGCCCGACGCGCCGCTCCAGCGGTCGTTCCCGGGGTCCGCGAGCCGGGCAAGCGCATCGGAAACATCTGGCGCCCAGTCCGTCGCGAGCGCGGCCAGCGTCGGGTCGGTGGACGCGCCGACGCCGGCGACCGTCCACACGAGGCGCGCGGTGAAGTCCGACCGGGCGGCGTCTGCCAGCGGGGAGAGCGGCGCGAGATCCTCGTCGAGCACGGCGCCGGCCATCGCGCCCATGACCGGGAACGCTGGCACCAGCAAGCCGGCGTCGAGCGCGGACTGGCTGTTGAACGGCACCGAGGCGCCGAGCCAGGGCCACGGCTTGCCGTAGATGAGCTCCAGGCCGACGTGAAGGGCGTCGAAGACGCCGGACGGGTCCGCGAGGAGGTCGACTGCGTCGTCGACGAGGCGGCCCAGGGACAGGTCCGCCATCGGGAGCGCGGCGATCCAGCGGGCGAGCACGAGGCCCGCCGCGCCCTCCCTCGTCTCGCCGTCCAACGCGAGGTCGATCGGGGCGTAGGCCTCGATCGCGCCCGACCCGTTCAGGCACGCGAAAACGGCGTGCGTCTCCGCTGTCGAGAGGGTGTCGAGCCCATCGAGCAGGTTGGCCGCGTAGCAGGGCCCCGACGGCTCGAGCTGGGCACGCCAATCCTCGCCCGTGGCGGCGAAGGAGCAGGCTCCGAGCGCCAACGCGGGGAAGGCGAGCGCCCGCACGTTCAGTCGAACAGGACGCGGGCGCCGAGGTACACGTTGGTGGTGGGGTAGAAGCGCTTGCGGTAGCGCGCCCCCCCGGTCACCGAGGCCGCGACCTGGATGCGGCGCGCCGCCATCCACGTGCCGCCCACGCCGGCTTCCGCCAGCGCGTAGCCCGTGAAGTCATTCGTGAAGACGCCCGCGCCGAGCGTCCCGACGACGGTCAGCTGGAGCGCGCCCGGATCACCGAGGATGCCCCACTGGAGCCCGGCGTTGATGACGCCGAGATCACGAGGCACGTCGCGGACGTTGAAGATCGGGCCGTTCTTCGGCTCCTGCTGAGGCGCGTCCTGCAGGTAGTACCCGCGGAAGATGCCCATGATCTTCAAATCTTTGTCACCGAGGACGATCTCCAACCCGCCACCGAAGTTCGAGTTGAGCTGGTCCTCGGGGTCCATCTGTGTGGCAACCCCGTTTACGTCTTCCTCGTAGGAATAGACGCGGTCGCCGTGCAGACCGGCGGTGGTGACGATGCCGATGCCTCCGGCGAAGGCTGGCCCCGCGTACAGGGACAGAGAGGCGAGGGCGAGGATGGCGAGCGGGATGATGGGACGCATCGAGCGACGGTCTCCGGGGGAACGCGCACTGATACACCATTAGGGGGGTGCAGCGCAACCCGCGCAGCAGACGAGCCGTCGCGAAGGCCTCGGGCGACTTTTGTAGTCAATTTTACGAATCGCGCATCTGGACCTGCGGGTATTTCGCCATCGGCTCCAGAGTGACCGAGCCCCTCCGACCTGCGTCAATACGACGTTGTCGCGCCATTGGTGCGGTAAGTAGCAAGGATCATTGGCATCACGAGAAATTGAGTTGCCCGTGCCGCCGCGGATCCCCCTCGGATCGCGCTGGTAGGCGTCTTTTCGACGCACTCCGGGCAGACTCTCGTTCACGGAATTCTGGTATACAAGTGCGGCGTCGTGGAGCTCCAGCTTCCGGCACCGTGCAACCAGTCCAACCAAAGGGATCCCGCTCATGAACAAGAAGGAACTCATCGCGAAGCTCGCCAAGACCACCGGCCTGTCGCAGGCGAAGGCGGGCGAGGTCCTCAACGCGCTCTTCGACGCCGAGTCCGGCAAGGGCATCCTGGCCGTCGAGCTCGACAGTGGCCACAAGGTCACGATCCCCGGCTTCGGCACCTTCGGCACCAAGAGCCGCGCCAAGCGCGTCGGCACCAACCCCGCCAACGGTGAGAAGATCCAGATCGAAGCGAAGAAGTACGCCTTCTTCAAGCCGGGCAAGACCCTGCGCGAGCGCGTCGCGTCCTAGTCGACGCGTCGTCGGCTTCGCCGCGCGTTCACGCGGCCACCATTCGGGGTGCCAGGAAGGCGCCCCGACGTGTTTTTGGTACCCCGGCCGCGGCGGCCACTCTCCACGCGAGCGCCAGGGGGCTCGCGTGGAGAGTGGGGCGGCGGTCAACCCGCCTTCAGGGCGTGGGAACGGCCAGAACGGTCAGCAGGACACGCTCGCTGCGCCCGTGGCGGTTCACGATCTCGACCGGCCACTCCCCCGCGCCGAGGTCGGGCACGATGAACGTCAGGGTCTGGACGCAGGTGTCGCAGGGCGTGGCGCAATCCTCGCAATCGTCGCAGGAAGAGCATCCTCCCGTGTCCCTGCAGTCGTCACAATCGTCACAGGTGGAGCGATCGACCTCGACCAGCTCGGCGCGCGCCGCGCCGACGGTCACGGCCGTGTCCCACACCTCGGTGAGGGGCTGCGCGGTGAGGACCACCTGCTCCCCCGGCATGGCGCTCGCCGGCGCGAGCGCGGGCGTGTTGAGCGAGCAGGTCTTGTAGGACGTGGACGTGGCCGTTTCGCACGCCAGCATCAGGAGGAGCGAAAGGAGCATCAGAACTCGGAGGTGAGGAGGTCTTCGGAGGTCTTCTGACCCGCCGCCGCGGCCACGCCCGAGGGGGCGGTGCCGGAGAGGAAGGGCATCGACCGCCCACCCTGGGTCGGCCGCCCGGACTTCTCGTCGATGGAGACCCAGGAGACGTTGGGCGCGCCGGGGAACGGCTTGTCGTCCGCCTCGGGGACCGCCACCGCCATGTAGTCCATCCAGATGGGGAGCGACGTGTAGCCGCCGGTCGCGGAGGACCCGAGCGACTTCGGCTGGTCGTACCCCACCCAGACGGCCGTGAGCACCTGCGCGGTGTAGCCGACGAACCAGGCGTCGTGAAAGTCGTTGGTGGTGCCGGTTTTCCCGGCCACGTGGAGGCCGAGCTTCTGGGCCTTGGCCGCGGTCCCGCTGGAGGCGACCTCTTGCAGCAGCCAGTTCGTGATCCAGGCCACGTTGGGGTCCAGCACCTGCTCGAACGGGACGGGCGTGAAGGCCTCGAGCACCTTTCCGTCGCGGTCGAGCACCCGCGCGACCGTGTGCGGTTCGACCTTTTTTCCGAGCGTGGCGAACGCCGAGTAGGCGCGCGCCAGCTCGGGCATCGTGAGTGAGCTCGAGCCGAGGCCCATCGAGAGGTCGACCTCCATGTGGCTCTCGATGCCCAGGCGGCGCGCGAGCTGGTACACGGGGTCGAGCCCGATGGTGTCGAGCACGCGGATGGTCACGACGTTTCGCGACTGCGCGAGCGCGTTGCGGAGCGTGATGTCGCCCAGGTAGTTCTCGCCGAAGTTCTCCGGCTTCCAGAGCTGCGACTTGAGCGTGTTGAAGACGATGGGCGCGTCCTGCACGATCGTGCCGACGGTGAACTTCTTGGTCTCGATGGCGGCCGCGTAGACGATGGGCTTGAAGGTGCTGCCCACCTGCCGCGAGGCCTGCGTGGCGCGGTTGAACTCCGTCGCTTGAAAGTCGACCCCGCCGACCATCGCGAGCACCGCGCCGTCGGTGAGGCGGTAGCTGTAGAGCGCACCCTCGATGGCGGGCGCCTGGTAGAGCTCCGCGGCCGCGTACGGACCCTTCCCCTCCCACGCCGCGTCCTTGAACGGATCGGCCTGACGGAAGTCGCGGTTCTTGATCTCGACCTTGACCGTGTCACCGCGGGTGAGGGCGCGCGTGAGGTCGTCCTGCTTGCGGTACTTGCTGTTCCGGCTCGCGTCGGGCTTGTAGGCCCACTCGGTCCAGGCGAGCGGCAGGATCACCTCGGACTCGCCGAGGCCCACGACGGCGTGCTTCTTCTCCACGGCGATGACCACGCCGTCGTACCGGGCGCCCTCGGCGAGGCTGGTGTTGACCTTCGCGAGCTCCGTGAGACGGCCGGCGATGGCCTCCTCCGCGAGGGTCTCGGTCGGGCCGCGCCAGCCGACCTTCTCGTCCGTACCGGTCACGCCCTCCGTCACGGCGCGCTGCGCCTTCTGCTGGAGATCGAGGTCGCACGTGGTCTCGACGACGAGACCCTCGTTCAGGACACGGTCGGAGCCGTAGGTATCGACGAGGTAGCGGCGAACGTGCTCGGTGAACCAGGGGGCGCTCAGGAGGAATTCGTTGGTGCGCTCGACGATCTGGAGCGGCTGCGCGTAGGCGGCGTCGGCCTCGGCGCGGGTGAGCTTTCCGTTGTCCACCATCTGGTCGAGCACGTATTGCTGCCGGGCCTTGGCCTTCTCGAAGTGCCGGTGCGGGGAGTAGTCGCTCGGGCGCTGCGGCAGGCCCGCGATCATGGCGGCCTCGGCCACGTCGAGCTCGCCGACGTGCTTCCCGAAGTAGACGCGCGCCGCCGCCTCGACCCCGTACGCGCCCGAACCCAGGTAGATCTGGTTCAAGTACAGGAAAAGGATGTGGTGCTTGTCGAAGGCCTCTTCGACGCGCCAGGCCAGGAGGATCTCCTTGATCTTGCGGGTGTAGGTCTTCTCGTTCGACAGCAGGAAGTTGCGCGCGACCTGCTGGGTGATCGTCGAGGCGCCTTGCGCCTTGCGCCCCTTCGCCGCGTTGCGCAGCACGGCGCGGACGATCCCCATGTAGTCGACGCCGTCGTGCTCGTAGAAGCCCGCGTCCTCCGCGGAGAGGAAGGCGTCGATCACCTGGGGCGGCATCGCGTCGAGCTCGACGACGTAGCGCCGCTTCTCGTAGATCTCGCCCATCAGGCGGCCCTTCTGGTCGTAGACCACCGTGACCGTGGGGGGGCGGTAGACGGCCAGGGCTTCGACGGTGGGGAGGTCACGCGAGTGGTACCAGCCCACGCCCAGAACGGCCGCGAGCGCGACGACCGCCCCCACGACCGCGAGGCCCATCCCGCCGAGGACGATCCGGACGAACCACCCGCGGCGCTGCTTCGGGGGCCTGCGTGAGCTCTTCGTGGTCGGCCTGTTCCCCGGTGGGAAGGCGGGCGGCGGCGGGCGGCCCGACGGGACGGAAGGCCGAGCGCCCCCCACCGTGGCCGCGGTGGATGACGTGGCCGCCGAGGATCGCGCGGGGGGCGGGACCCGGCCGTTCGACACGGGGGCGGCCACCCGCGGGAGCGCGATGGAGGGCGCCAGCGGCGCCGCGCTGGTCGGCCGGTCCGAGGGGGTGGGGCGGCCGGAGCTGGTCTCGTCCAGGAGGAAACCCGCGCCGGTAGGCTCCTGCGGGTCGCTCCGCCCGTGGCCACCGCCGACGACCACCGTCGCGTCGTGCTCGACGTTGCTCCGGCGCTCCTTCACGGTGGGCGGATCGAACGCCGGAGGCGCCTGCCGGGTCGCGGCGGGGGAGGGCGCCGGAGGCAGCGGCACGGGGGACGCCACGCGGGGGGGCAGCTTCGTCGTGGGCTGGGCGGGGGCCGGCGGAGGGAGGGCAAGGGTACGAGGAGGAGGGCGGGTTCCCGGCTCCGGCTCTTCGTTGGCGAAGCGCCTGCCTTGTTGCCGGAGCGTCTCCATCCGGCCCATCGGATAGGTGATCATCAGTGCCCGGCCACAGCTGCATTGCCGTTCGGACCCCGGCAACGGGTAAGGCTCCTCCAGTCGGATGGGATTGCCGCAGTGGGGACAGGTGATCTTCAGTGCCATGGATGAGCGAGCGCCCGAGCTACTACCCCCGCCCCTCGTGGGCCGCAACCGGGGGGCCGTTCCGTCACTCTGCGTCAATGCTTTGATTTCGTTGGTTCTTCGGCCGCGGTTGTCGCATATACACTCCTCTTCCGTCGCTCTTCCGTCGAACCGGGCCTGCCCACTTCCGCCGAGCGGCGGGTGTTCAGCCTGCTTGCGCCCATCCCGGGGCGCGCCTATCTTCCCAGCATCTTCCAGAGTCTCTCCGACCCACGTCTTCCGACCAACCGGATGCCATCAGTGCGAAAGCACGGCTCCGACACTCGAGCGGAGCTAGCATGAAGCGCGCATTCGGACGCGTCGCGATCCTCGGGGCCCTCGGGGCCGCCGTCCTGACGGGCTACCACTTCACCGCGGGGGCCGCGCCGCGGCTCGCCTCCGCGACACGGGGGCATGACGACGAAGGGCGGGTGGGCGGGGTGGCCGAGATGATTCGCCAGATGGCGGCGCTCGGCGGTGGCTACCGGCTCTCGTCCCTCAAGAACCTGGCGTTCGGGGACGACTACATCGTCCAGAACTACGTCGATCCCCAGCGCATCGACTACGCGGGCATGTACCGCTCCGCGCTGGATGCCGTCGAGCGTCGTGTCCCCCAGGTGCTCCTCCGCCTGGAGAACGGCGATCGCCGCCTGCACGTGGCGGTGGGCAACTACACGACCGTGCTCACCGTCCAGCCGCTCGAGAGCGTGTCGGCGATGGAAGAGGAGCTCAAGCGGGTCGCGTTGATCCTCGAGGAGAACCTCGACAAGAAGGACATCCCGCACGAGGACGTCGAGGCGGCGATGATCAACGGCGTCCTCCAGACGCTCGATCCCCACTCGATCTTCCTCGCCCCCGACAACTCCAAGAAGATGGAGGAGGACAACGAGGGGGAATTCGGCGGCCTCGGGATCACCATCGTGCTCGTCGAGGGGCAGCTCACCATCGAGTACCCCTTGGAGGAGACCCCCGCCGATCGGGCCGGCCTCCGCGCGCAGGATCGCATCACGCGCATCGAGGGCGAGAGCACCATCAACATCGATCTCGAGGAGGCCGTGTCCAAGATGCGCGGCCCGCCGGGATCTCCCGTCACGATCACGGTCGAGCGCGACTCCTGGGACGCGCCGCGCGACTTCACCATCGTGCGCGACAAGATCAAGGCCAGCCGCGTCAAGGGTGAGCTGCTCGAGGGCGGCATCGGCTGGGTCTACATCAACCAGTTCCACATCCAGGTGGAGACCCAGCTCGAAGAGGTGCTGACCCGCCTCTCTCGCGAGGCCGGTCCCGATGGCCTCAAGGGCGTCGTGCTCGACATGCGCGACAACCCCGGCGGCTTCCTCCACCAGGCCATCGCGGTGGCGGACAAGTTCCTCGTCAAGGGCACGATCGTCTCGACGGTCGAGCGCAACGGCAAGAACCGTGACCAGCGGAACGCCAACGCGTCCGGCACCGAGCCCGACTACCCGATGGCGGTCCTGATGAGCGGAAACAGCGCCTCCGCCGCCGAGATCGTGGCGGGAGCGCTCAAGAACGAAGAGCGCGCCATCATCATCGGCGAGCGGAGCTTCGGGAAGGGGTCGGTGCAGAACCTCTACTCGTTCGCGGACGGCTCGAAGCTCAAGCTGACCGTCGCCCGCTACCTCACCCCCGGTGATCACTCGATCCAGAGCGTCGGGATCCCGCCCGACATCATGGTCGAGGGGGCGGTGCTCATGCCTCCCCGCGAGATCGAGATCGAGGAGGGCGGCGTCAAGCGCAAGGAGATGAGCGGGCCGCGCGTCTCCTTGTTCTCGCGCGATCGGCTGCAGCGCGAGGCCGATCTGGAGGGCCACCTCGTCAACGACGAGAACCTCGAGACCCCTCCCGTCTACGGGCTCCGCTACCTCGCGCCGCTCCCAGTGGAGGGAGAAGAGCGGAGCGACCGCCGCGATCCGCGCAAGGACTTCCAGGTGATGTTCGCGCGGGACGTGTTGTTGGCGGCCCACGGCTCGCGCCGGGCCGACGTCATCCGCGACGCGGCGACCGTCGTCGCCAGCCGCTCCAAGGCCGAGGGCATCCGCATCGAGAAGGCGTTCGACGAGCGGGTCGGCATCAACTGGGGCGCCTGCGCCAACCCCGACGACGCCAACACCAAGCTCGAGCTCTCCCTGGGTGCCGACGGCGTGCTGGACGCCGGGCAGCTCGAGATCGTGAAGCTCACCGTCACCAACCTCGACACCCGGCCCCTCTGCCAGGTCGCGGCGGTCAGCAAGAGCGGCAACGACGCGCTCGATGGCGTCGAGTTCTACTTCGGGAAGATCCCCGCGGGAGAGTCGCGCAGCTACGAGACCAAGGTGCGCCTCACCGACGGCTACCCGACCGAGGTGTCGGTGATGGACGTGTCGGTGATGGACGCTTCGCGCAAGCAGCTCGCTGCGGCCTCGCTGCCCGTCAAGACCCTCGGCATCGACCTGCCGCGCTACGCCTGGAGCTGGACCTTCTCGGACGTGGCCGGCGGCGACGGGGACGGCACGGTCGAGGTCGGCGAGACCATCGACATGAACGTCGACGTGCTCAACGTCGGCACCGGCATCGGCGGAGTGGCGCACTTCGAGCTGAAGAAGGACGCCTCGATGGGCAAAGCCGTGGAGCTCCGCGGCGGCAGCTTCAAGTTGCCGAGGCTGGCCCCGGGCGCGCGCGCCTCGGGCAAGCTCTCGTTCTTGGTGACGCGGGCCCCGAGCGAGGACGCGCCCGTGGGGCTGGAGCTCCGCGTGCGGGACGCCGAGCGCTACGACTACGCCTCGATCATCAAGGGCGAGTTCTACAACTACTACACCCAGACCGAGGAGCTCACGATCCCCCTCGGCAGCGTGCCGGCGGCCGGGAGGCGTGAGCCGCCCAGCATCACCGTGTCGCGCGCGCCGGGGCTGACCATCGAGCAAGGCGAGGTCACGATCTCCGGCGTGGCGACCGACGACGTCGGCGTACACGACGTGATCGTGTACCACGGCGCCCAGAAGATCGCGTATGCGGGCGGCGGGGAGGGGACCGGCCTCGCGTCGGTGCCGTTCACGGCCACCGCCACCCTGGAGCCGGGCAACAACCTCATCGTCGTGCTCGTGCGGGACTCCAACGGCCTCACGTCGACCCGCGCGATCGACGTGTACCGCCCGCCGACGGCGACCGCGGCGGCGCCCGTGCCGCCGGAGAAGAAGGTCACTCCGTAGCGGGGGGCGGCTTCCGTCCCTTCAGCTCGCCTTCGCGAGCTGGAGCAGCCCGTGCACCTCGCGCCGAAGCCGCAGCACCTCGTCGCTGTAGAAGCGGTAGGAGCGGGTCGAGGCGTTGCGGCACTGGTGCTTCCGGAGCGCGAGCGTCGTGACGGCCCGGATGTACGGCCACTGGGGCACGCCGCGCGGCACCCAGGCGCCGTCGCGACGCTGGAAGTAGCTCGCGATCGCGCGGGCGTGGGGGAGGGGGAGCAGGCCCTGCTGGACCTCGTCCGCCAGCTCGCGGCGGATGGTCGCGCGCTCTTCCCAGAGCGCGAGCTGGAACACGGCAAAGAGGAGGAGGAACTCGATCGGGAAGATGGCGAGGTTCACCGCGACGAACGCCTGGGTCTGCATCATGTCGCCGACGGTGAGGAGCCCGTTCCACAGCGCGTGGATGCCCATCGCCCCGCCCAGCCCGACCGGTAACGCCAGGATCTTCCAGCCAATGCCGCGGAAGCGGGCGAAGCCGAGCGACGCGCCCACCCAGGACGTCGCGCAGGCGTGCATCACGGCGGAGAAGAAGGTGCGGATCACGACGGTCTGCATCCACACCATCACGTCGCCGGAGGAGGCGACATCCACGAAGTACAGGAAGTTCTCGGTCATGCCGAAGCCGAGGCCGGCGGCGGCGCCGTAGACGAAGCCGTCGGACGCGTTGTCGAAGTGCCGAGAGAACATCACCGAGAAGAGGATCAGGGCCTTCATCGGCTCTTCGACGAGCGGCGCGACGATCACGGCCGAGAGCTGATCCGCCATCTCGGGCCCCAGGACCCACCCGAGCGGCAGCATGAGCGTGGTGCTGCCGATGAGCGACAGGAAGATCGAGCCGATGGCGCCCCAGAGGAACGTGAGGCCGAAGAGCCAGAGGGGCTCGCGATCGTGGCGGTCCATCCACCAGACCAGCATCAGGAACGCGAGCATCGGGACGGTCGCGCAGAAGACCGACAGGAGGACGAGGAGAATGGACATCGGGGGCCCGCTGGGGCTGGCAGCCTACCACCTGTACATCCAGTGAGGCAGGCCACGCCGGCGAGGGAGGCTGGTGCGCTACAAGTGCCGAAAGAGGAATCTCCCATGGGCATCATCGATCGGATCAAGCGCCGTCTCCCCATCCTCGGCGCGCCCCCCGCCCCGGCGCCCGCCCGGAAGGTGACGCTCGCACCGACCCGGATGGAAGAAGAAGAAGAGAAGGAAGAAGCCTCCCCGCGCGGCGGCAAGCCGGTGAAGGACTACATCGACGAGGTGGTGAAGGGAAACCCCGTGGTGCTCTTCATGAAGGGCTCGCCCCAGGCGCCCCAGTGTGGATTCTCGGCGGGCGCCAGCGCGATCCTGACCGGCTACGGCAAGCCCTACGCCACGGTCAACGTCCTCGCCGACCCCGAAGTGCGCGACGCGGTGAAGGACTACTCCAACTGGCCGACCATCCCCCAGGTGTTCGTCGGCGGCGAGTTCGTGGGCGGGGCCGACATCCTCAAGCAGCTGCACGAGAGCGGGGAGCTCAAGGAGCTCATCGCGAAGGCGCAGCCGGCCGCGTAGGGCTCGCGGCCCCGACGTTCAGGACCCCGGCCGCCCCGCCCGCGCCTGCTCCTCGGGGGGCCACGGGCAGTGGCGGCAGCCGTTTCCACAGCACGTGCCGCGGCGCTTCAAGAAGCCCGCGGTCAGGACGAAGTAGCCCGTGGCGGGGTCCGGATAGCCGTCGCGGCGCTCCGCCTCCGCGGCGTCGTGGCGGCGCTGGGCTTCCGCCGTGGGGGGGGCCGGCATTCGACTCATGAGGCGGCGGCGACCGGGCGCTGGGAGACACGCGGCACGAGCGCCAGCGCGGGCAACGCGAGCAGGAAGGTGACGAGGAACCACTCGGCGTAGCCGATCCGGGCCACGGCGACGCCCGAGATGGAGCCGGCGAGCGTGCGCGTCAAGCCGACGATTCCGGTCAAGATGGCGAACCGCGTGGCGGCCTGAGGGCCGGTTGCCGCGCGCATGGCGAGCGCGAGCAACGCGGCGGTGCCGAGGCCCGCGGTGAGGCTCTCGCCGAAGCTGGCGAGGTAGGCCGCCCAGCGCGTCCCGCTCGTGGCCGCCGCCGCGTAGCCGAGGTTGGACAAGGCCTGGAGCGAGCCGAGGAGCAGGACCCCGCGGGCCATGCCGATGCGGGAGAGCACGTCCCCGCCGACGATCGCGCCCACGGCGACGAGCACGGCGCCGGCGGTGGTGGAGAGGAGCCCGACCTCGGTGGGGGAGAGCCCCGTGTCGACCAGGAAGAGCTTGACCATGGGGGCCATCGCGCTGTCGCCCAGCTTGTAGAGCAGCACGAACGCGAAGAGCACCAGGGTGCCGGGCTGAGCGGCCCAGTCACGCAGGAGCGTGAGCCAGTCCGCGGCGGGCGTGGGCGGCGCGCGCGGGACGGCGGGCAGGCGGGCGACGACAGGGAGCACCGCGAGGATGAGGATGGCGACCGCACCGAAGGCCCAGCGCCAGTCGAGCTTGTCGCCGATGACGACGGCTCCGCCCCCCGCGAGCGCCATCGCGCCGCGGTAGGCGGCGACCCGCACGCCGGTGACGCGGCCCTGTTCGTCGGCGGGGACCGCGGAGACGAGCCAGCCGTCGATGGCGACGTCCTGCGTGGCGCTCGCGATCGCGAGGGCGAGGAGCGCGGGGATGAGCAGGGCGGGGGTCGGCCCGAGCAGCGGCAGGAGCACGACGGCGGACGCGGCGCCGCAGAGGCCGGCCGCGATCCAGCTCTTGTAGGTGCCGACACGGTCGACGGCGGGGGCCCAGAGCGCCTTGAGCGTCCACGGCAGGCCGACGAGCGTCATCGCGCCGATGGCCGCCGTGTCCACCCCGTTCACCTTCAGCCAGACGGGCACCAGGTCATTGACGACGCCGAAGGGCATGCCCGACGCGGCCTCGAGCGCCACGACGGCGGCGAGCAGCTGCAGGCGTGTCCGCGGTGGCGTGGGGGTGGCCATGCGGCGGGGCTGTAGCACGTCGGTGCGGAGGCGCGAGAGCCCCGTGGGTCACGCCCATCCCACCCGGACGAGCCAGGTGAGCTGGTTCGGAAGCGCGAGGCCATCCGGAAAGCGCGGGTGCGGGCCGGTGCGGAGCACGCGATCCCCAGCGGGCAGGGCGCGCGTCAATACGCCCTCGGAGGCCGCGAGCGCCGCGACGCGGAGGGCGGGAAAGCCGAGCCGAGGTTCGCCGCGTCCGGGCACGACCGTCGCGACCTCGGGGCGCCCGATCACGTCGGCCAGGCCCACGGTCACCAGCTCGATTCCTTGCGCGCCGTGCGTGAGCCGCACCGTCACCTCCGGGAGCGGCCCGCCCTCCGGGAACAGGCGCGCGACGCCATCCGTGGGGCCGATGCCGAGATCGTAGTGGGCCGCGCGCACGAGCCGGACGTGCTCCGGGTCGGCGGAGGGATCGGGCCAGGGACCACACCAGCCGAGCGCCGCCAGCACGAGCAGCACGCAGGCCTGCTTGCGACGGTCGGCCCCGGAGCGTCCGCCCAGCGTGTACGACACCGAGGCGGGGGCCCGGCCGCCGGCCATGGCGGCGAGATCGCCCTCGGTGCAGCGGATCACGGCGTCGACGGTGGCGCCCAGGGTGGGGCCGTCGCTTGCCGGGAGGAGCCCGCGATCGCGGATGATCCAGGCCATGTCGCCTGCGATCAGCGCGATCACGGGCCGCTCGTCCCAGAACCGCCTCCGGGTGTACGGGCTGGTGACGAGGCGCTGGTGGAGCGCGACCTCGAGGCTCACAGGTACTTCCCCGTTCGCGATGCGGGCGCGGCCCGGATCGCGTCCGGCGGCCCCTCCGCGATGAGCTGGCCGCCCGCGGCACCCGCGCCGGGCCCGAGCTCGAGCAGCCAGTCGCAGGCGCCGAGCAGGATCGGATCGTGCTCCACCGCGAGCACGCTGCCGCCTTGCTCGACGAGCTGTCGCAGCGCCTCGACCAGCAACGCCACGTCCGCCGGGTGGAGGCCCACGGAGGGCTCGTCGAGCAGGTAGAGCGTGCCCGGAACGTCCCCCTTCCGGCCCAGCTCGCGCGCGAGCTTCCCGCGCGGCGCCTCGCCCCCGGACAAGGTGTCCCCCGGCTGGCCGAGCGCGAGGTAACCGAGGCCAAGCGCGTCGAGCGTCGCGAGCGGGCCGGCGATCGGGAGGACGGACGGGAAGAGCGCGCGCGCGTCCCGGACGGGCATCGCGAGCACGTCCGCGATGCTGGCGCCCTTCCAGGTGACGGCCAGCGTGGCCTCGTCGAAGCGCCGGCCGTCGCACACCTCGCAGGGCACGGGCACGTCGGGGAGAAAGTGCATCGCGACGCGGCGCACGCCCTCGCCTTCGCACGCTTCGCAGCGGCCCCCGGGCGCGTTGAACAAGAACCGCTCGGGGCCGAAGCCGCGCAGCTTCGCCTCGGCGGTCTTGGCGAACAGCTGGCGGATGGGGTCCCAGATCTTGGTGGCGGTGGCGGGGTTGGAGCGCGCGGAGCGGCCGAGCGGCGACTGGTCGACCCGCACGATGCGCGTGATGGCGTCGGCGCCTTCGAGCCGATCGTGGGGGAGGGGCTCCGCCCCACCGAACCCCAGGCCGCGGGTGAGCGCGCGCCCGAGCGTGTCGTCGACGAGCGAGCTCTTGCCCGACCCGCTCACGCCGGTGACCCCGACCAGCGCGCGGAGGGGGAAGCGCACCGCGGGGGCCCGGAGGTTGTGCCCGGAGGCGCCGGAGAGGGTGACCCAGCGATCGAAGCGTCGAGCGGTCGGGCCGGGGATCGTGTCGCGCCCCGAGAGCCACCGCCCCGTGGACGTGTCGGCCGTCATCAGCGCCTCGGGCGTGCCGACGAACACCACCTCCCCGCCCGCGCGCCCGGCTCCCGGGCCGAAGTCCACGACGAGGTCCGCGGCGCGCACCACGTCCAGATCGTGCTCCACCACGAGCACGGTGTTGCCGGCGTCCCGAAGGTCGGTGAGCACCGCGACGAGGGCCCGGGTGTCCTCGGGGTGGAGGCCGGCGGTGGGCTCGTCGAGGACGTAGAGCACGCCCGAGAGCTGGTTGCCCGCCTGGGCCGCGAGCCGCAGACGCTGGAGCTCCCCGCCGGAGAGCGTGGCGGCGCTGCGATCGAGCGTGAGGTAGCCGAGGCCGGTGCGGAGGAGGAAGTCGAGACGGCGGCCGAGCTCCTCCTGCAACGGCGCCACGATGGGGCCGATCGGGAGGCCCGCCACGAACACCCGCGCGTCGACCAGCGCGAGCGCGGACACCTCCGCGAGCGAGCGGCCCGCGACACGCACCGCGCGGGCGGTGGGCCCGAGGCGGGCGCCCTTGCAGGCGGGACAGGTGCGCTCGTCGACCGCGACCGTGCTCTTGCTCTCCGTCATCTTCTTCGCCGCCATCGCCACCGCGCCCTCGAGCCGCGGCGCGAGGGTCGACTCCGGCGGGTCCCCGTGGAGGACCAGGTGCCGCTGCTCCCACGGGAGCACGTTCCACGGCACGTCCGTCGGTACGCCGCGGGCGCGGGCCTGCGCTTCGAGCGAGCGCTTGATGGCGCCTCTCCACCCCTCGACCGCGCCGTCCGCGAGCGACCTGGTGGGGTCGGTCACGAGGCGGTCGGGGTCGACCGCGCGGGTGACGCCGAGGCCCTGGCAGTCGGGGCAGGCGCCGACGGGAGAGTTGAACGAGAAGAGGCGAGGGGAGGGCTCCGGGAGGTCCAGATCGCACGACAGGCAGCGGAGGACGGAGGTGAAGGTGCGGTCCTCGCCGTCGACCTCGGCGACGAGGCTGCCGCGGCCGATGCGGAGCGCGGCGTCGACCGCCTCCTGGACGCGGTCCTTCCGGTCGGGGGCGACCTTGATGCGGTCGACGACGATGTCGATGTCGTGGGGCACCCGCGCGTCCATCGGGGGCACCTCGTCGATGGCGACGGTCGTGCGGTCGATGCGGACGCGCAGGAAGCCCTGGCCGACCAGGCCATCGAGCAGCGGCTTGAGGCTGCCCGTGCGACCGCGCGCGAGGGGGGCGCACACGACGAGGCGGGCGCCGACGGGCAGGAGCAGGAGCGCGCGGACGATCGCGTCGGCGGGCGTACGCGTGACGGGGCGGTCGCAGCGCGGACAGTGGGGCTCCCCCACGCGCGCCCAGAGCACGCGAAGCAGCTCGTGCACCTCCGTGAGGGTGGCCACGGTGGCGCGGGGGGAGGGGGCGACGAGGCCGCGTTGCGCGACGCCGATGCTCGGAGTGAGCCCGGTGAGGAGCTCGTAGGCGGGCTTGCGGGTGGGCCCGAATTGCTGGCGCACGTAGCTGGAGAGGGCCTCGACGAAGCGGCGCTGGGACTCCGCGTGCAGCGTGTCGAACGCGAGCGAGGACTTGCCGCTGCCGGAGGGGCCGGTGAAGACGATGAGGCGCTCGCGCGGGAGGTCGAGATCGACCGAGCGGAGGTTGTGCTCGCTCGCCCCGCGAATCCGGATGGCGACGGTGGGTCTGTCCATGGCGTGCGAACGTAATCGCGACGCGGGGCGGCGGACGACCAGAACCTCCGTCCGCGTTAGTCCCGCCGGCATGTTGCGCCGCTTGTCGCTCGCCTACGGGGTCCTCTCCGGCACCTTCCGGGTCCGGTTCATCCCGCTCTTCGTCGTATGGCTCTACGGAGGGCTCCGCGCCTGGGTCTTCGTCGCCCAGGCGCTCGACAACCTCGTGTTCCCCGCGCTGGGCCGCACGAAGGTGGAGCGTCCCATCGTGATCGTCGGCAACCCCCGCACCGGCACGACGTTCCTTCACCGGTTCCTCGTCGAGAATCGCTTCGGCTCGGGGATGCACCTGTATCGGAGCTTGTACCCGTCGATCGTGCTCCAGAAGGTGCTCCGCCCCTTCCTGCCGCTCCTCGAGAAGGTGAGCCCGGCGCGGTTTCACAAGTCCGCCGCTCACGAGACCGACCTCTCCTCCGTCGAGACCGACGACGTGTCGGTGTTCTTTCGCTACTTCGACGGCTTCTTCCTCTACGGGTTCTTCCTCGCGTGGGATCCGGAGGATCGCTTTCCGATGTTCGATCCGAACGTCCGGGACACGACGGCGCGGGACTTCGATTGGCTCGAGGCCGCCTGGCGCCGGAGCCTCGTGGCGCAAGGATCGGACCGCATCGTCGCGAAGCTGTTCTCGACCGGCCCGCGCACGCCGGCCTTCCTCAAGCGTTTTCCGGACGCCCACATCCTCTACATGGTGCGCGATCCGGTCGACGTGATCCCGTCCACCTTCAGCCTCGTCACCGGCGTTCTCGACAAGGCCTTCGGCTACTCCACGCTCCCGGCGGACGTGCGCGATCGCTACAACGAGCGACTCTACGTCGCCCTGGTCGACCTTTTCCGCCGGTTCCACGCCGACTGGACCTCCGGGCGGATCGATCGCAGCCGGGTGATGGTCGTCTCCTACGACCGGATGATGCAGGACTTCGACGGCTTGATGGCGGAGATGATCCCCTTCTTCGACATGCACCCCACCGAGGCCCAGCTGGCGGCGATCCGCAAGACCGCCCACGAGCAGCGGGCCTACCAGAGCAAGCACACCTACAAGCTCGAGAAGTACGGCCTCGACGCGGACCGCATCCGTCGGGACTGCGCGTTCGTGTACGAGACATGGCTGACCCCGGCGGCCCCCCCTGTGTCCGCCGGGTCCGCAGAGTCCGCGTAGGCACATCTCTCCCGTGAGTCGCCCCCAGGAGCCGCCCGTGGTGCACCCCGTCGACCTCCCCGCCTACCGCGCGTTCCTGCCTACCCCGCTGCTCGCAGCCCTCCACGCCGCGGCCGAGCCGGTCCCCGGGGTGCCCGGCCTGCGTGTCGCCGCGGGCCTCCAGGCCGAGTTCCCGCGGCTCGAGAACGCCGAGATCCTGGGCCTCGTCTGCGAGGTGTACCGCGCCGTGCGGTCCGATCTGCGCGCGATCCTGGAGCAGCGCGTCGCGGATCGGGCCTTCATCGACCGCGAGACCCTCGCCTGCGTCGAGCCGAACCTCGGTCGCGCTGTCACCGATCCTGCGTACGCGACGGTCGTGGGTCGGGTAGACGCGATGGGGCGCGTGGTCGTCGGGCCCACGGGCGTGGAGATCGACGCGCCGCGGGTGGAGGTCCCCGCGTTCATGCGCGGGCACCAGGTCACGTTGTTTGGCCCGCCGGACTCGGCCAAGCTCTCGATCAACGCGATGAACGCGCTCCACCGCCGCCGGGCGGACGAGCCGGCGTTGGTGGGCGAGCTCGTGGAGTCGTCGGGACAGGTCCCGCGTTGGGGCGCCGACAGCGAGGACAGCAAGACCCCGCGCATGCGCGACCTGCTCACGGCGAGCGAGAACCTCGCTGGCTGCTTCGAGGGCACCTTGCGCGTGGAGGACCCGCGCACCGGCCGGGTCTACGCGCTCGCCGAGACCGGGCGCGCGCTCCCCATCAAGCGGGTGGCGGGCCTCGCCCTGCCGGACGGCCATCACCTGCTCGACGGCAACCCGCTCCCGCTGCACCTGGTGGAGCTGGTCCAGCACGTCTGGCGCCACCGGGATCGGCCCGAGGCGCTCACGTTCTACCTCCCGAAGCTCGAGAACGACGAGGAGGCCGCCTACATCGCGGCGCTCCTCCGGGCGACCGAAGCGGGGGTCACCGCGCGGCATCCGTCGTATCGCGCGGGCACGGTCCGTCTCATCCTCGTGTTCGAGAACCCGCGCGCGATCTTCCGCATTCGGGAGATGGCGGCGGCGCTCGCCCCCTGGTTCCTCGGCGGCAGCCTCGGGTGGCACGATTTTCTCGCCTCCACGGCGCGGCTGTTCCGGCACGACCCCGGCTACCGCATCCCGGTCAAGGCCGATCCCAACATCGTGATCCGCCACATCCGCGAGTCCCACCGCATCCTCGTCCGGGATCTCGGCGCGATGGGCGCGCTCAAGATCGGTGGGATGTACGGCGTGTTGTTCACGGACGACGACCCGGCCTCGTTCTCGGTGAGCATGGTCGGATTCCTCCGGGACGTCGTGACGCAGATGAAGCGCGGGCTCGACGGCTTCTGGGTGGCCCACCCCGATTTCGTGCGCATCGGCATCGCGTTGGTCGAGGCGTGGCGCCGCTTCGAGCGGGATCCGGCGGACACCTCGCTCGACCGCCTCGTGCGCGCCCTGGTGCCCGATCCCGTGGAGCAGGGGCCGCTGCTCGCGTTCGTGGCGGGCCCCGACGCGCCCGGCTTGTCCCAGGATGACCCCCGGTACCGGCGCGCCGTGCTCGCCGCGGAGCTCGGCGGATCCTCGGTGATCGCGAACGACGACCCGGAAGAGGTGCGCTACAACGTGTTCCAGGCGCTGCAGTACCTCGCCGACTGGCTCTGTGGGAACGGCTGCGTCGCCCTGCCGGCGACGATGCGGAACGCGCGCGGCGAGACCGTGAACGTCCGGATCATGGACGATCTCGCGACCACCGAGCGCTCGCGCTGGGAGCTCTGGGCGGAGCTCCACCACGGGCGCGTGGCCCCGGCCCTGTTCGACCGTGTCCTCGAAGAAGAGCTCGCGTTCCTGCGCGCGGGGGCCGACACCTCGCACAAGCGCGTGCAGGTGCGGTGGGAGGGCGAGGCCGCGCGTTGGTATCCGCTCGCGGGGCGCATCCTCCGCCAGCTCGTGACGGACCCCTCTCCGCCGGAGTTCGTGACGGAGCTCCTGCTGCCGTTCACGTTCGACGTGGTGCGGGGGGCCGGCGACCCGTGGGCGGCCGCCCAGGAGCTGTGTCCTGGGAGATATCGCTAGCGGGCCGAACGCCCCTTCCACCCTTCGAGCGCCTGGTTCGCTTCCTCGATGCCGTGCTCGGTCGTCTCGTCGTCGACGGGGAAGTCGGGCGGCGGGTCGATGATCGTGCGGATGCGCCCGTTCGCGCCCGCGAGCTGCTCGCTCATCGCGGCGATGAGGAGGCGCCGGAGCGCCGCCCCACGCGCGCCCGGAGCTCGGACGAGCGACGTGAACGCGCTCTGTTCGATCACGCTCACGACACACGCCCCCACCGCGGCGCACGTGGCGCTCCGCGGCGATCCGTCGATGAGGCTCATGTGTCCGAACAGGCTGGGGGCCTCGAGGGTGGAGACGCTCGTGGAGTCGCCGCGCACGTCGCACTTCGAGACGCTGACGCGCCCGCGGATCAGCAGAAAGGCGTCGTCACCCGCGTTGTGCTCGCGAAAGAGGACCTCTCCGTCCTGAAGGGAGCGCACCTCGAAGAGGGCGAGCATCTCCTCGATCGCGGCCGCGTCTTGCGGCGCGAGCTCGTAACCACGGAGGAAGGATTCCGAGATGGCCTGCAGGTCGAGGTCGTGTGCGCTCATCAGTCCGTCGTGTGGAACCAGCGCGCGAGCCGCTGGGCGAGGGTGGGGCGCGGTGCTTCGTGCGCGGGGTGTCGGGTCGCCGATGCGTGCGCGCGATCGGCATTCGACGTGAGCGTGGCGGCGGCGGTGGACCTCACGTGGCGCTGCTCGGTGATCACGCGCTGGAGAACCACGTTCGTCGAGCGCAGGCGCTTGGCCATGGTCTCGAGCAGGTGCAGCTCGAGGGCGATGAGCGCGGGTTGGTTCTCGCTCTCGAGGAGGGCGGAGCGAGGGATCCGCAGCACCACCGAGGGGCCCACGGTCATGACGGTGGCCGAGCGTGCGCGGCCGCGGGCGTACAGCGCGGCTTCGCCGACGATCTCGCCCGGCCAAACGTCCGCCATCACGCGCTGCTGCCCGCCCGAGGTGACCAGCACCGAGAGGCGCCCGGTCACCAGCAACCAGGCGTGCTCCGAGAGGGGGTCTCCCTGGAGGAACAAGCACCGCTCGGCCGGGAAGGTGACGAGCGTTGTGATGGCGAGCAGCCCGCGGAGGGCCTCGGGCGGCACCCCCCGAAGGGGGCCCAGGCGGAAGAACGCGTCTTCGAGGTTGGCGAGTGATCCGGTTTCGGACATTTTCTGACGGTAGTCCATCCGGCCGGATCTGGTCAAACGGATCCTGAAGAGCCGACCGTTGCGTCAGTCCCTGCGCACCAACGCGAAGCAGAACGGAAGCGAGCCGAGGCGCCCCCACGGCTTTCCGATGCTCACGTGGCGGGACACGCGGCGCATGAAGTCACGCGTGCCGTCGTACACCAGCACTTGGGGTCCCCACCAATTCGGCACGACCTTGGGCCAGCCGTCGGGCACCTTCCCGTCCGGTACGCGGAAATAGTCGACCACCCAGGCGCCACGGGCCTCCCACTCGGGGGTGCCCGCCGTCGGCACGAGCTGAAAGTAGCCGGGGCCGATCCACTTGCGGGCGTCGCCCTCGTTGTAGCCGAACAAGCGGGGGGCGCCTCCGGGCTCCGGCCGCGCGAACACCTTCTGGAAGCGGCGAGATGCGCGCGGCAGGGGAAGGGAATTCCATCCGTCGTGCGTGGCCGGTTCGAGCGGGCCGCGGTCACCGACGAAGTGGATGTCGTCGATCGGAGGGGCGTCGGCGGCCAGCTCGTAGAGCCGCGCGAGCTCCACGCGATCACACCCGACGACCGCGTCGAGGCGCCCCGCGTGGTCGAGGGCGTCGAGATCGTCGCGGAGCGCGCCCAGCGCGGTCGTCGGGTCACGGAGGCGGGCGGAGAGGTTCATGCGGCTTCGTGGGTGGGGCCCGACCTCTACCGCGTGCGGCGGTGGGGGGTCAATCGTCGATCACGTCACACCAGAAGGGGATCGGCTGGGGAGTGATGGTGGTGTCCCCCGAATCGCCGGAGAGCGGCCCGGTCGTGAACGTGCCGTACGTCCCGTTGATGCCGAAGCCCTCGACGACGACCTCGACCTCGACCTCGCTGCTGTTCGCGGCGTAGTAGCGGCCCCCGCTGGTGTTCTCGAGGAGCTGGGCCTGGACCGTGGTGTTGTAGGTGCCCGCGCCGGTGAACGGCTCGCGCACGAACAGCCGGACGTTCCAACCGAACTCCGTGCCGCTGTCCGCGTAGGTGAGCTGGAGCTGGTTGTTCGGGGGGTGCGAGCAGGTGATCGTGTCGAACCGCGCCGGACCCACCGCGTCCCCCGCCAGCTGGAGCGTGATGGGCAGCGGGCTGTCGGGGAGCTCGATGGTGTCGTCCATGCTGTTGGTGTCGGTGTCGGTGTCCGCGTCGGTATCCGCGTCGGTGTCCGCATCCGTGTCCGTGTCGGTGTCGGCCGCCGACGTGTCGCCGGTGTCCTCCGACTTGGGGCCCGTGCACGCGACGGAGAGAAGGCCCGTGCACGCGACGGAGAGAAGGAGGGTGAGGGGCAATACACGCATGGTTGGGTCTCCGCGCTGCAACGTGTACCGGAGACGGCCGGACGTCAATCGCTGCCGTTGACATCGCTGGCGGCTCGCCTGCAGGCGATCGCCGAGGCGGCGGCGGCCCAGGCGTTCTTGCGCCTACGAGCGCAAGCGGGGCGGCCTCCCTACCCCCGCTTCACCTGGCCGTGCGCCTGGTACGCCGACGCGAGGTGGCAGACCCAGCCGAGCATGCCGCCGCTGCCGATCCAGAAGCCCGGCGTGATGATGAGCCAGAAGATGCCCCATCCCCAGTGGCCCGCGTAGATCTGCCCCACCCCGGGCACCACCAGGGAGAGAACGGCGCCGATTCCAGGGTCTTTGGAGCGTAGGGCCATGCGGACCTCCGGCATCGTTGTAAGCGCGTCCCACCGGTTCGGCGAGAAGTCGCTACGCGCAGATGGAGGAACGCAGCGCGCGTCTCGACGTTTCCCGCAACCTCGCGATAATGTCTCGGCACCGATGAAGATCCCCGACCGTCTCCTCCCGTTGCTCGAGCAAGGGCTCATCCACGAGGTCGTGCGACCGTTGATGAGCGGCAAGGAAGCCGCCGTCTACGTCGTGCACAACGGCGAGACCTACGCCGTGGCCAAGGTGTACAAAGAGGCCAACAACCGGAGCTTCCGCCAGCGCACGGCGTACACCGAAGGGCGCCAGGTACGGAACAGCCGCCAGCGCCGCGCGATGGAGAAGGGCTCGAAGTACGGAAAGGAGCAGCAGGAGGCGGCCTGGCAGACCGCCGAGGTCGACGCGCTCGAGAAGCTCGGCGCCGCGGGCGTGCGCGTGCCGAAGGTGCTCGCCTTCTCAGAAGGCGTGCTGCTCATGGAGATTGTTCTCGATCCCGAGGGGCAGCCCGCGCCGCGCCTGTGCGACTGCGCGTTCACCCCCGAGCAGGCGTGGAACACCCACCAGTTCGTGGTGCGCCAGGTGGTGCGGATGCTCTGCGCCGGGCTCATCCACGGCGATCTCTCCGAGTACAACGTGCTCCTCGCGGCTGACGGTCCGACGATCATCGATCTGCCCCAGGCGATCGACGCGGCGCACAACCAACAGGCCCGCGCCCTGCTCATCCGCGACATCGACAACCTCACGGCGTTCCTGGCCCGCTTCGCGCCCGACCTCGCCGAGACCCGCTTCGGCCAGGAGATCTGGGGCCTGTACGAGCGCGCGCAGCTCACGCCGGACTCGGTGCTGACGGGCCGGTTTCGGGGCTCCAACCGCAAGGCCGACACCCGAGCGGTCATGCGCGAGATCGAGGATGCCGCGCGCGAAGCGCGGATGCGTCGAGGATAGGCCGGCGGCGCGCGGTCGGCGCGCCAGGAGGTTCACTCCAGGTAGAGCAGGTTGGGACCGAACCAGCTCGCCGCCATGGACGTGGGGTAGACAGGCATCCCGACGGTCGCGCCGTCCTTGTGCAGCCCCTCCACCCAGGTGAACCCCTCGGCCGCCGCCATGTCCGCCGCGTAGATGTAGCGATCCTCGGAGCCGTTGAAGACCTGCGACGCGATCGTGTAGGCCCCGGGCTCCAGATCGAGGGGCTCGATCGCGACGTAGCGCCAATTGTTCCAGGGCGCGGTCGGTTGGGTGTACCAGGCCGGCACGATGCCCCGCGCCAGGAGGGAGCCCGACGCCGTGTCGTAGATCGCGACCTCGGAGGCGTATGCCATCCCGGTGAGCCCATAGTCGAGCGTGCCGAGGTCGGTCACGGTGATGGGGCGGTCGACCTCGAACGTGTATCCGAGGAAGAAGTTGCCCGTGTAGTCGGCGGAGAAGCTTCCGATCAACCCGAACACGGGGCTGGGCGTCTTGGAGAGCGGCACGTCGAGGAGGGACTGGGCGAAGCGCACGCCGAGGGTCCGCATCCCGGAGCCGTCGTAGTGGATGCCGTCCGTGTTGACCGGGAGATCGACCGTGTCGAACGCCACCACGTTGGGCACGCTGGCCGCCACCGCGTCCTGCCCCGCGCGGACGACGTCGGGGTACACGCACGTCGGGCAGTGGATCTTGCCGATGCTGAAGGGCATGTCGGGCGCGGCCACGTCCTCGCGCACGCGCGCGATGAAGGCGGTCAGGTTGCCCTCGTAGGCCTCCGCCTGCTCCAGGGTGGTGTACGCGTCGGACTCCCCCTGCATCCAGATCATGCCGGCGATCTCCCAGTCGGTGCTCTCCGCGTCGAGGTCGGCGAGCGCGAGGTCGATCGTCGTGAGGAACGCACGGTAGCCGTCGCCCTGGGACGGGTCCGTGCGCGACGTGCCCGGGTACCAATAGGTGGCCAGATCGGTGCCACCCACGGCGTGCTTGATGAGCGCGTGTGAGCCGGTGGGGTCGGCGTCCGCGAGGGCGCGGCCGAACGTGATCTCGGGACCGAAATACTCGATGCCATACGTGATTCCGAACGACGCGGGCATCAGGTCGGTCCACGCGCCATTGCCCGACCAATACAAGCGGACATCGCGCTGGGCCACCTGGAGGGAAGGGGGCAGGCCCGAGACATAGGCGTAGCCGTCCATGTTCGATTGGCCAGCCAGCAGGTAGACCTGGAGGGGCGTCGGTGGGGTGACCCCCGTGTCGGTGTCGTGCCCGGCGGTATCTTCGACGCCCGTGTCATCCTCGCCGGTGTCTGGCTCCGCGGTATCCGTGTCGTCGACCGCGGTGTCCGTGTCGTCCGGTACGCCGGTATCGAGGTTACAGGCGCACTCCGCGGGAGGCGCGTCGGGGGAGCAGGCCGCGAGGAGGAAGAGGAGCATCGGGCGAGGATAGCCCGCGCCGCATGGGCGCGCCCGCGAGCCGCTCAGCCACCGATCTGCTTCCGCGCCCGGGCGCTTTTCCATCGCATGATGGCGTCGAACAGGCGCATGTATCCAGGGGTCGCGCTCGCCTCCGACTTGGGTTGGTAGGCGTCACACACGTAGGGCACGTACATGCTCCGACGCAGGCTCTCCCAGCCCGTTCGCGGGGACGCCTCCACGCGGTGCCACATCCGCCCGTCGTGTACGGTGAGGTCACCCGGCCAGGTCTCCACGGGTACTTCGCGGCGGTCGGCCGCCTGGGTGACGAAGTGGATCTTGCGGAAGAGCGTCGACCAGACGCCCTGGGTGTGTGTCCCCGGAAGCAGGCGCAGCCCGCCGTCCGCCGGGCGGATGCGATCGAAGTGCAGGCCGACGTTCAGCATGGGGCCGGGCATCCGCCGGTTGTAGAACACATCGCGCAGGGCGTCGGTGTGCCACGCGAGGCTGGGGCGCAGGCTGCCCTCGGCGCGGACGTAGCGGTTGAACACCACCCCGTCCTTCTCCTTGTCACCGATCCGCGCGTCCTCCCCGATGAGGCGGCGGATGGGCTCGAACCGGGCGTCCCGCACGAACGCCGCCAGGAACGCGCTGTAGACCGAGGTGAACCCCATGCGGTAGAGGAAGTCCTTCCCGTCGGGGTCGAGCCCGAACCACACCGGGACGCCGTACACCTTGCGCTGCCCCGCGGCGAGCAGCTCGGCCTCGATCCGGTCGACCTCGGCCAGGATCCCGTCGACCTCGGGGCGGTCCGCCACCCGATCGAACACGACGTAGCCGTGCCGATCGAGGAAGGCCCGTTGCACGGGCGTGAGCGCATCGCGAAGGCGAAAGCGCACGCCCAGGGGGAGGGTGGCGGCGATCCGCGCGGCCTCCTCGGGGGCGAGGGCAAGCAGGGCGTCCTCCGCGTACACGGGCGGCGGGACATCCGTGGGGTCCCAGCTCGGCGGGTTCTTCGGGGGCGGGAGGTCGTGGGTCGCGGCGGGCAGGGGGACCGACATGAGGGACGTCCGGGCGCGTCTGTCTACTAATCAATCGTTTGATTGGCTGTCAAGGCCCAGGCGCCTCTCCCGCTTCCGATCGCGCTTTCGAGCGGGAGGGGCTCCCGCCGCGCCGCCGCGGTCGCGCGGTACCCAATCTCCAAAAGCCACGACAATCGACTTCGAAGCCGCGCTCCGTCGGGGGCGAACAAATCGAAATACTCTCTTTCGTACACAGGCGGATCGGGTTTTCCATTGAGTTATCCCCCGCGGTGGGTGCCTTCGGGCGTTGCGGGGCGGGCCCCGCCCCAAGAAGCTCCAGACCCGGCGGACCAGCCACCGCCTACGCCTCACACCACCTGCCTGGTCCAGCTCCCCTGCGCCGCGGCCGCGCCCTTGGCGAGCGCCTTGACGACGCTGGTGGCGTTGATGGCCCACCACACCCCCGCGGCGCCCCAGCCGAAGGGGAAGGCGAGGGCGAACCCGAGCGGGACGCGGAGGAGGTTGATCGGGGCGGAGAGCCAGAAGATCGCCCGGGTGGCGCCAGCGCCGGCGAGGATGCCCTCGGCGAGGGCTTCCCACGCCACGAAGACCTGGGTGAGCCCGAGCGTTCGCGCGTAGGTGACGGCGGCGTCGAGCACGGCGGGATCGTCGGTGAAGGGCGCGCAGAGCGGCTCGGCGCCGAACCAGAACAGGGCGCTCGCTCCGAGACCGAGCGCGGTCGCCATCGGAAAGCCGAGGCGGGCGGCACGCAGCGCGCCCTCCGGCCGGCCGGCGCCGAGCTCGCGCCCCACCAGGCTCGCGACGCCCAGCGAGACGCCGAGGAACATCGGGTAGGTGAAGCCCTCGAGCGCGGAGAAGCCGATGCCGAGCGCCGCGTTGACGTGGGGGCCGAGGGGCGAGATGGTCGTGCGCAGGAGCGCCGCGTACACGGCCGCGTAAAACAGCGTGTTGATGGTGATCGGCGCGCCGATGCGCGCGACGCGCAGGAGGGTGGCGCCGACCGCGAAGTCGGAGAGGCGTGGGCGGAATTCCCGCACGAGCACGTACACGCCGATGCCGACGGTCAGGAAGCGCGACAAGCAGGTGGCGAGGCCAGTGCCGGCGATGCCGAGGCCGAAGGTGTCGATGAACAGGGGGTTGAGCGCCGCGTTGAGCAGCGCGGCCGCCACCTGGAGGCCGAGCATCGTGCCGGTGCGGCCGATGGCGACGAAAAACGCGTCGAGCAAGGGATGGACGGCGAGGGGGATGCCGCCGATGGCGAGCGTCCGGAGGAACACCGCGGCGTCGGCGGCGACCTCACCCTGGAGGCCGAGGCCCGCGGCGATCCAGTCCGCGCCGACCAGCACGAGCACCCCGAGCCCGACGCCGAGCAGCGCCGATCCGGTGAGCGAGGCGTCGAACACGCGACGACGGAGCTCGTGGTCTCCGGCGCCGGTCGCGCGGGCCATCAGGGGGCCCGCCCCGCCGCTGACGAGCGCGTAGACGGCCCACGCGGCGATGAGCACGAAGGTGCACGAGCCGATGGCGGCCTGCGCGGACGTGCCGATCGCCCCGGCGGCGTACTGATCGATGACGCGGAAGGCGTTGTTGAGCACCGCCGACGCGGCCGCCGGGGCGGCGAGGCGGAAGACCATGCCGCGGGTGACCACCGGGGCGGCGCCGGGGGCGCCTCCTTCGAGGGCGGTCGCGAGGGAGGGGGCCGGGGGCACGGCGCGGTCTATCGCGCGGGGTGGGCTCGGGGGCGGGTCCGGACGTGCGCCGCGATACGGGCGCGGATGCCGACCTCCACGAGCTACGCCCCCGATCCGCGCTACTCCGCCCTGGGCGAGGGCTTCGCCGATCCCGTGCCCGCCGCCCGCTTTCCGAAGCGCATCCTCCGCTTCCGGAACGACCGTCACGCCGCGCGCGTGGGGCTCGACACCCTGACGGATCCCGAGTGGGAAGCAGCCTTTGCGCGCTTCGAGCCGCTCCCGGGCAACCTCGCGGGCCCGCTCGCCCTCCGCTACCACGGGCACCAGTTCCACAGCTACAACCCCCAGCTCGGCGACGGGCGAGGATTCCTGTACGCCCAGCTCCGCGACGACCGCGGGCGGCTGCTCGATCTTGGCACCAAGGGGAGCGGCACGACGCCATGGTCTCGCGGCGGCGACGGGCGCCTCACGTTGAAGGGCGGCGTGCGCGAGATCCTCGCGACGGAGATGCTCGAGGCGCTCGGCGTCGACACGTCCAAGACCTTCAGCCTCTACGAGACCGGTGAGGATCTCTGGCGGGGCGACGAGCCCTCGCCCACCCGCTCGTCCGTGATGGTGCGGCTCTCCCACTCCCACCTCCGCTTCGGCACGTTCCAACGGCTCGCCGCGTACCGCGATCGGGCCCGCATGGAGCGGCTGCTCGCCTATGCGATCGAGCAGTACCACCCCCAGCTCCTGCAGGGCGGGGTGGCCGGGCCCGCCGCGTTCCTGTCGGCGGTGTGCTCGAAGGTCGCGTTCACCTGCGGCCGGTGGATGTCCGCGGGTTTCGTGCACGGCGTGCTGAACACCGACAACATGAACATCACCGGCGAGAGCTTCGACTACGGGCCGTGGCGCTTCCTCCCCGAGGCGGACCCCCGCTTCACCGCCGCGTACTTCGACTCCGGCGGCCTCTACGCGTACGGGCGCCAGCCGGTGGCGGTGCGCTGGAACCTCGACCAGCTCGCGTTCGCCCTCTCCACCCTCGGCGAGCCGCTGGACGGCGCGCTCGACGGCTTCGGGGCCGCGCTGTTCGAGGGGATGAGCACGGGCCTCTTGCGACGCCTCGGGCTCGCTTCCGCCGGCGAGGCGGCCGACACCGCGCTCGTGCAGGCGTGGTTCGGGTTCGCGGAGCAGAGCCGGGCGCCCTTCGATCGGCTCTTTTTCGATTGGTACGGCGGGGTGTCGGGCTCGGCGCGGGCGGCGCGGTCGCCGTCCGCCGGCTTGTATGCGGGGGAGGGGTTTGCCCCGGTCCTCGACGTGCTCAGTGCCTTCGTGCCGGTGGCTCCCGAGCGGCTCGCCGATCCGTACTGGGCGCGCGAACGGCCGGTGGATCTCCGGATCGAGACCGTCGAGGCGCTGTGGGACGCGATCGCCTACAAGGACGATTGGGCGCCGCTCCACGCCCACGTGGCGGGGATCCGGGAGTTGGGCGCGCTGCTCTCGAAGGCGTGACATATGTGACGATCAGGTGAGCGGGCGGGCGATTGTGTGTCATTCGTCGGCGCTCATCGCCTGTCGTTACAGCGCGGTGCCGGACTGCTCATTCGTCACACGAATGCGCGTCCAGAGCGGCCCGGGGAAGCCCAAACGTGCGATGTCCGGCACATTCCTGCCTCTCGAGCGTGTGACCCCGAGTCTTCGCGCGGGCGTTTCAGGGCTGGCACAGGCGAATTTTAGGTTGGTGGGCCTCGGACGGCGGCCCCCCGCCCTTCCCCGGGGGACATGGCTCTTGCATGCGGCTCCGCCTTCTGCCTGTGTTTCTTCCGATCCTCCTCCTCGGCTGCACGGGAGAGGACCCCAAGGATACCGACACCGGCGAGTCCGACGCCGACACGGACACCGACACCGACACGGACACCGACACCGACACGGACACCGATACGGACACCGGGAGTGACATTCCGGCGGCTGCGTGTGTCGACGAGGGCGGCGCCTGCCTGCTCTCCGGCGAGTACACCGCCAGCATGCGGCTCACCGCCGACAAGCCCTGGTTGCTCCGCAGCGGCGTGCTGATCGGGGACGACACCAACGAGACGATCCTCGAGATCGAGCCTGGGACCCAGATCTACGGCGAGGCGTCCACGGACGCCGTGCTCATCATCCGCCGCGGCTCCAAGATCTTTGCGAACGGCACGGCGGCCGCGCCCATCGTCTTCACCTCCGACCAGCTCGAGGGCTCACGCGCCCGCGGCGACTGGGGCGGGTTGGTCATCAACGGGCGCGCGCCGATCAACTCCTGCACGGACGGCACCACCCCCTGCGAGGCCGAGGGCGAGGGCAACACCGGCACCTACGGCGGAGACGATCTGGCCGACAACAGCGGTTCGCTGCGGTACGTCATCGTCGAGTTCGGCGGCACCGAGGTGAGCCCCGACAACGAGATCAACGGCATCAGCATGCAGGGCGCCGGCAGCGGGACGACGCTCGACTACATCCAGGTGCACCAGACCCTCGACGATTGCATCGAGTTCTGGGGCGGCGCGGCCACGCTGAAGCACCTCGTCTGCACCTCTCCCGGCGACGACGGGATCGATTTCGATCTCGGGTACCAGGGCAAGATCCAATTCGCGGTGGTCCAGCAGGGCGGCGGCACCGGAAACAACGGGATGGAGGCGGACAACAACCCCGACGTGCACACCGCCATCCCGGGCACCACGCCGACGATGGCCAATGTCACCTTCATCGGGGACGAGGCGCTCGTGGAGTCCAACTTCGGCATGCTGTTGCGCCGCGGCTTCGCGCCCACGCTCAGCAACATCGCCATCGCCGGCTTCTCCACCGCGTGCATCGCGGTGCGTGACCAGGCCACGTACGACTACTACACCGACGGCACCACCTCGATCACGAACAGCGTGGTCGCGTGCGACCTGCCCTTCGAGGAGGGCACCGAGACGGAGACCGGCACCGAGGAGGACATCTTCGACGCCGCCGGCGCGAACAACCGCACCGTCAGCGACCTGATGCTGGGGGACGCGTGGAACATCGCGGCGCCCGACTTCAAGCCGACGAGCGGCTCGCCGCTGCTCACCGGCGGCGCGGCTCCGGCCGACGCGTTCTTCGATGCCGCCACCTACGTCGGCGCGATGGACGGGACGACGGACTGGACGGCCGGCTGGACCCACCACGACGTGGACTAAGCAGACATGACACGCGCCCTTCTTGTCTTCTTTGCCAGCGCGCTCCTGTCGAGCGCGTGGGCCGAGGCCCCGGCCGACTCCCGCGCCGAGGCGCTTGCTCGGCTCCGCCGCGAGGTGGAGACCCTCTCGACGGAGCTGGGGGAAGAGAAGGAGGACGCCCGGGGGCGCCTCCGCGCCATCGAGGCGCAGAAGGTGGAGATCGAGGTGCAGATCCGCCGGGAGGAGCTGCGGCTGGCCCAAGTGGCCGGCGAAGCGGAGGCGCGGCGCGCGGAGCTCACGAGCCACGCGACGCGGGGCGCGGACCTCGCGCTCGCCGTACAGGCCGCGATCGCCCGCATGCGGGCGGTGGTGGCCGCGGGGTTGCCCTTCCATCTTCCGGATCGCCTCGCGGAGATGGACACGCTCTCCTCCCAGCTCGCGACGGCGAGCCTCACGCCCGAGGCCGCGGCGGCACGGCTCTGGGCTTTCACGGAGGACGAGCTGCGGCTGGCCCGGGAGAACGGGCTGGACCGCCAGGTCGTGTCGGTGGACGGCGCCGAGGTGCTCGCCGACGTGGCGCGGCTCGGCATGGTGGCGCTGTACTTCCGCACGGAAGGCGGCGTGGTCGGCATGGTCACCCGGGGCGGCGGCGGGTGGCAGTGGACCCGCCTCGAAGACCGGGAGGACGAAAAGGCGGTCGGGGTCCTGTTCGACAAGCTCAAACACGGGGTCCGCACGGGGGCCTTCACGCTTCCGAACCCGTACGCCGGGGGTGCGCCATGATCCTGTTGTTCGCTGGTCTCACCCTCGCGCAGGACGCTCCCGCCGCCCCCTCGGGGACGCTGGAGGCGGCCTACCAGAAGGAGTACGCCTACCTGCTCGCGGAGAAGCAGGAGCTCGCGGGCCGCGTGGCCGAGGTGGAGCGGGACTCCGCCGAGCGGATCGCCGCTGCCGACGAAGAGCTCGCCGATCTCCAGGCGAAGCTCGTCGCGACGGGCCGGCGGGCGGATCGCGCGGAGGACGACTTCGACGCGCTCGAGCGCGAGGCCAGCACGATGGACGACGCCGAGGCGCTCCTCGACACGACCCTCCGGCAGGCCGCCGAGACCCTGGAGATGCCGGCTCCCGACGATCCGGCCGTCGCCTTGCCGTCCGTGTTCGATGCCGCCGCGGGCCAGGTGGAGGGCGCCGCGTTCACGGGCTGGCGCGACGGAGAGTTCTTTCTCCCGGGCGGAGAGCAGGTCTCGGGAAGGGTGTACGCGCTCGGCCAGATCGGGGCCTGGGGCGCGTCCCCGGCGGCCAGCGGCGCGCTGGCACCCGCGGGCGAGGGGCGCATGCAGCTCCGGCAGGAGTTCGGCCGCGCGACCGCCGCCGCGCTGAGCGGAGCGGTGGCGCCGAAGTCGCTCGAGCTCCAGCTCTTCGAGGCCGAGCGGGGCGCGGAGGAGGCCGAGAAGCAGGGCGGCCTCGGGGAGCTGCTCAACGAGGCGGGGACGATGGGGCAGGTGCTCTTCGGCCTCGGCGTCCTCAGCGCCACGCTCGTGGTCGTGCGCGGCATCACCCTCCTGTTCGCGCGGCGCGGCGGGCAGCCGCTGGTGGACGCGGTGAACCGGCACGTGCGGGCCGGGCGCAGCGACCTCGCGCACGGGCTCCTGGCCCGCCGCGGGGGGCCGCTCGCACGGGTGTTGCGCGCCATCCTCGGCGCCGGGGATCGTCCCCCCGAGGAGCTTGCGCGGGTGGTCGACGAGGCGATCCTGCTCGAGACTCCGGGCGTGGATCGCTTCGCCTCCGCGCTCGTCGTCATCACCGCCGGCTCGCCGCTCCTCGGGCTCCTCGGGACCGTCACCGGCATGATCGCCACCTTCGACGTCATCACCGAGCACGGCACCGGGAACCCCAAGCTGATGTCGGCGGGCATCGCGGAGGCCCTGGTGTGCACGGCCCTGGGCCTTGCCGTCGCGATCCCCACGCTGCTCGCCGGCAACGTGCTCGCCAGCGTCGCGGACAGCATCAAGAACACGATCGAGCGAGCCTCGCTCGCGATGGTGAACGCGCTCGACCAGGCCGCCCGGCTCCTGGACGAGGAGTCACGCGTGGACGCTCCTCCCGCGCTCCGTGCCCGGTCGGCGGGGGCGGCCGATGATTGAGCGCCTGGCCTTCCTGGTCTACGACCTCTGGTCCGGCGGCGGCGTCGTGATGCCGGGCCTCTTCGCCACCGCGTTCGTGTTGTGGTTTGCGATGGGCGAGCGGCTGTTCCTCCTCCGCCGCGGCGATGCGCGCCCGGTGCGGGTGCTCGTCGACGCCGCGCTGGCCGGAGCGTCGAGGACCGGCCGGCCGGTCGCGGAGCGGGGGGTGATCGACACCGCCGTCGTCCGCGGCGCGCGCCTGTGGCGGGAGCAGGGCGGCCCGGTCCCCCTGCCGCTCCTCGACGAGGCGCTCGGAGAGCTCGAGCTCCGTCTGAACTTCGGCACACGCCTGGTCACCTGCCTCGTCGCCATGGCGCCGCTGCTCGGCCTCCTCGGCACCGTCACCGGGCTCATCGGGACCTTCGGCTCGCTCGGCACGTCCTCCACGTCCGCCGCGTCGGAGGGCATCGCCGGCGGCATCGTGGAGGCGCTCTACGCCACCCAGATGGGCCTCGCCATCGCGGTCCCCGGCCTGCTCATGAGCGGGTTCCTCCGGCAGCGGCAGACCCGGCTCGCCGGCGAGCTCGAGGAGCTCAAGGCCGTACTCGGCGGCGCCCGCCAGGCTCCAGCGCAGGCGACCCGATGAGGCGTCGTCACGCGGAGCACCAGGATCCCCACATCGACGTGGTGCCGCTCATCGACTGCATCCTCGTGCTCCTGATCTTCTTCATGGTCACGACCACCTTCGCGAAGGACGCCGAGCTCCAGATCGAGCGGCCGGGCGCGAAGAGCGCCACCCCGGCGAGCAGCAAGGCGCTGCGCGTGTTCATCGATCGTTCGCTGAACATCTACGTGAACGAGGCGCCGGTGCGCCCGTGGATGCTCCAATCGCGGGTGCGGGACGCGCTCGGGACCGCGGGGGACAAGACGGTCCTCGTCGTCACGGACCGGCGCGTGTCCGCCGAGAAGCTGGTCGAGGTGGTCGACCAGTGCCGGCTGGCGGGCGCCAAGGACATCGGCGTGGTGACGGACATCGAGGATGGGTAGCATCGTCAGGCACAGCATCTTCCGGCACCTGGGTTCGCTCGTGGTGGCGATCCTCGGCACCGTCGGGGTCATCGGCCTCTCGCTCGGGATGAACGCCCAGGTGGAGAAGAAAGTGCTCGAGCCCGTGAGCGTGATCGAGGAGCTGGCGGTCGGGCCGACGCCCAAGGCGGCCGCAAAGTCACGCCAGCGCCGCGCGCCCACGCCCCGCAAGACCGCCCGCTCGGCGCCCTCGCCCTCGCCGCTGCTCGCCGCTAACCTCTCCGGCCTCGACTTCGGGCTCGGAGACGCCGCCGACGCCGCCCTCTCCCAGGCCACCCAGGCCCTCGTCGACGACGTCGGCACCGCGGTCATGGAGGAGGACGCCGTGCAGGAGCCCCCCACGCCCACCGAGCGCGTCGCGCCCACCTTTCCGGCGCGGGCCCGCGCCCTCGGCCAGGCGGGGCACGTGACCCTCTCCTTCGTGGTTGACGTGGACGGCACCAGCCAGGATGTCCACGTGGTCGAGTCGGACCCGCCCGGCGTGTTCGACGACGCCGCGGTCGCCGCGGTGCGCGAGTGGCGCTTCGATCCGGGTCGGCACCAGGGCAACCCCGTCGCCGTCCGCGTCCGCCAGACCCTCCGCTTCGAGCTGCAGTGACGATGCGACGCTTCCTCCTGATCGCGTTGATCGGCCTCTCCGTGGCCTACGCCGCCCCCCGCAAGCGCCCCGCCGAGCAGGAGGATGGTGTCTCGCTGGCCGGACTCCTCGTCCGCGAGGGCGAGTGGGAGCGCGCGGCCACCGCGATCGCCGCGGTCGACACCAAGGCGAAGGGCGTGGATCTGCCACGCTACTGGACCCTGCGCGGCCTGGTGGAGCTGCACGAGCGGCGCGCCGCCGAGGCCGCCACGTCCTTTCGGGCGGCCCTCGCCACCGCGACCGAGGGGCGCGAGCTCCTGGAGCTCCACCTGGCGCGAGCGCTCCTCGCCGCCGAGGTGCCGGACGAGGCGCTCGCCGCCCTGGAGCGGGCGGGCGATGTGGGGGCGAGCCTCCCCGGCACCTGGCTCCTGCGCGCTTCCGCGTGCGAGGCCGCCGGGCGCACGGATGACGCCTGGTCGGCGCTCGACGCGGGGGCGGAGCGCTTCCCGGACCAGCCCGAGCTCCGCCGCCAGCAGGTGTTCCTGCTCGTTCGACTCGGCCTGTTCCGCGAAGCCCGCGCGCGTGGCGAGGCGCTGCTCGCCCGCCCCGACGCCGACGCGGATGACGCCGTCGCCATCTCGGAGGCGCTCCGCCGGGGCGGCGAGACGCGCGAGGCCCTCACCATCCTGGAGGCGGCGCTGCTCGAGGAGGGGGAGGACCGCGATCTGCTCGTCCAGGCGGCCCGCGCGTCCCTGGACGACGCCCAGCCCCGCAACGCCGGCCGCTTCCTCGAGCGCGCGACCATCCTCGATTCGGCCCTCGCGCTCGAGGCGGCCGAGGCGTACCGGCGCGGGGGCGACCTCGACGCCGCGCTGCGGATGAACGGCCAGGTGGCCGACCCCGCCGCGAAGGCCCGCCAACGGCTCGGCCTGCTCATCGAGGAGCAGGGGTGGGAGCGCGCCGTCGCGCTGGAGCCGCGCCTGGTGCGCGCCGGGCTCACGAAGGACGACGGCATCGCGTACGGGCTCGCCTACAGCTGGTTCCGGCTCGGCGAGCATGCCCACGCCGAGCGCTGGCTCCGCGACATCCGGGAGCCGGCGGCCTTCCGTCGGGCCACCGAGCTGCGCGAGGCGATGGCGGCGTGCGAGCGCGGGGGAGGCTGCCTGTGATCCTGTCTACTCTGGTCTTCACCACACTGGTCTTCTTCACCCAGGCGGCCTTCGCGGAGCCCCTCGGGGCGGTGGGGGGAGTGGTGTTCTCCCCCGATGGCGCGCCGCTCGCGGGCGTCGAGGTGCGCGTCGCGGACCAGGTCACGCACACCGACGGCGCTGGCGCCTGGCACCTCGATCTCCCCCCGGGCGAGGTGGTGGTCGAGATCGGCGCGGCCGTTGCTGCAGCTCCGACGGCGCGCGTCGAGCACGTGCCCGTCGTCGCCGGCCAGGCGACGGAGGTGCTCGTCACCATCGGTCCGCCGGCGCGCGTGAGCCTGGAGGCGCCGCCGACCACGGCCGCCGCCGAGGCCCGCACCGGCCCGGCCGGCCGCTTGACGGGGCGCGTCATCGACCCCGCTACGGGCGCCCCGCTCGCCGCGGTGCGCGTGTTCGTCCGAGGATCCGACGGCTCCGCGACCACCGGCGCGGACGGCACCTTCACGCTGACCCTCCCGGAGGGGCCGTGGGACCTCTCCCTGGTGCGCCCCGGCTACGCGACCGGCGCCGTGACGGCGACCGTCGTCGCCAACGACCAGGTGAGCGTCGCCGTGTCGATGGAGAAGACCGGCCTCCAGCTCTCCGACTTCACGATCAACGCCCCCCGCATCGTCGGCGGCACCGCCTCGGTGCTCGACGAGCGTCGGGAGGCGAGCACGGTGTCGGACATCCTCGGCGCCGAGCAGATGAGCAAGTCCGGCGACAGCGACGCCGCCTCCGCGCTCAAGCGCGTCACCGGCTTGACCGTCGTCGGCGGCAAGTACGTCTACGTCCGCGGCCTGGGCGATCGCTACTCGGCGACGCTGCTGAACGGCTCGTCGCTCCCGAGCCCGGAGCCCGAGAAGCGCGTCGTCCCGCTCGACATCTTCCCGGCCTCGCTGATCGAGCAGGTGGTGATCCAGAAGACGTTCTCCCCCGATCGTCCGGCCGAGTTCGGGGGGGGCGTGGTCGAGGTGATCACCCGAGGAGTGCCCGAGAAGCCGCTCTTCAACCTCGGGGTGTCCGGGACCTACGCGTCGGGGACCTCCTTCGGCACCGGCATCGTGGGAGCGCCGGGGCCCACGGACTGGCTCGGGTTCGGCACGGACTTCCGCGCGCTCCCCGAGGAGCTCGACGCCGCCAGCGAAGCGGAGGCCATCAAGCCCGCCGGCCGCTTCTCCGAGGGGGGCTACACGCCCGAGGAGCTCGAGACCCTGGGCGAGCTCATTCCGAACCGGTGGGGGCTCTCCGCCCGCGACCTCCCCCCCGACTTCGGCGCCACCCTCAACGCCGGCGGCCGCGTCCGCTTCGGCGACCTCTCGCTCGGCGGCCTCCTCGGCGCCGTGTACCAGAACGGTTGGGACGTCGACGACGGCGTCCGCTCCGTCTACGCCAGCGGCGCGGAGGGCCTGGTGGAGAGCCGTCGCACCACCTTCACCAGCACCGAGAACCAGGTGCGCCTCGGCGGGGCGCTGGCCCTCGGCGCGGAGTGGAAGGACGTGGTGAAGGTCACCTCGACCACGCTCCTGAACCGCACCAGCGTCGCGACCGGCCTGCGCTACGACGCCGACGACCCCACTGGCAGCAGCGACACCCGGAGCGAGCGCAGCTCCTGGGTCGAGCAGCAGCTCCTCTTCGAGCAGATCGCCGCCGAGGTGGATCTGAAGGTGGTGAAGGTAGAGGGCCGCTACGCCACCGCCGTCGCGTCCCGCCTCGAGCCGGATCGTCGTGAGTGGAACTACCTCCGGACCGAAGAGGGCGCCTACGTGCTCTCCCAACGCGGGAGCTGGAGCGACATCCAGTACCTCGCGCTCCGGGACGTGATGCGGGACGGCGGCGTCGACGTGACCGTGCCGCTCCCCTGGCCCCGGGCGGGCACGGCGCTGAAGGTCGGCGGTGCCCGGGCCACGCGGGCCCGCGACTCGGGCACCCGCCGCTTCGGCTTCCAGTTCCACGGCACCGACGGCCTCGACCTTGGGGCGCCCATCGAGGAGTTGGTCGTCCCCGAGAACATCGGCGAGGAGGGCGAGGGCGACGGCGGTTACCTCCAGATCGAAGAGAACACGATCAACTCCGACGATTACGAGGCCGGCCAGGAGCTCTACGCCGCCTACGGGATGGCCGACGTTGTGTGGACCGAGCGGCTCCGTACCCTCGCGGGCGTGCGCTTCGAGCGCTCGGTCCAGTCCGTCATCACCTTCGAGCAGTTCGACACCAGCAAGGAGCCCGTCGTCGCCGACCTCGGCTCGAGCGATTTCCTGCCCGCCGTCATGGTCACCTATGCGATCGGCAAGAAGGCGGAGCCGGACCAGATGCTCGTGCGCGCGGGCTACGGCAGGACCCTCTCTCGGCCCGAGTTCCGCGAGCTCACCGAGGTCCAATACTACGACTACCGCACCGGGCGCACGCTCTATGGCAACCCCGATCTCCATCGAGCCACGATCGAGAACGTCGACGCGCGCTGGGAGTGGTATCCGCGGGAAGGCGAGAGCGTGTCGGTGGGCGCGTTCTTCAAGTACTTCGACCACCCGATCGAGTCGGTGGTCGCGGTGAGCGCGGTGTCGGGGAGCGTGGGGACCTTCGCCAATGCCACGAGCGCGACCAACGTGGGCGCCGAGCTGGACGCGCGCCAACGTCTCGACCGCATCCACCCCTGGCTGGCCGACCTCTACGTGAGCGGAAACGTCTCGTTCATCGCCTCACAGGTGGACCTCTCGGACACCGAGGGCAACCAGACCTCGGACCGTCGCCCGCTACAGGGGCAGTCCCCCTGGGTGGCCAACGCCCAGATCAGCTACGAAAATCCCGACCTGCGCCTGTCCGTGTCGCTCCTCTACAACGCCTTTGGTCCTCGCATCGTGGACGTCGGCACCTCCGGCATCCCCGACACCTACGAGATGCCGGTGCACCGCGTCGATCTGGTGTGGTCCCAGGGCATCGGCAAGCACTGGACGGCCCGTGTCAAGGGCTCCAACCTGCTCGACTGGCCCTCCATCCAGAAGGTGGGGGACAACATCAGCGAGAGCGCGCGCTCGGGGTGGGCGGCGAGCCTCGGGCTGACCTGGCAACCGTGATGGCGGGTCGATCCCCATGGGACCGCCGGGACCCGGCCTACGGCGGGAGCCGGTACCCGGCGCCGCGCACGTTTTCCAGCCGATGTCCCACGCTCCCGAGCTTCTCGCGGAGCCGGCTGACCGAGGCCTTGACCACGCGGCTCTCATCCCCGCTCGGGAGGCCCCACACGTCCCGCAACAGCGACTCCCGCGACACCACCGCTCCCTGGCCGCGTACGAGCGCCAACAGGAGCGCCACTTCCGTGACGGTCAGGGCCAGCGCGGCCCCCTCCAGGGAGACGCGGAAGCGCGCCAGGTCGAATTCCATCCCCGCGTAGTGGAACGGGGGAGGAACGAGCGGGGGGCCCCTCAGCGTCCGGGTCCGGGCCAGGATTCGGAGGGCGAGCTCGCGCCAGGAACAGGGCTTGACGACATAGTCGTCGACGCCCACCTCGAACGCCACCACGCGGTCGATCTCGGCGTCCCGCGTGGAGATCACGATGATGGGCACCCGCGCCGTACGCGGATCGGCGCGCAGGCGGCGCGCCGACTCGAGGCCCGACACGCCGGGGAGATCGAGCTCGGTCACGACGCACCCATACCCTGTCACCACGGCGCGTTCGAACGCCGTGACGCCGTCGGATTCGACGTCGACCACGAATCCTTCGGCGCGGAGTCTGGATGCCAGGTCTTGGGTCGTCGCGTTCGCCGCATCGACCAACAGGATACGCGCTGTCATCCCGTGAGATTAAACCGTCACGGTTACACCTCCGGGTCGGATTGGGAACGTCTTGGCGAGCCGGTGTGACATTCCTGGTGGCCTTCCCGGTTGAGTCAGTGGGAGAGTCGAGCCCTCCGCCAGCCGGCGAGCACGTCCATCCGGTCCATCGCCCGCGCCGCGTCCTCGTTCCCGAGCAGCGCCGCCGCGGCGAGCGCCTCCTCCTGGTACCAGCCCGAGAGCGGCTTGCCGAGGAGCCTGTCCGTCGTCGCGCGTCCGCTACCGCGGAGCTGGTCCGCGAGCGTCACGGCGAGCCTCCACTCGGCCGCGCCCCGGTGTGCCTGCTCGGGTGCCCGCACTCCCATCAGCTGGTGCGCCACGCCGTAGCGCACGCCGAACCCGCAGACACGCACCCCCTCGAACCCGCCCGCGAGCAGGATCGCGCGAATGATCAGCCCTCCCGCGAGGATCGAGTTGACGCGGTGTCTCGGCACGCCGAGGGAGGCGCGCTCCTTCGGTGACAGCGCGACGAGGCGCTGCACGCCCTCTCGAACGGCATCGGCCGAGAGCCAATAGCCGTGGCTGTGTCGAATGGGCCATCCGTTCGCGAGCCGGTCCACCTTCGCCAGGGCCCGGATCGTCCCGCCGACCCCCACCAGCTGTCGCGCGCCGCGCACCCAGCGGTGCTCCGCCAGGGCCGCCGCCACGCGATCCTCGAGCGCCCCGAGCTCCGCTGGCCCGGGCGGATGGTGCCCGAGATGCTGAACCGCCATGCGCAGCGCGCCGAGCGGCAAGCTCTCGACGCGGTGGCACCGTCCGGCCCGCAGCCGTCCGAGCTGCAGGCTGCCACCCCCCAGGTCGAAGAAGCATCCGTCCCGGACGGGCAGGGTGTTCGTCACCGCGAGGCCGGCGGCCTCGCCCTCGGCGCGGCCGTCGAGGATCTCGAGGATCAAGCCGGACCGTGCGACGACCTCGGCGACCACGTCCAGCGCGTTCACCGCGTCGCGGACCGCGCTCGTCGCGACACATTTGAGCCGGCGCCAGCCTCGACGGCGCGCGTACCGGCCAAGCTTCCCGACGACGCGCGCGATCTTGGACACTGCCTCCGGCGCCAATTCGCCCTCCGAGGAGAGGTGGCGCACCAGGGGCAGCGCCACGCGCATCTGCTCGGTGCGCCGCAGCCCTCCCGTGCCGGTGCGGAAGAGGGCGAGCGTGGTCGTCTGCGAGCCGATCTCCAGGATCCCCACTCGCTCCGGACGCGGCGAGCAGTCGACCCCCTCGCGCTCGGCGGTGACGCGATCTCCATGTTCGGTCATGGTAACTGTATGGGGTCCGCGCGATCACTCCCGGCAACATCCGTGGGGCGATCGTGTGTCAGGGGGCCGTGCCCCGCCGCGTGCCCCGCCGCGTGCTCGAACCTACGACCCGTCGTTCAGCTCCTCGAGGAGCGCGGGGCAGTCGGCGTAGCAGTACAGGTCACCCGTGCCGCTCAGGTCCCGGCACTCGAGCCCGCGGGGGCACTGTTCGGGATCGTCCACCACGAGGCAGGGCATGAGGCAGTGGTCGCCGCCGGCATTGTCGAGGTCGAAGTCGACGCAGGCGCCGGTGCCACACTCCGTGCTCCCCGGGCCGCTGCAGGGCTCGCAGCTCGGCACGTCGGAGCAGGTGCCCAGGGGGATGTCACACTGTTGCCCGACGCCACAATCGAGCGCGGTGGAGCGGCATCCGTACGCCGTGCACTCGTGCGTCTCGTCGACGCAATCTTCGCCCGCGAGGCAGTCGTCGTTTGTTTCGCAGCCGGTGTCACACGTGTACGCGACCTCGTCGCAGTACTCGTCGATTCCGCAGTCCTGGGACTCGACACAGCCGACGGACACGCACGTTCCCAGGTCGCAGATCTCCAGCTCGCCACAGTCGCCGAGGTCGACGCACTCGTACGCGGGGGCACACGATGCGAGCAGGAACATCGCGACGGCGAGGATCACAGCCCTCACGATGCACCGCCGCAGAAGGCAGAGGCGCTGCCGTCCCCGTAGAGGTAGCGGATGAACAGGCTCGATCCGGGTGGAGGCAGGTGCTCTCGGTCGAACACGATGGCGGGGGTGTCCGCCTCGTAGATCAGGATGCGCTGGTACGACCACTCTCCGGAGTCGCAGGCCAGCTCGGTCACGACGCCGTCGACCTCGAGGGTCACGGACAGGGTCTCCGTGTCCGGCTCGTGCGACAAGGGGTAGGTGTCGGTGATGCCGCTGTTGGCGAGGGACAGGTCGTTCACGATCTGGGCGAAGTCGGAGTCACACAGGTTTCCGGTCAGGCCGTGGGTCTGCGCGGCCACGTCCACGTAGCGGGTGCCGGGGGAGCTGAAGGCGGCCAGCTGCTCGGTGCAGAGCGTCTCGTCGGTGACGGTCAGCGCCGAAGCGTTGAACGAGTCACGGTCGCGATGGCCCTTGAGCTCGAAGAACGCGTTGACGTAGTCGTTCACCGGCCAGGGGGAGCTGTCCTCCTCGTCGCTCACGAACACGATGGAGAGGCCGGCGTCGTCCCGGAGGAACGCGGAGATCTGGTCCCCGAGGCGCTCCGTGTCCGTGAGCGCGAGGTACGCGGTCTTGAGGCCCGTCTCGATGCCGGAGCCGGACGTGCCCACGTTGACCTCGACGCGGAACAGGTTCTCCGCGGTTTCGAACTCCATGTCGGAGGTAATGATCGGCCCGACGAACTCCCCACGCGCAGGGTTGGACACGGAGCTGTCATTGCCATCGTCGGTCGTGGTGACCGCGATCTGGTAGTCGACGTTGCCCGCGACGAACCAGGAGATGAATGCCTGGAAATTCGAGCCCAGCTCGTATTGGTACGACTCCATCGAGGAGGAGTTGTCCACCACCATCAGGACATCGATCTTGTCGGCCGGATCCTGCACGAACGTGTCGATGCCGCCCTGGCGGATCGCCTGGTATTCGCTGCATCCCACGAGGAGCGGGAGCAGGAGGACCGGTACTTGGCGGATCGGGAGGGGCACTGGTCACCGCGGGGGAGATGGCCGTGTGGATAGCGTAAGGATGCTTACCGGGCAAACTTCGGCGTGGGTCCGGCGCAATCGTGGGGTCGGGCTCGGTGGGCGCTTTGTTACACTTTCGGACGGCGGGAGGGGAGCGGTGACAGGGTTGGCCGCACAACCCTGTGGGGAAAGCGCGGACCCTGGGGAGAAATCGGAGGGTCGGCGCCGCGGGCGCGGGGAGATGTCACAGGAGGCCTCGGCCTGTCTGTCGGGGTCAAAGTGCGGAGGTCGTGCCGGGCAGCCGCACCTGTTACCATCCCCGCCATGCTGCTCCTGCCCTTGCTCGCCTGCTCCGGCCCCGCCACCCCCGACGACACCGCCGCGATCACCGACGATGGGTGTGTCCACCCGATCTGGGAGGGCGCGTGGCCGTTTCCGTCGAACAGGCTCGTCACCCGTGACGATGCCTCGCCCACCGGCGTCTCCCTGACGCTCGACGAGTCCCTCATCCCGCTGACGCGCAACGACGGCGTATCGCTCGATGTGGCCCACCTCTCCGGGCTCGACGGCTTCTCCCGCATCGCGCCGGTCGTGGTCCAGCTCGACACCCCCGTCGATCCCGCCGCGTTCGGTGTGGTCTCCGATGCCACCGCGCCGATCGGCATCCTCGACGTCGACGCGGGGACCGTGGTCTCGGGCCGGCTCGCCGTCACCACCGACGGCACCACGCTCACCGCCTGGCCCGACGTGGCGCTGCGCCCCGGCGCGCTCCACGCGATCGTCCTGCGCGAAGACCTCCCCACCAGCTCCTGCTTCTCCGCCGGGCCCGCCATCGTGGCCGCGGAGCAGGCGGGTGACGCCCTGGCCGACGAGATGGCGGCCGCGCGCGCCGCGCTCGATGCCGCGGGTGTGACCAACGTCGCGGTCGTCATCCCGTTCACGACCCGATCCGCCATCAGCGAGGCGGTGACCATGACCGCGCTCGCGGGGCTCGTGCCGGGGCTCGTCGCGGCGGACGATCTGACGATCGACAGCGTGGCGGACTGCAGCACCGAGACAGGAGATGCCTTCTGCGGCGGCGGCGTGGCCCTCGTGGTGCGCGGGGTGGCCTCGCTGCCGACGTGGCAGGGCCCGGCGGGCTCGTTCGTGACCGACGCCCAGGGGGCTCCGGCGCCGCAGGGGGCCGAGCCGGTGGCGTATTGGTTGATGGTGCCGGAGTCCGGCCGAACCGCTCCCGCGCCGCTGATCGTGCTCCAGCACGGGCTCGGGGGGACCAAGGAGGACATCGCGAGCCTCGGGCAGATGCTCGTCGCCGGCGGGCACGCGGTCGTCGCGATCGACGCGGTGGCGCACGGTGACCGCCCGCGTGAGGGTGACACCACCACCGCGTTCTTCGGGGTCGACTTCGAGCAGTGGTTGGTCGCCCGGGCGCGCGACAACATCCGCCAGACCGCGGCCGATCACCTCGCGCTCCGCACGATCCTCTCGGCGACGGGGGATGCCGGCGGATTTTCGGCGTACGGATTCGAGGTCGACGCGGAGAACGCCAGCTATGTCGGCCAATCCCTCGGCGGCATCATCGGCTCGAACACCTGCGCGCTCGACACCGGCCTGGACCGGTGCGTGCTGAACGTCCCGGGCGGGCGCCTCATCGAGATCGTGCGTGCCAACGTGGCCTATGCCGCGCTGATGAACATCTACTTCGACAAGGAGAACCAAGCGGCGGAGATCGAGCTGTTCAGCGCCATGGCCCAGATCATCGTGGATCCGGGCGATCCCGCGGTGGTCGCGTCGCGCATCCTCACCAGCGCGCCCGCGCGGCCCGTGCTCGTGCAGGAGGCCGTACACGACGACACCGTGGTGAACCAGACGACCGAGGTCCTGGCCCGCTCGATGGGGCTGCCCCTGCTGAATCCCTCGCTCGAGGCAATCGCCGGGCTCCCCCTCGTCGCCATGCCCGCGATCGACAACGTGGAAGGGGCGGACGGGGTGTTCGTGACCGCTGGCCTCACCCAGTTCGACGAGGGGCACGCTTTTCTGCCCTGGGGGGGCACGGAAGGCACGCGCGGCCTCCAGCAGATCCTGACCTTCCTGAACGAGGGGCGGATCGACACGGGCGTAGCGGGCGAGTAGCCAGCCGCCCGCGACCCCCGCCGGGGCCCTACTCCGCGCTTAGCTCCGCGCGGTCCCCAGGGGCGCCCGGGCGCTCGTTCCGCTAAGCTGGCGCGCAGAGGCCTCCCCATGCTGCTGCTCCTCGCCGCGTCGTCGCTCGCCGCCCCCGCCTCCGAGCCCATCTTCATCGACGCCGGCTTCATCGTGACGGCGCCGGAGTCCGGGACCTTCGCGGCAGGCATGAACGCGCCGACCGTCGCGTGGGACGGCGCGCAGTACGTCATGTACTTCGAGGCGCTCCTGCCCGCCGCGGACACCCCCGCCTACTGCGCCAACAGCTACGCGATCGGCCGGGCCACCTCCCCCGACGCCCTCACCTGGACGCTCGACGAGGCGCCGGTGCTCGGCCCCGACACCGAGGACGATCTCTCCGTCTACTCCTGCTCCGTGGCGCAGCCCGCCGTCGTGTATGCGGGCGGCTTGTTCCACCTGCTCTTCACGATGGGGGACGACAAGCAGGACTCCGGCTCCGGCGTGAATCGCGCCGCGGGCATCGGCTACGCGACCAGCGCCGACGGCGTGTCCTTCACGATCGTCGCGGCCCCCACGCCGCTCGGGGACAGCGAGGATGGCCCGCCCTCCGGGGATTGGCACGCCCCCGACGCGGGCTTGATGACGACGGCGCTCGGCATGCCGAGCGTGACGATGATCAACGACACGCTCTACATCGTCTACCTGAGCGGCACGAACATGTACGCCGGGAAGTACAACACGGGGACGAGCGTGTGGAGCCTCTGGGACCCCGTGGTGTCGGCCCCGTGGCTCGCGACCGAGTGGGGGGCCTACGGGGTGTTCTCGCCCTCGCTCTACTGCACGGACGACACGCTCGGCCTCCTGATCGGCGGCTACGCGGACGCCGCCTACTCCACGCGCGCCATCGGCCTCGGCAGCTCGACCGATCTCGCCGTGTGGGAGGCGGGGGACCCCCTCCCGGGGGAATCGTTGGCCGTGGCTTCTCTCAACCACCTCGAGGTCTTGCCGGCCGGCGGCGACTTTCTCGTGTTCTACGGGATGACGGACACCTCCACCGGGAAGAAGGGCATCGGGATGGCGGCGACGGCGACCTCCTGGGCCGCGCCGGATGGCCGGGCCTGCGCGTGGGAGATCGACACGGGGGACGCCGACACCGATACGGATGCCGATACCGACGCGGACACGGACGCCGACACGGACACCGACACCGATACGGACTCGGGCGGCGACACGGACACCGACGGGGGCTCGGACGACACGGGGGAGCCCGGCACGGACGAGCCCGATTGCGGCTGCGCGACGGGCGGGGGCGCGGTCGGTGTCTGGGCAGCCGCGCTCGGAGCGGCGGCGTTGCTTCGTCGGCGCCGCGCCCTGGGGTAGGGGGCCGCGCGCTGATGCGCGGCCGCGCCTAGATGTGCGCGCTCTTCCCGAGCGCCACGGCGACGGCCTCGTACATCGCCTCGCCCATCGTGGGGTGCGCGAACACGACGTGGAGGAAGGCCTCGGCGGTCATCTCCGCGGCGCGGGCCATCACGAACGTGGAGAGCAGCTCGCTCGCGTCGTGACCGATGATGTGCGCCCCGAGGATCTCGCCGTACTTCTTGGCGACGAGCACCTTCACGAAGCCGTCGGTGTGCCCCGTACCGCGCGCCTTGCCGTTCGCGGAGAAGGGGTAGCGGCCCACCGTGAAGTCGAGGCCCTTGGCCTTGGCGGCCTCTTCCGTGAGTCCGACGCTGGCGATCTGCGGCTGGCAATAGGTGGCCGCGGGCATGTTGCCATAGTCCACGTCGGGGCTGTGCTTGCCGGCGATGCGGTCGATGCAGGTGTGGGCCTCGGCGTACGCCGTGTGCGCGAGCGCGGGGCCCCCACACACATCCCCGATGGCATAGAAACCGGGGACGTTCGTGCGATACGACGAATCGTGGGCGATGAAGCCCTTCTCGAGTTGGATCCCGACCTTGTCGAGGCCGAGTCCCTCGGTGTTGGGCGCGATGCCGACCGCGATCAGGCACACCTCGGCACGCAGCTCGCGACCGTCCTGGAGCGTGACGACCACGCCGTCTCCGTCCCGCGTCACGCTCTTGCAGAAGGTGCCGACCGCCGTCTTGATGCCGAGCTTCTTGTAGGCCTTGGCGAGCTCCGTGGAGACCTCGCCGTCCTCCAGAGGGCACAGGCGGGCGGCCCCTTCGACCACGGTGACCTCCGTGCCGAAGGCGTTCCAGAAGTACGCGAACTCCAGGCCGATGGCGCCGGAGCCGAGCACGATCGCCGACTTCGGCTGCGCGGGGCTGGCGATCGCCTCGCGGTAGGTGAGGATCTTCTCGCCGTCGGGCGTGATGCCGGGGAACGTGCGCGCGCGGGCGCCGGTCGCGATGATGATGTGCTTCGCCTCGTGGACCTCCACGCCGGCCTTCGTCGTGACGCTCACCGTGCCGCCACCGGAGGCGCTCGCGCTCTCGATCGTGGCGGTGCCGGCGATCGAGGTGACGCCGTACTTCTGGAAGAGGAACTTGACGCCGCGCTCGGACTGGTCCGCCACGCGGCGGGAGCGCTTCACCACGGCCGCGTAGTCGTGGCGCGGGTTGTCACAGGCGAGGCCGAACGCGGCGGTCTCGTCCTTGAGGAACAGGGAGTGCTCCGCCGCCTTGAGCAGCGCCTTGCTCGGGATGCAGCCCCAGTTGAGGCACACGCCGCCGAGCTTCTCCTTCTCGATGCACGCGGCCGTGAGGCCGGCTTGCTGCGCCCGGATGGCCGCGACGTAGCCGCCGGGGCCCGAGCCGATCACGAGGACATCAAAGGCCGCCATCAGATCACCATCAGCGCGGGCAGCTCGACGTAGCCGCGGAGCGCCTGGAGGAGCCGCGCGCCGAGCGCACCGTCGATGACGCGATGGTCACACGTGAGCGTCGCCTTCATCCGCCAGCCCACCGTCAGCGCGCCGTTCTCGACCACCGGCACCTGCAGAAGGGCGCCGACGGCGAGGATCCCGGCCTCGGGGGGGTTGAGGATCGCCGTGAACTGGTCGATCTCGAGCATGCCGAGGTTCGACACGGAGAAGCTGGCCCCGGTGTACTCCTCGGGCGCGAGCTTGCCCGTCTTGGCGCGGGCCGCGAGCTCCCGCAGCTCGGCGCCGATCTGGCGCACGCTCTTCTTGTCGGCGTCCCGGATCACGGGGGTGATGAGCCCCTCCGGGAGGGCCACGGCCACGCCGAGATCGACGCTGCCGCGGCGCACGATGGTGTCACCCTGCCAGGCGGCGTTGCACTCGGGCACGTCCACCAGCGCCTGCGCCACGGCCTTGAGCACCAGATCGTTGTAGCTGACCTTGATCCCGCGCTTGCCCGCCTGCTCCTTGAGCGCGACGAGCCCCGCGCCGTCGAACGTGACGGTCAGGTAGAACACGGGGACGGACTGGTGGGCATCGGTGAGGCGGCGCGCGATGGTCTTGCGCATCTGGGTGGCGCGAACGGTCACGTCCTCCCGACGCCCGGCCGCCGCGCTCGGCGCGGGGGCCGCCTGCGGCGCAGTAGCAGCAGCCTCGACATCCGCGGCGACGATGCGCCCGCCGGTGCCGGTGCCCGTGATCTTCGCGAGCGCGAGGCCCTTGTCGGCCGCCATCGCCTTGGCGAGGGGGCTCGCGCGGACCACGACGCCGGGCGGCACGTAGGCGGAGAGGGGCTCCATGATCGCGTCGGGGATGGCGCGGCCCATCCAGGCGAGCTTCGGCACCTCGCCGGGCTTGACCTGGGCCTGCGGGCTCGCGGGACCGGCCATCGCGGCAGTGGGAGCAGGGACGGCAGGTGCGGGGGCCGCGGGCGCGGGGGCAGCCGGAGCGGCCTCGGGCGCGGCGACCACCTTCTGCGCCGCCGGTGCGGCCTCGCTGGCCTTCGCCGGCGCGGCCTCGCTGGCCTTCGTCGGCGCGGCTTCGCTGGCCGGCGCGGCGCCCTTCGACTTCTCGTACTCGGCCAGGAGCGCGGAGATGTCCTCTCCCTTGGCCTTGCCGATGATCGCGATCGGGGCGCCCGCGGGCACCTCGGCGCCCTCGGCGACGAGATGCTTGAGCATCACGCCCTTGTCGAAGACCTCGATGTCCATCGTGGCCTTGTCGGTCTCGACCTGGGCGATGACGCTCTGGGGGGCGAGATCGGAGCCCTCGGGGGCCACCCACTTGGCGATGACACCGGTCACCATCGTGGGGGAGGCCTGCGGCATGACGAAGAGCTCGGCCATCTAGGACTTCCCCCCGTTCTTCTTGCCGACCGTGGCGCGCGCGGCGTCGACCACGCGCTCCGGAGTAATGACCACCAGCTTCTCCAGGTTGGGCGCGTACGGCATCGGCACGTCGCGGTTGGTCACGCGCCGCACGGGCGCGTCGAGCAGCTCGAAGCAGCTCTCCTGGATGCGGGTCACCAGCTCGGCGGCCATGCCGGCGAAGGTGAAGCCTTCCTGCACGATCACGGCCCGGTGGGTCTTCGAGACGCAGGCGAACAACATCTCGTGGTCGAGCGGGCGGATCGAGCGCAGGTCGAGCACCTGGGCCGAGATGCCCTCCTTCTCCAACGTCTCCGCGGCGGCGAGGCAGGTCTGGACCTGCTTGCCCCAGGTCACGAGGGTGACGTCGGTGCCGTCCCGCTTCAGGTCGGCCTTGCCGAGCGGGATCGTGAACTCCTCCGCCGGGACCTCGCCCTTGAGCCCGTACATCATCTCGCTCTCGAGGAAGATCACGGGGTTGTCGTCGCGGATGGCGCTCTTGAGGAGCCCGTAGGCGTCATACGGCGTGGCGACGGACACCACCTTGAGGCCGGGGAAGTGGGCGTAGATCGACTCGACCGAGGTGCTGTGCTGGGAGGCCAGGTTCTCGGCGGCGCCGTTGGGGCCGCGGAACACGATGGGCACCTTGTACTGGCCCGCGCTCATCTGGTAGATGCGGGCGGCGTTGTTGACGACCTGGTCGTAGGCGACGAGGCTGAAGTTGAACGTCATGAACTCGATGATCGGGCGCATGCCCGCCATCGCCGCGCCGATGCCGAGCCCGGCAAAACCGTTCTCGCTGATCGGCGTGTCCACCACGCGCTCGGGCCCGAACTCCTCGAGCATGCCCTGGCTGACCTTGTAGGCGCCGTCGTAATAGGCGACCTCTTCCCCCATGAGGAAGATGTTCGGATCGCGGCGCATCTCCTCGCTCATCGCGCGGCGGAGCGCCTCGCGCATCTGCATCACCGGCATCTAGCGGTCCCCTTCGGTGGAAGCTGCGGACGGAGCGTACGTGTAGTCGTACAGGTTCGCGGGGTCGGGCCAGGGGCTGTCCTCAGCGAACTTCGCCGCGTCCTCCGCCTCCTCGTCACACGAGGCGCGGATGGCCTCGAGCTCCGCGTCGGTCACGCCGTAGTCGCCCTTGAGGCGCTGCTCGGTGATCGCGATGGGATCGGACTTCTTCTTCTCCTCGAGCTCGCCCGCCTTGCGGTACTTGGCGGGGTCCGACATCGAGTGGCCGCGGAACCGGTAGGTGATCGCCTCGAGGATGACGGGGCCCTGGCCGGATCGCGCGTATTCGACCGCGGCGCCGACGCGGTCACGCACGTGCTCGACATCGAAGCCGTCGAACTGCTCGCGCACCATGCCGACGCCCAGCCCGCGCAGGCTCATGTCGATGAGCGCCGACTGGCGGTCGATGGAGGTCCCCATCGCGTAGTAGTTGTTCTCGCAGAGGAAGACGACGGGCAGCTTGTAGAGCTGCGCGAGGCAGAGGGCCTCGAAGAAAGCGCCCTGGTGGGCCGAGCCGTCCCCGAAGAAGCAGACCACCACGTCGCCTGTTTTCTGTTGCTTGACGGCCCAGGCCACGCCCGCCGCGAGCGGGATGTGCCCGCCGACGATGCCGTACCCGCCCATGAAGTGCACCGAGGAGTCGAACAGGTGCATCGAGCCGCCCAGGCCCTTGGTGCAGCCCGTGGCCTTGCCGTACAGCTCCGCCATGACGGCGCGCGGGCTCACGCCCTTCGCCATCGCCTGGCCGTGCTCGCGATACGCCGCGATCCAACGGTCATTCTTCTGGCATGCGGCAGCGGCGCCGACCGCCACCGACTCCTGCCCGATGTAGAGGTGGCAGAACCCGAAGATCTTGCGCTGGGTGTACGCCTTCGCCGCGAGCTCCTCGACCCGGCGGATGAGCACCATCTTCCGGTAGAGGGCGAGCAGGCTGTCCCGCGTGATCGCCGGGAGCGACGACCGCGGCGGGAGGGGGGGCGGCAGCGGCATGGTCGCCAGGGGCGCGGTGGCCAAGGGGGCGGTCAGATGGGGTACGGCGGGGGCGGACGCGGACAAGGTCGGCTCCAATCCACGGGGAGGGGCGGCGGGCCCTGCGTGGGGGCGGCAAGCTAACAAGAACTCGGGGGTGGGGCGCCCAAAGAGCCTCTTGCCGCAGGCCGTCCGGAGGGTGAGCGCGGCGGGCTCGCGCGGTCGCGCCGACGGGCGACCTCCGGCGCGCTCCCGGGTTATGCGGGCCACGGAGGGAACACGATGTCCGAAGCGACGACGCGGGGCATTCGCGTCGAGGTTCGTCCCGACTACCTGGAGCACCAATCCGATCCGCGGAGCGGCCTCTGGATGTTCGCGTACCACGTGCGGATCCTGAACGACGGCGCCGACACGGTGCAGCTCGTGAGCCGGCATTGGATCATCACCGACGCGACCGGACGCGTCGAAGAAGTGCGTGGGCCCGGGGTCGTCGGGGAGCAGCCGGTCCTCAAGCCGGGGCAGAGCTTCGACTACACGAGCGGTTGCCCGCTTCCGACGCCCATGGGGACGATGCACGGCGCCTACCAGATGGTGACGCAGAAGGGCGAGCGCTTCGACGCGGAGATCGCGCCGTTCACGCTCGCCGAGCCGTACACGGTCAATTGATGGCCGCGTGCACGGCGTGAGCGCCGATCCACTCGATCCTGCACCACTCGATCCGGCGCTCCTCGAGCGCATCGAGGGGCTCGAGGAGATCGTCGCGGACGATCCCGACGATCACACCGCCCGGTTCATGCTCGCCACCGAGCTCGCCAAGGCGGGTCGGCACCTGCAGGCGATCCCGCACTTCGAGCAGGTGATCACGGCGGACCCCGACTACACCGCAGCGTACCGCGGGCTCGGCCGCGCGCTCGTGGCCGAAGGCGACACGGACGCCGCCCGCGCGGTGTTCGAGCGCGGCGTGATCGTGGCCGACCGCACGGGGGACTACCAGTCGGGCAAGGAGATGGAGGTCTTCCTCCGTCGTTACACACAGGGTGCCTGAGCGGCACGGTGGTTGAGAAGCAGGCCGGTTGACGACCGGGCAGGAGAGCGCCGTGGCCGAACGTGAACCCCCCGAAGACGCCGATGATCGCGCCGGAGCCGACAAGGCGGGAGAGCGCTCCACGTCGGATCGTCCGAGCCCCGATCGGCCCAGCCCCGACCGCGGCGGCCGCTTTCGGCGCCTCGGGCGGCGGATCATGGGCGAGAACGAGGGGGGGGACCGCGAGGGCCGCACCATCCTCGGTGACGCGAAGGAGGTCTTCGGCGCCGTGCTCGAGGGGGGCGACAAGGCCAAGACCGAGGTGGTCCGCGCGGTGGCGCGCGAGGTGCGCAACTACCTCGAGGAGCTCGGCCTCAAGGATGACCTCCACAACCTCATGACCAACTATTCGCTCGAGCTGCATGCGAGCGTGAACCTGCGCAAGCTCGCCGAGGCCGACAAGGTGCCGCGCGAGGATCGCGCCCCGGCCGAGAAGGGTCGGAAGGACGAGTAGGGCGGCAGGAAGGGCAGGGGCGGGGAGGCGGGACGAGCTCCGCCAGCGCCCTCACTTCTTCGCTTTCGTCTTCGGGATCAGGCGGATCAACACGCCCTCCTCGCGGGCCCAGTAGGACAGCTCGTCCGCCGTGATGTTGTTGAGCTTGGCGAGGATCTCCGCCACGTCCACCGACGAGCCGTCGAGCCGCGTGATCACCGCGCGCCCCTCCTTCACCGCGCCGCGGAGGTCCGCCACGAGCGCGGGGAGCTCCTCGGGCGGCACGCTCGCGACGAGCGCGTCGAGGCGGCTGACCGCACCCTCCGCCTTCACGATCACGGGGCGGGCTGCGTCGCTCGTCTTCTTCACCGAGGCGAGCGTGGCGCGAGCGTCGCCGACGAGCCCCGGCAGCGCCTCGCTGGCGTTCGCGGCGTTCTCGAGGGCGCGCTCCGCGTCGGCCAACATCCGGGCAGGGCGATCCGGATCCTCGGCCAGCGCCCGGGAGAGGGACTCTCCCACCATGCGCAGCGCCTCGGGATCGAGGGCCTCCACCAGGGGGGCCATCCGGGTGACGAGCTGGTCGATCTCGACCGCGCCCTTGGTGTTCGTGATGACGTCATTGTCCGCGAGGAGCGGCGCGTCGCGGCTGTTCGGCACGATCTCGAGGTACTTCTCTCCGAGCACCGAACGCGCGCGCATGACGAGCGTCGCGTCGTTCCGGACCTGGGCATCGGCGTCCAACGAGAGCCGGACGCGCGCCTTGTCGAAGTCGACCTCGAGGTGGGACACCCGGCCCACGGACACCCCGGCGATGCTGACCACCGCGCCGGTGGAGAGCCCCGCCGCGCTGTCCAGCACCGCCACGACGTCGATGTGCTCACCCAAGCCGCGGATCGCGCCCACCTGGAGCGCCATGAACGCCAAGAGGCCGGCCGCTACGACCACCAGGCAGCCGACCCCCGCTTCGTACCGACCCGGCATGGTCATCGTGAAACTGCCATGAACGCCCCGGCTATCCGATGTGGGGGAGGGTCGCCATCGCCGGATCCCCCGGTTCCGGGAGCACGAGATTGCGGCTCAAGAAGCGACGCACCATCACGTTGTCCGAGTGGGTGACCTCGGCGGTGGTGCCGCTGGCGACCACCTTCCCCCCGTACAACATGCAGATTCGATCCGCGACGTTCAGCGTCCCGACGATGTCGTGGGAGATGACGACGAACGTGATGTGCAGCCGCTGCTTCATGCTCACGATGAGCTGATCGATGGCGTCGCTCGTGATGGGGTCGAGGCCCGAATTGGGCTCGTCGAACAACACCACCTCGGGCTCGGTCACGATCGCCCGCGCGAGCCCCACCCGCTTCCGTTGGCCGCCCGAGAGCGCGCTGGTGGGCCGATCGTAGAGGTTGGGCAGCTCCACCAGCTCCAAGACCTCCTCCACCCGCTCGCGGCGCTTCTTGGCGCTCAGATCCGGCCGATGACGGGCGAGCGGAAAGGCGATGTTGTCACCCGTGGACAACGAATCGAACAGGGCGCCGTCCTGAAACAACATGCCGAGCCGCTTGCGCACCTGGTACACCAGCTTCTCCGAGGCGGTCGCCATGTCCACGCCGAACACGCGCACCTCCCCCGCATCGGGGCGCAGGAGGCCCACGATGTGCTTGAGGAGCACGCTCTTGCCGGTGCCGGAGGGGCCGATGACCGCGGTGGTCTGCCCCCGGGGCATCGTGAGGCTCACGTTGTCGAGCACCACGAGGCTGCCGAACCGTTTGGACACGGAGCGCAGCTCGATGGGCGGGGCGTTCTCGTCGATCACGGCTCACCCATAGAGCACCTGGGAGATGAGGAAGTTGAGGCTGACACACGTGACGCTGGAGATGACGACCGCCGCGTTGGTGGCCTGGCCGACCCCCTCCGGGCCCTTCCCGCTCGTGAACCCGCAGTAGCAGCTCACCAGGCAGATCACGACGCCGAAGAGCATGCCCTTGATCTCGCAGGCGATCAGATCCCGGGCGTCGATCGACGTCCGCACCAGGTCGAGGAATTCGGTGCCGTTGAGGCCCAGCTGAGCGGTTGCCACCAGCCAACTCGCGGCGATGGTCGTGAAGATCGCGATCACCGTGAGCGCCGGCATCACGAGCACGATCGCGAGGAGTCTCGGCGTGACGAGCCACCACAGGGGGTTGACCGCCATCACCTCGAGCGCGTCGATCTGATCGCGGGTGCGCATCACGGCGATCTGGCTCGCCATCTCGGTGCCGGCCTTGGCTGCCACCATCGCCGCGGCGATGATCGGCGCGAGCTCTCGCACGCCCGCGAGCGCCACGAACATGCCCACGAGGCGTTGGCCGCCGAGGGGCGTGAACGCGTTGTAGCCCTGTAACGATAGGTTGGTTCCCACGAAAACGCTGATGGTGAGCAGCACGGGCAGGCTCTGCACGCCGATGCGGTAGGCCTCCTCCATCGTACGGCCGGGGGGCGGGAGGCGGAGGTTCGCCGCGCCGAAGGCGAAGCAGAAGGCGCCGAAGCGGCCGATCGCGGCGAGCCAGCTCATCGGGGGCTCCTCACAGTGCGATCTTCAAAGTGCGATCTTCACAGCGCGAACATCGCGCTGGTGAGCAGGTAGTTGGCCCCGAAGAACAGCAGCACCGCGTGCACCACGGTGTCGTTCACTCCCTTGCCGACCCCGGCCGCGCCGCCCGTGACATTGAAGCCGTGGTAGCAGGCGACGAGGCCGATGAGCAGGCCGAACACGACGGTCTTGATGACGCCGGCCACCAGGTCGAACGGCACGGTGAACGCCCAGAGGTTCGCGATGAAGACGCCCGCGGGCTCGCCCTGGATGGCCACCGCCATGACGAACCCCCCGAGCAGCCCCGCGACCGTCCCCAGCACGTTCAGGATCGGGCACGCGATGACCAACGCGAGCACCCGCGGCACCACGTGCCACCGCAGGCTGTCCACCGCCATGACCTCGGTGGCATCGAGCTCCTCCTTGATCCGCATCGCGCCGAGCTCGGCCGCGAAGGCGCTCCCGCCCTGCGCGGCCACGAGCACGCTCGCGAGCATGGGCGAGAGCTCCCGCAGCACGGCCACGCTGATGAGGGAGGGGAGCATGCGCTGGGCGCCGAACAGGTCGAAGATCTGCAGGCCCTGGAGGCCGATGACCATGCCGAACGGGAATGTCACCGCGGCCACGGGCGCCATGCAGCGTGTCGCCACCAGCCAGGTGTGCCGGAAGATGTCGTGCACGTTCCACGGGGGCGTCAGCGCGCGGCGCAGCACCGCGGCGCTGAAAAGGCCGAAGCGTCCGATTCGGGCGAGGGTCTGATGGGGGCGCGTAATGGCAGCAGCGGGGCGAGCCGCGATATAGCGCGGCGTCTGTTGCCTGGGTGCGCCATGTTCTTGCTGCTCCTCTGTTCTCACGCGTTTGCCGAAGATCTGTGGGCGCTCGCGCCGGTCGAGGGGGTGCGCTGGCCCGATGTCACCACCGTCTCCGTGACCTTGACCGAGGCCGATCGGATCGAGGTGTTGGTGCGCGACGGCGAGAAGGTGCGCGTACGCAAGGGCACCGACTTCGGGTGGGTCGCCGCGAGCGCGCTCACGGATGTCGAGCCCGTCAAGCCCGCGGTCGAAGGCGGGGACGACGAGATGCCCAGCTTCACGATCCCGGGCGCGGAAGAGGCTCCGCCGGCCCCCGAGGCCCCGCCGACGCCGTGAGGCGCAGGCGCTACCGCGCCAGCCCGAACATGCCGACGGCGAGCAGGATGGCCATGGTCAGCTGAAGCAGGAGGTCGGGCATGGCGGACATGTCCCCTTATGTCTCCGCGCATGACGGATCGGCAAGCGGTTTTCCGTGAACCTGCGCCGCGGTGGCGCCGGCCGAGCCGACGCGCGTGAACCAGGGTAGTATTCACGCCCCCTCTGGTCTCGCGTTCGCGGGGCCTCCCTCGCCCCCTCGGGGCGACCCTCGAGCCCTCCCCCTCGCGAGCCCCCCGCATGTCGCTCTTTCAGCGCGATGTCACGGTCTGCGTGTTGTCCTCGGGCTCGGCCGGCAACTGCACCTACGTGGGCGACAAGCACGCGGGCGTGTTGATCGACTGTGGGGTGTCGACCAAGCAGATCCTGGGGCGGCTGGCCGAGGTGGGCCTGGCGGACGCGCCGATCGACGCCGTGCTCGTGACACACGAGCACACCGATCACGTAGGCGCGGCCGCTGTCCTCGGGCGCGCGCTCGCGAAGCGCGGCCGGCCCGTCCCGTTTTACATGACGCACGGCACCTCGCGCGGGGTACACCCCTCCTGCCTGCCCGACGGCGTCGAGATCGTCGAGGCGGGCACGGGGTTCCGCGTACGTCACCTCCAGATCGAGCCCATCCCGGTGCCGCACGACACGCAGGATCCCGTCGCCTACCGCGTGAACGTGGGGGACGCCGCGGTGGCCGTCATCACCGATCTGGGCAAGCCGACGGCGCTGCTGGCGCGGCACATCCGCGAGTGCCACGCGCTCGTCCTCGAGTTCAACCACGACGAGGACATGTTGATGGACGGGCCCTATCCGTACCCGCTCAAGCAGCGGATCAAGGGCAACCACGGCCACCTCTCCAATCGCCAGGCCCAGATGCTCCTGGCCGACGGCCTGGGGGGCAGCCTGCGCCACCTGATGCTCGCGCACCTCTCCGAGGACAACAACACGCCCACGCGCGCCCTCGTCGCCGCCCAACGCACGTTGCAGGACGGCGGCGCCTTCGGTCGGGTGGCCGTGAGCGTGTGCCTCCAGCGGGCGGCGCTACCGCCGGTGCGGGTGACCACCAACGTTTGGTGAGCGGCGTGTGGTGAGCGGCGTGTGGTGAGCGGCGTGGGGTAGAGAGGGCGGCCCCTCACTCGACGTACCCCAACGCCCGCAGCTCCTCGCCGATCGTCCCCGTCGGCGTGTCTCCGAGCCGCGCCCGCTCCGCGTCCAGCGCCCCCGAGAGCGTCGTGAGCGCGTCCGGATCGGTCGACGAACGATTCACGAGCTCGCCCGGGTCGGCGTCGAGGTCGACGAGGCGGACGTCGTCACCGGAGAGCGTACGGGTGAGCTTCCACGGCCACCGCACGAGGCCCTCCCGCTCCTCGAGGTAGAGCGTGTCCGCGAGGACGAGCGTGCGGTCGGCGGGGATGGCGCGCAGGTCGATGCCGGACCCCCCGGAGACCCCGGCGAGCGCGAGCAGCGTCGGCGCCACGTCGACGAGCGACGCCGGACCGCCGAAGGTCGCCGCGGGAACGCCCGGTCCGGCCATCGCGAGCGGAACGCGCACGACCTCCTCCCAGAGCGCGTGGCCGTGCTCCCATCCGCCGTGCTCACCGAGCTCCTCGCCGTGGTCCGCGGCGTAGACGATCACGGCGTCGGGGCCCGCGGCGGCGACGAGGCGCGCGAGGGCGGCGTCGGAACGGGCGGCCTCGTTGGCATAGGCGGTGCGCACCTCGGCGCGAAGCGCGGGGGTCCACCGGAGGCTCCCGCGCCGGAGGAAGTCGAGGTTCAGGCGCGTGGCCTGGCCGGGGCCGAGCGCGTCGCCGAGCGCGGTGCCGGGCCCGAGGTCGGCGTTCAGGTAGGGGAGGTGGGGCCCGAGCAGGTGGACCCAGAGAAACGTGGGCACCGCCTGCTCCGCGAGCCACGCGAGGGCGCGATCGACCCGGGCGGAAGGATCGCGGCCACGGACGACGAGCGGCTCGCCGGCGAGGTCGACCCCGAACGGATCGAGGAGCATCGAGCGCGGGGCGTCCCGATCGTCGGGGGAATCCCACACCGAGAAGCCTCGCCCGAAGCCGCGGGCGCGGGTCACCTGCGGGTTCTCGACGAAGGCGCCGGTGCGCCATCCGGCCGCCCGAAGCGCCTCGGCGAGGGTGGGGCCGACGGTCGAGGCGAGGCCGGCGATGCGCGTCTGGCCGGCGAGGGGCGCGCGCACGAGGGCGCCGTGCTCGTAGGGGGTGCGCCCGGTGTGCAGGGAGGCGAGCGCGGGGAGGGTCCACGGGGCGGTGGACCAGGCGGGGCCCGACAGCCCGCGGCGGGCGAGCGCCTGGAAGGTGGGGCCCGCGGCATCGGCGCGGAGGGTGTCGACGGTGAGGAGGAGGATCGTGGGGCCGGCCGCTCGCGCCGGTGCGGGTGGTCGTGCGACCGCGAACGGAGGCAGCGCGTCGCGGGCCGCGAGCGAGGCGAACGCTGCGGGGATGGCGACTACGGCGCCGAGCCAGGGGAGGCGAGGACCGAGCGCGCGGAGGCTCACCACGAGGATCGTGAGCGCGCCGAGGCTCGCGAGCACGAGGGCCAGGCCGCGGGCCTCCACCACGAGCAAGGCCGTGCCGAGGAGGACGGCGAGGGGGACCGCCCAGGATTGGGCCCGCGCGCCGAGCCCGGTCAGCAGCGCGCCGATGCCGGCCCAGGTGAGCACGAGCGCGAGGGAGGCGGGGAGGGGGGCGCCCCGCGCGAGGCCGACAGCCGCTTCGATCAGGCCGACAAGCGCACACGCCGTGACGACGGACCCTACTCGTACCAGACGGTCTCCCACGCGGCGCCGTCGATCGTCAGGAACACCGGGCCCACGCCCCTCGCGAACACCTGGGTGCCCGCCCACGCGCCGCCGTCGCCCGCGATCTCGATCTCCGCGGCGTCGGGGAACCTGCCGTAGCGCGTCTCCCAGTCGGCGATGGCGCGGACGGTGGCGCCGTCCGCGGCCTTCCCGGCGAGGACCGGGTCGGGCAGGAGCCGGATCTCGTCCACGAACAGGCCGCCCTCACGACGGGTGACCCAGGTGCCGACGGTGGCGCCGACATCGGCGGTGGCGCCCTCGGTGAGGGTCCAGGACGCCTCGTCGACGCGGAGCCAGCGGGAGGGGGCCGGGGGGGCGGCGGTATCGGAAGCGGCGGTATCCGAGGCGCCGGTATCCGCGGTGTCCCCGGGAGGGGCGGGCGCGCGGAGCTCGTAGAGGTGGCCGGGGTCACCCGCGTAGGCCGCGAAGCTGGTGCCGGCGGTGGACGCGGAGTCGGTGGAGCACGCGGCGAGGAGGGCGAGCAGGCCCACGAGGACTCGGCCCCGCATCAATCCGCCCCGCATCAATCGGCCCACAGCGGGATGTGGTTGTTCTGCGCGGGATCCTGCCCGGGGAGCCAGAACGCCGGCCAGGAGGGATCGACGCCGTCCCGCGCGCGGGCCGGATCGAACGCGGCCACCCAGATCTGCGGGGCGCCCGCCGTGATCGCGCCGTAGTTGCGCTTGGAGGAGAAGGCGAGCCACATCACGTCGTCGTCGGGGAGCGGGCCCCAGCGAGGCCAGGAGTTGGTGATGCCGTCCGTCTGGTTGGCGGCGGTGAGCGCGACGGCGGGGCCCCCGTCCGCGGAGACGACGTACACGTTGGCGTCCGGGTCGTCGTACGAGTCGCCCGTGGAGACGTTGAACGCGATCCACGCGCCGTCCGGCGAATACACCGGGTAGAAGGCGTTGTACGTGGGGCCGATCACCGTGGGGTCGTAGATCACGCGGGGGGCGCCGAACACGCCGTCTCCGTGGTGCTCCAGGAGCGCGATGCGCCCGCCGGTGAACACCCAGTCATAGGTGTGGGCCGTGCTGAGCACCACGACGACGGTCTCCCCGTCGGGTGACCAGTCCACCTGGGTTGCCGTGCCGTCCACCGGGACTTCCCACAGGAACGCGCCCGTTGCAGCGTCGTGGAGGAGCAGCGCGCCCGCGAGCGTCGTGAGCAGGTAGCGCCCGTCCGGGCTGTACGTCTTGAAGTTGCCGATGAGCCCCGAGCCGTAGGGGACCACGTCGGTCCCCGTGGCCATGTCGCGCACCCCGAGCGGCCCGTTCCCGCCGTCGTAGGTAAAAGCGATGTCACCGTCGGGCGAGATGTCGTGGCACCCGACGCAGTGGCCGGTGGTCGTGGCCGTCAGGTATTCCTCGGCCGTGCCGCCGTACGGCACCCGCAGGAGGCCCGAAACCGAGGTGCTCCAGTAGTAGATGGTGCCGTCGCCATCCATGCGGTTGACGTTGAGCGTGCGCAGCGGCTCCGCGACGAGCGTGTCTCCCACGATCGCGGAGAGCTCGACCTCGAGCGTGGCCCCGCCGTTTGCGCCCACCACGCGCGCCCACGTGACCTCGTCCGCCGACCAGGAGAGCGCCGTGGTGTAGACGGTCAGATCGGTGGTCGCCCCGGTGAAGCGCAGCCGGTAGCCGCTGGCGGCGGCGTCGGCCCACTGGAAGAGGATGCTGGGCGTGTTTCGAGGAAAGTTCACCCCGTTCTCGGGGTAGAGCCACAGCCCCGTGGTCTCGGTGGGGCGCCGGTCGTAGCCGCCGGTGGGGGCGCCGTCCGCGACGATCTCCTCGTCGAACACGACCGTCAGCTCGGCGGTGGCCTCGAGCCCGTCGAACCGCGCGGTGACCCAGGTGATGCCGCCGTTCTCGGACGAAGGAGAGAACAAGCCTGTCTCGTCGATCGCGCCGGAGGTGCGGTTGGACACGCTCCACTCCGCGGCTTGGAGCCGGCCCGACCTGCCATCGCCGAAGGTGGCCACGACGTCGAACTGGAGCGCCTCTCCGCCGTCCGGACCCGTGTGCAGCTCCGCGACCGCGGGCTCGACGACGAGCGCCGTCACCTCGGCGCTGGGGGCCCCGGTTTCGCCGCCCTTTTCCGACGCGCATCCCAACAAGGTGGTGAACAGGATTGCCGCCTCCGCCCGCGAGGCCGTAGTATACGCGCGTGCGCCTCCCCATGCTCCTGTTGCTGCTGCCCGCCTGCTCCGACCAGGGCTTCGGCACCCTCACGTTCGACGACACGTTCGTGCAGGCCGACATCGAGCTCTCCACCGACGTATTGTTCGTCGTGGACGACTCGGCATCGATGGAGGAGGAGCAGGATCGCCTCGCGTCGAACTTCGGCGCGTTCGTCGAGGTGCTGGCGTCGTCCTACGCAGACTGGCAGGTGGGTGTGGTCACGACGGACGTCTCCACCGAGGCGGCCGGTGTCCTCCGCGGCGGCGTCCTCTCGTCCGCGACGCCCGATCTCGACGCGGCGTTCCGCGCCGCGGTCGTCGCCGGAACCGATGGGTCGAGGGACGAGCAGGGGCTCTCCGCCGCGGCCCTCGCGGTCGACCCCGAGCGGAACCCCGGCTTCGTGCGCGGCGGCTCGCGGTTCAACGTGGTGTTCGTGTCCGACGAGGACGATCACAGCCCCGCCGACGTGGCCGACTACCTCGGGCGGCTCGGCAACATCGCGGGTGAGGAATTCGGCGCCCACGCGCTCGTGGGGGACCTCCCCGCCGGCTGCGCCTCGGGCACCTCCGCTGCGGACCCGGGCGGCCGCTATCTCGACGCCGCCGGGACCACCCTGGGCTTCGTCGAGTCCATCTGCGCGGACGACTACACCGGCCTGCTCACCCGCGTCGGGCTCGACGTGAGCGGCCTCGCCGACACCTTCGCCCTCTCGCGCCTGCCCTCGGAGGACAGCCTGGAGGTGCGTGTGGAGGGCGTGCTGATCCCCGAGCGCGCGGCGGACGGCTGGACCTACTCCCTCGGCGACAACGCGATCGTGTTCCACGGGCGCGCGGTGCCGCGTGCCGGGATGGGGATCGTCGTGACCTATCTGAAGTGGCTGGGGCCAGATCCGGAATGATCCTGGTCCTTTCGGCGTGCATCGGCGTGACGGTCGAGCGGCCCACGCGGGATCAGCCGCCGGACACGGACCCCGCGCGCGAGACCGGCGACACCTCGGAAGGTGGGGTCGAGACGCTCCCCGGTCTCTCCGACACCGGCCTCTCCGACACCGCGCTCCCCGACCGCCCGCCGAGCCCCCCCGCCGTCGCGACGCTGAGCTGCGCCGAGGCCATTCCCACGGACGGCAAGACCCCGTGCGCCTTCCGGCTCGTGGACGCCCACGGCGTTCTCGTCTGGGAGGGCACCGCGGGGGTGGGGCTGCACGGGCGCTCTTCCGCCGGGTTTCCCAAGCCTCAGCTCGCCCTCGAGCTGCGCGACGAAGCGGGCGCCGACGCCCCCGCGAACCTGCTCGGCACGGGCGAGGAGGCCGACTGGCTGCTCAACGGCATGTACGTCGACCGCGCGCTGCTCCGGAACAAGCTCGCGTACGACCTGTACCGCGACCTGACGGACGACCACGATTGGGCGCCCGAGTCCGAGTACGTCGAGGTCACGTACCAGGGCGAGTACATCGGCCTGTTCACGCTCGTCGAGCGTATCGACCGTGCCGACGATCGCACTCCCGTCCCCGCGGATGACGGCACCGGCGCCGCCTTCATCGTGAAGGCCTCCGAGGCGGGCATCCCGTCGAGCCTGCAGTACGGGCTGTGGGAGGTCGTCTACCCGTCCGCCGCCGCGCAGACCCCCGAGGTCATCGCGGGGGTCACCGCCCGGCTCGCGCGCATGGAGTCCCTGCTGGCCGCGCGCGATCCCGCGCTGTGGGACCAGATCGATCTCGACAGCGCCGTCGCCTTCGTGCTCATCGAAGAGGCGTTCAAGAACAACGACGCGTTCTACCTGTCCCACCACGTCTACGTGCACGACGATGGAAAGCTCCACTTCGCGCCATGGGATCTCGACCTGTCCCTCGGACAGCCGTCCTACAACGACAACGAGAACCCGACGACCTGGCTCGCCTACCGGCCCGAGATCGTGCTCGGCATGGGCCGCATCCCCGGCTTTCCCGCGCGGATGGCCTCGATGTGGGCGGAGTGGCGGGCCGGCGGCCTCGCGGACGACGCGTTCGACGCGCGGCTCACGGGGGTGGTCCGCGCGCTCGGCGATGCCCCCGCCCGCAACTTCGAGCGGTGGCCGATCGGCGACATCCAGTTCAGCGGCTACCTCTACGCGGTGAGCTCCTACGACGAGGAGATCGCGCGGGTGCTCGCGTTCGCGCACGCGCGGTTCGCGTGGATGGACGAGAGCGTGGGGACGTGGAGCGGGGCGTAGGGCTCCGGCTGGTGACCGACCCCTCCCGTTCCGCGCGTCCGCGGAATTGATCGATTGACGAGGGGAGTGCCGGATGCCACCTTGGGCGACCGCCCGAGATCCGCATGCGTGTGCTCATCTGCTACCCGCCCATCGAGTCCGCCAAGGGCTCCCCCATGCTCACGCAGAACCGGCAGTTCCAGTGGTTCCACGACCCGAGCTACCTGTACCCCTGCATTCCGGCGTCGGCCGCCACGCTCCTCCAGAGCAACGGCCACGAGGTGTACTGGGTCGATTGCATCGCCGAGAAGAAGAGCTGGGCGCAGTTCGATCGCATCCTGGACGACTTCAAGCCCGAGCTCGTCGCGATGGAGACCAAGTCTCCGGTCGTGAAGATGCACTGGAAGATCGTCAAGCACATCAAGGAGCGCGTGCCCGGCGCCCAGTGCGTGCTGTTCGGGGACCACATCGCCGGCAACCCCAGCGAGACCCTCGAGGAGAGCGAGACCGACTACTGCATCCAGGGCGGCGACTACGACTTCTCGCTCCAGTCGCTGGTCGACTGGATCACCAAGGGGACGAAGCTCGGCGGCGGCATCTGGTGGAAGGAGAACGGCAGCATCAAGAACAGCGGCCCGTACTCCAACGAGGGCAACCTCGAGGAGCTGCCGTTCTGGGACCGTGACCTCACGAACGCGCACCTGTACTTCGAGAAGTGGAAGTACCGCCTGCCGTTCCTCTGGACCATGGCGGGTCGCGACTGCCCGTACGGCAAGTGCACCTTCTGCTCGTGGACCGTGACCTACCCGAAGTTCCGCACCGTCTCGCCCGAGCGCCTCGCGGACGAGATGGAGATGCTCATCACGCGCCACGGCGCCAAGAACATCTTCGACGACACCGGCGCGCTCCCCACCGGCAACTGGCTCACGCGCCTGTGCCACGAGATGGTGGACCGGAAGATCAACGAGAAGGTCGTCTTCGACTGCAACTTCCGCTTCGACTACTTCACCGAGAAGAACGTCCACCTCATGAAGAAGGCGGGCTTCCGCAAGCTCATCCTCGGCATCGAGTCGGCGTCCGAACGCACCATCGACATCCTCGACAAGTCGCTCACCCGCGAGCAGATCATCGAGGGCTGCAAGATGGCGTCCTCGGCCGGCCTGCAGCCGCACCTCACGATGATGGTCGGCTACCCGTGGGAGACGAAGGAGGACGCCTACGAGACGCTCTCCCTCGCGAAGTACCTGATGCACAACGGGTACGCGCACCACCTCCAGGCCACCGTCGTCATGCCCTACCCGGGCACGCCGCTGTTCGACCTCTGCCAGAAGAACGGCTGGATCCGCTTCGATCCAAAGGAATACGACCGCTACGACATGACCGAGCCCGCGTGCGTGCTGACGGACATGAACCAGGAAGAGGTCGTGCAGATGGCGGGTCAGTTCTACAAGCTGTACGTCCACCCCAAGTTCCTGATGCACCAGCTGCGCAACCTGAACTCGATGGACGACCTCGACTACATGACCCGCGGGGTCAAGGCGATCTGGGGCCACATCAAGGACTTCGCGAGCATCCGGCAGGATCACGGCGGGATCTCGGCGAAGTAGCTCTCGGCCCCGAGGCGGCCAGGCCTCGAGGCGGCTACCCGGTCAAGGGGTTGCGCGTCGTGACGCCCGAGAGGCCGGAGAAGTCCCTCTCCGCGCTCCAGAGCTCGCGGATCCCGTGTTGCTGGCACAGGGCGGCAATCCGGGCGTCGTGGACTCTCGGACCCGCGATCCGCCCAGAGCGCGCGGGCCAATGCGCCGCGCTCTCCGACAGGAGCACGAGGGTGGGGGACTCCATCCACGCGGCAACCTGGTCGAGGGCAGCGTCCAAGCGCGTCGGAGGCGCGTAGATGCGCGGGTGGGTGACGATCGCGAGGAATTCATGGATGCAAGGCCAGGGGATGGCCCAGTCGTCGACACCCTCGGCGAGCTCTCGAACACGGGCGCCCGCGAGGGCATGCCAGGGCGAGTCGGAGCGATGCGCGTACACGAGGATGTTCGTATCGACCGCGATCATCGGGCCCGCCCCGCGTACGCCACGCCGCGGATGTCCTCCCAGGTGGCATTCTTGAACTCGGACCAGAGCCCCTCGCCACGGAACGAGGCATCCCTCAAGCGGAAGGGCGCCCTCGAGCGCCGCCCCTGCATCGCCATCCGCAAGCCGTCCTCCACCACCGCGGCGATGGTGGTGCCTTCCTTTGCCGCGAAACGTGTAGCGTCCGCGAGGACCGCGTCGGCAATGTCGATGGTCATGAGCATGGTAGGCCCATACACAGGTGGAGCGCGAGCGACAACGCGCTCGCAATCGCCTGTGTCATAGTGCGCCGCATGGCCCTCGTCGCAACCGCCCTCGTCGCCCTCGTCGCGCTGCTCCACACCTGGTTCCTCGTCCTGGAGATGTTCCTCTGGGAGAAGCCGCTGGGCCGCAAGACCTTCGGAAACTCCGTCGAGAAGGCCGCGCTCACCGCGGTGCTCGCGAAAAACCAGGGCCTCTACAACGGTTTCCTGGTCGCGGGCCTCGTGTGGGGCATCGTGCTGTCGTCCCAAGGCGCGGCACACGCCAAGGACGTGGAGACGTTCTTTCTCGCGTGCGTCGTGATCGCGGGGGCGTACGGCGCGGCCACGGTCTCGCCGCGCATCTTCCTGATCCAGGCGGTGCCGGCGATCCTCGCGCTCGTTGCGGTGTGGGCGGCGTAGCGCCGCGGGGCTCGATCCCACCGGCGGCGCCGCCCATCAGCCGAGGACGATGTCTCCCTCCACCCGCGTGATTGGCTTCCCGATCGCGCTGAGCCGCGTGGGGTCGCCCTCGCCGAGCACCACCACGCGGTCGAGCGCCGCGGTCCCGTTCGGCAGCTCCCCCGTGATCGCGAAGGGGAGCCCGAGCTTGCCGGTCGCGGCCGCGCGCACCCACCCTTCGGTCGCGGCGTGGTGCGCCGCCGTCAGGATGCGATGACGTACGCCCCGGAGGGGACGCTCCGGAGGGCGCGGCGGCGAGAGGGTCACCGCGACCCCCACCTCCCGAGCCATCGCGCCTGTCCCCCGGTGCAGCTGGAGGTACGCCGCGGCCTGGGCGTCGAGCAGCACCCGGCCGGCGCGCCGCGCTTCGCCCTCGTACCAGGCGGCCTCGCCGAGGGGGTCCCACAGCGCGATCCAGCCGGTCACCGACTCGGACAGGCCGCGCCCGAGCCGATCGATCCAGCAGCCCCAGTTGGCGAGCGCGTCCGGGTCGAGCCAACCCTCGCGGGCGATCTGCCAGTCGGGGAGCGCTCCGGAGTGGGCAACCACCCACACCTCCGCTCCGCGCTTCTTGGCGGTGACGACGGCGTGGCGCCACGCGGCGAGCTCCGCCTCGTCGTATCGGCCGCGTTCGGGCTCGGCGCGGGCCCAGCTGGCGAACAGCACGAGCGTGCCTGGGGCCGCCTGGGCGGCGCCACGATCCCAGCTTCCTCGCCACACCGTCCCGGCCAGCATGTGCTCGGACTCCGCGATAGGCCCGCGTATCCCGGAGATGGTGTGGGTCATAACGTTGGCATCCTCACAGGTGGGGGCGACGCCCCAGGGCTCAACGCCGTGATCCGCGCGGTCATCAAGTACGGCGTGGGGAGGAAGGGCTGGCGCCTCCTCGGGATCGAGGACTCGTTCAACGGGCTCCTGTCCAATCCGCTCCGGGTCAAGTCGCTCACGCCGGTGGCCTGCAAAGGCCTGCTTCAGCGCGGTGGCACCATCCTCGGCACCACCAACCGCGGCGACCCCTTCCACTACCCGGGACAGCAAGGCACCGAGGCGGATCGCTCGGGCGAGGTCGCCGCGGCGATGAAGCGCCTCGGGCTCGAGGGCCTCATCGTGCTCGGAGGGGACGGCACGCAGCGCATCGTGATGGATCTCGCGTCCCGTCACGGCATCAAGGCCGTGGGCGTGCCGAAGACCATCGACAACGATCTCGGCGCGACCGACCTCACCTTCGGCTTCCAGAGCGCGGTGGACTGCGTGACCGACGCGCTCGACCGCCTCCACACGACCGCCGAGTCGCACGATCGCGTGCTGGTGCTCGAGGTGATGGGGCGCGACGCGGGATGGATCGCCCTACAGGGCGGCGTGGCGGGCGGCGCGGACGTGATCCTCATCCCCGAGATCGCGTGGACGCCCGAAGGCGTGATCCAGAAGATCGAAGACCGGCGCGCGCTCGGGCGCAATTTCAGCCTCATCGTCGTGTCCGAGGGCGCGCGGGTGGACGGGCGCGTGCTCGGCGCGGGAAAGGCGGGCGCCTACGTGGCCGATGCCATCGAGCGGATCCTGCCCGGCATCGACACCCGCGTGATCGTGCTCGGGCACCTGCAGCGCGGCGGCGGCCCCGATTCGTTCGATCGGGTGCTCGCCACGCGCTTCGGCGTGTGCGCCGTGGACCTGGTGGAGGCGGGGCGCTGGGGCGAGCTGGTGACGCTCCGCAACGGCCGCGTCGAGGGCGTGCCCCTGGAGGAGGCCCGGATCAACCGCAACGTCGGCGCGGACGACGAGCTGGTCCGGGCCGCGCGCGCGGTCGGGATCAGCTTCGGCGACATGGCCTGAATCGACCGGGCGTTCTGGCTACACGGCCCCGTCGGCCGCGAGGAGCCGCCCGTACCGTACCAGCTCCGTTCCGAGGAGGGCGAGCTCCTCGCCGAGCCCTTCGCGCCGGGCCTGGCCCAGAGCATCGAAGGCGTCCGCTGCGCGCGGCACGCTGACCTGGGCCGGGAGCACCCACGCGCCGACCCACCGCGACACCTGCCGAAGGTGGTTGAGCGTGTTCATCGCGCCGGCGTCGCCGCGGGCCGTCGCGACGAGCCCGATGAGCTTGCCACGGAGGTCTTCGGGGCCGCACAGGTCGAGCGCGTTCTTGAGGACCCCGGTGAAGCTCCCGTGGTACTCGGGCGAGCCGAGCAGCAGGGCGTCCGCGCTGGCCACCTCCGCGCGAAACGCGTCCACCCGGGGGCCGTACGCGTCGACCGCGCGACCATCACACCAGGGGAGGCCGCTGATATCGACCCAGCCGACCTCGGCGCCGCGTTGACCGGCGGCGGCGAGCGCCACGGCGAGGGCGCTCCGGGTGGAGGAGGAGGGGCGGAGGGAGCCACAGACAGCGAGGACGCGCATGACCGCGGGCTATCCGTCGCGTCGCCCCGGCGCTACCCGCGCGGGCCCGACCGGCTACGGCGCGAGGGCGTACCCGACCGCGCTCGCGTGCTCCTGAAGGGCCTCGATGTAGTCCATCCCCACCGCCGTGGGGTTGGCGGCGTAGGCCTGCTTCGCGAGGCGCAGCGCCTCGTCCAGATTGCCTTCTCGCTCGGCGTCGACCGCGAGGTTGTGGAGCTGGCGAGAGGTGCCCGGCTCGGGGTCGTTGTAGAGGGTGCGGCGGATGGTCGCCGGGAGGGGCGCGAGCTGGTCGGCGAGGTCGGTGGCGAGATCGCGCCGGACCGCCTGTTGGAGCGTGAACATGCGGGGCATGTCGAGCTCGCCGTCGCTCACCCAGGGGCCGCGGACGCGCCGCTCGGCGCCGCCGTCGAGGCGTACGGTGGCGGCCGACGGACTGTCGACGATGAGCACCGCGTTGGCCCAGCCGCGCATGTCGAAACGGCGCCGCTCGTGCGAGACCGCGGCGCTGTAGTCGATGCCCGGAAAAACGGACTCGAGCTCGAGGAGGGTCTCGACCTCGTGCTCACAGTCCTGGACGAGCAGGCGCACCGGTGCATCCGGACGCACCACCACCCCGGGTCGAGCCGACAGGGTCTGCGCGAGGTCGTCCGCGACGCGCTTGCACGAGCGCTCCCCCGTGACCACGCTCACCTCGAGCGACGGCAGCGCGTAGGACGGCCGGGGTTGCACGTCCCAGGAGACGTGTTTCGCGCAGCCGAGCATCAGGAGGAGCAGGCCCATGTGCACAGCATGTTGCAGACCGGGCCCGGGGGCAAGCGATTCGAGAGGCTTTCTACGGGCCTTCAGCGGGATTTTTACGAACGACTACCGAACACCCGATCGAGCACCGTTTCCGCGTGGCGGACATACCACTCTGGATCGCATGCTGAGCGGATCGTAGCCTCACCGAGCACGCCCGCGATGTCGGCGTCGGCGAGCATCAGATCGAGGAGCGGCGTGCCCTCGGCCCAGGTCCGCATCGCGTTGCGCTGGACACGCGCGTAGGCCTCTTCCCGGGACAGGCCGGACTCCACCAGCGCGAGCATGACGCGCTGGCTGTAGAAGAGGCCGCCGGTCTTGTCCAGGTTCTTCTGCATGTTCTCCGGGTAGACCACGAGCCCGTCGATCAGCCCGCGCAAGCGGTAGAGCATGAAGTGCAGCGTGACGGTCGCGTCCGGAGCGATCACGCGCTCGACGCTGGAGTGCGAGATGTCGCGCTCGTGCCACAGCGGCACGTCCTCCGTGGCCGCCTGCGCCCACCCGCGCATCAGCCGGGCGAGCCCGGTCAGGTTTTCCGAGAGGATCGGGTTGCGCTTGTGGGGCATCGCGCTCGAGCCCTTCTGGCCGGCCGTGAACGGCTCCTCGACCTCGAGCACCTCGGTGCGTTGGAGGTGCCGGATTTCGACCGCGATCTTCTCGATCGAGGTCGCGATCAGCGCGAGCACGGTGAAGTAGTACGCGTGGCGGTCGCGCTGGACGACCTGGTTCGACGCGGGGGCGGGGGTGAGCCCGAGCTTCGCGCACACGTAGGCCTCGACCGACGGATCGAGGTGCGCGAACGTGCCGACCGCGCCGCTGACCTTGCCGACCGAGATGTCGGCGATGGCGTGGTCGAGCCGGTCCCGACCGCGCCGCAGCTCGTCCCACAAGATGGCCAGCTTCCAGCCGAAGGTGGTGGGCTCCGCGTGGATCCCGTGGGAGCGGCCGATGCAGAGGGTGTGCGTGTGTTCGCGGGCGCGACGTTCGAGCACCACCAGCACGTCCTCGAGCGCCTGGCGGATCAGGACGCCCGCGTCCCGGAGCTGCACCGCGAGCGCGGTGTCGAGCACGTCGCTCGAGGTCATGCCCTTGTGGAGGTGTCGCGCGGGCTCGCCCACGTACTCGGCCACGTTGGTGAGGAACGCGATGACGTCGTGCTTGAGGGTCTTCTCGAGCTCGTCGATGCGAAGGATGTCGAAGCAGGCCTTCTCCCGGCACAGCTTGGAGGTGCCTGCGGGCACGTCCCCGCGCGCCTCCATCGCCTCGCACGCGAGCAGCTCCACCTCGAGCATGACCTCGAGCCGGCGTTCGGGGGTCCACAGGGCGACCATCTCGGGGCGGCTGTAACGAGCGATCATGAGAACTCCTTCTTCGGCGGGCTTTCGCGGCGGGCGTGCGGTCGGGCTTCTATCCGGTCGAGCGAGCCCGGAGATAGGCGGTCGAAATGTCAACCTCCGCGCAGCTCGGCGATCGCTCGCTCTTCCCCGACCTCGCCGCGCGCAGCTACCTGGCGCACTGCGCGATCTCCCCGGTCTCCCTGCCCGTCCGCGAGGCCGTCATCGCCTACGTCGACAGCTACGCGCGCCTCGGCGTGGTGGCCCTCGGGCGCTGGCTCGATCAGCGTGCGGTGCTCCGCGGCGCCCTCGCGACGCTCATCGGCGCGGGAGCCGACGACATCGCGCTCGTCTCGAACACGACCACCGGTGTCATCGACATCGCCTTCGCGATCGCGTGGAGGCCCGGCGATCGGGTGGTGATCTTCGAGGGCGAGTTTCCCGCCAACGTCACGCCTTGGCAGCAGGCCGCCGCCACGTTCGGGCTCACGCTCGCGCGGCTGCCGCTCACCGGCTTCGGGCTGCCGGGGGAGGGGGATCCCGGGGATGGCCTCCTGCGGCTCGAGGCCTGCCTGCGCGAAGGGGCGCGGCTCGTGGCCGTGAGCGCCGTGCAGTTCCAGACGGGCCTGGCCATGCCGATCCCCGCCATCGCCGCGCTTTGCCGCCGGTACGACGCGGAGCTGTTCGTCGACGCCATCCAGGGGGCCGGCGTCGTCCCGATCGACGTTTCGTGCGGGGTCGACTACCTCACCTGCGGTAGCCACAAGTGGCTCCTCGGGATCGAGGGCAGCGCGTTCCTGTACGTGGCGCCCCATCGCGTCGGCGCGCTCGTCCCCCGCCTCGGCGGCTGGCTCTCCCACGAGGACCCCGTCGGCTTCCTCTTCGGGACGAGCCCGCTCCGCTACGACCGTGCGCTCCGCGCCCGCGCCGACGTGTTCGAGGGCGGCGCGGCCAACGGGGCCGGCCTCGCGGCGTTGGGGGCCGCCGTCGAGCTGCTCGCGCGGCTCGGGATCCCCGCGGTCCACGCCCACGTGCAGCGCTGGCACGACGCGGTCGAGCCCGGCCTGCTCGCGCGGGGCTTCACCTCCCTTCGCAGCCCCCATCCCGGCGGGCGCTCCGGGATCCTCGCGCTGCGCGCCCCCGCGGACATCGACGTCCAGGGCCTCGTACGCGGCCTGGCCTCCCGCGGCGTCATCGTGAGCGCCCCCGAGAACAACCTCCGCATCGCCCCGAGCTGGCCCAACGCCCTCTCGGAAGTGCCGGTCGTGCTCGCCGCAATCGACGAGGCCAGGAGCGCCGCCACGGCGCGTTGACGTACACTCCGGGCCTCGCTGGAGCCCGCGTGTCCACCCCCGCCTCGCCGACAGACCCCGTACCCAAGCCGCCGAACCCCGCCAGCCGCATCCTGCTGATCGTCTTCGGCGTCGTCGGGCTGGTCGTCTGCATCGGGAGCATCCCCGTCGTCGGGATCCTCGCGGCGATCGCGATCCCGAACTTCGTCGCGATGCAGCTGAAGGCGAAGCGCGCGGAGGTGCCCGCCAACGTGAATGGCCTCGCGACCGCGCAGCTCGCCTACGACGCGGCCTTCGACACGTTCGTCCCCGCGTCGAGCCGGGAAGAGGCGGAAGCGGAGCTGCGGGCCGGCGGCCAGGAGCCGCGCATGTGGAAGGGCGGAGGCGCCTGGGGCACGATCGGCTGGCAGCCGGACGGGCCGGTTCGAGGCGCGTATTGGGTCGAGGTGGACTCCGAGGAGGGAGACTTCACCGCGCACGGCCTCTGTGACGTGGACGGGGACGGGGACTTTGCCGAGTACGTCGCGACGAGCGAGTCCAGGGCCCGCATGGTGACCCCGGAGTACGTGTACTGATGGCGCTGCTCTGGCTGGTCCTGGCGTGCGCCGGCCCGGACGACACCCCGGACGACGAGACGGGGGCTCCCCCGACTACGGCCGGGTGCGAGGCTGCCGGGCCGATGGACGACGCTCTCGACCTCGCGGACGTCCAGGCGCTCGGGACGCACAACAGCTACCACATCGAGCCGGACCAGCTCTTCGACGCCTCCCACGCCTACACGCAGCCGACGCTCGACGCGCAGGCGGACGTCGGCGTGCGCGCCTTCGAGCTGGACGTCCACCTCGGTGACGACGGCGTGTTCCAGGTGTTCCACCTGCCGGGGATCGATCCGCTGTCGACCTGCCGGACGCTCGGGGAGTGCCTCGATGTGCTGCTCGGCTGGTCGGACGCGCACCCGTGCCACAGCCCGTTCACCGTCTGGATCGAGCCCAAGGACGAGCTGGATGCGGCGGTGGAGGGGCTCGTACCGCTCGCGGGACACCTGACCGAGCTCGACGCCGCGATCACGGACGCGTGGCCGCGCACGAGGCTGATCCAGCCGGATGACGTGCGCGGTGGGCGTGCCACCCTCGCCGAGGGCGTGGCCGCGGGCTGGCCGTCGCTCGCCGACGCGCGAGGGCGGATGCTCGTGACCCTCCTCGACTCCGGCGAACACCGCGCCGAATACCTCGACGGCGCACCCTCGCTCGAGGGCCGGGTGCTCTTCGTGGACAGCGACACCGCGGCGGATCCGTTCGCCGCGACGTTCAAGATCAACGACGCGGGGGGGAGCGCCGACGAGGTGCGCGCGCTGGTCGCCGCCAACTTCCTCGTGACCTCCAACGTGGACAGCAACGACGCGGACGACGCGACCAATTCGGCGAGCCTCGCGGCCGCGTTGGACGCGGGCCCCCAGAGCCTCGCATCGGACCAGGTCGCGGAGATCGCGGGGTCGGCGTACGTCGCGGCGCTGCCGGGCGGATCGCCCCGATGCCACCCCGAGCGGGTGCCCGAGGGATGCGGACCGGAGATCCTGGAGCCGGCGAGCGGAGATTGACCTTCGAGATGGAAGCGTGACGATCGCGTAACGGGTAGGCTGCCGGGAGATGCTCTGGCTTCTCCCCCTCCTCGCGTGCACCGCCCCCTCCCACGAGGACCTGGACACGCGCGGTCTCGACGACTCGGCGGCGCCCGCCGGCGACTCCACGGCCAACGCGGACACCGAGCGGCCGCACACGGAAACGGGCGAGACCGGGGGCACGGACACCGGCCCCGCCGTCCCCCCGCCCTGTGACGTGTGGGCCGAGCCGCGCGATGTCGGCTCCCTCGCGGACGCCGATCGAAGCGAGGTGTCGGGCGTGGCGCCCTCGGTGCTCAACCCCGGGGTGTTGTGGATCCTCGAAGACCACGGGAACGACCCCGCGTTCTACGCAATCGATCTCACCGGCGCCCCGCTCGGCACGCTCTCGCTGGAGGGCGCGGAGAACGTCGATTGGGAGGCCATCGCGCTGGGGCCGTGCCCGACCGGGACCTGCTTGTGGGCGGCGGACGTGGGTGACAACGCCCTGGAGCGGACCGAGGTCGCGCTGTATCGGGTGCCCGAGCCCGAGGTGGGCTGGGGTGGCGGGCTCGATGCCACGCTCGTGGCGGAGCGGTTTCCGCTCGTCTACCCGGACGGCGCCGAAAACGTGGAGGCGTTCCTCCTCACGCCCGAAGGGATGCCGGTCCTCCTCACCAAGCGCGGGGACGGCGAGTCGAAGGTGTACGTGGTGGACGATCTGGTGCCCGACGTGGGGGTCGTGCCGCGCCTCGTCGGCAGGATCTCGACGCGTGACCCCGAGGCCGAGTCGGGCGGCATCGTGACCTCGGCCGATCTCTGGCCCGACGGCTCCCGCCTCCTCGTGCGCACCTACGACAGCACCTGGGAGTTCGAGCTGGGAGAAGCCGGGCTCGAGGGCGTCATCGACGCGCCCCGCCTTCCTTTGCCGCACGCCGAACAGCAGCAGGTCGAGGCCGTCGCCTATGACGCCGTGCTCGGCGGCTACTGGCAGATCGCCGAGGGGCCGAGCGCCTTCATCACGTTCGTGGCGTGCCTGGGCTGACCTGAGCGCGAGCGGCGTTGGGGGGCGGCGGGTTAGCTCGCCCCGGCGAGGTAGTTGTGAACGATCGGGTACATGGCACGGGGTTCTCCTACGATTGCCGCATCGGGTTCCACGAGTATGAACGTCACATCCGCCAGCGGGTGGTGATCGACTTCGAGGCGGAGACAGACTGGCGCGCCTCGGCGCGCGCGGATCGGGCGGGCAAGGAATTGGTCGACTACTACGAGGCCAACCTCGCCATCGGAAAGCTCGTGGCGGAGAAGGAGTACCGGCTCATCGAGGCGCTCGCGGAGGACGTGGCGCGGCTGCTGGTGTCCTCGTTCCCGATCCGGCGGATCCGCGTCAAGGTCACCAAGGCGCCCTTCGACATGCCGAACGTCGGCAACGTCGCCGTGGAGTGCTGGCGTACCGCCGACGACTTCTTGGGATGAAGGTCATCACCAACACCGCCATCACGGTGGATGGGAAGATTGGCAGCGCCCGCTACGATCACGTCGCGATCGGCTCTCCTGTGGACCGTCAGTACATGAGCGTGCTTCGGGCCCGTGCCGACGCGGTGCTGGTGGGCGGCCGGACGTTCCGAAGCTGGCCCCTGCCGCTGGTGCCGGACGCGAGGGCCCTCTTGGAGCTCGCGGCGAGCGGGTTTCCCGACGCCGCGTTTCCGCCGCTCGAGGGCCGCCAGTGGTGGAACGTGATCCTCACCCGCTCGCTCGACGTGCCGAAGACCGGCCGTTTCTACAGCGATCCGCGCGTGCGCCCGCTGTTCTACTCGGGCACGGCCGGGCACGTTCCGAGCGGCGAGGTGGTGGTGGGCGAGGTGAGCATTCCCGGCGTCCTGGCCGACCTTGCCGCCCGCGGGGTCGAGACGCTGCTGGTCGAGGCCGGCGGCGACCTCATCGCGCAGCTCCTCCAGGCGGGGGTGGTAGACGAGCTCTACCTCACCATCTGCCCGCTCGTGCTCGGTGGCCGGTCGGCCCCGACGGTGGTGGACGGCGACGGCTTCCCCTTCGCCGGGGCGCCGCGCCTGTCGTTGGCGCACGTGCACCGTGTCGGTGACGAGCTTTTCTGCCGCTACATCGTCGAGCGCTGACGCTCGCGGCGACGGCGGGTCTCGGAGGAGGGCATCAGCTCCGGCGGACGTCCGCCAGGGCCTTGCCCATCGGGTCGAACAGCACCACGCTGCGCCGGTCACCTCGGGCCAGGAGCACCTCGTGGAACACGCCGATCTCGGTGGTGATCTCGGTGGCGCGCCAGAGCGTGTGGCGGGGGTGGGAGCGATCGAGCGTGGCCCGCAGCCCCTCCGGGAGCGCACGCACCGGCATCGGCGTGTGCTGCTCGACCAGGTTTCCGTCCGCGTCCAGGATCACGTCCTGCCGGCGCAGGCCGTCGAGGATGGACGCCTCCCAGCCGCTCCCCACGCGCTCGACGGCCGCGACCGTGGCGTCGGGGAACCGCGCCTTGAGGCTGTGGGCGATGGGGGAGGGGAGCTCGGTGGTCGGGGTGCGACGCGCACCCTCGCCCGACTCCTCGGGACCAGCCCAGGCCCCGCCCGAGGCCATCACCCCGACCATCACCGCCGCTGCACGAAGCTGCTTCCGCATGGACACCTCTCGTTGCCGCGTCAGGGGTGACGCGCGCCTCCCGATGCTGTGCACGCAGGCGAACAGCGGCTGTCGCGTTCGGTCACGTCGTCATCCGGGCGGCGGTACGGCCTCGCCGAGCGCGCGGCAGGCGTCCATTCCTCCCCACGGGGCGTAGATGACCACGTCCCCGCGGTCGAGGACCGGCGCGCCCAGGAGAGGGAGGAGCGCTCGCTTGGTCGCCCGGAGCCGAGACTGGGCGGAGATCCGTCCGCCCGCCTCCTCGAGGGCGTCGGGACGGAGGAGCACCCAGCGGTAGCCCAGGGCCGCCACGCCCGCCTTCTCGGCCTCTGTCCAGGCGACCTCGGCGCGCGGATTCGAGGGCAGCGTCAGCACGGCGCTCAGCCAGCCGTTCTCTTTCCGTAGGGCCCGCTGCCCCGCCGGGACGAGGCTGGCCGACCGCTCCGCCATCCCGTTGAGCATCGGGGCGCCATGTACGCTCTGCCACACGAGGGCCACCTGGTCGACGCCGTAGGGCAGCACGAGGCCCGCACCGCCGCCCTCCGACACGCAGGCGACAGCCTCCGGCACCTCGGCGCGCCAGCGGCCGATGGGCAGTGTTCCACGCGCGGCGCCCTCCCCGATCGCGATCGCGCCGACGAGCGCCGCCACCCGGGTGCGCCACCGAACCGGCACCCGCTCCAACCCGAGTACGACCCCGACCACGCCGACCGTGGCGAGGAGCGCGACCGCGCGGACGGGCCAGTACAGGCGCTCGAACGGGGGGAGCGCCGCGACGAGGCCGAGGTAGACCGGGTTTCGGGAGTCGAACGGGAAGGGGCCCACGGCGATCGCGAGGCCGAGCACGGCGACACCGATCCAGCGCCGCGGGGCGCCGAGGATCACGAGCATCCCGGCGAGGCCCAGCACGACGCCCTCGGAGACCTCGCCTCGCGCGCCGCGGAGGACCGCGATCCCGCTGGGGGCCAGCGTGGCGAGCTGGATGCCGCCGCCCTGCGCGTTCGTGTAGTCCTGCGCGCCCGCGATCCAGGCCTCGAGCGGCAGGAGCCCCGGCACCTCCCCCCGCGCGAGCGCGAGCGCGAGCGGGACCACGAGCGGCGCGCAGAGGAGGAAGGATCCGAGGCCGATGCCCGCGAGCGCCCGCAGCCGCGAGCCGAACGGGCGGCCCGCGGCGAGCACGCACAGCGCGAGAGCCCCGAAGGAGGCGGCGTACCAGTAGATCCAGCCGGCAAGGGCCAGGAACGCGGCCGAACGCGCGGTGTCGCGCCAGGAGCCGGTGCGCATCGCATCGTCCCCGAACGCGAGGGCGAGGAGCAGCGGGGCGAGGAGCGCCTGGGTCGGCCGGCCGTGGGCCAGCTCGTTCAGCACGAAGGGATGCAGCCCGACGAGCAGCTCGGCCAGCAGGATCGCGGCGAGGCCCCCGCCGAGGCGCCGCGCCCAGGCCCCGGCGGCCACCGCGTTGGTGACCACGGCGGTGAACACCAGGAGGTTCCACGCGATGGCGGGCCCGAGGGCGAACCGCACCGGGAGGAGCACCGCCGCGTCGAGCAGGTTGCCGCCCGTGTGGGTCAGGAGGTCCTTGCCCCAAGGAAAGAAGAGGACGTCGGCCTGGAAGGGGGACACCCCGCGTGTCACCGCGTTCGCGACCCACCACTGGAACCACCATGTCCCGTAGGTGTCGACCGTGGCCGAGCCGGACAGCCACACGGTCGGGTCGGCCAGGGTGGGGCCGACCACCACGAGTCCGAGCGCGAACGCGCAGAGGAGCGGAGCACGGAGCGAGAGGGGCGGCACGGGCTGGCTCTAATGCGACATAGGGTCACTCGGGCGCCGCTGGAGACCCTCTGCCCCCGAGTCCGCGCCGTCCCCTGTCGCGGCGAGGGCGAGCGGTCTCCGTCGCCGGGACTTTTATGTGGTGTGTCGTACAGGAAGCTCTTGACGCCTTCTGACCTCAAGGTAGAGTGCGGGCCCGCTACGGAGCTCTGCCGTGAATCGCTTTCTTCTGCCTCTGCTGTCCTTCTCCTCCCTCCTCGCCCTCCCCGGGTGCGTTCCCGCCCGAGACAAAGATCCCGTGGATGACACGAGCGGGAACGACTCGGATCTCGATGGGGACGCCGACACGGACGCGGACAGCGACACCGATACGGACGCGGACAGCGACGCGGACAGCGACACCGATACGGACGCGGACACCGATGCCGACACGGACGCGGACACCGATGCCGACACGGACGCGGACACCGATGCCGACACGGACACGGACACGGATACCGACACCGATGTGCCCGAGGATCGGGACGGGGACGGCTTCGCGGTGACCGAGGGCGACTGCGACGATAGCGACGCGGACATCAACCCCCGCGCCGCCGAGATCTGCGACGCGATCGACAACGATTGTGACGGCGAGATCGACAACGACGCGGTGGACGCGGAAGAGTTCCCCGCCGACCGAGACGGGGACGGCTTTGGGGACGCGACCGCCACGATCACGGCCTGCAGCGCCGTCGTGACCAACGCCTGGGATTGCGACGATCGCGACCCCACCGAGCCGGTCGTGGTCGACGTGGTCAACGCCACGGGCACCCAGGACGGCACGGTCGCCTACCCCTACGAGGCCATTCAGCAGGGCATCGACGACGCGGATCTCTGCGTCGCCGTGTTCCCGGGCAACTACCCCGAGCTGGTCGACTTCAGCGGCAAGGACATCGAGGTCTTCTCGACCGGCGGCGCCAAGAACACCATCATCGACGGCCAGGGCCTCGGCTCCACGGTCACCTTCGCGAACGGCGAGTCCATCGCCGCCGAGCTGCGCGGCTTCACGATCACCGCGGGCACCGGCACGGTGGAGACCACCTCCAGCTCCGCCGCGTGTGACTCCACCGGCACCTGCATCACGAACTACACCCGCTTCTACGGCGGCGGCGTGTTCGTCGACGGCGCGGTGCCCACCCTGCGCGGCCTGCTCATCACGGGCAACTCGCTCGCGGCGTACTCGTTCGACGAGCCGGAAGAGAACGTCGAGTCCTACGTGTACAGCTACGGCGGCGGCATGTTCATCAACAACAGCACCGGCATGGACATGCGGGACGTGAGCTTCGCGGTCAACTTCGCGGACCAGGGCGGCGGGCTTTACGTCGGCGACACCGCGAGCGTCACCCTCAACCAGTCCCGGCTCGGCTTCAACCGCGCCTCGAACGGCGCGGGCGTCGCGGTGGCCGGTGGCGCGCTGACGGTCAACAACTCGATCTTCACCGGCAATGCCGCGACGGTCGAGGGCGGCGCCGCGGACGTTGACGACGGCCAGCTCACCTGGTGGAACGTGACCGCCGCCAGCAACGCCTCCGCCTCCGGGTCCGGCGTCGCGGTGATGGGCACCTCCCAGTTCTACTTCCAGAGCTCGGTCGTCGCGTACGGCGTCGGTGGCGCCGGCGTCTACCTCGAGTCCTCCTCGGCCACGCTCGACGCCGACAACTCCGATGCCTACGAGAACGCCAGCGGGAACTACGGCGGTGTCACCGCGCCCACCGGCAGCAGCGGCAACATCGAGAACGATCCCGCCTTCGTCGACTTCACGGATGACGGCACCGAGAACGACGACTACACCCTCGACGCCGGCAGCGCCCTCATCGACGCGGGCAACCCCTCGGCGAGCTACAACGACGCGGACGGCACGCGCAACGACATCGGCGCGTACGGCGGCCCCGGCAGCGTCTGGTAGTCGAGCCACGGGTCGAGGGCGTCTGACGCGCTCGACCCCGGCCCGGCGGCGGTAGCAAACGGCCTCGCGAGGGGCCGTTTGTGTTTTTGCTCACCGGCAGCGGCAGCCGGTTGGTCCACGATCCCTCGAGGCTCCGCATGCGCTACTGGTTGATGAAGTCCGAGCCGGACGTCTACTCCATCGACGACCTCGCCCGCGACACGCGCACCTCCTGGGAGGGCGTGCGGAACTACACGGCGCGGAACTGGATGCGCGACGACATGAAGGTGGGGGACCGCGTCCTCTACTACCACTCGAACGCCGAGCCTTCTGGCGTCGCGGGGATCGCCGAGGTGGTGCGCGCCGCCTACGCCGATCCGCACGCGCTCGACCCTGCATCGCCGTACCACGACCCCGGGGCGAAGGCGGACACCCCGCGGTGGGTCTCGGTCGACATCGGCTTTGTCGAGCGCTTCCCGGCCGTGGTGCCGCTGGCCGCGCTCAAGGCCGAGCCCGCGCTCGTCGGGATGGAGGTCACCAAGCGAGGGTCGCGCCTGTCGGTTCACCCCGTGGACGCCGCGCACTTCGAGAAGGTCGTGGCGATGGGGCGGAACGCGGGCCCCTCGGGGGACGATCAGGCATAGACTGGGGCGTAATGCTCCTCCTCCTCGCCTGCGCGGAGCCCGCATGGGATCCGGTCGACGCGCCTCGACGCGAATGGTCGGGGAGCGAGAGCCTTCGCGCGGACGATACGGGCCGGCCGGATGACACGGGCGGCGCTCGGCTGCTGGTCGACGGCCGCTGGGACGTGATCGTGGTGGGTACGGGCCCCGCGGGCACCGCCGCGGCGCTGACCGCGCGGGCGGCCGGCGCGACGGTCCTGCTTCTCGAGCGTGAAGACGAGCCCGGGCTCGGCCTCGTGTTGGGCGGGCGCGGCTTCGCCGCGGGGACCACCTGGCAGGAGATGCACGGGGTCGCCGATTCACCCGAGGCGGCGCAGCGCGAGTGGGAGTCCATCACCGGGGTGAGCGGTGACATGCCAGGCGTGCGGGAGTTTCTCGACGCCAGCGCCGACACGCTGACCTGGCTCGAGGGGTACGGCATGCGCATCGGGGACGTCTCGGGCGAGCGAGACGGGGGGCTCGTGCCTCGCGTGCACGGGCTGGGCTGGCTCGAGACCCCGGCGGGGAGCGGACGCGAGCTGCTGGCCTGGTTCGATGGAGACCTCCGCACGGGCATCGAGGTGGGAGCGCCGTTGCTGGAGGACGGCGCCGTGGTCGGGGTCCGCTGGACCGATCTCGCGACGGGCCTCGAGGGCGCCTCGGGCGCGGGCGCCGTGGTGCTGGCGACGGGCGGATTCGTGCGCAACCTGGACGAGGTGGTCCGGGTCGCCCCTGCGCTCGCGGGCCGCCGGGTCGTCTTCGAGGCGAACCCGTCCTCGGATGGAGGGGGCCTGCCGTTCCTCCGCGCGGTCGGCGCGGGGGCGCTCTCGCCCGAAAATCTAGGGGTGTACGTCCACTCGATCCGCGACCCCTGGATGTCGGAGTCGGAGTCGCTCCTCGCGATGGGCGGCGAGGGCGGCATCCTCGTGAGCGCGGCGGGAGAACGCTTCGCCAACGAGGACCTCGGGCGGTCGTTCGATCTGTTCGACGCGCTCCCCGAGGGCGAGGTGTACGCGGTGCTCGCGGGCAACCTCCTGGACAGCCTCCTCTTCTCCCGGCCCTACTACAACTGGTCCGATCCCCCGAACCCCGAGCGGCTCACGCTCGACGAGGTCCTCGGGGCCGCCTCCGAGGACGTGTTCGAGGCGGACACGTTGGAGGACGCCGCGGTGTACGCGGGGATCGATGTCGCGCAGCTGGTGGCCACCGTCGACGCGTGGAACCTGGGCTTCGAGACCGGGCTCCCCGATCCCTTCGAGCGCGACCTGGCGGAGGCGACGCCGCTCGTCGGCGACCGGTGGGTCGTCCTTCGGCTCGCGCCGGGGCTGGGCAAGAACTTCGGGGGCGTGGCCACCGACCTGGAGGCGCACGTGCTGGACGAGGCGGGCGCGCCCATCCCCGGCCTCTACGCGGCGGGCGAGGTGGCCGGGATGCTCCTCGGGGGTGGGGGCGGCGGGGGGTTCTCCGGCAGTGTCAACGCCTGCTATTGGGGCGGGCGCGTCGCGGGCGCGTCGGCAGCTGCGTTCGCGCTGCCATAGTCGGAAGCCCGGTCGGAAGCCCGGCCGGAAGCCAGGGCCGCCAGGGCCGGAAGGGTGGTGGCGAGGTCGGCGCCGGCGTGCGTTGCGTCCAGGGCGCGCTGGAGGAGCTCGCCGAGGACGAGGCTCACGACGAGCCCCGCGTTCTCGGCGGGGAGGCCGATCTGGAGCACGAGCGCATCCCGATACGCGGCGAGCGCGCCGGCCAAGGGGGAGCCGCCGTCGGGATGGGCGCGGTGGTAGTCGAGGGAGACGAGGAGGGTGCGCTGGAGGTCGTCCATGTTGGCGCGAAGATGGGCGCCGAGCGCGGCCATGCGAGCCTCGGGCCCGTGGGGGGCCACCGCGGCCAGGGCCTCCGCCACCTGCCGCGCCACCTGCCGCTCCAGCATGGCGACGAACAGCTCGGGCTTCCCGGCGAACCAGTGGTAGAGCGCGCCCGTGGTCACGCCGAGCTCCCGCGCGAGGTCCCGCGTGGAGAGCGCGTGGTAGCCGCGGGCCGCGAAGAGCGCGAAGGCGCCGTCGAGCAGCTCGCCGCGGCGCGCGGTGGCATCGAGTGGGCGCGCCATCAGGCGGGGCTCGGCGAGGGCGCGGCCATCGGCGACGTGCGCTGGGAGAGCCGCGTGGACTCCCGGGCGAGCTGGCGGTCCATCAGCAGGCGGAACAGCGGGGGACACAAGGCGAGCAGGACCATTCCCGCGTAGCCGGTGGGGAGGGAGGGCGCGTCATCGAAGTGCCGCAGCACAGCGTAGGGCCGGCCGGGGTGCGCGTGGTGATCGGCGTGCCGGGTGAGCTCGAAGAGCAGCACGCGGGAGACGAGGTGGTCGGAGGTCCACGAGTGGGCGGGCCGGACCCGCTCCCAGCGCCCGTCAGGCAGCCGCTCCCGGGAGAGGCCGTAGTGCTCGACGTAGTTCACGGTCTCGAGCAGCAGGACGCCCACGGTCGCCGCCGCGACCACCGCGAGGGCGCCTCGGGGGCCGGCGATGAGGGCGAGGGCCGCCACGAACGCGACCTGGACGAGGCCGAACACCACCATCTCGTTGGCGAACGACCAGGCACCATGCCCGCCACGGGCCAGCCGCTCGGCCTCGATCCTCCACGCGCTCAGCCACCCCCCCACGACGGATCGCGCCCAGAAGGGGTAGAGCGCCTCGCCACGCCGTGCGCTGGCGGGATCGTTCGGCGTCGCGACGTGGGCGTGGTGCCCACGGTTGTGCTCGATGAAGAAGTGCTGGTAGAGGCTGGTGAGCAGCAGCACCTTGGCGAGTCTCTGGTGGCCGCGATCGGCGCGGTGGCCGAGCTCGTGGGCGACGTTGATCCCGAGCGCGCCGCAACAGATGCCGACGCTCGCGAAAGCCCCCGCGAGCTCCCAGCCCACGAGAGCGTTCGCGCGCCCGGCCAGCGTCAGCACCAACGCGACCTGCACGGGTACGACGCCCACGAGGAGGGCATCGAAGCGAGGGTCGGCCCGCCGCGCCGCCTCGGTGACGCCGCCGACGTTCACCCGCGCTCCGGGGAAGAGGAGCTCGAGCACGGGCACCAGCCCGAAGATCACCGCGGGGATCACCCACGTCCACACGCCGCCCGCGTAGAGCCCCACGAACGTGAAGGCGGGGACGAGGTACACGAGGGCGTAGACGAGGAGGGGCATCGGGCTTCCTGCGTAACGCTCGTAATGTATCACCCAACCCGGGTGACACACGAGGCTTTTCGCCGCTCACCGCACCCAGATCGCCTGCGCGCCGCCGGGCGTCGGGTAGTAGAGCCAGCCGCCGCCCCACGCGGTGGCGAGACAGTTGGACGCGTCGCTCCCGCAGAGGGTGAGGCCCGCGTTGGCGTAGGGGCTCTCCGAGAAGTCCCAACCCGAGCCGAGCGAGCCGTGCCCCTTGCAGTCGAGCGGTGCGTCCGGGGGGTTGTCCGTCGCCCCGATGCCGGCATCCGTGTAGGCGGCGCTGCCGCCACACCACCAGTACCCGTCCTCGCCGTAGAGGTAGTAGCCGTCGCGGCCGAAGGGGATGTGGAGCGACGCGCGGGGAATGATGCGCGAGAAGTAGGTGGCGCCGCCGTTCGCGTAGGCGCCCAGCCGGAGGTCCGCCCAGGGGAACGCCTCGAGGTCGAGCCAGGCGAGCAGGTCGTCTCCGGACGTGGTGGCCGCCTCGGGCGACACGCCGAGCTTGTCGGCGTCCCGGTCGCTCCCCCCGAACCCCGTGTGGTCGCCGGGGCCGGCCGAGGTGGTGAGGAGGCCCAGGGTCCACCCGCCGCCCTCCGTCGTCATGTCGCACCACGCCTGCACCAGGACGCCCGAGGGGAGCGCGATCCAGTAGGCGCCGTCTGCCGCGGTGCCGCGGGCCTCGAGGGCTTCCTGGCAGCTGTCGGCGGGACAGAGGGCGCCCGCGCCCGGCTCCACGCTGGCGTCTCCGTCACAGTCGCGGTCTACGCCATCACACGCCTCGTCCGCGTCCGGGTGCACGGCCGGGTCCGTGTCGTCGCAGTCGCCCCCCTCGAACGCGAGCCCGCCGCCGTAGGCGCAGGCCGTGACCAGGCCGGAGCCATCGCCGTAGCCGTCCCCGTCGGCGTCCGCGAAGAACGGCAGCCCGTCCGCCACGTCGTCGTCGTCGTCATCCACGCGCCCGTCGCAGTCGTCGTCGGCGCCGTTGCAGACCTCGGGGGCGCCAGGGTGGATCCGGAAATCGGTGTCATCACAATCGGTGGCATCGGCGACCGAGGTGCCGCCGCACGGGGGCGTGGGGGCCGCGGGATCGCCGTACCCGTCCAGGTCGGCGTCCTCGAAGCAGGGACCGGCGGTGTCGACGGGACCGCTCCCGGTGTCGCCCGTCTCCGCGGGCGGCGCGCGGGTGTCGGACGTTGGCGCGTCGCAGGCCGTGAGGAGCACGAGGAGGGTCACGAGGCCCCCTCGGGGCGAGCCGCGGGGAGGCCTCGCCGTCGGATCGCGAGCCCGATCAGCACCAGCGAGGTCCAGGAGAGATCCAGCGGTCCCGCGGCGCGACAACCGCAGGCGCCGAACTCCTCCGAGACGGGGCGGTCGGGCGTGTCCGCCGCGTCCCCGGTGTCCAGCGCGGCGGCGGTCTCTCCCGTTTCATCCACGTCGGCCACGCCGCCGTGGATCCCCCGGAGGGTGTCGAGGTCCTGTTCGCCGTCCGCCCATACGTTCGGTGCCCCGAACGTCGACGAGGTGGCATCCGCGTAGTCCGCGGTGTCCCGACGGAGCCCGGCGGTGGGCGTCTCCGCGAGGAACCCCACCTCGGTAGACCCGACGCCGCCCGCGCGCCCCACGCCCTCTCCGACCGGCCCGAGGCGCACGTGGCCCAGCGCGTCCCACGCGGTGAGCTGCCAGTCCTGGTGCGTGACGTCGAAGGGCGTCGCGCTGACGTACGCTCCCGACCCCTCCACTCCGGCTCGCAGGTGGAACCGCCAATCGCCGCCGCGCGGATCGTAAGCGGGGTCCTCCGGGAGGTCTTCCGCGATCGTCAGGATCGTGCCCGCGCGCAGCGCCGACAGCGCGGGATCGCCGGTGAACACGAGCGTGCCGGCCTCGCCGGAGCGATCCTGGAGGGTGAGCGTCCAGCCGCGCAGGTCGAGGCCATCCTCCACTACCAGCAGCTCGATCCAGTCCCCCCCGTTTCCCGTCGTGCGCCCGAGCGCGGCGTCGGCGCCCTCCTCTGCGGCGCCCTCCTCGGCGGCGCCGTCGTCTCCCCCCAGCCACTTTCCCGTCTCGACCGCGTTCCACTCGTTGAGCACGAACGGCGGGGCGGCGTCGACCTCGTAGAAGCCCTGCTCCAGCGGCCCCCACGCGTCGCCGGCCCGGAGCCGCGCCATCACGTATATCGAGGCGTCGAGCGCCACGGAGCGCACGGCGTCCGGCCCCAGGGCCGCAGCGGACGTTTCGCCCCCCGGGAGCCGCGGATCTTGCCCATCCAACGAGACCCAGAGCTCCGCGGACGACCCGTCCGGGGCGGAGATCGTGAGGGGGGTGCCCTCGGCGACGAGCCCCGGCGCGAGGTCGAACGTGGGCGGGTCGACGGGGTACCACCCAGCGGCGCGCACCTGCCGGTACAGCTCGTCCGTCCGGTACGGGAAGTACTGGGTGAGGAGGCGGTCTCGCTCCACCATCCACTCGCCGTCCCGATCCCACCACCCGAACCCCCACCGCGCCGACTCGGCCACCACCCCGTTCTCGGCGAGCGCGGCCAACCGTTCGTAGCGCGCCCCCGCGGCTTCGGCGGAGAGGGGGCCCTCGAGGTTGCGATGGATGGCGTCCATCAACGCGACCTGGAAGTCGGGGTGGTTCTCGCTCCTCAGATAATAGAAGACGTAGGATGGACCGCCATTGTCGAGGATGTTGACCGTGTAGTCGTAATAGAGGCAGATGTCCGAGTCCGAGCTGTGGAAGCGGAACCCCGCGCCTCCCGGTTCGGTCGGCCCGACCGCGATCCAATTGTGGTCCGCGCTCCAGTCCCACGCGTTTCCCGCGTAGAAGTTCAGGATCATGTAGTCGAGGAAGTCGGGGACGTTCACCCACTCGCGGAACGTCTCGAAGTCGGTCGCGCTCGCCACGGCCGCGGCCCACGCCGCCCCGCTCCCGTCGAAGGCGGTGCCCCCGTTGACGGCCTCGTAGTCATCCTCGTCGCCGCCCAGGTACTCCGCGAGCATCGCCGCGTTCATGCGCTCCCGCACGTTGTACAGGCCGTTGTAGACCCCGTTCACGTAGAGGTGGGCAAACCGCCCATGCGGCGCCACGTGGCCCATCTCCAGCTGCGACTCGTCCATCCAGAAGTTGCGGAGGTGCTGGCCCTGGGCGCCGAGGTAGAACACCGTGTCGTGGTTGCCGCCCCGCAGGCTCAACGCGTCGTGCTCGTCGGCGGGGGAGAGGCCGGTCGCGTCCTCCCCATACAGATCGAGGTCGAGCTTGCCGAGGCCGTACTCCGATCGAAAGAGTATGCGGAAGCTGGTCTTTTCGTAGGCCCAGCTCGTGCCGCCCGAGATGTACGCGCCGGCGTTGACGCCCCGATCGTCCCCGTCCGGATCGATCCACTCGAGCGACACCCCCTGTTCCCACATCTGCATGCCACCTGGCACCACGAGGGAGATCGTCGGGAGCTCACGAAGGCTCGATGCGACGATGGGGCCGTAGGTAGCGTGGTTCACGATGGCGGGGTCCATCACCGAGGACACGAGCACGTCCGCCACCGAGAGGTACGTGTGTGTGACGATTTCGGAGCGCGCGCCGTCCGCCGCGACCTCGACCGCGCGCACCACGGTGGTCGTCTGGATGGCGAGGGGGGTGGTGTAGGCGAGCGTCGGCTCGCTGCTGTCGACGCTGTAGAGGAGCGTGCCGCCGGCGCCGGGGGTGAGCGTCACGGTGACCGCCGCGTCGATCAGCCCTCGCTCCACGTCGAAGAGGGGGGAGGCGAGCGCGGAGGCGGCGAGGAGGATCACGTGCGCACGGTAGCAGAAGCGGCGCTCAGTCGCCCCATTCCAGCGCGAGCGCGGCCATGCTCATGCCGCCGCCGGAGCCGATGAACACGCACAGATCGCCGTCCTGCACCTTGCCGGCGGTCACCGCGTCCGCCACGCACATGCCGATGGAGGCCGAGCCGGTGTAGCCGAAGCGGTCCATCACGAGGTGTGCGCGTTCGCGCGGCACGCCGAGCTTGTCGAGCGTCTCGTGGATGGACTGCACGTTGAACTGGGTGAGGAACCAGTGCTGCACGTCCCCCGGCTGCTTCCCGATGCGATCGAGCACGATCCGCGCGATGCGCGGCCAGTGGATGCCGTTGGTCTCCGGCGGAATTCGCTTGGGGAACGCGAGAAGGTGGTCCTTCCGGGCGAGCACGCCCGCGTCCAGCGGCATCGCGCTGCCGCCCGCGTAGATCCCCATGTAGTCGTGGTACTGCCCGTCGGTCCACAGGTGGCTCGCCGAGAATCCGCGGCCGCTCGTCGTGGCGCGCACCACCGCCGCCCCCGCGCCGTCGGCGAACAACGTGGCGATCTTGTAGTCGTCGAGGTTGAGCCACTTGCTCATCGCGTAGGCGCCGACCACGAGGATGGTCTGGTAGTGCTCGTCCGCGCGGATGTACTTGTTCGCCAGGTCGAGCGCCGTCACGAACCCGGCGCAGGCCGTGTTGATGTCGAAGGTGCCGGCGCGCGTGGCGCCCAGCCGGTAGGACACCACGGAGGCGGTGGAGGGGGAGAGGTAGTCGGGTGTGTCGGTGGAGACGACGATGAGGTCGAGCTGGTCCGCCGTGACCCCGGCGGCCTTCATCGCCGCCTCGGCGGCGGGCACGATGAGGTCGGACGTACACTGATCCGGCGCCATCCAGCGGCGCTCGTGAATGTTTCGATGGTCCCGCAGGAACGTCGAGATGTCGCGTTGGTAGCGATCGTCGAAGAAGGAGTTCGGTACGACCCGCTCGGGAACGTACATGCCCGTGCCCACGATCGTGGCGCGGCGGGTCGCGCCGTTGGAGGGGGTCATCCGCGGAATCACCGTGGACGGGGTCACTCTACGAGCCCCGCGTCGAACGTCCAGCTCACGAGGCAGCTCTCGGAATACTCGCCACAGTCCGCCCCGAGGCAGCTCGTGGAGAGCTCCCAGTCGGAGTCGAACGCGAAGGACGAAATCCACTCTCCGTCAATCGTCACGCGGGTCTGGAACGTGGCGTCGCTCCCCCGAACCTTCTCCTCGTCGGCGAAGACGCAGGTGAAATCGAGACCGAACCGCTCGCACGGGATCGTGCCGTCCAACGTCATGCTCTCGCCGTCCTCCCCGAGGGTGACATCCGTCGCGTTGGCGCTCTGGAGACCCTCGAGATCCAGCTCCCAGATCCCCGCGCACGTGTCCTCGGCGACGAAGTCCTGCACCGTCGCCATGTAGGTGCCCTCGGTGGGGTCGATGAACAGGGTGCAGCCAGTCAGGAGGAGGAGCATGAGCGCGTTCCGGTCGGGCTGCTCGTAACGGCGTCGCAGGCCGGTCGCCATCCGCTGGCCCGCGGTTCGGATCGCCCTAGCTTGTCGGGGTGACCCATCCAGCCGCGAGCCGCGCCACGCCGACCGTCCGGGACCTCCTGCGGGATCGTTTCGGGGCCTTCCGGGCGCGCACCGAGATGACCCGCCTCCGGTTGGCAGAGGACGGTCGATGAGCGTGGTCCTGCTACGGGCGCCGCCGGACGTCGGGGTGGCGAGCGCCGTCCGGGAGGGGCTCGGAGGCGAGCGCAAGCACCTGCCCCCATGGCTCTTGTACGATGAGGAGGGCTCGCGCCTCTTCGAGCGCATCACGACGTTGCCGAGCTACTACCTGACCCGTGCGGAGCGCGCCGTGCTCGAAGCGCACGCGGGCGAGATCCTCGACGCGTGGGGAACGCGCGTGGACGAGGTGGTCGAGCTCGGCGCCGGCACGGCGACCAAGTCCCAGCTCCTTCTCCGGGTGCTGGTGGCGCGTCAGGGATCGACCTGCTTCGTGCCGGTGGACGTGTCGGCCGCTCCGGTGAACCAGGCCCGTGCGCGCCTGGCGCGCGAGCTCCCGACGGTGACGGTGGCGCCGATGTTCCAGCAGCACGAGGCCGCGTTGGCCGCGCTCGCCGCTCGCCCCACGCGCCGGGTGGTGTTGTTCCTGGGGAGCTCGATCGGTAACCTCGAACCAAACGAGGCCGTGTCGCTCGCTCGGGCGGTGCGCGGCTGTATCGCCCCCGGCCCCGAAGGCACTGGCGGCGCGCTCGTGCTGGGAACCGACCTGCGCAAGTCTCCCGAGCTGCTGCTGCCCGCCTATGACGATCCCGAGGGGGTGTCCGCGGCGTTCAACAGGAATGTCCTGGCGCGGATCAACCGGGAGTTGGGAGGCCGGTTCGACCTGTCCGCGGTGCGCCATGTGGCCGAGTGGAACGAGCCCGGCTCACGGATGGACATGTACCTCGAGAGCCTGCGGGACCAGTCGGTGCCGATCACGGCGCTCGGGATGACCGTGCGCCTCGGGCGGGGGGAGCGTATCCATACGGAGAGCAGCCGGAAGTACGGGATCGAGGATGTGGACGCGCTGCTCGGCTCGGCCGGCATGCGGCGACTGCGGACGTGGACCGATCCCGAGCGGAGGTTCGCGGTTCACGTGGCGGGGGTGATCTAATCTCGCGGTCCGTCGCCCCCAAGGGCCCGCCACGCGTGCGTTTTTGCGTGCGCGCGCCGCGCCGTTGCCGTACGCTGGCGGGATGCGCTCGCCTCGTCTCCGCTCTCTCGTTGGTGCCTTGGTGCTCGCCGTCCCGCTGCTGCTCGGGGCGGGCGCCTGGACCGCCGTCCGGGTCACCGAGGGCCGCCTCGATCGACACTACGAGGCGACCCTCGTGGTGCCGCCGGTGCGCGCGGAGGATGCGGCCCGGGGGATGTACCTGATGACCCTCGCGAAGTGCGGGGTGTGTCATGGCGCCGACTTCGGGGGCGGCACGCTGATGGATGAGCCGTTGCTCGGCAGCATCCACGGGCCGAACCTGACGACCGGGGCCGGCGGCATCGGAGGTGCGCGAACCGACGCCGACCTCACGCGCGCGATCCGTCACGGGCTCGCGCCGGACGGCCGCCCCCTGATCGCCATGCCGACGAGGGAGCACGCGGCCTTCTCGAATGGGGAGCTGGGCGCTGTCATCGCGGCGCTCCGCGCGCTCCCCCCCGTCGATCGGTCCTCGCCCCCGAGCCGGGTCGGGCTGGGCCTCGCGGTGTTCTGCGCCCTCGATCAGATCGAGCTCATCGGCGCCGAGCTGGTCGACCACGCGGCGGCGCCCCCGGCCGAGGTGCCACCGGGCCCCACGGTGGTCTGGGGCGGCCACCTCGCGCGGATCGGGAGCTGCCACGACTGTCATGGGGAGCACCTGTCCGGCGGCGCAATGGCGGGTGCACCCCCCGATTGGCCCGACGCGAGCAACCTGACCCCTCACGTGACGGGGCTGGCGGGCTGGACGGAGGAAGAGTTCTATCGGGCGCTGCGCGAGGGCGTGCGGCCCGACGGAACCGCGATCGACCCGCGCATGCCGTGGGCGTACACGGCGAAGATGACGGACGACGACCTTCGGGCCATCTACCTCTACTTGCTCACGGTGCCCGCGCGGCCGAGCGGGCAGGGCTGATCGGACCCTCAAGGCCGGGCGGTTCTGGCCGATGAGGCCTCCATCGCGGAGTCTCCATGCGGCGCATCCTCCTCCCCCTCGCGGCCGTGGCGCTCGTCCTCGCGTCGCTCGGCGCGGCCAACACCGCGCGTGTCCGCATCCCGTCTGTCTGGGGGCTGGTGCGCACCTGGCCGGCGCCCGCGGCCAGCCCTCCCGATGCGCCGCGGCCGGTGGCCATGCCGGCGGTAGGGGACGTACACTGACCCGCCCCCTACCGCCCGCTGACGTTGGTTAGAACTGGCTCCAGAGGTACTGGTTGGTGACCTCGTGGTGGAACTGCACCTCGGCGGGCTTCACCAAGGAGCCCAGGGCCTTGGGGCAGCGCTCCGCCTGTGCCAACTTGAGCTCGGCGTAGCGCTCGGCCGCGTTCTCTCCGAGCAGGTCGGACATGTACCGGCTCGCCTTGAAGACCCGGAGCGCGTCCTGGATGCTGCTCGGGAGGAAGCGGGTCCGCTCGCGGCGGCTGTCGTCCCCCTTCCCGACGGGCCCCTCGAGGCCGGTACGAAGCAGGGTGTAGATGACCATGTACGGGTTGGTGTCGGGCGCGACGGAGCGCACCTCGACGCGGGTGCTCCGCTCGTTGCCGAACGGAATGCGCACCATGGCGCCCCGGTTGTTGGCAGAGGCCTTGATCTGGTTGGGCGCCTCGAAGTGCGGATCCAAGCGGCGATACGAATTGACGCTCGGGTTGAGGACGAGACACAGGTCGTTCGCGCTGGTGAGGATGCGATCGACGAAGTCCCAACCCAGCGCCGAGAGGTTGTCCTTGCCCGACTTGTCCCAGAACAGGTTCTTGCCGCCGCGCGAGATCGACATGTTGGTGTGCATGCCGCTGCCGTTGATCCCCGCGACCGGCTTGGGGAGGAAGCTGGCCGTGCAATCGTGCTGCGCCGCCACCTGGCGACAGAGCAGCTTGTAGATCTGGATCTGGTCGGCGGCGATGAGCGCGTCCGTGTAGGTGTAGTTCATCTCGAACTGGGAGGGCGCCACCTCGGGGTGGTCCTTCTCGTTCTGGAAGCCCATCGCGCGCTGCACCTCGGCCGCCGCGTCGATGAACCTGCGCAGGGGGTCCCCGGGGAGGGAGTGGTAGTAGCCCCCGGTCGAGAGGAACTCGAACTTGCCGGTCTCGTGGTAGCGGCGCTCGGCGTCCTTCCCCTTGAAGAGGAAGCCTTCGACCTCGTTCGCGGCGTGACACACCGTGCCGTCCTTGGCGAACATGCCATCGGTGTAACGGCGGAGCTGGGCGCGCATGTCAGCGGCGTAGGGCGTGCCGTCACGACCCAGCACCTCGCCGAACACCAACACCTTGCCGGGGCCGAACACATCGGAGGGGAGCCAATAGAAGGAGGCCCAATCGACCTCGAGGCGCAAGTCACTCTCGTGCTGGGCGGAGAAGCCACGGATGGACGACCCGTCGAACGTGAGGTTGTCGGCCGACTTGAGCAAGAACTTCTTGTCGTAGTCGAGCATGTGCAACCGGCCCTCGAGGTCGGTGAAGCACACGGTGACGGCCTTGATCCGCTTCTCGTCCGTGAGGTAGCGCATCCGCTCCTCGCGAACCTTGTCGGCCGGCACGCGATCCGTGCGGGCCTTCTTCGCGGCCAGGTTCATCTCCTCGAGCTTGTCGTAGGGGATCTCGAGAAAATCGCGGAGGGGGACGGACTCGGACATCGGGGCTCCTGAAGACGGGCCCCTTTTACGAGGTGGCCCGGCCCCTGTCGAGGGAGCGAAAGCCTTCGCGTGAAGATTTTTAGGCTTGCTGTCGAGGTGGCAAGTATTCGTGCGGGTCGAGATGGGGTTGCTGGTCGTGGCCGGGGCTCACGGGCGCGATGCGGGCCGTTCCGGCTTGCCGAAGGGCAGGGCGCCGCCCTGAGCCTCGTCGGTGTCGAGTTGGGGGTCCACGTCGAGGTCGAATTGACCGATGTGCCAGGTCCAGATGAGCGTCGCCACCGCGACGGCGAGCGAGGCGAGGCTGAGCACGATCACCGCGATGGACGAAGCGAGCACGGGAGCCCCCGTCGGTTGCCCCGAGAGGGTGGCACCGGGGGCGTCAAGAGCAAGCGTGGCCTCCTGGGGCGCCGGGCGCCGAACGGGGGGGCGCTCGCGTCCCCGGAGGGGGGCTTCACGGCGGGGGACTACCCCGCGTACCGCTCGGCGGCCTCGATGCCGAGGCCATACCCGATGGATGTGAACACGTCACGACTCACGACGCGCCCCGCGAAGCGTTGGTCGAACATCCGCTGGACGCGAAGCGTGCGGGAAGTGCCGCCCGTGAGGAACACCACGTCGATGTCGTCCTGTCGGAGCGCGAGCCGCTCCAGCAGGCCGTCGAGCACCTTCTCGAGCTCGCGGATGTCGAGGGCCAGCGCCGCGTCGAGCTCGTCGCGGGACATGGGCGCGTCCAGCTCGATGGAGCCGGCGTGGAAGGAGAGCGTGGTGTCGAGCTGCTCGGACAGCGCCACCTTGGCGGACTCGACCGCGCGGAACAGGTGGAAGCCGTGATCGTCGACCACCATCTCCTGGAGCCGCGCGAGGGCCGCCTTGTCGTCCCCGAAGCGGAGCATGCGCTCGAGGAGGCGGAGGTTCTTGTCGGTCTTCGCGTGGCAGAGCGAGTGCCAGCGCGTGACGGCGTGGTGCAGGGTGGTCGGCACCTCGACCCAACGATCCTCGAGCTTGTACTTCGCGAAGAGGCCGAGGTAGGGCGCCACCTTCTTGTACACGATCCGCGCGTCGAAGTCGTTGCCGGCGATGTCGATGCCGGCGACGCCGAGCACGTCCTTGCTGCGATCGGTGCCGATCCGGCCGGGGCCGAGGCGGATCACGGTGAAGTCGCTCGTGCCACCGCCCAGGTCACCGACGAGGCACAGCACGTCGCGATCGAGCGAGCGTTCGAACGAACGGGCGGCGGCGACGGGCTCCACCTGGAAGCCGATCTCCAGGAAGCCGGCGCGGCGCGCGGCCGTCCACAAACGGCCCTGGGCGAGCTTGTCACGGTCGGGCGTGGTGCCGAACTGCGCGGGGCGGCCCAGGATGACGCGCGTGACGTTCTCTCCCGCCGCCTCGTCGACGCGGCGCTTGCAGGCGCCGAGGAAGCCGCCGATGAGCGCCTCGATGCCCATCACCGTGCCACCGACCAGCGTGCCCTCGAACCCCGAGGAGGGGAGGTAGCGCTTGATCGCCTGGATGAGGCGGCCGCTCCGCTCGTCCGCGAGCCAGGCGTCCACCGCGCCGGCGCCGTACACGGCGGGGCCCTCGGGCGGGAAGTAGAGCAGCGTCGGCATGCGCTCGGGCTCGGGCGACGCGGGGTCGATGGCGAGCTGGCGCACCTCGCCGTTCTGGCAGAGGGCGACCGTGGTGTTGGAGGTGCCGAAGTCGATGGCGCACGAAGCGGGCATGGGGCCGCGCGTCTAACCGACCCCGCGGGGTGGGGCACGCGCAGTGTCGATCGAGACAGTGTCGATCGAGACCGTGTCGATCGAGAGGCGTGTCGATCGAGCGCCGCCTGACGACAGCAGGCTCTGCCGAAGGGCGATAGCAGGCGCGGGATGGAACGCTCGAGCCGCGCACCGCCCCCCCTGCACGCGCGGCTTCGAGCGTGGCTGCCCGTCGCCCTCGCGGTCGTGTTCACCGGCGTGGTGTTCGGAAAGGGCATGTGGGAGGGAACCACCCGCTTCCTCGGCCGCGAATACGTGGACGCGTGGGGGACACAGTGGTTCTACTGGTTCGTCGGGCGCCAGATCGGCGCTCTCGAGAGCCTGGGCCACTCGAACCTGTTCTTCTACCCGTGGGGGAAGGACATCTACCTTCACACGGGTGGAAACGTGCTGGACGGGCTGCTCGCCTGGCCCATTCGTTGGCTCCTGGGCCCCGTCGCGGGCTACAACCTGTTCGTCCTCGCGATCGTGGCCACGAACCTGCTCGCGATGCGCGCCCTGCTGCTCCGTCTCGGCACCAAGGCCGAGCCCGCCGCGCTCGCCGCGGTGTTCTTCGCGTTCAACCCGTGGGTGCTCCACGAGCTGCGCGACGGCCGGCCCACCCAGGCGCTCCTCGGGTTCGTCCTGCTCTTTTTCGCGGACTACCTCTCGCTCGACAAGGACCGTCGGGCATGGCTCCCCGCCCGCGCGGGGCTCTGGCTCGCCCTCGCGGGGCTGACCTACTGGTACAACGCCCTCTTCGCGGGGATGGCGGCCGCGCTGATCGGGCTGCTACGGGTGGCGAGCGCGCGGGACCGGAAGCGGGCCTTCAGCCGTCACGCCGTCGCGGGGATCGTCGCGCTCGTGCTGGTGGGGCCGTTCGTCCTGCCGATGCTCGCGGCGGACGCGGTTCCGGGACTGTTGGACGTGAGCCAGTGGACCCTGACGTCGTGGGCGCCCACCACGTCCGAGGGCGTGAACATCGGGCTCTACGTGTTCGATCCCTCCTCGCTCGGCTCGGGCTTCATCGCGATCAAGAACGACGGGGGCATGGCGTTCCTGCGGGAGGAGACCAACGTCTTCGCCGTGCAGGTGATCTTCTTCGTGCTGGGCGCGTTGGCGGCGCCGTCGCGGATCCGACGCGCCGCGCTCGTCCTCTGCGCGGTCTCCTTCGTCATCGCGACCGGACCGTCCATCGGCGGCGTCCCGAACGTGCTCTACCTGCTGCTGGTGAAGGCGTCGTCGATCTTCCAGCGGCTCTGGTGGCCTTCCCGCGCGCTGGTGCTCGGACACATCGGGTTGGCGGTGCTGCTGGGGTTCGCCTTGCACCGGGCGGGCCGCCTCGCCCCGGCGCTCGCCGTGGTGACCGGGGTGTGGTGGGTGGCCGGCCTCCGCGCGTCCGAGCTCAGCCCGATGGCGTCGTGGGAGGCGGGCGTCCCCGCCGCGTATCGCTGCCTCGGTGAGGCGGAGGACGGCGCCGTCCTCGAGCTGCCCTACGCCCACACCCAGTCCCACCTCTACTACCAGACCCAGCACGGTCGTCCGCTCTTCGGCGGGATGGTGGAGGACAACGTGGTGTTCGCGCCGAAGGAGCAGGTCGCGTTCAAGACCGACAACACCTTCGTGAAGATGTTGCTCGACCAGGCCGCCGAGGGCGACGACGCGCCGCTGTACCTGGAGGCCGACCGCAAGGCCCTCGACGACATGGGCTACAAGTGGGTGCTGCTCGACAAGCGCGCCTACGTGGACATCGGCGACCGCGGCGCCCGAATCGGCACACGCCTGGAGGGGCGCGCGCGCTGGGTCCGGCGCACGCTCACGGAGCTCCTCGGCGCGCCCGTCTATGAGGACGCGGCGTCCGCGATCTACGCGCCGTGGGATGACGGTTCGCCCTGTGAGGACGGCGTCGGGAAGTAGGGACGCGGCGCCGGCGGGCGTTACCGGCCCCGCGTGACCTCGGCCGCCAACCTGTAGATCGTGACGGCGCCGTCCCTCCGGTTGCTCCCGCCCAGGGCCCGATCGACACAGCCGGCCTCGTTGGGCTGCAGGAGGTCCGTGTGGACGGCGATCACGTCGTAGCCCCACCCGAGGAGCGAGGCGCGGCCCGCGGCGACCTTGCTCTCGTCGGGGCGCTGGAGGAACGCGTCGAGGGGGCGGCCACCCTCGCGCGCGATCGTCGCGAGCGCGGGCTTGCGCAGGCAGTGCATCAGCTTGCGGACGAGGTGGTTCTTTCCGAATTTGGTCGGAAGAAACTGGTTCACCCCGTACGGAATCCGCTTGCCGTGCACGACCGCGAGGGCCTGGTAGCGCCGGTTGGCCGCGTGGTAGTCGGGCGGGAAGTCCCAGATGCCGGCGACCTCGACGTCGTCATGGAGGGTGCGATAGACGGCGGGCGCCGTGACGTCCGCCATCGGCAATGGCCACACCGCGGGAGAGAACCCGAGGGTCTCCACGAGCACCGCGCCCGCGAGCCCGATGGCGAGCCGTGGGTGGCGACGCACCGCGTGGGCGGCCGCGATCGCGCCGAGCAACATCGGCAAGACGACGAGTCGGTACGGATGATGGACGAAGCGGAAGGGGGAGCCGGGCAGGTACAGGAGCGTGTCCGGCAGGGGGAGCTGCATCCCGAAAATGCGGATCGGCACCTGGTTCACCACGAGGGTGGGGCCCAGCGCGAGCACGAGCACGAGCACCAACGGCAGGCGGAGCGGGCGCCAGCGCCACGCCCCCAGCCCGGCGAAGACCATCGCGACCCACCCGAGGTAGTTCACGTGGATGATGCCGTTGTTGCCCATCTTCCGGTTGTCGGGGAAGTAGTAGTCCCCGGCGCGCACGAAGGTGGCGAGATCGGTCGCGGGCAGGCTCCGGTAGCTCCAGCCGGGCGCCGTTGCGGACGCGACGACGGCGTCGGGTGAGCCGAGGGTCCAGCCCGCCACCGCCAGGAGCGGCGCCGCGAGCGCGCCGAACGCCAGGAGCACGGTAGCCGCCCGCTCGAGGAGGGCGGTGAGGGGCAGGCGCTCGTCGGGAGCTCGTTGATGCTCGGTCAAGAGCGCGACGCCGAAGAGGAGCCCGCAGAACGCGGCGTAGTAGAAGTTTCCGAGGGTGGCCCACGCCCAGCACCCGGCCGCGAGCAGGGCGTCGAGGCGGTGGCCATCCGCTAAGGAGCGCCGCACGAAGAGCCAGAACAGCGGGAGCGGCGCGAGCGAGAGGTACTCGATGGTCCCGCTGTAGAGCAGGGACACCGCGTAGGGGCTCGCGCCGTAGATGATCGCGGCGAGGATGGCGGCGCCGCGGAGGTCGTGGGAGGTGACGCCCCGGCCGCGCAGCTCCGACCAGGCCAGGGCGTACGCCGCCGCCATGCCGCCCCAGAGCTGGAGGAGGATCGCGCACGTGTACCCGACCGCGGGCCCTCCCAGGACCTGGAAGGGGAGGGACAAGGCCGCGCCGATGGGGTCCACGAACCAGAGGAGCCCGCCGTCCGGCCAGTGGGAGATCGCGGTGCGGAGCGGCAATTGTCCGTCGGCCAGCATGGCCCGCCACCACCAGTAGCCCCAGTAGTGGTCGTACGCGTCGGACGTGGCCGAGCCGGGGATCGCCGTGCCGAGGTGGAGCACCGCGGGCCATGTGACCAGCACGGCCACCGCCGCGAAGAGCAGCAGCGGGCCGACGTGCGACCGGGACCTCATCGCTTGATTCCGTGTTCGACCAGGATCGAGGCCGGCAACGCGTCGGTCATGCGGCTCGAGCCGTCCCCGGTGGAGACGCCCTTCGGCCAGTCCCAGTCGGGCGCGAGGAGGTCGCCGTCTTCGCGATGGGCGGACAGATCGTAGACCGTGAGCGGGCCCTCGTCGATGGTGGGGGTTCCGAACAAGGCGCCGAGCAGGGTCCGTAGATGCCCGGGCAACACGTCGATGTCGCGAGCGAACATCTCGTCCCACACGACGATCCAACGGATGCCCTCGCCCTCGAGCCGCGCGATGTCGCCCACGTCGTAGACGAAACGGTCGATGCGCGCCGGATCGGCCTCGATCGGCGCCCCGCGCTCGAACCGGGCGAGCTCGGTCAGGAACGAGGACGCCGCGACGTAGGTGTCCCACGAGGCGGGCCGCACGCGGTCGACCCACATGGCGTGGCCGTCGAGGAGCCTGTGCCCGTGCATCGCCTGGAGCGTCAGGTGCTGCTGGCCGATCCGGAGCTCGGGCGCGATCGGAAGGTCGACGACGATGCCGTCGGGCAGGGCCCGCATCGCGCTGACGCCGGCGGGGAGCGGATCGGCGATGCGCGAGGTCGCCGCGAGCACGGGGGCGCCGCGCGCGCGGAGCTCCAGCGGCACCGCGAGCAGGACGATGCCGAGCGTGACGAGGGCGGCGCGGGGCGGGAGGCGATCGAGCAAGCGCCCGAGGGCACGCGCGGCGAGCACGGCCACCGCCAGCGACACGAGCACGGCGTGCCGGTACGGCCACCAGAAGCGCTGGAGCGCCGGGTGCAGGCCGTAGATCCACTGGTAGGGGAGGTGGCTCTGCTCGGCGGGGCCGTGGAGCGTGACCAGGTAGGGCCCGAGCGAGAGCGCCCAGCCGAGCGCCGCGGTGGCGAGGAAGGCGGGGACGGTCCACGCATGGGGATCGGCTTCGGGGCTTCCCGCGCGGTCGCGACGGCGCCACAGCTCCGACAGGCCGAGGGCGAGGAGCACCCAGGAGACATAGGCCGGCACCATCGTCGGCACGTCCGACCACACGGGCCAGCTCCACGGCAACGAGGCCTGGAGCGAGAAGGGGTGCGGGAAGCTCTCGGCGGCCTCGGAGGCGCCGACGACCTCGTTCCAGCCGCGCACGAACAGGAACAACAGCGGCCCGACGGTCACGATGGCGGCCCCCGCGCCCGCGGCCACCACGCGGAGGTGTTGGAGGGCGCGTCGACGGGGGGCGAACAGGGTGAGGAGGCCCGCTGCGTAGCCGGCGAACAGCCCGTAGTAGAAGTACTCCACGCCCGCGAGCCCGATCAGCGCGCCCGCGCCGAGCGCCCGCCGCCAGGATCCGCGCTCCAGCGCGCCGATCCAGAGGGCCAGGCCCGCGGCCATCTCCCACACCGGCACCTGCGCGAGGCGCGCGGCCGACAGCTCGGTGAGGACGAAGGGGCAGAGGCCGAAGCCCACCCCACCGACGAGGGCCGCGCGGCGGCTGGCCCCGGCGGCGCGGGCGAGGGCGGTGCCCGCGACGACGTTCAGGAAGAGCACGAGAAACAGGTAGAGGTTGATGCCGAGCGGCGACCCGAACGCCCACGCGAAGGGCGCCGAGAGCAGGGCGCCCGACGCGTTCCCGGCGAGGAACGGGGCGTCTCCCACGGGCACGTAGTAGGCGTCGTTCTGGAGGAGGGAGCCTCCGTCGGCGAGGCGCTCGGCCACCCACGCGTAGACCCAATGGTTCGAGAGCATGTCCGGGTGCTCCCAGTCCCCGAACAAGCCGCGGCCGGGCTCGGCCCAGACGCCCGCGCCCACCACCGCGACCGCAAGCACCGCCACCAGCGCGGTGAGCACGGCGTCGACGAGCCGGGGGTCGAGGGGGCGGGACGTAGACGTGGGGCCGGCCATCGGCCGCGTGGTAACGCGCGCCGCGTCGTCACGTAAGCATTGGCGGCCTCACCGATGGTCGCGGGTGCTCGTCGTCGGTGGTACAGCCTGGGGGTGCGTACCCTCTCCCCCGTCTTCCCCCTCGTCCTCCTGCTCGCTTGCACCGGAGACAAGCCTGCGCTCCCGGACACGGGGCCGGACGTAGTGGCCTGCGAGGAGCTCGATCGCGTGGCGATGCTCGAGCACGTCATCGACGGGACCGCGACCGACTGCGAGCTGGTGGGCTTCGAGGCTTTCGTGGAGGAGCGGAAGGGCGACAACGGCCCCTGGAAGCAGGACATCCAGATGGCCTTCTCCGAGGACGCGAGCACCTTCGTGGCGCTCGAAGGCGTCGTGATCGAGACAGCGGCCGTCCCCGAGGTCGTCGCGACGGACGACGGTCGCTTCTGGCTCTACTACGTGGACGGTCGCTACGATCACGCGCTCGAGCTCGCGAACGAGCGATCGACCTGGATGCTCACCCACGGCGTGCCCGGGCTCGGCGCGCTCGCGCTCGCCGTGAGCGAGGACGGTCGTACGTTCACGCCTGTCGATGATTTCCTCGTCGATGGCCTCGTGCGCGGCATGGTGGTCGACCCCGACGTGGTCCGCCAGCCCGACGGAACCTGGCGGATGTACTACGTCGGCATGACGCCCGAGGAATACCTCACCTCCGCGACCTGGACCTACCCGGAGACCCACGAGGTCTACTGGGCGGTCTCGGACGACCTGGTCCATTGGACCCAGCAGGGATCGGCCGTTCGCGGGCCCTATGCCGACCCGAGCGTGTACTGCTCGGAGGGCGACCGATGCGTCATGGCCTCCTTCGGGCTGGAGTGGGGCCGCTCGACCGACGGCGGCGTGAGCTTCACGCACGACGGCGCGCTGGGCGTGGACGGCTTCGCGCCGGAGTTCGTCCGGTTCGAGGACGAGAGCATGCGGATCTTCTACAACTCCAGCGCGGTCGGGGCCCCGGTCCACACCTTGTACCTGGGCGAGGACGACATCTGGGCGGCCGACGGTGGGGAGCGGATGCCGGACAGCTACGGCGAGGCCGTCACCCTGGCCCGGGCGGTGCCGACGGGCTGGTACATGTGGTACCACGTCTTCAAGGATGGCAGCGAACCCATCTGAATCACTCGCGGATCACGACGATCGTCCCCTTGCTGACCGTGGCGTAGAGCCACTCGATCTGCTCGTTCGCGATCGCGACACAGCCGTCCGTCCACGAGTTCGGGTAGGCCCCGCCCCCGTGAAGGTAGATGTCTCCGCCGAGGGCCGTGTCGCGCGCCGGCATGCCCCCGGCGGCGGCCGCGGCGACGACCCGATCGCGGGTACGCGCGTCGATTCGGCCGGCTCCGAAGCCGGCTTCGGCGTCCCGGGCCTGCGGGTAGTCGAGCCCGAGCGACAGGTGGAAGGACGAGGCCGGGTTCTTGTTCGTGACGCGGAAGGTGCCGACGGGGGTGCGTTCGTCGCCCCGTTGCTCCTTGTGACCGACCGGGCTCGCCCCGAGGGCGACGGCGAAGCACGCCGGACCGTCGGGGCCCGGCACCACCACGCGGTCGCGGAACACGGCGAGCACGAACTCGGACTTGTCGACAACGACGACGAGCCCCGCCTGGTCGGGCGGGGGAGGGCACTCGGGGCTGAAGAGGATGGGGATCATGCGAGTTTCCGACACGCGCGGGCGCTGATTGTTCCCGCCGCGCTCGCGGTCAGCCGAGCCGTGCGGCCAGCGCGCGAAGCGCGTTCCCGCCGTTGCCGAACAGCGGCCACCCGTCCCCGACGAGCACGGTGTCGATGGTGTCGATCGCCGCGAGCTTGCGCACGGAGGCGACGGCCGCGGCCTTGTCCACCAGCTTCGCGTCGGGGAGGAGCATCAGGCTCCCCGCCTTGTGGGCGCGAACCAGGTCACCGGTGATGAGCGTGGTGCCATCGAGCACGAGGGCGAGCTCCCCGGGGGTCTTCGAGCCGGCCATCGCGTGGACCACGAGCCCAGGCACGACCTCGTCGCCGTCCTCCAGCCAACGGTCGCAGGGGAAGGGGAAGGTCTCCTTCTCGGCGGCCGGCCCGGCGATCTTCGCTCCCGACCAGGCGGCGATCTCCTGGGCGGCGCGCGTGTGGTCGGAGTTCGTGAGGACGATGAGGGCCACCCCGCCCAGGCTCTCGAGGTGCGCGCGATCGTGCGCCGACAGCGGCATCGGATCGACGAGCACGTTCCCGCCCGCGCTCGACGTGTCGGGGCGCGCCCAGCACAGGCCGTGGAAGTCGACGTTTCGGGCCTCGTCGAACGCGGACCAGCTGTACAGATCGGGGCGGTGCAGTGACTTCATGTCGGCGGACGTAACGCAGCGTCGGCGTTGCCCCGCGGACGGGGACGGGCGAATAGACCTGGCCCTCGGGCGTACCACCGAGTCGAAGCCTTGCTACGCATGACGAAGGAGACGCGAATGCTGCGACCCGGATGGCGCCTGATGTTGCTCGCGGCCCTCCTCGCGGGGCCGGCGGTCGCCGGATCGAGCCCCGCCGCGCCCAAGGAGCGAGAGGAGAGCGACAAGGAGTCGCCCCCGCCGAAGAAGCGGCCCCCCGCGAAGAAGCCCGCCGAGACCCCCGCGAAGAAGCCTACTCCCGCACCGACGCCTGCCCCCGGGCCGGCCCCGTCTCCCGCTCCGAGCCGGAGCCCCGCCCCCGCCCCGACCCGGAGCCCCGCGCCCAGCCCAACGCCCGCCCCGACGCCCGCTCCGGCTCCCACCCGGAGCCCGGCGCCCGTGGGGACCGAGCCCGCGCGCCCCTCTCCGGCGGCCCCCGCCGAGCCGGGGCGGCCTCCCGCCGCATCGGACGGACGCCCGGGCCCGGAGTCGGGGCGCGAGCCGAGGAGCGGCGCGGACGGGGCCAGCTCGGAGCGCCACGCCGCCGCCGTGTCCCGTCCGCGCACCTCGCCCCCGCCCCGCGAGACCTCGCGCGTCCCTTACGAGGGCGCCCGCGAGCGCACGCACCGCTCGGCGTATCGCACGACCGATCGCCGGTATGGCCATCCGCACCCGAGCCACGTGCGCGCCTACGGGCCCTCCGGCCACCGGGTGCCCGAGCGCTACGGATACCGCAGCCGGTACACCCATTGGTGGGTGCACCCGCACTACCGCTGGGTGCACACCACCTGGGTGGTGGTTTCATTCGATTTTACGCCCTCGCCCTGGGAAACCGGCTGGGCGCCCCCGTCGCGCGGCGGGTGGACGTGGATCCCGGGGTATTGGAACGGGCCCTACTGGATGCCGGGTCACTGGACGCCCACGCGCGTGGCGCCGTCCTGGTATGGCGCGCGGTGGAGCTGGGTCCCCGGCTTCTGGGTCGGCTCCGGCTACGTCGAGGGTTACTGGCGGCTCGAGGAGCGCCGGGACGGCCAGTGGGCGTGGGTCGAGGGCGTCTATCTGCGCGATGGCAGCTATGTCCCGGGCTACTGGCGCCCCGTCGCGCAGGCCCCGGCCGGGTTCATCTGGGAGCCCGGCTTCTGGGATGGCGAGAGCTGGGTCGAGGGGTTCTGGCGGCCTGCCGGGCGCTCGGGCTACGCCTGGGTGGACGCCCGGTATCGCGATGATGGCACCTACGAAGCCGGATATTGGGAGCCGCTCGAGGCTCGTCCCGGCGCTGTGTGGGTGCCCGGGTGGTTCGACGGCGAGGCCTGGAACGATGGCTACTGGGTGCCGGAGTCCGAGTACGGCGCCGACGATCCCGAGTCGTGGACCCCACCCGAGGGCGTGGACGACGGCTGGTCGGCTCCGCACGCCGAAGCGCCCTACGGCGAGACCCCCGGCGAAGAGCTGCCGCTCGCGTTGCCCGTGGACGGCGTGCGGTAGCCAGAACGCCCGAGCGCGTTCTGGCTAGTGGTGCGGCCGCTCCGGCCGCCGCTACCTCTCGGGGCGCAACATCTTCGGGGCCCAGAAGCCGCGGAGCGTCATGCCCCCGAACGCCAGCTCGCCCTCCAGCCAGGCGACTCCTCCCTTTTTCCAGGTGTAGGCGCGCCCGGCCTCCGCCGAGTCGAGCGTGAGCAGACCGAGGAGCTCTCCGAGCCACGGCTCGTGGCCGACGAGGGCCACGCGGTCACCCGTGAACGTGCGGAGGGCAAGCTCGGTCGGCGCCGCGGCGAGGTGCGGCGACACCATCGAGTCGCCGTCCAGGAGCTGCTCGAGCAGCTCGGCGGTCTGCACCGCGCGGATCATGGGGCTGTAGTAGAGGCGGTCGAAGGAGATGCCCGCGTTGGCGAGGCCTTGCACCACGGAGGCGAACCGACGGGCGCCGCGCTGCGTGAGCGGACGGGCGGCGTCGGAGGGGTCGACCCCTTCGGGGAGCCCCTCGGGCACGGGCCCCTCGGGTGCGTCGGCGGCGGAGGCATGACGGATCAGGTACAGGTGCACGGAACGGCTCCAGACCCAGGCTCGGCGCTCGATCCCAGCAGCAGGGTCGGCTTGGTTCTAATCCAGTTTTCTGCCGCGCGCGCAGCGCCTCGCCACCTTCGACTGCCCGCTACACGGTCAGGGCGCCGCTGGAGCCGCCGGCGCCGTCGAGGCCCCTGCCGGGGCGGCGCCGAGGTCGGGTGCGGTAGCGGAGGGGGCGTCGCCCGGGATCGGGAAGCCCGGGATCTGGATCTTCCCCGATCCGGCGAGCCCGATGATCACGAGCAGGATCGTCGCGATCGCCCCGACGACGTAGGGCCACCGCGCCGGCGGTGGCGCGAAGGGATCGCGCAACCCCCTCGCGGCGCCGGGCGGGAGGGCCGCGAGCTGGGTGAGCGAGCGGCCGAAGGGGATGTTGACCCTGGCCTGCGTGTTCAAGGCCCAGCCGTCCGCGTCGAGGATGGGGCCGATGTTGCGGTGGCGGAGCTTGAGCGCCGCGATGAAGACGGAGGGGCCCGAGATCGCGAGCAGCAGGCCGACCAGCCCGAGCGGCATCCACATGCCGAGCCCGAACACGGCCTGCATGATGGCGCCGAGCGCGGCGGTGATGCCGCCCACGGCCACGCCGATGGCGGCAACCGTGCCGACGTCGATCTTCGCCGGCGCCGCTGGGGCCGCCGGGGCCGGCGCGGGCCGATCCGAGGTGGACACCTTCTCGGCCGCCGCGTTCAGGCTGGTATGGGACGCGGCTTCGGCGGCGGCGGCGCGCTTGCTGATGTAGTCCTCGAGCGCCCGGAGAAACTTCTTGTAGGGCGACCAGAACGCCTGCCGGAGGCTGATCGGGTTGTCCACGATGCGCGTGATCGTCGCGTCGTAGTCCCGGCCCTTGCGGTCGTAGAAGAGCCCGTTTCGGCCCACCATCAAGTTGTCCGAGTCGCCGTCCGTGATGGCGGCGCAAACGGTCATCTTGCGCCCGTCGAGCTTGCGCGCGCAGTCGAGGTAGACAAGGTATGACCCTGACAATCCGGCCATCGCCGCGTGGCGGCCCGCGTCCTGGACCTGGATCGCGAGCTCGCAGCTGCGCTGGTCGAGGAACACCGTGCCCGCCTGGAACACCGCCTTGTCCGAGCGCCCGTAGAACGCCGAGAAGTTGACGAAGTTGCGGAGGAGCTGCCCGAGGTTGGCGTGGTAGCGGACCAGCCGCTCGACGTCCCCGATCGACTCGGCCTCGGGGCGGCGCTCCTCGTCGCGGGCGACGAGCGCCAGGACCTGGGCCTTGCCGTCGCCGGCGATGATCTCTGCCACCCGCGCGGCGCCGAGGCTCGCCACCTCCTTGCCCGCCTCCGCCGCGAGCCAGGCGCGGAACGGCGCGAGGGAGCCCTTCAGCTGGGTCCACTCCGCCGCGGTGCACTCGGCGCGCTGGCCCAGGATCGGCCGCACGACTTGATCGTGGAGGGCCTCGATCCGAGCGGCCCACGCGGGGTTCACTCCCTCCGCGAGCGGGAGCGTGCGGCCGGGAGCGACGAGCGCGAGCGGGAACGGCTCCAGCTCGGTGCAGCCGGCGGACAGGTCGTGGCCCGCGATGGCGATGTACTCGCTCTCCGGACGGTTCATGGGCCCGATGCTCCGCGCGTCGAAGGCGGCGAGCCGTACGCGGGAGAAAAAGTCGTCGACCTTGGCGCGAACCGCCTCGAGCGCCGCGTGGGCGGCCCGCGTGGCGTCGGCGCCGAGAGGGAACAGCGCCGCGGCCTCCGTGGTGGCACGGTCGTTCCAGTCGGCAAAGGCCTGGCACGCGGCGTAGAACGCCTCGATGCGCGCGACTGTGACGCCCTCGGCCCCGGCGCGGTCGCGATCGCCGCCGAGGCAGGTGACGGCGTCGCGGATGATGGAGGCTACCTCCGGGCTCTGGGCCAGGGCCTCCGTGACGATGCCGTCTCCGTTGAACCGGATGTTCGCGAAGATCGCGCTCTCGTCGGAGACGTCGGCGACCGTGATCTCGGTCGCCGCCGGCCGGCCCAGCCCCGCCAGGATCCCGCGCGCCGACGCGAGCGCGGCGCGGCCCTCCGGGCAGTCGTCACGGATGCTCGCGAGCGGGAGCGCCCGAGGCGAGTGAAGGATCTCGGCGGGATCGCGCAGCAATCGACACACGACGGCCACCGCGGCGAGCAGCTCGGGCGCGCGTACGCGTTGATCCCCATCGGTGTCCACGAGCGCCATCATCCGCTCGTCGATCTCCAGCCCGCGAACGGGACACCCGAGCGCGACCCACAGCTTGAGATCGAGGGCGCCGAGGTTGCGCAGATCGTCCGCGGTCTCGAGGCGCACCTGATCTACGCCGCCCGCCCGAAAAAATCGCCAGGTGTGACCGTTCATCTTCTGTTTCTACCGAATCCGGACGGGCCCGGGCTTTGAAGGATCACCACCACGCCCGCAGCGCGGTGTCGGCCTCGGCGAGCGTCATGCCGAGCGCAGCCTCGAGGGCCTTGCGATTGTCGGCCACGGGCGCCTCGGCGTGCAGCTGCCCGTACAACGCCTGGAGCGAGCCCTGGCCCTTGGTCGCCACGAGCCACTGCGCGAACGCGCCCGCCACCGGGTAGGCCACGTTCGGCGGCAAGCCGTGGAACGCGGCGGGATCGAGCAGCGTGTCCAGCTTCGGCGCGGTGCCGGCGGACGCGAGCGCGCGGGATGCCTGCCGGAGCTCGCGGCCGTCCCACTCCCCGGCGAACGACACCGCGAGCCCCTCGGCGAGGAGGGGCGGGGGGTCGCCCCAGGCGTGGGCCAGCACCCTCATGATCGAGACGACGTCGTTGCGGAAGATGGTGTGGATCGCGGCGCCGGACACATGCGCATCGGTGCGCACCCCGGTGTACTGGGCGATCGTCTCGAGATCGCCGTAGCGGTGGTACTCGATGCGCGCCCCCGGCGAAGAGGGGGCGGGCGCGGCTCCGAGCATCGCGATTGCGCGATCGTACGCCTCGTCGTTTGCCACGAGCTGGTCTTCGCGGAACGCGTCGGTTCCCAGCCAGTGGTAGGTGAAGGACCCCCGGCCGAGCGCCTTCCAGTCCGGGCTGACGGGCTCCACGATGAGATCGTCGTAGGCGGCCGTGCCGGCCCCGGGCAGGAGGAACCCGACCTCGACGTCGCGGGCGCCGGCCGGCACTTCGAAGTAGCGCGTGGAGGGCGTCCAGTCGGACCCGGACGCGGGGCTCGACGTGCAGGGGCCTGCCTGCATCCGCTCCCCGCCTTCGAACCGAACGAACACGCCGCACGGAGCGACCGACGAAGCGTCGGCCGAGACACCCTCGGTCTTGACCCGGGCGTCCACGCGGATCCAGCTCACGTCTCGGAGCTCGAGCTTGCGCGACACGGCGGTGAACCGTCGGGTCTTCGCCTCCGCGCGGAACACGAGCGCGCCGTCCTCGACGGCGTAGGCGCTCGGCTTGCCGCCCCCGGTCTGGGCGCCGATGCTGGGCTTCCACCCCTCCGCGAGCGTGGTGGCGTCGAAGCGCTCGACGAGGAGGGGGAGGGCGAGGGCGGGGGCGACGAGGAGGAGCACGGCGCGGTCATATCTCGCCGGGACAGCGGCAAGCCAGGGCGGCGACGGGGGGCGCGGATGGGAGGGGCGCGTGGTACGGGTGCCACACATGCGACGATTGCCGACGGTCCTGCTCCCCCTGTGCCTCGGCGCCTGCACCGGGCCGGGCGCGACCGACACGGCCGAAGGGCCGCCCCTCCCCACGCCGCTCGCGACGCCGGGTGACCTCGTGGAGATCCCCGCCGGCCCCTTCGCCATGGGCTGCGATCTCGCCATCCATCCCGAGTGCACCCCCGACGAGTCGCCCGTCCACACGGTCGAGCTCTCCGCGTTCCGGATCGAGGTCACCGAGGTGACCGTCGCCCAATGGGGGGCGTGCATGGACGCGTTCGCTTGTCCTGAGCTGGTGGGGATCGCGGACCCGGCGGACTTCCCCGTGGTCGCCGTGCCCCTGGAAGCGGCCGTGGGCTACTGCACCTGGCAGGGCCGCCGGCTCCCTACCGAGGCCGAATGGGAGCGGGCCGCTCGTGGGGCCGACGGCGGGCTCTACCCCTGGGGAGACGAGGTCCCGGACTGTGACCGAGCGGCGTCGCGCCGGTGTGACGGCGGCATGACCCCCGTGGCGACCCACCCCTCGGGGATCAGCCCGGAGGGGATCTACGACATGGCGGGCAACGCCTGGGAGTGGGTGTCCGACTGGTACGATCCGCTGTTCTACGGAGCTTCGCCCAGCCAGGACCCCGAGATGATCGGCGGCGGCCTCCGGATCGTGCGCGGCGCGGACGGATGGGCGGATCCCTCCGTGCTCCGGGCGACCAACCGGGAGATGGCCATCCCCGACGCCGTCAGTCAGACCGTGGGCTTTCGCTGCGTGGAGGGCGGATGACGAACCTGCTGTTCGCCTTCCTGGCCTGCGAGTCGGAGGATGTGGCGGTCGACGACTCCGGGCACGACACCGCCCCGGCGTTCGTCGAGACGCTGGATCCGGATCAGCTCCACATCCTCGCCGCCAGCTCTCCCGCGCTCGGTGACCCCGGGCATCCCCTCGCCGAGCTCTCCCTCGATCTGGAGGTGCGGTGGTCGGTCGACTTCGACAACGGGGACGGCACCGCCGGCGCGGTTCGCTTCGACAACGGCGAGACCGTGTACGTCCGTACGGCCCTCCCGCCGAACTTCTTCTCCTCCCTGGAGCGGGTGGCGGCCGACGGCACGCTCCTCTGGACCCAGCACGCCTTTTTCTCCGACAACCTCTCGTTCGCGCACGGCCTCGTGCGAACGCCCGATGGCGACTACCTCATCGCGGACACGATCCTGTCCCGGGTGCTGTCGGTCAGCGAGGAGGGGGTCGTGCAGTGGGAGCTCTCGTTCCGGGACGAGGGGGGCGCGCGGCTCCCGAACGGGATCGATCTCCAGACGGACTCCTCCGGGGTGACCCGGATCGTCGTGTCCCAGCTCGTGCCGGGCTCCGCGGCCCGCTCGGATCAGATCGAGGTGTATCGGCTGGGCGGGCGCACGGAGCTGCCCACCCTGGAGTGGTCGTTCGTCGGGGGCTCGGGGCCGACCGAGCGGCTCTGGCCGCATGGCCCGCGCTTCATGGAAGATGGGACGGTGATGGTGAGCTACGCCGCCCGCGGCCAGATCGGGCACCTGGTCGAGGGGGTCGAGGAGTGGCGCGTTCCTGAAGTGCCGGGGGTGCTCGCCTTTCCGCGGGACACGGTCGTGCTCCCCGACGGCTCGTGGCTGGTGGCCGACGCCGCGGAGGAGGTGCTGCGCGTGCACGATCCGCTCGGCCGCTTCGAGATCGTCGGCGCGGCGTACGTTCCCGGTGTGTTCGGACTCACGTCGGTCACCTGTGGCGAGGGCGGCGGCCTGCCGTGCCTCGACTGACGCTACCGGTCGAACAGCTCTCTCTGCAGGCGCAAGATCCTGCGATCCCCGGGAGCGGCCACGAGGCGGTCCTCCAGGCGTTGCTCCGCGAGGTCCGGGTGTCCCGCCGCCACGAGCGCACGCACGGACGCCTCGAGGATGCGCCCGTCGGCGGGAAACGTCGTGAGCGCCTCATCTGTTAGCTCGGGCACGGACGCGTCCGGGTAGAGCGTCACCAGCTCGAGCAGGGCCTGGACCGGAGCCGGCTCTCCTGGCGCCTCACGCCGCGCAGCGTCGATCCGTGCGCGCGCGGTAGGAAGATCCCCGATGTCGGAGGCGCCCTCCGCCTGCTCGAGGAGCGCCCGCCATCCGCCCGAGGCAGCTTGGGAGGCCGCGACCTCCTCGGGCAGCGGCAGGGTGATCCTCGGGAAGAGGCGCACCCAGAGGCGAGCCACGCGGCCGCTGCCCTCGGGCACGTCCAGCACGACGCGATGCTCGTAGCGCCCCCGCGCGTAGACCTCGGCGTCCACCCGGCGGGTCTGCCCCTCGGACTCGTAGGCGATCCGCAGGTGCCGCCCGGGCACGCCGTCCCGCTCCACATCCTTGGATTCACGCACGACGCACCACGGGTCGACCTCACGATAGGCGTCCAGCAGCGCGTCGACCGACTCCGTGAGCGACGTGGGGCGCTCGTGATGGAGCGTCCGCGCCACGATCCGGCCGCCGTCGACCGGGGAGACCCACGCGCGGTCCCCCGTGGCGGCCCAGCCGGTCGTCCACCACACCGGGCGCGAGGCGTGGAGGCCGTCCTCCTCGATGGGCACGAGCGGGATGGGCAGGCGGGCCATGGCCACGAGCCCGACGCCGCCGAGCAGAACCACGATGAAGGAGATCTTCCGGTTGCGCGCCCTCCACGTGGCGCCGACGTTCGGACGCAGGAGCGCCATCTGCGCCCCTCCGGCGAGCAGGCCGCCGATGTGGCCCCAGTTGTCCACGCGCTCCGCCGTCAACCCGGAGACGAGCAGGTAGAGGAGGTAGACGAGCATCGCCGCGCCGAAGCGGGGCCGCGCGCGAGCGGGCAGGAGGTCGGAATAGCGAAGCCCGAAGACGGCCGCCGCGGCGAGGAGCCCGAAGTCTCCCGCGGAGGCGCCGACCGAGGGGCTCGCCGGCATGAGGAGGGCCGAGAGCACCCCGCCCCAGAACACGCTCGAGGCGAACAGCACGCCGAGCGTCACCGAGCCGAGCACACCCTCCAACGCGATGCCGATGTACGCGATGAACAACATGTTCATGGTGATGTGGGCGAGGTCACCGTGGAGGAACCCGTAGGTGAGGAGCCGCCAGTACTCGTCGCCCTCGATGATGGCGGGGGTGTACTTGGTGAGCGAGCCCCAGAGGTGGCCCTGCACGGGCGTGTACTGCGTCCACGCGAAGATTCGCAGCTCGATCCCCACGAGCAGGGCGGTGAACCACGGCACGGCGGGGCTCGCCAGTGCCTGGCGGACGAGCACCTCGGGCGAGGCGCGCAGGCCCTGGTAGAGCTCCAGGGCGCCGGCCGGAATCCAGCGGTCTCTCGTCAACGGATCGGCGCGTACGGGCGTCTCGGGGCCGATCGTGCCGTCCCGGACCATCTCTTCGAACTCGGGGAGCGCGGTGATGCGTTCGGACCCATCGAGTTGGACATGCAGGAGCACGGTGTCTAGCCTAGGTTCCAGGTCGGGTCTTATCCGCTCATCCCCCGCCTGGAGGTCTCCTTGGATCGCTCGGATCACTCGGACCGCGCCCGACTCCTCGAGGCTTGTCGATCCCTCCCCCTGTTTCCGCTGCTGGGCGTCGTGCTCCTCCCGGGCTCCCTCCTCCCGCTCCACGTGTTCGAGCCGCGCTACCGCCAGCTCGTCGCCGACTGCCTGCGGGACAAGCGGCCGCTCTCGGTGTGCCAGGTGCTGCCGGAGGACGCCGCGGACACGACGGGGAGCCCGCGGATCCTCCCGTATGCGGGGGTCGGCATCATCGGGGCCCATCAGGAGCTGCCGGACGGCCGCTACAACGTCCTGGTCCAGCCCGTCGGCCGCGTTCGGATCCTCTCGGAGAGCCCGTCGGGTCTGCTCTACCGGATCGCGAACGCCGAGCTGCTCGACGACATCGTGGTCGATCCGGTGGAGCTCGCCGTGGAGGGGGATCGCGTGCGCAGCCTGTTCACGCCGCTCGTCGGGCGGATGGGCGAGGTCGGGGAGGGGGTCGCGCGGGCCCTGCGCTCGTTGCCGCCGGAGCGGGTTCCCGAGGCCGTGGCCTCGGTCGTCCTGCGGACGGACGATGCCCGCCAGCGCTTCCTCGCCGAGGACAACCCGCTCCACCGCGCCGCGCTGGTCGAAGAGGCGGTCCTGACGTTGCTCGCGGAGGTGAGCGGCGCCGTCGCCGCCGAGGCCTGACCGCCCTGTCGTGGGAGGGTCAGGCGAACCGGCTGCGAACCGTCGGGCCGGGCGGCGCGCCGATCGAGCGCGGGCGCGAGGGATCCCCGAGGTCGTGGATGAGGACGTAGCCGGCCACCAGGAGGATCAACAGCCCGAACCGGCCGAGTGGCTCGCGCGGATGGAGGTGTGCGCGCGCGCTCGCGGCGTCGTGCCTTCCGGACCACTCGAGCCGCGCCACCCAGACCCCGTCGTCCGCGCGCACGGCGAGGCCGGCCGCGTTGGGCTCGAACTCGAAGCATGGGCCGCTCGACGTGCAGAGCGTGCCGTGCCCCCGCCAGTCGTGCTGGAGGTGGGCGATCTCCGCGAGCGCGCCCGCCGGGCGCACCACGATGCGCGGGCGGTGGAACCCCACGCGCTGTACGGTCCAGGACTCGGCGCCCGTGGAGGCGGTCCAGGCACGATGCCCTCGCGAGAAGGTGGCCATCACGGAGGCGGCGTCGCGTAGCTCCCAGGATTCGGGCGAGGTCCGGACCCACTCGAGGGAGGCCGCGCCGTTCAGGTACGTCGACATGGAGGAAGTATGCGCGCCGACGGTTACGGGGATGCCGCGAGTTCGTGACGACTTCGCCTGAGCGTCTGTGACGATCGCGTGTCGGGCGTCTACTGGTGCGGGCGACGAATTACTTGTCCTGCCCTCGGCTATGATCTACTTCTCCCCTCGACAAACGCCGGAGCGTTCTTGGATTCCGAGCGAGATCCGCGCACGTCTACTCTCGTGCACCCCGTCCCCGGCGACGCGGGCCCCGCCATACCGGCCCCTGCCATACCGGTCCTCGTCAACCGGGAGCTCTCGTGGCTCGCCTTCAACGCGCGCGTGTTGGAGGAGGCGCAGGACGAATCCGTCCCCTTGCTCGAGCGGGTGCGGTTCCTCGCGATCTTCAGCTCCAATCTGGATGAGTTCTTCATGGTCCGGTACGCCGGGATCTGGCGCCAGATCGACGCCGGCGTCACGAAGACCGGGCCGGACGGGCTGACCCCGCACAAGGTCCTCGAAGCGATCTCGGCTCGGACACGAGAGCTCGTCACGACGCAGCACAGCCTCCTTCGGGAGGCCCTCCTGCCCGCGCTGGCCGCCGAGGGCATCCGCCTCCTTCGCCAGCGGGACTTGTCGGACGCGCAGCGTACGTTTCTTGACACGACGTTCCGCAGCCGCATCCTCCCCGTGCTCACCCCGATGGCGGTCGATCCGGCGCACCCCTTCCCGTGGCTGGCAAATCGCGCCTTGTGCCTGATGGTGCAGCTCGAGTCGCTCGAAGACGGGCCGATCCCGGCCGCCTCGCAGTGCATCATCCACATGCCCGCCGGCGGGCTCCCGCGCTTCATCCGGGTCCCCTCGGAGGGCGCCGGGTTCGCCTTCGTCCTCATCGAGGACGTGATCCGGATGCACCTCGACCGCCTGTTCACCGGCTTCCGGGTCCTCTCGTGCCGGGCCATCCGCGTCACGCGAGACGCGGAGCTCGACTTCGAGCTCCAGGAAGAGGGCGCGGACGACCTCATCTCCACCATCGAGGAGGCCGTCCGCAATCGCCGCATGGGCGCCGCGGTTCGCCTCCAGTACGAGCGCGGCCTGTCCCAGGCCCAGCTCGATCTGCTCGTGAGCGAGCTCGAGCTCGATCCGGCCGACCTCTACCCGGTCGACGGCATGACGGCGCTCACCGACCTCTCGCAGCTCGTCGCGCAGATCGATCTTCCACGCCTGAAGGATCCCATCTTCGCACCTCAGCCCGTGGCCGAATTCGAGCGGGCGCGGGATCCCTTCGCCGCGATCCGGCAGGGCGACATCCTGGTGCACCACCCCTACCAGGACTTCGAGTACGTCCACCGCTTCATCCAGGCCGCGGCCGAGGATCCGGACGTCCTCGCGATCAAGATGACGCTCTACCGCGTCAGCGGGGACTCCCCGATCGCCAAGGCGCTCCTCGCGGCCGCGCGGAACGGCAAGGAGGTGGCGGTGCTCGTCGAGCTCCGCGCGCGCTTCTCGGAGGAGGCGAACATCGCCTGGGCGCGACGGCTCGAGGCCACCGGGGCGCACGTCGTCTACGGCATCGTCGGCAAGAAGACCCACTGCAAGGCCGCCCTCGTGGTGCGCCGCGAGGGGGACTCGCTGCGGCGGTACTGCCACCTGGCCACGGGCAACTACAACCACCAGACCGCCAAGATCTACACGGACGTGAGCCTGTTCACCGCCCGCGAGACCTTCGGCGAAGACCTGACGCACCTCTTCAACCTGCTCACCGGCTACGTGCGCACCCCGCCGCTGAACCACCTCGTGCTCGCGCCCGAGGGGCTGCGAAAGTTCCTGGTCGGGCGCATCCGTCGCGAGGCGGAGCACGCAAGGGCCGGGCGGCCCGCGCGCCTCCGCGCGAAGCTCAACGCCCTGGCCGACACCGAGCTCATCCGCGAGCTCTACGAGGCGAGCCAGGCCGGCGTCTCGATCGACCTCGTCGTGCGCGGCATCTGCTGCCTCCGGCCCGGCGTTCCCGGGCTCTCGGACAACATCCGGGTGATCAGCATCGTCGACCGGTTCCTCGAGCATGCGCGGATCCTGTGCTTCGAGAACGGCGGGGAGCCGGAGTACTTCCTCTCCAGCGCCGACTGGATGGGGCGCAACCTCGACGGCCGGGTGGAGACCACCTTCCCCGTGCTCGAGCCCGCCCTCCAGCAGAAGTTGGAGGAGATCCTCCACGTTCAGCTCTCCGACAACGCGAAGGCGCGGGTGCTCACGTCCGACGGCCAACACATGCGCCGGCCTCCCGAGGCCGACCGCGTGCGTTCGCAGGAGCGGCTCATCGTGTCCGCCTATGCGCACGCCGTCCGCAATCGGGACGTGGAGCACTAGCCCCCCCGGTGGAGCACCAGCCCCCGGTGGAGCGCTAGCGCGCCGTGGTGCCGGTGCCGCTCGGAGCGCCGTAGGGCCCCACGAGGAGCGGACGCCCGAACGCGCGCCCGAAGCGCTCGACGATCTCGGCCTGTACCCGGGCGTCCAGGCCCACCCGGACGGCGTCGGCGTCGACCACGCACGTGAGGGGGCGCCCGTGCGCGGCCGCGATGAGGTCGAGCAGGACGGCGAGCCGCGCGCGGATTCCCAGGTCGATGCGGAGGCGGGGCACCGGCGAGACGAGGTCGGCCACGGCCAGCACCTCCCGCTGGAAGAACCCCTGGATGGGGCGCTCGAGCAGCGCGGAGAGGGGCCCCGGCACGGGGGACCGCCGCTCCCACAAGGCGCGCAGGCGCGCGGCCACCGCGAAGGTGTCGCGCAGGGTCGGGTCGAGCCCGAGCGGTTTCGAGGGACAACCCGCCGCGAGCGCGTCGAACAGGGCCTCGGCGGAGGTGCGGGCGCGCGTGGCCCAGGCGAGATCTTCGGGGGTGCCGCCGAACCGCCCGCGGAGGCCCGCCTCCCGGATGTCGGCCACGCGGGCTTCGGGCCCGAGCAGGTGCATCAGCGCAGCGCCTTCGCGTACGCCGGAGGACGAGACCTCCATCCCATCGAAGCCGCCGGTGCGGAGCAGCTGCTTCACCACGAGGGCGCCGGCGATGATGAGGTCGACCCGGTGGGCCGGTAGGCCTGGGATGTCGCGTCGGCGCGCGGCATCGGCGCGGCTGACGAGCTCCCAGGAGGACTCGATGTCGTCGGCGGTGAGGCGGTAGCCGTGCCCGTGCGGGATGGGCCACTCCGCCGCGCGTCGCGACATCTTGGCGAGCGTGCGGATGGAGCCGCCCACGCCGACCACGTGTCCCCCCGCGTTCTTGAGCCACGGGAGCGTCTCGAGCGTGCGCTGCACGTGTCGCCGCAACACGTTCACCGTGGGACCGTCGGGTGGGTCGGTGCGCACGAACTGGTCGGTCAGGCGGAGCGCGCCGAGGGGCAGGCTCGCGACCCGCGCGGCGCGGCGATTCTCCACCTCCGTGATCTGGAGGCTGCCGCCGCCGAGATCGATGACGAAACCGTCGATCAACGGGAGCGTGTTGACCACGCCGACCACGGCGGTGCGTGCCTCGGTGGCGCCGTCGAGCACCTGCAGCGTCAATCCGAGCTCGGACTTGACCCGCGCGACGAGCTCGCCGCTGTTCGGCGCGTCCCGCACGGCGCTGGTCGAGATCAGCTCGATGGCGTCGCACTCGAGGGTCGTGGCTTGGTGCACGAAGTCACGCAGGAGCTGCATCGTGGCCGCGATCGCCGCCGCGGGCAGATGCCCGTCCGGCCCGATCCGGCGCAGCAGCTGGAGCGGCTGATCACGCTCCGCGACGCAGGAGATCGCGCCGCCCGGCTCCACCACGAAGATGGCCAGGTTGGCGGTGTTCGACCCGAAGTCGACGACGGCGATGCGCTTCTCGCCGCTCAAGCCTGCTCCTCCAGGATGCCCACCGTCACTCCTCGGGCGCGCGGGCCCAGACCAGGTTTCTCAGGCGGCGGCCCCGACGTTCGGCGTCGTGGCTCCCGCCTGCGCCCCTATCTTCTCGGGCGTCCCGCTGCCCGGTTGCAGCCAGCCCCGGCACGAATCATAGGAGCGTTCGGGAAATGCTCCTACGAGGAGAGCCGCCCGAGCGCCCACTCCGCGTGTTCGGCGAGGAGCTCGTCCCCGCCATCCCGCACCCGCTCCAGCACGGTGCGCGCGCGGGGGTCACCGATGTTGCCGAGCACGACGCACGCGTTGCGCCGGATCCTGCGCGGCGCGGCGCGGCGCAGAGGAGAGCCCTCGAACGTGTCCGTGAGGGCCACGTCCGTCGCCTCGAGGATCGCGGGGAGGGGCAGCCATGCGCGGCGGGGCGCGAAGTCTTCGGGGACGGGGCCGCGCGCGGGGTGCTGGTGGGGACACACGGCCTGGCAGTCGTCACAGCCGAACACCCAGCGCCCCATCTGCGCACGATGCACCTCCGGAATGGGCCCGTCGTGCTCGATCGTGAGGTAGGAGATGCACCGCGCGGAGTCCATGCCGCCGCCCTCCAGCAGCGCAGCCGTCGGGCACGCGTCGACACACCGGCGGCATCGGCCGCAACGCTCGGCCACCGGCGCGTCGGGTTCGAGGTCCTCGGAGAGCAGGACCGTCGCGAGGAAGAAGTAGCTCCCCTCGCCGGGGACGATGGCGAGGCCGTTCTTTCCGTTGAACCCCATGCCCGCGGCCTCGGCCCATCCGCGCTCCCAGGAGGGCGCGGAGTCGACGGCGCCCCAGGTCTGGAGGCCGGGATGGGCCGCCTCGAGCGCGCGGCGCAGGTGGCGGACCCGGAGCCCGATCAGCGCGTGGTAGTCGCGGCCCCAGGCGTAGCTGGCCACGCGTCCGGTCAAGCCGCCGGGGTCCGGCGGCGCGCGCTGTGCGTAGTCCATCGCCAGGACCACGACGCTGCGCGCCTCGGGGAGCATCTGACGCGCGTCCGAGCGCTTGTCGCGGCTCTCCGCGAGCCACTTCATCTCCGCGTGGTGGCCAGCCGCGAGGAAGGCGTCGTACCGGTCGAAGTTCGGGGGCGGCCCCGCGCGCGCCACTCGCACCCGCCCAAAACCGAGCCGTGCGGCGGCGGCGAGGAGCGTCGTGCGGAGGTCGGTCGTCATGCGGGGTCGAAACTATCCGACGCGGGATAGACAGGCGCCCATGAACCTCCCCGCGCCGAGCCCCTCCACGTCGGCCCTCTCAGAAGGGCAGGCGCGCATGCAGCGCCAGATCACGAGCCCGATCCTCTTTCGGGGCTGGCTGCTCGCCAAGCTCCCCGCCGCGCTCTTCACGGGCGTGGGCCTGCGCGAGCTCTCCCTCGCGCGGTGCGTCACGACGGTCCCGTACGGCTGGCGCAGCCAGAACCCGTTCAAGTCGACCTACTTCGCCGCGCTCGCGATGGCGGCGGAGCTGTCCACCGGGGCCCTCGTCCTGTTCAGCACGGCGGACACGCCCTGCTCCACGCTCATCGTCGGGATGACCGCGACGTTCGGAAAGAAGGCGACCGGCACGACCACCTTCGTGTGCACGGGCGGGGACACGGTCGCGCAAGCCGTGCGGGAGGCCGTGGCGACCGGCGAGGCGCGGGCATTCACGCTCGAGACCGTCGGTACGCTGGCCGACGGTGCGGAGGTGAGCCGCTTCACGTTCACCTGGTCGGTGAAGCCGCGGTCGAAGAAGGGCTGACCGTCAGGCGCGCTTCGCGACGATGATCGCGTTCGCCGGGTAGATCCGCCGGCCGTCGCGGAGGTAGCGCCGCGCAAGCTCGTCCGGACCGGCGAGATCGGTCTTCTCCCACCCGTGGCGGGCGAGGAAGTGCGGCGCCTCCTCCGGGTCCAGCGCGAACGTGACCGGCTCGCCGACGAGAGAGAGGGCGCTCGCCGCGGCGCGGTGGAACGTCGCCGCGAAGCCGGGATCGTCGAGGAGGAACCAGAAGTCCATCGCGAGCACGGAGCCGGTGCCACCGAGGGCGTGGAGCGCGTCCAGCGTCCCGATGACCGCCGCGCGCCGAAGGTACATCGACACCCCCTCCCACACGAAAAACGTGGGTCGACCGGGGACGAAGCCGGCCTTGGCGAGGACCGCGTCGAGGGCGTCGACCTGAAAATCGATGGGGACCCGGCGTACGTCGACCGCGGGGAGGTCCCGCCCCTGGAGGAGCCGCTCCTTGCGCGCCTGGGTAGCTGGAAAGTCGACCTCGAACACGGGGCGACCCGCCAACGCTTCGGCGAAGCGCCACGCCCGCGCGTCGTAACCGGCGCCAAGCACGACCACCTGCTCGATCGGCTCGGCGCGGTTTGCCAGGGCCACGAGCAGCGCGTCATCGATCATCCGGTGCCGGCACACGATATACGTCGTGAGCCCGGGAAACACGACCGCGCGCGAGAGCCCCCCGAGCGCGAGCGACGCGCGCAAGGCAGGCCCGAGGAACAACGCGGCATACGGATCATCCAGGATGCGCGTCGCGGCCGGGAGGGCCTGCTCGGTGGCGCGCATGTAGCAGACAGCCTCGGCCGTCTGCGAGGGGCGGGAGGGGACCATCCGGGCTCCTATCCTGGGCGCACCGGCAGGGCGCGCGCCGGGAGGGGCGGGAGGCCCCGCCGACGCAGCAGGGCATCCCCGAACAACACCCGCGCCACGAGCCCCGTGACACGTGTCACCAACACCCACACCCCGGCGAACAGGAGGCCGGTGCGCGCGAGCGCCATGCAGGTGATCGTCGCGACCCAGCCGACCACCACGAAGAGCCGGTACGGCCACCACAACGAGAAGCGGGCGAGCTCCGGAAACCGCTCGTGCAGGCGCCAGAGGCGGCCGAAGGGCGGCAACAACGTGGCGAAGTCGTAGCCGAGCCGATGGGCGACCGCGTACACCTCCAGCGACATCCAGGGCACGGCGCCCATCCCCCGGAGGATGTTGGGGTTGGTGAGCAGGCGCAGGCTGGCCCACGCGCCGCGCGCACCGGTGTAGCGCCGCGCGAGGTCCCGCACGACGATCCAATTCAGGGCGAGGTGGGCGGCCTCGTCGGCGCACACCCGGTCGACGAAGGCGTCGAAGGCCGGCGAGCACAAGGCGGGGTGCGCACGAAGGAAAGGGATGGTGCCTGCATCGAGGAAGGTCTCGAACACGGGGGTGGAGACGGCGACGAGCGCCGCGTCGACGTCGGGGCTCAGCTCGTCGAACTGGTCGAGGACCAGGGAATTGCCGAGTCCGGGCGCCTGGAGGGCCGCGCCCGAGCGGGCCAACAGCAGCCGCAAGCCGTCGGCGTGGCGGCGCTCCTCCGTCGCGAACAGGTCGTAGATCTCGCGGAGCGCGGGCGTGTCGCTCGCGTCGCGGAGCAGCTCGAAGTTCAGGCGTGCGATCTCCTCGACGTAGATCACCTCGTTGAGGAGCCGCGCGAGCAGCGGCGGGAGCGGCGGGAGCGTGTCGGGCCAGGGGACGTCGGCGAGGCGCCACTGGTGGGCCCGCACGCGGGCGAGGAGCGCCTCGACGGCGCGGGGATCCTCGAGGTGCAGACGGCCGTCGGCGGCGAGGGGCGGGCCCGCCACCGCGCGTCGGGCGAGGAGGAAGGCGCCCAGGCCGACCAGCATGCCCGCCGGGACGTCGACGACGTAGTGCTGCTTGGTGGTGAGCGTGCACACGGACACGGCCGCGGCCCACAGGATTGGGAGCGCCGCGAGGGCGCGCGACACCTGGGTAGGGGCTCCGCGAGGGCGCGACCACCCGGCCCAATTCAGCGCCAACCCCCACGCGAGCGCCACGTGCAGCGACGGAAAACAATTGGTGGGCGAGTCGGTGTCACGCAGGTCGGCGAGCTCGACCAACGATGCGTTCGTGCCGACGGGGAGGGGGTACAGGTCGCGCGGGTAGGTGGTCGGCCAGAAGGTGAAGGCGAGGCTCGTCGCCGCCGCGCAGAGCGCGAGGGTCCAGAACAGCCTGCGGCCCGCGCGTGCATCGGGGACCAGCATCCACCCGAGGAGCGCGGCCTTGGTGCCTGATCCGTAGATCCAGACGGTCCACGGCAGCAGCGGGATCGCGAGGTCGAGCGTCGTGAGGGGAAGCAGGCTCGGAGGGCCGGCGAGCTTGGAGAGGCCGTAGAAGTAGAGCACCGCCAGACCGGAGAGCGTGAACCCCATCAGCCGCTTGAGGTGGTCGAACAGCGGACGCCGCAGCCCGACCGCCTCCGCGAGGGCGACCAGCCGCCCACCCCCGCTCATGCCCGCCGCTCCACGCAGCGGGTCGCGAGCGCGATGAGCTCCGAGGTGTCACCGGGCAGGCCCGCGAGGGCCGCCACGGCCCGCTCGAGGTGGGTTTGGGCCCGCGCCCGGCAGAGCCCGGCGATCCCGTGGGCGTGCAGGGCGGCGAGGACCGCGTCGGGAGCGTGGTCCAGCGCCCCCGGATCCAATTCGCGGAGCAGGAGCAGCGGAAACGTGACACGCCCCGCGCGTTGGTCCTGCCCGGGGCGCTTCCCCAGCGCGGCCTCCTCGCCCACGTAGTCGAGCACGTCGTCCACGATCTGGAAGGCGAGCCCGAGCTCCTGGCCGTACCGGCCGAGGGCCTTCTGTTGGCGCCGGGTTCCGCCCGCCGCGGCCCCGCCGTTCGTCGCGGCGAACGCGAAGAGCCGCGCGGTCTTCGCCGAGGCGATCTCGTACCACTCGTCCAGCCCCATGGTGAGCTTCCCGGCGCACGCCAGCTCGGCGCGTTGGCCCTCGGCGAGCGCGAGCAGCGTGTCCCCCAGGGCCGCCCGGGTGGGTGGAGACAGGGTGGGTGGAGACAGCGTGGGCGCGGCCCCGCTCGCGTCGGTGCCGACGGCCGCCGCGTCCTCCGAGGCCGAGAGCAGCGTGCGTGCGAGCAGCCACCCCGCCACCCCCGCCGCGAAGGGCACGGAGGTGACCCGGTGCAGCGCCGGGGCGCCGCGGCGGAGCTCGGCCTCGTCGACGATGTCGTCCAACACGAGCGAGGCCGTGTGGGCCCACTCGGCGGCCACCGCCACGGGCAGGGCGCTCCCTTCGGGGCCCCCGACCGCGCGGGCGGCCGCGAGGGCGATGCGCGCGCGTAGACGCTTGCCACCGTGCGCGGCGAGCCACGTCGCCGCCCGGGGAAGGGGCCCATCGCCAGGAAACGGGGCGATCAGCGCCTGCTCGAGGGGCGCCCGCTCGCGCATCGGCTCCGTCGGCAACGCGAAGGGGGCCCAGCCATGAAACGCGCGAGGGAGCCCGAGGGCCGTGGGACCGGGCACGAGGACCGCCGCGAGGCGCTCCTTCGCGTCACAATCGGGGAGGCCCGCGAGCGCGCGCGCGGCCTCCTCCAGGGCGTCCGCGCGCGCGGGGCCGGGCGTGCCCGCCTCCGTGTGCTCCATGGCGAGACCGAGCGCGGTCGCCCAGCGATCGAGGGCCGAATGCACGCTGTCCGGCACCGCCCCGGCGAGGACCCCGGCCGCCACGGCCGCGCGCAGGAACACCACCGCCTCCGGCACGGGCTCGGCCCCGAGGTTCGGAGCGCCGAGCACCCGGTCGACGACGCGCCGCAGGAGCGCCTCGTCGCGTCGCACGGCCGCGCGACACACCGCGTGCGCGCGTCGTAAGTCGGTGGTCAACCACCAGGTGCGCGCGGCCGGGTCGGGCGCCCCCCGGAACACCTGCTGGTTGCACGCCTCCACGAGGGCCACGCCCACGCGGCCGGCCTCCTGCCAGCGCCGGGTGCCCCACCCGCGGGCCACGTGGATGACCACGGCGCCGCCGAAGCCCGCGCGGGGCCCGCGCGCCCCGTCCGAGTCCCCCGGGCTCGAGTCCGGATGCATCTCCCGAGGGATGCTGTCAGGGGGCAGCCAGCGCCACGCCGCGTCGACGCGATGCCGCACCGGCTCGACGAGCGGATGGAACCAGGGAAGGGTCGGGAGCGCAGACACGTGCCGCCGGGCCTACCATGAGGCGGCCACCGAGGCCCGTCGGCGGCGCCAACGGCGGCCGCGGCCCTTCGGTCCTCAGACCAGCGTGGCTCCGTACTCGTACGGGTTGTGCCGGCGATCCTCGGAGACCGGCACCGACTGCCGGCGCCGATCCGCGCCGTCGAACCCCTCCCTCGGCGTCGTATCGGGTGCGCCGGCGATCGGCATCGGGCCCACCGCGCCCACGATGCCGGGGGGCGGGCGCCCCTGCGGATCCCAGGGCCCGGCGAACGCGGGGGCGAATCCCTCGACCCTCTCGTCCTCGCCGACCGGGACGTCATGTCGCTCGGTCTCGAAGGCACGGTTTCCGCGTGTCGCGTCGGAGCCGGTTCGGTTGCGTCCGTGTTGGCCCATGCAGTCTCCCCTCGGAGGATCCTACACACGCGCCAGGGAACGCCGTGCCAGAAAACGCCACGCGTCGCCCGCGAGCGGCTCCCGCGGCGTGCCCCCCACCACGTCCGCGAAGCTCGGCGCGGCCATCACCCGCTCTCCGAGCGCCCTCCGGTCGAGCCCCCACCAGTCGAGCAGCGTGGCAGGGAGGGCGGTGTGCTCGAACGGCGTGCGCGTGGGGCTACGGAGCACCGTTCGTGGGCGTACCCACTTCGATACGAACAAGGCGGGCGCCCGCACGCCCCCGTCCGTGAACGCGAAGCCCTTCTCTCGGGTGTCACCCCCCGAGGGGCACACCAGGCCCCCGGGCGGCGCCACGTGGTCGAAGGTGCCGCCGTGCTCGTCGAAGAGGACGACCAGCAACGTGTCTTCCCAGTAGCGAGAGGCCTGGAGCGCCTCGAACACCCGCGCGAGCAGGCGCTCGCCGCCGTCGATGTGGCCCGGCGGGTGGTAGTCGTCGCCGATGTGGAGGCCGAGCTCCTCGAAGACCGTGAGCGAGTAGTCCGGCTCGAGGTAGGCGAAACGCGGGAGGGTTCCTTGTCTCAGGTCGACGGCGAGCTGTGCGATGGAGACGTACCGCGGGTCGCGGGTGGGGGAGGGGACCAGCGATTGGAGCCCCCCGAACATCTTCCACGTGTATGACGTCACCCCCGCGCCCGGGACATGGGGCGGCCACACGTTCGAGTGGTAGATCTTCCAGTCCGCGGCCGTGTCGTGGCCGGCCTCGCAGAGCACGTTCCAGATCGTCGGCTCCGAGAACACGGCGGGCGCGAGGGAGAAGGGGAGCAGGTGCTCGTAGTAGTGGTTGTCCACCATCGCGGTCGTTTGGCGTGCGTTGGTTCGGCCCTCGAACGCGGCGCTCGTGGCATACCCGATCGAGTTGCCGCAGATCGAGAACGCGCGGTTGATCGACGTTTGGGAGGGGATCGAGGCAAACCAACGGTCGGATACGCCGAACTCGGCCGCCAGCGTATTGATCACCGGCGCCTCCGCCGGGTCGAAGGTGTGCACGATCTCGGTGGGATCGAACCAGAGCTTGTTCTTCTGGGAGCTCCAATAGTCCAAGAGGAAACCGAGCATCGTCGCCTTGCCGGTCGAGTCCCGCGCGAGCTGGCGCCGCACCGCGTCGAACCCCTCGCGCGGATCCCACCGGGGGCACGCGCCGTGCGCGCCGCGGCGGATCGGGAAGCGCTCGATCCGCCCCTTCTGCTCGACCGGTTGGGCGTAGGTTTCGCAGAGGGCGGGGGTGAGGCCGTCGTAACGGGGCTCGCCGGGCGCCGGCGCCGGCACGTTGTGCACCGCGTCGGGGTTCGCATCGCCGTCGTAGAGCCAACCGAGCAGGTTGTCGAACGACCGGTTCTCGAACATCAGCACGATCACGTGGCGGATGTGCTGCACCATCGGATGGTGGGGATCCATGGGATCCGAACAGCGGGAGGCCCGACTGGCTTCCCGCTGTCACGGTGCTGCCGCTTGCTACCCGGCGTCGCGCGCCGAACGCGTCAGGTAATCGACCAGGTCCAGCTTGGTGAGCATGCCCTTGAGCGAGCGGTCCTCGCCGATCACGACGGCCACCAGCCCCTCGTTGAACAGCTTCGAGAGCACGGACGCGTCATCCGCCTCCTCGACGGTGCGCACGTTGCGGAACATCACCTCGGCCACGCGGCTCTGCAGGCCGGCGCGCCCGTCGACCAGCTTGCCGAGCACGTCGGTCTCCGTGAGGATGCCGATGAGCCGCTCGTCTTCGAGGACCGGGATCTGGCTGATGCCCTTCGCCTTCATCAGCTTCACGGCCTCGGCCACGGTGGCGCCGCCCTCGGTGGTCACCAGCTCGCGGCGGGGCAGGGAGCGCAGGAGCTCGCCGACCGACGCCGTTTCCCACCCGCGGTCCACGAAGCCGTTGGCGCGCAGCCAGGCATCGTCGAGGAACTTGGTCATGTAGTTGCGCACCGAGTCGGGCGCGAGCGTCACGATGCGCTTGCCCGGTCCGTACTTCTTGCCCATCTGCACCGACGCCCACACGGCGGAGCCGGAGCTGCCGCCGACGAGCATGCCTTCCTTGCGGATGAGGCGGCGGGCCATGAGGAAGGACTCGCGATCCTCCGTCTTGACCCACTCGTCCACCAGGTCGCGATCGAGCACGTCGGGGATGAAGTCGTAGCCGATGCCCTCGACCTTGTAGCTGCCGATCGCGGAGGGCCCCGCGAGCAGGGAGCCGACCGGGTCCACGCCGACGATGCGGCAATTCGGGATCGACTCCTTCACGCGGCGGGCGATGCCGGTGAGCGTGCCGCCGGTGCCCGCGGTGAGGACGAGGATGTCGATCTTGCCGTCGGTCTGCTCGACGATCTCGCGCCCGGTGCCCTCGTAGTGCGCCATCGGGTTGTCGGGGTTGGCGTATTGGTCGAGGATGTGCGCGTTCGGCAGGATCTTCTGCAGCTGCTTCGCGACGCCGATGTGGCTCTCCGGCGCGTCGAACGCAGCCTCGGTCGGCGTGCGGATGATCTCCGCGCCGAGCGCCTCGAGCACCACCTGCTTCTCCCGGCTCATCTTCTCCGGCATGGTGATGACCATGCGGTAGCCGCGAACGGCCGCGGCGAGCGCCATGCCGATGCCGGTGTTTCCGCTCGTGGGCTCGATCAGGGTGTCGCCCGGCTTGATGCGGCCGGACTTCTCCGCCTCGAGGATCATGCGGCGTCCGATGCGGTCCTTCACCGAGCCGCCGGCGTTCAGGTACTCACACTTGACGAGGTACTCGCAGCCGGTGTCCTTGCCGATGGTGCGCAGGCGCACGAGCGGGGTGTTGCCGATGGCGTCGAGGATGGAATCGTAGATCTTGTCGGGCACGGGGGCCTCCCGGTGAAGGGGGATACGGAACTGGGCGGCCCCCCTAACGCGTCGCCGGGGCCGAAGGAGGGCCGCTCGGGGCGCGGCGCATCTCCTCCGGCGGGTTAGACGCGCGCCATGGCCGACGGCACCTGGGACTTCTACTTCACGCACGACGGCGAACTGCCGCTCGTGATCGCGCTCGACCTGGCGATGGGGCCTCGCGCCCCGCGCGTCGACCTGCCCGAGCGCCTCATCGTCTCGGTGAAAATGCAGGCGCCGATGGCAAACGGCCTGCGCTCGTCCGTCGAGGCCCCCGCGCTCTTCGATCTGGAGGACCGCCTCAGCCAGGCGCTCGAGGCGGCGGGCTGGGCGCCCGTCGGCCGCGTGGTGACGCGCGGCCGCTCCGATTTCATCTTCTACGGCCCGGTGGGCGAGCTCCCGGAGCTCCCGTTGGGTGAGTACGAGGGCACGAAGCTCCCGCACACGGACGCCAGCTGGGATCTGTACCGGAACTTCTTGTGGCCGGGCGCGCGCGAATGGCAGCAGATGCAGAACCGCCGCATCGTGATCCAACTCAAGAGCAACGGCGACCAACTCGACGTGCCGCGCACCATCGATCACCAGGCCCGCGCGGTCGACGAGGACGCGGCGAACGCCGCCGTTGAGGTGCTGACCGCCGCCGGCTTCGCGGTGCGCCCCCCCGAGGCGAACGACGATGGCTCGTGGCGCATCCTGTTCGACAAGGAGGACGCGCCCGCGCAGATGGACGGCGTGACCGCCGCGGTGCTCGACGCCATCGAGGGGATGGACGACGTCGACTACGACGGGTG
>JAUXQH010000134.1 GCA_030685065.1 Pseudomonadota bacterium | reverse complement strand
TACCCGTTCCCATTCCGAACACGGAAGTCAAGCCTTCTTGCGCCGATGGTACTGCAGCGGCAACGCTGTGGGAGAGTAGGTAACTGCCGGCCGCCTTACAACAAATAGCCCTCTTCAGGTAACCCTGAAGAGGGCTATTTCAGTTTTGGGTTCCGCCGTGGCTCGAGCCCCAGGCCGGGGGGCGGGGCGGGGGCGGGGGCGGGGCGGGGGCAGCAGCAGCTGCGGGCCCCCGCCCCAAGCGTCCCGAGCCCTACTTGTCCGAGTAGGACTCGATCGGCGGGCAGGTGCAGATGACGTTGCGGTCACCGTGCACGTCGTTGATGCGGGCCACCGCCGGCCAGAACTTGGACACCCGGGTCCACGCGGAGGGGAAGGCGGCCACGGTGCGGGTGTAGGAGCGGGTCCACGTGTCGGCCATGACCGACTCGGCGGTGTGGGGCGCGTTCTTGAGCGGGTTGTCCGCGCGATCGAGCTCGCCGCGCTCGATCGCGGCGATCTCGCCGCGGATGGCGATGAGCGCGTCGATGAAGCGGTTGATCTCCTCGAGGGACTCGCTCTCGGTGGGCTCGATCATCATCGTGCCCGAGACCGGGAACGACACGGTCGGGGCGTGGAAGCCGTAGTCCATGAGGCGCTTGGCGATGTCGACCACCTCGACCCCCGAGCCCGCCTTGAGCTGCCGCACGTCCACGATGCACTCGTGCGCGACGCGGCCGTTCTGGCCCGTGTAGAGCACCGGGAAGTGCGGAGCCAGGCGCAGCGCGACGTAGTTGGCCGCGAGGATGGCGACCTGGGTGGCGCGCGTGAGGCCCTCGCCGCCCATCATCGCGATGTACGCCCACGAGATCGGGAGGATGGAGGCCGAGCCCCAGGGGGCCGCCGACACCGGGCCGATCGCGCGCTCGCCGCCGGTCTGGACGACCGGATGCCCGGGCAACAGGGGCGCGAGGTGGGCCGCGACGCAGATGGGGCCCATGCCGGGGCCGCCGCCGCCGTGCGGGATGCAGAAGGTCTTGTGGAGGTTGATGTGGCACACGTCCGCGCCCAATTCGGCGGGCCGGACGAGGCCGACGAGCGCGTTCATGTTCGCGCCGTCCATGTACACCTGGCCGCCGTTTTCGTGGACAATCGCCGTGATGTCCTTGATCGCCGCCTCGAACACGCCGTGGGTGCTCGGGTAGGTGACCATGAGCGCCGCGAGGTTGTCACGGTGCTGGGTGGCGCGGGCCCGAAGGTCGGCAACGTCGATGTTGCCGTTGGTGTCACACTTGACGACCACCACCTTCATGCCGGCCATCGCGGCGGACGCCGGGTTGGTGCCGTGCGCGCTCGACGGGATGAGGCAGATGGTGCGATCGCTGTCCCCGCGCTCCTCGTGGTAGCGCCGGATGACGAGCAGACCGGTGTATTCGCCCTGGGAGCCCGCGTTGGGCTGGAGCGACGTGGCGGCAAACCCCGTGATGCTGGCCAGCTGCGCCTCGAGCTGCTTGAACATCTCGCGGTAGCCCTGGGCCTGGGCGGGCGGCACGAACGGGTGCAGCTTGCCGATGCCGGGCCACGTGACCGGGAGCATCTCGGTGGTGGCGTTGAGCTTCATCGTGCACGATCCCAGCGGGATCATCGAGAAGGCGAGCGACAGGTCGCGGTTCTGGAGCCGCGTGATGTAGCGCAACATCTCCGTCTCGGAGTGGTACTTCGAGAAGGTGGGGTGCGTGAGCCACGGCGACGCGCGGGTGAGCGAAGCGTCGAGGCCAGCGAACTCGAGCTTGCCGAGGTCGAGGCCCGAGCGGCCGCCCGCGAACACGTCGAGCAGGGTGCCCACCTCGTCGACGGTGACCGTCTCGTCCAACGCGACGGTGACCGTGGTCGCGTCGAGCAGGCGGAGGTTGATGCCCTTGGCCTCGGCGGCGGCGAGCACGGCCGCGGCATCGACGTTGCGCACCAGGACGGTGTCGAAGAAGGGCTCGGGCGCCACGTCCTTGCCGAGCTTGCGGAGGCCCGAGGCGAGGAGCGCCGCGAGGCCGTGCACGCGCTGGGCGATGCGCTTCAGGCCGGTGGGGCCGTGGTACACGGCGTACATCGATGCGATGATCGCGAGGAGCACCTGCGCGGTGCAGATGTTCGAGGTCGCCTTTTCCCGGCGGATGTGCTGCTCACGCGTCTGGAGCGTGAGGCGCATGGCGGGGCGGCCGTTCGCGTCGATCGAGACGCCGATGAGGCGGCCCGGCATCTGGCGCTTGTGCTCGTCGCGCGTGGCGAAGAACGCGGCGTGCGGCCCGCCGTACCCCATCGGGACGCCGAAGCGCTGGGAGTTGCCGACGGCGATGTCCGCCCCGATCTCGCCGGGCGAGCGGAGGAGCGTGAGGGCGAGGAGGTCACACGCGAGGGTGACGAGGCCGCCCGCGGCGCGCACGCGGGCCACGAAGGCGCGATCGTCGAAGATGCGGCCGTCGGTCGCGGGGTACTGGAGGAGGGCGCCGAAGATCGGCGTCAAGAAGTCAAAGTCCGCCGGATCGCCCACGATGACCTGGATGCCGAGCGGCTTCGCGCGGGTCTGCACCACGGCGATGGTCTGGGGGTGGCAGTTGTCCGCCACGAAGAAGGCGTTGGCGCCCTCGGTCGTGCAGACGTTCATGCTCATGGCCATCGCCTCGGCGGCGGCCGTGCCCTCGTCGAGCAGCGACGCGTTCGCGACGGGCAGGCCGGTCAGATCGCTGATGAGGGTCTGGTAGTTGAGGAGCGCCTCGAGGCGACCCTGCGAGATCTCGGCCTGGTACGGAGTGTACTGGGTGTACCAGCCCGGGTTCTCCAGGACGTTCCGGAGGATCACGGGGGGAGTGATGGTGTCGGAGTAGCCCATGCCGATGAACGAGCGGAGCACCCGGTTCTTCTCGACCATGCCCGCGAGATCGGCCAGCACGTCACGCTCGCCGCGCGCGGGGGCGAGCGACAGGGCGGAGGAGGCCCGGATGGCGCGGGGGACGGTGGCTTCGATCAGCGCGTCCAGCGAGGCGTAGCCGAGCTCGCCGAGCATGGTGGCGATCTCGGCGTCCGTGGGGCCGATGTGACGGCGCACGAAGGTGTCGGTGGGCGGGAGGAGATCGTCGAGGGTGCGGAGCATGGGTCCATCCTGAGCGGCCCCCCTGTTAACCCGGCGAGGCGCGACGGGCTGGGGGCACGGGGCAGAAGGTGGCAGGGATCGGCGCGCCGGCCGCGAACGCCGTGTTAGAGTCGCGGCAGCCGCGGGTCCCCATGCTCCTCCTCGTTTCGTTGGCGTTCGCCCACCCCTCCGTCGAAACGCCCGTCGACCTGCGCGCCCCGGCGATTCGTCGCAACCTCCTCACCGCCGCCTTCGACGCCGCGGCCGACGAGTACGGGGTCCCCAAGCCGTTGCTGATGGCGATCGCCTGGGAGGCGAGCCACTTCGACCCCGACGTGCAGTCGGCCTGGGGCGGCTACGGCATGTTCGACCTGCGCGAGGGGAGCCAGGACCCCTCGCTCGAGCACGCCGCCGCGCTCCTCGAGGTCGATCCGAACGTGATGGTCGCGGACTGGGAGCTCCAGGTGCGCGGCGCCGCCGCGATCCTCGCGGACCAGGGCCGCCTGTCCAACGCGGGCGTGCTGCCGCCCCGCGCGGACCTGCTCGCCTGGTGGGACGCGGTGCGCGCCTTCTCCGGCCGCGAGGAGCCGCTGCTGCAGGAGCAATACGCCTCCTACGTGTACGAGACCGCGGCCCAGGGCGTCGTGAAGGACACGCGCTGGGGCGCCGTGCTGCTCGAGCCGCAGGACCTCGACCTGGCCGGCCGGCGCTTCGTCCCCCCGCCGACCGCCACCGATTCCTCCCTGGCGTACCAATTCTACGCAGCGAGCTCGTCCAACTACACGAACGACTCGCGCGGCTCCGGTGACATCGACATGGTGGTCATCCACACCGTCCAGGGCAGCTACTCCGGGTGCTATTCCTGGTTTGCCAACAGTAGCGCGAGCGCCAGCGCCCAGTACGTCGTGCGCTCGAGTGACGGCCAGATCACCCAGATGGTGAGCGAGGCGGATGTCGCGTGGCACGCGGGCCACTGGGACACGAACGCGCGCTCGATCGGCATCGAGCACGAGGGGTACGTCTCCGACCCCGGCACCTGGTACACGGACGCGATGTACGAGCACTCCGCGGCGCTCACGGTGGACATCGCGAGCCGGCAGGGCGTCTCGCTCGATCGCACCCACATCATCGGCCATGTCGAGGTCCCCGGGTGCGACGGCGGCTCCGGCGGCGGCGCGAGCTGCCACACCGATCCCGGCACCGGCTGGGATTGGGACCACTACATGGACCTCGTGAACGGCGAAACCGGCACCTCCGGCGGCGAGATCATCGGCGTCGTCGCCGACAGTGACATCTACAACGGGGCGCGGCTCGCCGGGGCCAACGTGTGGATCGCGGAGACCGGCGGGAGCACCACCGTCGAGGCCGACGGGTACTACCGCTTCGACGACATCCCCTTCGGCACCTACACGATGCACGCGACCTACCCCGGCTACGCCGAGGGCACATGCACCAAGACCACCTCCTCGAGCCAGGACTGGTGCTCGATCGTGCTGTTCCCCGACGACGGCGGCGGGGACGACACGGACGAGCCCGTGGAGGACACGGACGAGCCGGTAGACGAGGACACGGACGAGCCCCCCGTCGAGGACACCGGCATCGTGACGCCGCCGGGTGACACCGACCGCCCCGGCCCTCCGGCGCTCCCCGGCCAGCTGACCCGGATGGACCAGACTGGGCGCAGGGTTTGCGGCACCGCCTCGGCCCCCACCAGCCTCGTGTGGCTGGCGCTCGCCCCCCTCCTCGGGCTACGGCGCCGCTCGCTCGCTGGGGTTCGCCGCTGACGCTCTCCTCTCCTCGCTCCGTCGTGCTGGTGCTGGCCCTCGTGGCCTGTGCCCCGAAGAAGCCGCCGGCCGACGCCGCCCCGCCGCCCGCGCCCACCGCGGGGCTCGTCGAGGTGACCGGCATGGCCGCCAAGGCCGATCCGAAGGAGCTGCTGCGCCGCACGCTCGCGACCGCGCTGGTGGGCCCCTGCTACGAGGCCGCCCTGGGCCGCGATCCCCGCCGCTACGGCGAGGTCGTGGTGCGCTTCACCGCGCTGGCGGACGGCAAGGTGGAGGACGCCGGCGTGCACCTCTCCACCCTGGGGGACGACGTGGCCGAGGCCTGCGTGCTCGACGCCGTGCGCGTGCTCTCGTTCCCCGGCGTCACGACCGACCGCGTGACCGTGGTGTACCCCTTCCTGTTCGCCTCCGACGCCACGCCGCCCGAGATCGCGCGGTCGCTCAAGGTCCGCTACGGCCTTTTGCCGGCCGATCCGGGAGGGGACGGCACGAACCCCAAGGACGAGACGCCCCCGGGGATGGTCTACCTCTGGTGACGTAGGCCGGCGCGGCGGTCGGTCGGTTAGCTCGGGAGGATGCCGGGCCCTCCCGTTCGTGATCCCGCTGTGGTCGCCGCATGGCGCGTGCGCGTGCGCCGGATGCAGGGCGCGGCGGTGATCGGCGCGGCTGGCGCCGGGATGGCGGCGATCGGCATCGTCCAGGCCGATGCGGAGAAGGTGCTCGGCCTCCCACCGCTCGCCTGGTTCCTCGGCGGGCTCGCCGGATTTGGGTTCCTGTGCGCCTTTCAGAACACCTACCGCTGCCCCCGCTGCAGCGCGTTCGTCGGATCGCTCGGCGTCCGGCCGGGGCTCACGCTGTGGGCGACCGAATGCCCGGGGTGCCGGGCGCCGCTGACGTAGGGCGCGGGCTCGTCGGAGGGGGGCCCGGGGGTCCAGGGGGCCCGCCCCCTGGCGGGGCGTTGCGGGGCAGAGCCCCGCCCCATGACCCTTCAGGCGATGAACGTCTCGAGGTGCCCGCGGCGACGGTGGTGGCGGAGCTTGCGGATCGCCTTGATCTCGATCTGGCGGATGCGCTCGCGGGTCAGGCAGAACTGCGCGCCGATCTCCTCGAGGGAGTAGGCGATGGGCTCGCCGATGCCGTAGCGCATGCGCACGACCTTCTCTTCACGGGGGGTGAGCGAGGCGAGCACCTGCTCGATTTCGTCGCGGAGGGCGGCTTCTTCCAGAGCATCGCTGGGCTTCTCGGCGTTCGGGTTCTCGACGAACTCGCCGACGGTGGACTCGCTGTCCTCGCTGATGGGGGCGTCGAGGGAGATGGGCTCGCGGGTGAGCTTCATGAGCCCCTCGAGCTTGTCGATGTCCATCTCGAGGCGGACCGCCACTTCTTCGAGCGTCGGCTCGCGGCCGAACTGCTGGAAGAGGTGCTTCTGCATCTGGTGGACCTTGTTGACCACCTCGAGCTTGTAGATGGGGATGCGGATCGTCCGACACTGGCTCTCGACCGCGCGGATGATGCTCTGGCGGATCCACCAGGAGGCGTAGGTCGAGAACTTGAAGCCGCGGGTGTGGTCGAACTTCTCCGTGGCCTTCATGAGGCCGATGTTGCCCTCCTGGATGAGGTCGGAGAGGGGGATGCCCCGGTAGGTGTACTGCTTCGCGATGCTGACCACGAGGCGGAGGTTGGCGTTCACCAGCGTGGCCTTCGCGATCTCGGCGTCGGGGCCGCCGGCGTCGATGCGGCGAGCGACCTCGACCTCGTCATCCCGCGTGAGCAGCGGGATCTCACCCATCATCTTCAGGTACTTGTTGAGGAGGATGTTGCCGTTTCCGATGGGGGCGGCAGAGCGACGCGACGGGGAAGCGAACGACATGGGGGGTCCTCCTGTAGGGGGCCGAGGGGGTTCGGCTCTTGCTGGACGTACAAAGCAATCGCCATGCCAACGCTCGAGGCGTCTCGTCACTTCCCGTCACATCCGCGTGTGGACCGCCTCTGAGCCGCTCCGGCGGCCGCTTTCGTGAGATTTCGAGACAACGATTCGGTAGCGGTCAAAACCTCGGGCGAGCGGTGCCCACGCCCAGGATCCATACGCCGTCAAGGATTTTGTACGATCTCGGATGCCGCGAGGGAGAGCGCGGCGAACGGATCCTTGGCGCCGCGCGTGATCGTGCCGATCTCGTCGATGAACTTCCCGAGGTCGCCGCCGTTCCGCACGAGGATGGCCTCGAACGAAGCGGCGTCCGTGTTGTAGACCTGGAACTGCATCAAGCGGGCGTTGTTCCAGCCGGTTCGGCGGATCGAGTTGACGTAGGGCATGGGGTCTTCCAGGCCCGCGGTGAGCGCCCGGGACTCGAGGGAGGCGTAGAGCGCGGTCTTGCGCGCCCCCTTCTCCTCGACCGTGATCGTCGTGTCGCGGTAGACCGTGTCCAGATCTTCGTACAACTGGTGAAGTACCGCCTCGAACCTGGCCCAATCGCGCTCGCTGCGGAGGAGGGACTCGAGCGCCTCGTTCCCGGGGCCGTAGCGGTCGGCCAGGTAGCGCTGGACGGCGGCCTCCCCGACGAAGTTCGCGAAGGACTCGTTGAAGCCCACGCTGCCGGGCACCCAGAGGGTGGCGTGCGCGAGCTCGTGGAACACGGTCTCGGAGAGCTCCGCTTCGCTCCACCGCAGCATGCCCGGGAGGACCGGATCGCGGAACCAGCCGAGGGTCGAATAGGCGCCGGCGGTGCGCACGTGCACGTCGTAGCCCTCGGCGAGCAGCGTCGTCTCGCGGGTGCGGGCGTCGCTCTCCTTGAAGTACCCGAGGTAGGGCACCCGGCCCACGATGGGAAACCACCACGTGGCCGGCGTGAAGGAGAGCGGATCGCAGGCGGAGAGGTTCCAGATCGTGCGGTCCCACCCGTCGGCCAGCGTGTCGTAGTTCTGGGTGGCCGACAGGCCGAGGCCTTTTCCGTAGGCCTTGATCTCCGGGATCATGCGGAGACGCTGCTCCTGGCCCGCCCCGAGCCCCCCTTCCTCGAGCACCTTGCCGATCGGGCGGCGGCTCGCGAGCAGCTCGGCCTGGTAGTAGCCCGACGACAGCACGTACCCGAGGGTGCACCCCGGGAGCAGCGCGCTGCCCAGGACGGCGGCCACGAGTACCCCGGTTCCGACCGTCAAGACCCTCCGAAAAGACGCTGATGCGGTCGTGAAGGGGGGGTGTTGTCGCGTCAAGAGTACCTCCGGCGGAAAAGTGCATGTATACGTGCCTGAAGCGCTGGCGCCCGGGCCCCTGCAAGATAGAATTGAACGGGGCCGGTCGCACGTCTTCGCCGAAGGCGAGTGTCCTCCCCGGGCGCGAGCCGTGGCCCCCGCCCGATCGTCCCCAGGCTCGACTCGGTGCTCTCGCAGTCCCCTCGCAGCGTCCCCTCGCAGCGTCCCACGAACCCGGCGTCGCTTCCGTGCCTTCCGGCCGGGTGAGGGGACGCCGCAAGTCGCTCCGCCCCTCAGCCCACCCAGCCTCAGCCCACCCACCCTCAGCCCACCAGTTGTCCCGCGTATGGACCTCCTCGCACGACGCCTGCTGCTCACGCTGATCCCGGCCGGGGTCGTGCTGGCGTTGATCCATACGACGATCCTGGGCGATAGCGGGCTGGTCCGTCGGCACCGGATGCAGATCGACCTGGAGCGGGCGCACCGCAACCTCGACCGTGTCCACGGGGAGAACGCGCGCATCGAGCGCGAGGTGCGGCAGCTCCGCTCGGACGAGACCACGGTGCGCCGCGCGGCCGCGGAGGAGCTCCTGCTGGTCCCCCCGGGCAGCGTCGTGTACCGGTTCGGCCCGTAGCCCTGGCCGTCCAGGCGCGGCCGATTGGAAGAGAGCGGGCTTCTTGGATAGTGCGGCGGGCATGTCCGTAGCGCCCGCATCCGAACGTTTCTCCTTTGTGCTCGACGGCGCGGCCGTCACCGTGGACGCCGATCCGAAGGCCCCGGCGCTCGGGGTGCTGCGCGACCAGCTCGGGGTGCGCGGCTGCAAGGCCGGGTGCTCGCCGCAAGGGCTGTGCGGGGCGTGTACGGTGCTCATCGAGGGGAAGCCGCGGCTCACCTGTACGCTCCCCACCAAGAGCCTCGCCGGCAAGTCCGTCACCACGCTCGATGGGATGCCCGAGGCCGACCGCGCCGTGCTCGCGGAGGCGTTCGTGCGCGCTGGCGCGACCCAGTGCGGCTACTGCACGCCGGGGATCGTGCTCTCCGCGTGGACGCTGCTCCAGGCGGAGGCCTCGCCGTCGCCCGAGCAGATCACGCGCGCCCTCAACCAGCACGCGTGCCGGTGCACCGGGTACACGGCGATCTACGCGGCGATTGACGCGGCGGCGGCGGTGCGTCGGGGGGAGGGGATGCCGCTCCCCGCGGTGGCGCGGCCCGAGGGACACGCGATCACGCTGGGCGATCGGCCCTACGTGGACGACCTGGTGCGCCCCGGTATGCTTCACGGCACGGTCGTGCTCGCGCCCGTTGCACGTGGCCGCATCACGACGCTGGACGTGGACGCGGCGCTTGCCATGGGCGCCACGGTCGAGGTTTTTCGGGCGGTGGGGGACGTGCTCGCGCACGCCGGGGAGATCGTCGCGGGCGTGGCCGCGGAGACCCTCGTCGCGGCGAAGGCGGCGGCCGCCGCGATCGTGGTGCACGTGGAGGCCGATCTCGACGGCAGGATCGAGGTCCTCGCGCGCGGCCGCGCGGTGGACGGGGACGTGGCGGCGGGCCTGGCCGCCTCCGCGCACACGGCGGAGCAGCGGTACACGCTCGCGGCGACCGATCCTGTCTACCTGGAGCCCGAGTCGGCGCTGGCGGTTCCGGTGATCGGTGACGACGGGATCGTCGGTCTCACCGTGTACAGCCAGGGTCACGATGCGGCGGCCGAGGCGCGCGCGCTCACCGAGCGGGTGGGGCGCCCCGTGCGGGTGCGCCTGGTCCCGTCGGGCGGCTCGTACGGCGGCAAGGAGGCGATGACGGTGGCGCCCGTGGCCGCGCGGCTCGCGGTGCTCACGGGGCGGCCGGTGCGCGTCGCGGTGGGGCTCGAGGCCGGGATGCGGCTGCATCGGCGCCGTCCGGCCGCCGAGGTGGTGGTGCGCGCCGGGTGCGACGCGGCGGGCGGGACGCTCGTCCTGGAGGTCGAGGTTGCGTTCGACGGCGGCGCGGACGCGTTCGCCGCGGATCGGATCGTCGGGCAGGCGCTCGGCGCGGTGCCCTATCGCACCGCGGCGCACGCGATCGACGCGCGGGTCGTGGGCTCCGCTACGAGCCCGACCGGGCCGATCCGGGGAGCCGGCGGCATCGCGGTGGCGGTCGCGGTGGAGCGTGCGCTCGACCAGCTCGCCGCGCGCGCGGGCATCGACGCGTTCGCGCTCCGGGCCGCCAACCTCGAAGGGGAGGGGGCCGCGGTGCTCGCGGCGCTGGAGCCGCGGTGGAGGGAGAAGGACGCCGACATCGGGGCGCGCGGACTCGGCCTGGCGCGGGTGGACGGGAGCGGCGGCGCGCGGGTCGTGCTGAGCGTGACCGGGCCGGGCGCGGTGGAGGTGGCGTGCAACGTCCCCGAGCTCGGGCAGGGCCGCGACGAGACGCTGCTGGCCGCGCTCGTGGCGAGCACCGGGCTCGCCGCGGACGTGTTCGAGTTCGTCTGGGCGGACTCCGACGTGGTGGGGGCGGGGGCGCTCGCGTCGGCCCCGGTCGACGGCGCCGCGCGCCGCGCGGGAGAGGCGCTCGCCGCGGGCGGCGGGCCGCTACGGGGCCGGATGGGCCGCCGCTATGTCGGCGAGGACCTCGATCGCGGGCTTCCCGGCTGGGCCGCGAGCCTGGTGAAGCTCGACGCGGAGGGGGCGTTGCAGGGCGTCTGGATCGCGTCGGCGGTGGGCGAGGGGCAGGACCCGCGGCTCGCGGCGCGGCTCGCGGAGGGGGCGGCGCACATGGGCGTGGGCGTGGCGCTCTCCGAGGCGGTCGACGAGGTGGGCGGGCTGCCCGAGGGGCGCTTCCGCATGCTCGGGATCCTCCGGCCGAAGGGGAGCCCGCCGCTGCACGCGCTCGCGGTCTCTGTCGGGGCCGGACACCGCGAGATCGCCGAGGTGGTGGTGATGGCGGTCCCCGCGGCGGTGGCGAACGCGGTCGCGAGCGCCGAGTCGAGCGCGCGGACGGCGCTCCCGATGAAGGACAGCGCGGCGGCGCGGGGGGTGGGGGTGCGGTTGCCGCGGCCGGCTCCGGGTGGGGTGGCGTAGACGGGGACGTAGGGGGGGGGCCGCCGATTGCAGAGGTGGTCAGGGCAAGGGGGGCCGCCCGTTCGCGGAGCGCTGCGTCGCGGACGTATTGGGCGTGTTCGGCGTGGATCCAGTGGGCCGAGAGGTTCTGCGCGAAGCCCTCGCCCTCGGTCGGGCCGATTTCGAAGATGCTTGTTTGTGCCACGGCTGGAGGTGCGGCCGGTGGTTCGCGACGTCCGTCCGTCGAGGATGCGCCGTCATCCGGCCCGAACGGCCGCCCTGGACGTCCGTCCGTCGAGGATGCGCGGTCATCCGGCCCGAACGGCTGGAGGTCGGAGATCCACACGGGCAGGATCAGGGGCCCGACCCGGGCCCCCACCCGATCGCCGACCCCGGCGTGTCGGTCCGGTCGCGCGATCGCGGGCCGCGCCAGGGCTCCCCGCGCCGGGGCTCCCCGCGCCGGGGCTCCCCGCGCCAGGGCTCCCCGCGCCGGGGCTCCCCGCGCCAGGGGCGCGGAGGGCGCGCGGTCGCGCGAGCGACCGCGCGGTTCGGCGCCCGGCGGCGCGCCGCCGACGCGCCAACGGAGGCCCTCGGGCCGACCCCGGAGCGCCCCGACCCCGCGCTCGGGCGGGGGGGCGCCCGACGTGCTTCGTGGCAAGGCCTCCCTCGCCACCCGACCCCCGCGCTACAAGGCGGCATGCTCCCCACCGACGTGACCTACCGCGAGGGGCCCCCCGTCGACCCGGTGGCGCTCGAGCGGCTGTTCACGGCGGTCGGGTTCAATCGCAGCCGTGACCCGGCGCACCTGACCGCGATGGTCGAGGGCGCGCGGTGGGCGGTGTCGGCGTGGGTCGGGGGCGAGCTGGTGGGGTTCGCGCGGGCGGTGTCGGACGGGGTGTCCATCGCGTACGTCAGCACCGTGGCGGTGCACCCGGATCACCAACGGCGGGGGGTGGGCCGCGAGCTGATGCGTCGCCTGGTGGAGGGGCGCGGGGGCGTGAAGTTCGTGGTGCACACGAGCCCCGCGGGGGAGCGGCTGTACCGCTCGCTCGGGTTCGTGGACGCGACGCAGATGCTGGTGCTGCCGCGGTCGTAGGGGTCAGCGCTCCTCGGGCTGCCTCTTGCGGCCGCTCGCGAGCTGCACGATCACGCCGAACAACGCGAGCCCGCCCACCGCGAGCGGACTGGGGGGGAGGCCCGCCACGTCGACCAGGACCACGGCGCCGATCCACGCCGTGAGCGGGACGAGGGCGGCGCGCCACACGAACGGGAACACGGCGGCGCCGACGATGGCGGCGAGCGGCCAGGCCCACCACGACGGGGCGCCGGAAGCGGCGAGCGGCCAGCCCACCTGCAGGGCGCCGAGCCCGGCGAGCACCCCCGCGATCACGACTGCGAGACGCTCGGCGTACGCCGCGAGCAGGGCGCCGATCACGCCGCCCGCGATCGCGAGGCCCGCGACCACCATCGGCACGGCACCCAGCAGGCCACCGGCCACGATGCCCGCCCCCAGGCCGAGCAGGAGCCCCGGCAACACGATGGCGGCCCGGTACAGACGGCGGCCCGCGAGGAGGAGCAGCAGGCCGGCCACACCGGCGATGACGCGCGGCGCGAGCGGTCCTGCCGCGTAGATCGAGGGGAGATCGGGGAGGTCGGGAAGCAAGGGCGCGGGTCCGGGACGGATCGGATAGGGGCGTGCGGCTGGAGCACGCGATGGCCGAATTCGGGACGGTGCTAACCCTGGTGGGCAGCGTCTGCTGTTGCATCTCGGTGTTCCTCGTGGCGATGATCGGGTTCAGCTTCGCTTTCCGTCCCAAGCGGGCGCGCGGTGCCGACGTCAAGGGCATGGCGCCGGCGCCGGTGCGCGGGGTCGCGACCCAGGCGAGCCTGACCCGGATGGAAGAGGATCGGGTGGACAGCCGCCAGCCGCCCGCGGGCCCGCAGGTGAGCCGGAGCGCGCCCGGCCGTCCGTCCACCCCCGCCCGCCCCGCGGCGCCCGCCGCGAGCCCCGCCACTCCGCCGCCCGGGCCCAGCGAGATCGACGCCACCGTTCGCCAGGCGACGCCCTCCCGCCCGCCGCCATCCCTCGGGAAGGGCCCGCCGCCGTTCTCCACCAGTCCGCCGCCGTTCCCCGGCACCCCCCCGCCGGCTCCGCCCGCCGCGCCGCCCCCCCTCTCCAGCGGCCCGCCGCCCGTCCCCGACGCGCCGCGCCCGCCGCCGATCCCGCCGGGAACCCGGCTCCTCCTGCCCTCTCCGACGATCGCTCCCGGAAGCGGGGACGAGCCGCCGCCGCCGCCTCCCCGGAAGGTCTGAACCATGGGTCTCTCGAAGTCACCGCTCCTGGCTGCGCACGGCATGGCGGGCGCCACGTTCGTCGAGTCCGCGGGCTGGCTCGTGCCGGCCTCGTTCGGATCGGTGCCGGACGAGTGCGCGGCGGTCCGGACCGCCGCGGGCGTGTACGACCTGTCGGACCAGGGCGTGGTCTCGCTCGTCGGCCCGGACACCCGCCGCTTCTGCAACGGCATGTTCACCAACAACATCCGCGACCTCGCCGTGGGCCGCGGCAACGCGAGCGCGATGGTGGACGAGAAGGCCCGCATCCAGGGGATGCTGCGCCTCTACCACGTAGACACCGAGGCCTTCCTCGCGGTGCTCGAGGGCGTGACGCCCGAGGCGTTCGAGGCGCGCTACGCGAAGTACATCATCTTCGACGACGTCGAGGTGACCGACCTGTCCGAGCAGCTCGGCGTGGTGTCCGTTCAGGGGCCCGCGGCCGCCGCCACGCTGGCGCGGGCCGGGCTGCCGGTCCCCGAAGGGGAGGGCGCGCTCGTGTCGGTGGGCTCGGACCCCGTCGCGTCCGTACGCGTCGCGACGAACGCGCGCTCGGTAGCGGGAGGCTACGACATCATCGCCCCGAGAGACGCGTTGGCCGCGCTCTGGGCCGGGCTGCTCGGCGCGGGTGCGAAGCCGGTGGGGCTCGACGCGCGCGAGGTGCTCCGCATCGACGCCGGCCTCCCGCGTTGGCCGGTGGACATGTCGGAGAAGTCCCTGATCCACGAGCTCCGCCTGGTGCCGACGCACGCGAGCTTCGAGAAGGGCTGCTACATCGGGCAGGAGGTCATCAACCGCATCGACGTGATGGGGCAGGTGGTCAAGAAGATCTGGGGCCTGGAGATGGGCGAGGACGCGATTCCGCCCATCGGCGCCGAGGTCAAGATCGGCGACGATGTGGTGGGGACCGTCCTGTCCGGCGCGCGAGAGGGCTCGCGTGTGCGCGTGCTGGCGCTCCTCCGGAAGGCGGCGTGGGAGCAGGGGAAGGACGTGAGCGTGCATGCCGGCGGTCGGATCGTTCCGGCCACCGTGTCCGACCTTCCCTTCCCGAGCTGACGTGAGCCTGTCCGCCGACCCGTCCGAGCGCTTCGCCGGGGAGCTTCGCGCCGCCGAGGAGCGCCTGCGCGCCGCGGGGCTGGGGGGGCGCCGCGCGTTCGCCGCGCTGGCCCGGCACCTCGCGGGCCGCCTGGGGCTCCCGCCCGAGCTCTGGCCCGAGGGGCCCGACGCGCCGGACAGCGCGCACCTCGAGCGCCTGCCGCTCTCTCCCGAGCTCGACCTGTTCGGGCTCGCCTACGAGCGCTTCTTCTCCGACCTGTGGAAGGGCGAACGCGGCCAGTACTTCACGCCGC